>CAITIQ010000604.1 GCA_903892415.1 uncultured delta proteobacterium | reverse complement strand
GGGCTTGGGGCCAGCTCGAGGCGAAGGCCGGGGCCAAGGCTGATACACCGATACGGCTGCAGGGCCAGTATTGGGATGAGGAGACGGGATTAGCCTATAACCGACATCGCTACTTCGACCCAGGAGCCCGCTTCATTTCCCCGGACCCAATTCTCTATAACGGTGGCTTCAACTACTTTGCGTTCGCTCCGAATCCAACCGGCTGGAGCGACCCATACGGGCTCGATTGGAACTACCGGTTGGTCGACTCTACCGGCAAAGTCTACTATCACGGACGTGCCTCCGACAATGCCAGCATGGACGATGTCGCAAAGCGCCATGCCAAGACCAAGGGAGCGGATGGCCCGCGCTTCGGGCCCGGAGACGAGCTCCAAAAGGTTACCCCGGTCGGCACTGGAAAGGCCACCGTGCGGGGTATAGAGCAGAATGGGGCTGCGAACACAGCCATCGGTCGAAGAAAGTGCAATGGCAACAAGGTTCGCGGAAACAACATCGCTGGTGTCGATCCAAACAACCCAAAGTCGAAGGACTACAAGGGAGCCGCGACAAGATATCTGAACAAGGAGGGGAAGGCCTCGGCGGCAGGTCTGGACGCCCGGGACACCGTGCCATTCAATCAAGCGACACATGGTCCCAAGAAATGACGAAGCGCTCCCCACCCGAACGATCACTTGCCTGCGTCCGATCGTCAGTCCTTACCAAGTACTACGAATACGCGACCGCAGGCACCGTCCCGCGGGAAGCCTACGTCGGTGCGAGCTTTGAGGAAGCAGTTAACTTGCTGTGGATTACGAAGCCAAACTATGGGCTTCGGTACGTTGGGCGAGAACTTCCTTGGTTCGCCGAGGAGGCAGCCGAGTTTCCGGTCCCGCCTAGCATTGACAAGTATTGGAAGACAGCACAGTTCGGTCGTGCGCAGAAGCTTGTGCTCTCCGGACAGAACCTTCCTGGCGATACGGAGCAGGTCATCATTGAAGCGGTGCGTTCCGTCGATGGACTCGAAACGCTGTTTGAGCTTCGAGCGCTAAAGCGCGTTTCAATCGATGATTCGGCTTTGGAGCCTGTCAGACTGTCGAGTCGTATCAAGTTGGAGCACCTAGCACTCAGCCGGTGCACGCATGAGACGGAGTTGCTCGTGCTCGGGTTGTTCAGCCCAACAGAGCTCGAGCTCAGCCACGGAGTTCACGATGGTCGCGCCATCGCAAAATGCACTCGCGTGAGGCGTCTGACCGTCGTCGGTGAGACTCACCATCTTATAAGCCTGTCGAGCTTGCCCCTAGAAGTGTTGGTACTCGAGGCCGACTGGTCGGAGGACCTTTCGCTACTCCTTACACAAATGGCCGGATCTTTGAGGGAGCTGCGACTATTCAGTAGAACACCCGTCGACCTTGCGACTCTGGCTGCGCTGCCAAAGCTTGCTAGAGTGCATTGTTCGCTGTTCGACGGCCAACGCGCGGAAGCGGTCCGACTCGCAGTTCAGGAGTCGTCGAAAGCTTGGGTGTTCGATACTCCGCTCGCACCGCCCGCGCCCGCCGGGAAAATCCGCGTCCACCGGGGTATTGAGATTCGAGAGGAGCTACGCAGCGGGCGGACTAGGTATGTGATCGAGGAGGACCTCGCGGAGCGATTGAGCCTGAATGGAGACAACGCCAGCCTCGAAGATCGGATTCGCCGCCACGTCGATTCAGACACGGAGTGGGGTAGCGAATCCGGTACGTTCGTCGCCTATTCCTCCAGCATGGCAGCCGCGAAGAGGATCATTTCCGCAATCCTCGATCACCCAGCTCGAGCTCAGAAGGCAGCTGGCCGAGGTGGAGCGCCGAAAGCTCGGCCTTCGCTCGACTCCACACTCAGCCCGAGCGTCCGCAAGCCGGCGAAACGCAAATCAGCGAAATCTCCCGGCACCGCCAAAGCCCTGAGGGCCTCGTCTCGAGCATCAGGGCCCGCCAAGGCCGCGAAGCGAAAGCCGGCCAAGCGGCCTTGATTTGCACATACCCATGCTCACATCGAAGTGAGGCCATGGGTCCTGAAGCGCATTCTGCGGCTGGGTCCTCGCCTAACCAAGCTCACGCAAGGCTATTCATGCAGCGCTTCCGTGGCGTCGAGCTCGGGTAATGTCGCCCAGAGGATGCGCCTGAGAGCAACGATCGCCCTCGTGTTCCTGCGCCGCATCTGGCTCGTCGCGACCCTACTGCTCGCCTGGGTGATGCCAGCACGGCTGTATCCGTCCGCCCAACCGTTCCCTGAGTCCGTGATCCAGCCGGGTGAGACCGTCAGCGACGCGGCGTGATGTGCGTCGTGACGGAGGCATCAATGGCGATTC
>CAITIQ010000603.1 GCA_903892415.1 uncultured delta proteobacterium | reverse complement strand
TTAGCTGCCATAGCCTCGAGCTTCGCACCAGCTGCAGTGGGCCACGAGATCCAACGCGGCGCTCCCCTCAAAGTGCGCCAGGCCCAGCGCGGCCTTCGGAGTTGTCTTTTCGCCTGCACCTGGTTACCGGTCAGCCGGTCTTGAACGGCCTCTGGCCCGCTCTTCGGCTCACGCTGAGCCAACCCGGCCTGTAAGCGCCGCTAGCTGGGCCGTTGTCGTCGAGGTCGCTCGGACCCCTGTGGGGATTTATCTGCCCTGCTCAAGATGATGCGAAGCTCCGCCGCCTGTGAATGCCATCGCTTGTGCTCGCCCTGGTTTACTCGGCCTTGCGAGTTCCGTCGCTCGTTGCTTCATCTCCAGCGTCGTTCCATTGTTCGGACTTAAGCTGCGGTCCGTCGCATGCCGTAGTCGCCAGCCCCAGCAGTATCGAGGTTGGGTCACTGTGTTATCCAGAAGCGGCCTCGCTTGAATTGGTCGGGGCCCTAGGCTGAGAGTGGGCTCTTGTGAGCGTGGTTCACGGCGAACAGCAATGAGTTGCCTCCACTTGTCAGGGTCGGTGCCCAACGCCCTGGTTGGCCTCCTGGCTCTTGCTGCTCGGCTCCACGAACCACGGGGGGGTACGTCTCGGTCGAGGGTACAGGCCGCGTATGTAGCGCTTCACCACCCAACGAGGCTCGAGCCAAGGTCCCGCTCGATCTTCACGCTGCCCCTGTCTCACGTAAGGCTCCTGTGCTTCCGCCCGGCCGAGTACCTCTGTGGTGATCGCCCTCTGCAAGTCCCTTTGTCACTGCCCCGCTTGTTGAGGACGTTGCCTGTAGCTGCATCCCCGTATTGTGAGCGTCCCATGCAGTGCCCCATGCACGTAAAAGCGATTGTGGTGCGCTTCCCGAGGTCCACCGACTTGCTCCAAGGAGAAGGGGCTGCTTTGCGACTCGCTTAAAGTCGCTCCGTCCGGCCTTCCCCGGCGACATTGTGAAGTCTGCGACCTGCAGCCGTTGACGCCCGTTGTTACCCTCAAAGTGTTGCTGCGAGGTGGTCTGGCTGCCTCATGGGATCCCCTTGCATTGTGCCTACTTCGTGGAAGAAGATGATCCGGTCGGCTCAGTGCACGTCGCTGTGCCGCTCCTGGGGTCTGCCAATTCAGTGTGATCAAGATCATCGGCAGCCCGTCCAAGCGGTTCCGAACTCCCAGGCAGATGATGTCCGCGATCGCGAGGATGTGTGTGAGCGTCCTTTTGAACTGGCCAATCATAAGCTTTATCAGCCGGAGTCTGTCGCCCGTGTAGCAGGAAATGTCGAAAAGCTCATTGCCGACGATCGTGCGTCCCGCAGCCCGTCCTCAAGGTAGACAATGAGGAGCCTGCGCTCGTCGAGGGTATCTCATCTCATCGGCCCCATATGCTGCGTCGAAGACCGGCGTGCTGTACGCTCAGCTTGCGGAAGATGATTGGCTTGCCCTTATCGTCTCAAACGCCGAGGCTCCATGACGCTCGTCGGGATTGTTCCGCCGGCGTGGC
>CAITIQ010000602.1 GCA_903892415.1 uncultured delta proteobacterium | reverse complement strand
GTGAGCAGGCTACCAAGGTTGGCAAGGACATCATGGTCAACACCAACATGAACCACACGCTGATCGCCAAGCAGTCGATCAGCTCGATCGCCGCCGAAGGTGGTCACATCGAGGTATCGAAGATCCTCTCGCTCAAGAGCGTGGGCGGCTCAGCGATCTTGATGCTGCCTGATGGCATCGTGATTCAGTCCGCCAAGGTCTTCATCAACCCCGGTGTGGAGTTCACCAACACGGCGATCGAGACGGGTGATCTCGCGGCTGCCGGTGAGGCTCAAGCTGCTGCTGACGCCCAGCGAGCAGAGCAGGCGTACCAGGACACTCGCGAGCAGCGGATGAAGGAGCTGGAAGACCGCTTGCACAAGGACTCATCCCATATGAACACCTTCAACTCCCGCGAGACACTGCAAGGGAACCCGGGGCTCTGGGAGAATTGGAACGACCCTTCCGGCCTTCGTTATGACGACGCAATACAGGCTTACGACAACGCGCTAGCCAGACCCGATTTGTTCCAGCACTGACAAATGAAGCTCCTCCAGCTGCAACTCAAGGCCTACCGCGGCCTGGCCGAACTGAACGTCTCCTTCTCCGAGGCGAGCGGTGCGGCGCGGCCGATCACCGTGCTCACCGGGCCGCCGTGCGTCGGCCTGACCAGCGTGCTCGAGGCCATCGTGCTCAGCGCCGCGCGGCTGGGCGGGACCGGCGGCTTGCCCGACCCGACGGACCATCTGCGTCAAGACGCTGCGGGCGCCATCCTGCTCACGAGCTGGGAGCTCGACGAGGAGGAGCAACGTCGCGGCGGCACGCGCTCGGCGTTGCAAGAAGCCAAGCTGGTGATTCGGCGCGCCGGGCTCGGGGCGATCGACGCCGATCCGGCGTTGCTCGCGGCGCACCATACCTACGATCACAAGCCCACCACGTCGAAGGTGATGTACTTCCCAGCCGCCCGCGTATCGAACGCCGCCTACGCGCCGATCCGCGACTTCGAGAACGAGCAGAAGCAAGCGCACTTGCTGACCACCGCCGACAAGTTCAGCAGCCTGCCGCGCGCGCTGATGGGGCTGGTTTTGAGCGGCCAGAATGAGATGTTCGATCGGGTCAAGGCGCTCTTTCACGAACTCGCGCCGAGCTGCAGGTTGGCTGGCTTGTCCAGCGCCGGGCAGCCGGAGTTCAGCAGTCGCAGCGGCGGGGTGGTCGCCTTGCGACGGCTCTCGACCACCGAGCGCAACGCCTTCGTTTTCGCCGCCAGCAGTGTGTTGATGGGCCTCGAGCAGTCGCTGGTCTTGCTGGATACGCCGGAGACGGGGCTGGCCGCTGGCGAGGCTGCACGTTGGCTCACGGTGCTCGCGGGCAGCTTGCCGCGGGCGCAGTTCATCGTCGCTTCGCGGGACGCCGCGCTTTGCGCCCAGCAGGCCGTGGTGATCGGAGGCAGGACGTGAACGGGCTTTACCTCACCGCCGATTCAGCCTTCGCCGTGCCCGACGGCTACGTTGATCGCACGGTCAACATGCTCGAATGGACGATCGAGAAGACCAACGACAAACTCAGCTTGATCGCGCAGCGGGAGAAGGTCCCGCCCAAGACCAATCTGGACGCCTACGTCGCCAAGCAGACCAAAAACTACGACACCGTGTTCGAGGCCTACCGGGTCGAAGAGACCTTCGAGAAGGAGCGCTCGCTGGCCGAGGCGAGCCATTTGGCCTTCCGCTTCAAGCGTGAGCGCGAGGTGCTCTACACCCATCAGGCCTTCGTTCTGATCAACGGCCAGGTCTTGGTCTTTACCGTTTCGGCCAAGGCCGTTCACCGCGCCCGCGTTGACTCGGTGGTCGAAGGGCTGATGAACTCCCTTGAATTCAGAGAGCTGCCATGACCGTCCTCACTGACTACGCAGCGCATGTGGACCACGGGGTAGACCACACGGACAACTCGATCGCCTTGGGCCTTTCGATCCTCGGGGCGGTGGCCGCAGCGGCCATCGTCATCTCCACCGGAGGTGCCGGACTGACAGCGATCGCCATCGCGGGAGCCGCTGGCAACGGCGTCTTGACCCTCTCCGACCTGGTCGAGATGCCACGCGCCAAGGCCGGCGTGATCGTAAGCGGCTTCGATTCAGTGCGGCTCGGGCCACAACAAAAGCAGGCCGCTCGCGCCAACCCCGACACCAAGACCGACTGCGGTCACGAGATCGTCGAGGGTAGCCGTGAAGTGGTGATCGGTTCGGAGTTTGCGCCGATGTCGCGTCGCGGGGACAAAGAAGGCGGCGGCGGCATGATCATCGAGGGTATGAGCGAGGGCGACGTCTTGGTCGTTGGTGGCCCGCGCTCGCAAGAGGGCGTCACCTTCGACGAACACTCGCCGGACCTCAAGATCGCCAACCTGATCTATACGGTGATGGGTCTGCCCTCGGCCTTCGCCGGTGGGACGCTCAGCAAGATCTCCGGCGCTTTGGATATCGTTTCCGAAGGCGCAAATCAGGCCGGTCAAGACACGGTCTCGACCGTCACTGGCATCGGCTCGGGCGGTGTTGGCCTTGTGGATAGCTGGCCCGACATCCAGCGATTTTTGAAGTAGAGAGCCGCGCTGGGCCTCGCGTGCCCGACCTTGAACAACGGCCTGCTGGAACCGCTCGCGCGCGTTGAACGTAGGGGTGCATCGTGCATCGGCGGAACCAGTTCGACTCGACCGGCGTAGACGCCGGATCCCGAACGCCATACCCCACCCCTACCTTGCTTCGACTCGTTGGCCTCAGCTTACTGCTCCTCGCGATCCCTCGCGTCGCGCTCGCGCACGACGACGAGCCGGTCCCCGAGCCCGAGCCGGAGGTCCTTCCGCCGCCGCCGGAGCACCCCACGCACCCCGAGCACCTCACCGTGCGGGTGGAAGGTCAGAAGCGCGCCGGCAGCGCGAGTGAGATCGTGATCGATCGCGATCTCGCCCGCGCGGCGCCGCACCGCACCGCCAGCGACATGCTCTCGGTGGTGCCCGGCGTCTTCGTCACGCAGCACAGCGGCCAGGGCAAGGCGCACCAGATTTTCCTCCGCGGCTTCGACGCCGATCACGGCCAAGACGTCGAGGTCTGGGCGGGTGGCGCGCCCATCAACGAGGTCTCCAACGTCCACGGCCAGGGCTATGCCGACATGCACTTCCTCATGCCGGAGATCGTGAAGCAGGTGCGCGTATTGCCCGGTACCTACGACGTGCACCAAGGGGACTTCGCGGTCGCCGGCTCGATGTTCGTCGATCTCGGCTACGCGGAGCCGGGCTTCAGCGCGTCGACGACGATCGGCTCCTTCCTCGAGCGACGTCTCTTCCTCGCGTACCACCCACCGTCCTTCGACGAGGAGACCTTCGTCGCGTTCGAAGCGCAGGCCACCGACGGCTTCGGGCCGAACCGCGCGGCGCGGCGCGTGAGCTCGACGGGGCAGCTCGGCCTCGATCTCGGCGACACCGCGCACGTCCGCCTGCAGGCCTCGTTCTACGCGGCGCGCTTCGACTCAGCGGGCGTGCTCCCGATCACCGCGCTCCGTGATCCCGAGTTCGATCCGTTCACGACACTCGACCCCAACCAAGGCGGTGACTCGATGCGCGTGCAGGTGGTGGCCGAGATCAGCCAGGCGGCCGACGACGCGGCCCGCGATCGCTTCAGTATCGCTCCGTACTTCGTCGCGAGGGATCTGCGCCTGCGCCAGAACTTCACCGGCTACCTCGTGGATCCGGTCGCCGGTGACGGTACCCAGCAGACCAACGACGCCAAGACGGTGGGGCTGCGCGCCAAGTACGCGCGTCGCTTCGACTGGCTGTCGCCGCGTGACGAGGTCGAGCTCGGCGTCGTCGCGCGCAGCGACTGGATCGACCAGACGCAGCAGCGCCTCTCCGGCGTGAACGACCGCGTCACCGCGGATCTGGTGGACAGCGAGATCCGTGCGACCAACCTCGCGGGCTTCGCCTCGGCGGAGGTCAACGCGTGGAACCGCCTGCGCGTGAAGGCCGGCCTGCGCGCCGACGGGCTCTTCTACAACGCGCGCGACGCGGTCGCCGAGTTCGCCGGCGCGGAGCGCAGCTCGATGGGCTTTAACCTCGGTCCGAAGGTCACGGTCGACGTGCTCGCGGTCACCGGCCTGAACCTGCTCGCGAGCTTCGGCACCGGCTTCCGCTCGCCGCAGGCGCGCAGCCTCGCCGACGCCGAACCAACGCCCTTCACCGAGGTGCTCTCGTTCGAAGGCGGCGCGCGCTACACGACCGGGCAGGACTTCCTGGCCTCGCTCGCGGCGTTCCACACGCGGCTCTCGAACGACGTCTTCTTCGATCCGGTGCTGGCGCGCAACGAGCCCGCACCCGCCACGGTGCGCACCGGAGGCGTGGCGACGGTCACCAGTCGACCGACGCCGTGGTTCGTGTCGCAGGGCTCCGTCACGTACACGCACGCGTCGTTCCTCGAGGCGAGCGCGAAGAACGAGGAGGGGGATTTGTTGCCGTACGCGCCGCAGATCGTCGCGCGCGCAGATCTCGGTGCGACGCCGGAGCTCACGACGGTGCTCGATCGCGCGCTGGTGCTCAAGGCCGGCGTCGGGCTGTCGCTGATCGCCCGCCGCCCGCTCCCCTTGAGCGAGCTCGGCGCCAACATCTTCCAGGCGGACGCGTCGCTCGGTCTCCGCTGGAAAGAGATCGAGCTCAAAGCCGACGTCTTCAACCTTTTCGACGCGCGCTGGTTCGACGGCGAGTTCACCTACCCCTCCAACTTCGAACGCGGTGACGCCCCGAGCCTCGTCCCCCAACGTCACGCGACCATCGGCTATCCCTTCACCGCCTTCTTCACCGCGAGCGCTTACCTATGAATCGACGAACGCTGCGCTCTCTCGGATCGTGCTTGCTCCTTGGCCTGGCTGGCTGTTCGGATGGCACCGACACGAACACCACGCCCGGCTTTCGCGTGACGCTGGAGACGAAGGTCGAGCTCGCGTCCCCGCCCAGCTTCGAGAACGCGATGGGCTGGGAGATCAAGCTGACGAAGGTCGCCATGTCGTCGGGGCCGATCTACTACTTCGACG
>CAITIQ010000601.1 GCA_903892415.1 uncultured delta proteobacterium | reverse complement strand
CGATCTCAAGAGCGCCGGGCTCCGTCCGAAGCCAACGGGGAGCGATCAGCTCGATTCCGGCCCAGCCGTACGCATGGTTACGTCGGGAGCCGTGAATGACACTGGACTCTTCGAGTTCAACTTTCGTGACGAGCGCTACTTGCCCTTTGAATACCGCGGCGTCCAAGCCTTTGGGACAAACAAGCAGTGGGGCTTCGATCTCTCGCAGGGCAACGAGTTCAACTACGACAGCATCTCGGACCTCGTTCTCCAGCTCCGCTACACCGCCCGCGACGGTCGCACGGTACCGAGTCCGACGGTCTTGTGGACCCCTCGCCACGTCCTGATGCGTATCCCCGAGACTCATGCCGACCTGTGGGCCGCGTTCAAAGAGGGCTCGTCCAGCGAGATCATCATCCCAACCAATGCGTCGACCTTCACTCGACCGCGCGGACGCAAACTGCACAACGTACAGAACCTTAAAGTCTTCGTAAGAACCTCAACAGCGGCTGCGACTTCGGGCCCGAATGTCGGCTTGCAGACACCGGTGACAGTAGTATCAGCGGCAAGCTCAGCATTTCCGGCCCCGACTGTTCCGGGCACGTTCTTCTCTCGAGAATTCAGCTCGTTGACCGTCGCGGCAGACGCTTCAACGAGCTGGAAGGTCCTCGTCCCCAACACCATCACCGACCTCTGGCTGGCCTTCACCTACAGCCTGACCGCTGCTCCCTGAGGCCCCCATGGAAGACGACTCCAAGCGAAGCCCTGCGCCAGCGCCGGAACAGCCCAAAGCCGCCACGCCCCGCGAGGCCCTCGCGGGCCAAGCCGCGCCCGCCAAGCGGTCCTTCTCCGTCTCGTCTGCTCCCGCGATGGAACTGCCGAAAGGAGGCGGCGCCATTCGCGGTCTTGGCGAGACCTTCAAGGTCAACTCCGCCACCGGCACAGCTTCGTTTGGCGTCCCTCTTCCCATCTCGCCCGCGCCCCGCGGCCCCACGCCCGATCTCGGCCTCTCCTATGACTCAGGCGGCGGCAATTCCACCTTCGGTCTCGGCTGGTCAGTAAGCCTTCCAGCCATCACCCGAAAGACCGATAAAAAGCTCCCCGAATACCTCGATAGCGAAGACAGCGACCTCTTCCTACTCTCCGGCGCCGAGGACCTCGTCCCCACGCTCGACGGACTCGGCGCCCGCGTTACCACCACCACCACAATCGGCAGCGTCACAACCAAAGTCGACCGCTACCGCCCCCGCGTCGAAGGCCTCTTCTCCATCATCGAACGCGTCACCACCATCGACACAAGCGCCTCTCCCCCCAAGAGCGTCCATTGGCGAGCCATCACCAAAGACAACATCAAGAGCACCTTTGGCTCCACCGCAGCGACACGCATTGCGGACCCGCAGTTCGCTCACAAGGTCTTCACC
This sequence comes from uncultured delta proteobacterium, assembly GCA_903892415.1. Taxonomy (GTDB): domain Bacteria; phylum Myxococcota_A; class Polyangia; order Polyangiales; family Polyangiaceae; genus Xiheicaenibacterium. The sequence continues at coordinate 1,077 of CAITIQ010000601.1, read as the reverse complement.
TGGTTGCTCGAAAGAACCGAAGACGACCGCGGCAACGTCGTCCTCTACGACTACAAGGCCGAAGACAACGCCAACTGGCCCGTCGGCAAACCCAGTGAGGTCCACCACAAAGACGGCCTCGCGCCCGCGACCACCCAGAAGTACCTAAAGGCCGTTCATTACGGCAACAAGGTGATTAGCCCCACCGCGCTCACCGACTTCTGCTTCAAGCTCGTCTTCGACTACGGCGAACACGCCGACAACACCGACACCCCAACCGTGGCGTGGCCCTGCCGCCTCGACCCCTTCTCGTCCTTCCGCTCCGGCTTCGAGATCCGCACCTATCGCCTCTGCCGGCGCGTGCTCATGTTCCACCGCTTCAGCGAGCTCACCCCCGCGCCAACGCCCACGCTCATCCGCGCGCTCGAACTGACCTACGACACCAATGAGCTCACCGCCAAGCGCTTTGCGAAGCTCTTAAAGGTGCAATCCCGCGGCTACGTCTGGAACGCCACCACTACCCAGTACGACAGCACAACCCTGCCGCCAGTCACCTTCGCCTACAGCTCCGACGCGCTCAACAAGTCCATCAAGTTCCTCGACCAAGACACGCTTGGCAGCGACTTCCCCGCACACAGCTTGGGAGCCAACGCCGAATGGGTCGACCTCGATCAAGAAGGCCTCCCTGGCGTCCTCATCGACCACGGATCCTCCCACCGCTTCAAACGCAATAACGGCGGCAGCCTCCAAGGCGCCGCCCTGCTCAGCAGCGTCCCCAACATTGTCACAAAGCCCGTCCAACTCCTCGACATCGCCGGAGCCGGCACGCTCGCCATGGTCCTTCGCTCCGGCAATGAGTCCGGCTTCAGCGAGCGTCGCGCCGAAGGATGGGGCCCGTTCACCCCCTTCCAACAGTTCCCCACCGTCGACCTAAACAACCCCAACGTCCGCCTACTCGGTATCCGTCCGGCGAGGGCCGTTAGGTTGCCTCTTGACGAGCGACCCCGGGAGTCGACCGCCCCAAGAAGTCTAGTTCAGCGAGCTGGGCGGCAACTGCGGGTCGCTGTTTCGTTGCCGTCCACAGTTTGGGTGAGAGTT
>CAITIQ010000600.1 GCA_903892415.1 uncultured delta proteobacterium | reverse complement strand
TCCACCACGGCAATGCCATCACCAGCGAGGAGGCAATCCAAGCCGCTCTGTCGCTGCGTTCAGGAGCCGCACCAGGACCAACTGGCTGGACAGAAGAACTCATTTGTCAGCTCCTCGATGACCCCGTCGCCGCGCCTCTCGCGGCGACTCTCCTGACGGACATCGCAAACAACGAGCTCCCGCCTTCGGTTCGTCACCGCATCACGACGTGCCGTCTGCTGGACCTCCCGAAGTCCGCCGATGCCATCCGCCCCATCGCTATCGGCGAGGCGTGGCTCAAGGTCGCCTCCACTGCCATGTTCGCGAAGCATATCCCCGACGTTGCGAAGATTTTCTCGGGTCTGCAGTTCGGCGTCGGCACTCGTGGAGGGGCCGAAATCATCATCCATCGCGTGCGAGCCCGCTACGAGGACAAGGAGAACGCAACCGCGATCTGCACCCTTGACGCCAAGAACGCGTTCAACACCGTGTCGCGAATGGCAATCGCGAAGGCGCTGCTGGACAACCCCGTTCTTGCACCGTTGACGCCGCTCTTCCTGCTCGAGTACGAAGACCACACAGCACTGCTCCACAAACTCGGCACGGTTGCGTCGCGGACAGGCGTCCGCCAAGGTTCGGTTCTCGGCCCGCTCTGGTTCTCGCTCGCGATCCACGGCGTCATCGCATCGGCGATGTCCGAGGTCGACCAGTCGAAGGTGTCGTGCTACATGTACATGGACGACGCCACGATCGTCGGCACTCCCGCCGTGACCGCGATGGCTGCGCAGAAGATCGAGGCCGCTCTGCTACCGCTGGGTCTCGTCATCAACCGCAAGAAGAGCGAATGGCTTGCGTCCGACGGCACTCACCCGCCGAAGGACTTCGCCACGCCGGACGCCATCAAGGTCCTCGGCGCGTACATCGGCTCGGAGAAGGCCTGCCAGCGAAAGTTGCAGTCGAAGCTCGACCAGCAGGAGCTCTTCTTCGACCGACTCACGCTCGTCGACCCCGACGTAGCCGTCGCTCTCCTCGGCGTCGCCGCCGTCCCCCGCGCGGCGTACATTTCTCGCACCCACGAGCCCGCCGTTTCGAACGCGTTCACGCTCCCGTTCGACGGCCTGGTTCAGCGCACGTGGTGCTCTCTGGCCGACATTGCCGAGGAACCGGGCGAGGTCACCACGCATATCGCGCACCTCCCGACGTCCCTCGGCGGCCTCGGCTTCACGCGTGCAGCTGTCGTGGCTCCCGACGCCTACGAGGCATCACGCGATTTCGCCTTCGGCACGAGCAACGTGACGCAGCACGACCGATCCCTCGCGAGGAACCTGAAGACCGTCGACTCGCTCAACGCGGACAAGGCCGTCAAGCAACACCTGGCCGCCGCCAAGACGACCGGGGCGCTGCTTCGCTCGCCGCAGGAGTACCGCGTGGACGGCGAGGCCGTGCGTGCATCTCTGCGCCTCCGCTTGCGAGCTGCGCACAAGTCGCTGCCGGAGAAGGTGTCGTGCCCTGGCTGCAAGGTCATCCTCGCCGCCGTGGACTTCGCGCCGCACACCGCAGGATGCACGAAGATCCTGGGTTTCAACGCGTCGGGGCGCCACGCCGCTGGCAAGAAGTCGCTCGACGCGTGCTGGCGCGCATGCGGTACGCCCTACGACACGGTCGAACCCCGCGACCTGTGTTCGATGGTGTGCCCCGGCTGTGGTCGCAGGTGCAATGAGAAGGACAGCACGGCGCACTTTGCCACTTGCCCACGCGTCACGGCCGAGCAACGTAAGGCCGGCATCACGATGCGCCGGTCCGGCCCGGACGGCCGGGTGTACTTCGACGATTGCTCCGTCGTCTACGACCTGACGATCGTCAGCCCGACCGCACCCTCGTACGTGGCACACGGCCCAGACTACGCGCTCGCTCAGCGCATCGCGGAGAAGAACAAGCTCTACTCCGCGTCGGTCGCCGCAGGCGGCGAGGAGTTCGTCGTCGCCGGAGCGACCGTGTTCGGCGACATCTCCGCGCCGTTGAAGGCCCTTGTGCTTCGTGCCGCCGCCGCGTCGAATTTCGAGGTCGACGCCGGCGCCTTGCTGAAGAACGTCGCGCACGACGTGTGCGTGTTGTCCGGCCGCGTGATCTCTTCGGCCGAACGTCGCGCAGGCGTCGTCCACCACCGCGGAGCGGCAGCACCATCGCCCGCACCCGCGGCCGAGCCGGCCAGGACACCGGCCGCGACGAGCTCCTCAGCCCCAACCCCGGTGCCTGCTCCGGCAAGGACCCCAACAGCAGCCGCCGAACCTCCGACAACGCCAGCAGCGGCGCCAGCGGCCGCACCCGCGCCAGCCGCGGCCAGTCACTCGGAGGCCCCGCGCGCACCACGCCCGACCATGGCTCCCACACCAGAAGAAGTCAGCAGGCCCTCCTCGGTGCACGAGTGCCGCCCCCTGTCGAGTGCGCCCGCCGAGGGCCCCCAGCCGACGTCCGTCTTCGCACGCCCGTCGGGAGGGTTCGCCCAGGCGTTCGCGTCACTCCCCGCCTCAGCGCAATCGTCTCGCAGCAGCAGCGTCAGTTCGTTCGGTCAGTCCGCCTTCGCAACAACACAAGGACGACCGAGCACGACGCCGGCCTTCGGACAGCGGTGAGTACGTCTTTCTCCGGTTTTGTTTTTATCTGTTTGATGTGCCGCATTGTGCCCAGCGCGTGCATCTTGTGAAAGGTCCGTGACGTCCGTCCGACCTGGAGCCACAAGGCCGAGCACGGAGCGCAGTCCTGTACAGTGGGATGCGCGGGCCCCCTCCCTCTTGTTTCTTTTCTCTCTCCTGTTGAGGCGTAGCGCGCTTGTTGTGCTACTCTCTCTCTTCTTGTTCTCTCCCTCCTCGGATCCGGCGCACCTACCGGCCCGGTTTCGGTCACGCGTGCTCCCCCTCTTTCTGTATATCCCTTCCTCCAGGACGCAGCAGGAGTGCAAGCAGGTGGGTGCTTGTAGGCTCAACCGGAGGCTGCGACTTGACGGTGCGAAGGGGGGGCACCGTTGATTTTTTTTTTCATGACGGTCAGAGCGCGAACTGGAAGCCGACTCGTCGAAATTACCGAAGTGATGAGCATAGCCATGCGTGGGGTCGAACACCAAACCGGCGTCCATACCGGCTGCGGTGTCGTCATCGACCACAATATCATCCACAAAACCGGTGTCGGGGTAGTCAGCAAAACAAGGCGGCCTGGGCCTGCCCCGAGGATCCTGACGAATCGAAACGAGGTATTCATGTTCCTCGTCTTCGTCCTCTTCATCAACCTCATCTTCGTCGAAGCATTGATAATCATCGAGTTCGTGACAAACACCTTCGTAGTATTCGCCATCGTCCTCCAGATTTTCTTCGCGACGATCATCGCCGAAACAATTTTCGGCATCGTCGACTTGTTCGAACTCGAAACCAGCTGCGACAGCGGTGTACGAAACTCCATGCCATGGATGTATTTCCTCAACGAATCGATCCAACGCGGAAGAAGTCTCGCCATTGATCGAACGGCGCGTCAACTCGTTCACCGCGCCATCAATTGAAATGTCCGCTTGCTGAATATTCAGTTTGTCGCCCAAATATTTCCACATGGATTTTGCG
>CAITIQ010000599.1 GCA_903892415.1 uncultured delta proteobacterium | reverse complement strand
TCGGTGGAGCTTGACCCGGACCAACCCTCGCAGGTCTTCGTTGGGAACGAGGTGGCGCTGGCAAGCTATGATTCCCGCGAGCCAATACCCCATCTCCAGGTCTCGCCGTTCATTGCCCCGTGGGGCCACCAGCTGCGGGTGCTGCTCCAGCTCTTACAGCGTAACCCGGAGTCCACGGAGGCTCAGACGGTTACCATCTCGGTCTACCTGATAGGCCGACTTGGGGTTCAGACTCGTTAGCTCGCGCGTAGGTCCACGAAGTCCCCGTGGCGCTCGACAGCCATCAGACAGTCATCGACCCACTGCGGCAGCACGCCATAGACCTTGCGAAGCAGACCAGACTCGGTGCGAGCACACAGGCGAGCGTCCTCGCCATCTGCCGAGTTGTCGTAGACGTACACGCGATCGGCGAGCCGAATCATGGGAGCCAGGTTGGCCAATGAGCGAATGTAGCGACTGACGATCTTCTCGATCGGGACCGTGTGGCCGCCCGCCATGACCCGGCCAGCCACACGCGCTGCGTTAATGCGCGGATCGGATGTGCCAATGAAGAAGACTCGCACGAAGTAACCAGCCTGCCTTGCGCGTCGGACGAAGTCGACCTTCGCGTCGGTAGACAGAACCGTCTCGAACGCGATGCCACGAACTGACGCAAGGAGCTCTTCCCTTCTCGCATCCGTCCAACGAGCGGCGTCGAGCACCGCCTCCCGCGAGTTCCAGTCACCGAAGCGGTCGCGCGCGACCTCGTCTGGATTCAGGTACTCGACCCCTTCGCTCCAGCGCTCGACCCGCAGCCTCTCGGTCACGGTCGTCTTGCCGGAGCCGTTCGGGCCAGCGATGACGAGCAGAACCGGCTTCAAGGCTTCGCTCGAGGAACCTCAGCATCATCGAGACGCTGGAGGGCGCGGGTTCGAGCAACGTCGATCTCAGCTCGCAATCTCCGGAGCCTCTCGACCTGCGACAGACGCACTCCCGCGAACGCGCGCGTCGAAAGCTCAACGAGTTGCGCGTCCGAAGGCTCGCACTCGGGATCGGCTAGATTGATCGGCGCGCTCATGAGGAGAGCGTACCACGCCCCTCCCCATCGGGCTCGCTGACCGCGGCGGCCGCCCCGGGTCGGCCCATCGAAGCCAAGCAATCGCGGACTCGAAGTCGCTCGTGACCCTGATGAAGCAGGCGCGCGCGTTCCGCCGAAGGCGGATGGAGTGAACAGAATGACTCGTGCCCTCTGCGAAAAAGAGAGCCGCAGGCGCGTTTGAACCTTCGACTTGGCACGAGTCATTCCTGCGCGTGCCGCTCGTCGTTCAAGCGCACAAGCCGAGCGCGGGACCGCCCGAAGTCCGTATCGGTGAAGGCTCCGCGATCCCGATCCCGACGCTGCCGCCGCTGAGCGTGAAGCTCGTGTCAGCCTCGGCCGCTCTCGTCGAGGGCCTACCGGGCGCAACGGGCCCCACGATCCTATCCGCGTACGAGACGGGCGCTCAACGTGTCGCCGAGAGCCTTGCCCAGCTCGGCTTCGACTAGACCTGAGCTTGATCTGGCCCGGTGGCCGCACCGAGCACCAGCTGCGACGGTCTCGTGCGCACGCTGTTGCTACTCGCTCGAAGGGTGTCCCATAAGGCTTGGTCGTTCAGAACGACGAGGCGATACGGGACGGTTGGGCGCGTCGGGGTGAGTGAGCCCTGCTCGTTCGCCGCGGAACGGAGGCGTTCGTAGCGGCTTTTCGCCGGAGCCCGACGGCGCAGCGGGTGGAGAGCCGCGGCGCGTGTCCCATAAGGCTCGGTCGCCCAGAACGACGAGGCGATATGGGACGTTCGAGGACCGCGGATACGCACCGCGGCGCGCCGCACGCTTGTTCGACGAGCTCCGCATCTGGCCAGACCGCGACGCGATCGAAACCAGCGAGGAAGCTACTGCATCGAGGGCGCGTTCCTTTAGGGAACGGCCAGCTTAACTTCAAAGACAGTTCGCGCGAGTCAACTATCCCCACTTCTATCGGAATCGAGTAGGGTCGAAAGCCTGTGCAAACGCCGGATGGTCTAACTTCACTGCTCGACGATGGCATCATCGAGCGAATCGTTCGCCCGCTGATGAGCGGCAAAGAAGCACAGGTCTACTTGGTAGAGTCGCGTGGCACGCTGTGCGTCGCGAAGGTCTACAAAGAGGCGCACAATCGCAGCTTCAAGAACCGCGCTGAATACACCGAGGGGCGCCGCACGCGGAACTCCCGCGATCAGCGGGCCATCGACAAGCGCACCAAACACGGGCGCGAGCAAGATGAGTCGGCCTGGCGCTCCACCGAGGTGGACATCATTCGTCGGCTGCACGCGGCCGGCGTGCGCGTGCCGACGCCGCTCGCTTTCATGGACGGCGTGCTGGTGATGGAGTGCGTGACCGACGCGGAGGGCAACCCGGCGCCGCGCCTCTCCGAGCTCTCGTTCGACCCGGCCACCGCGCAGGCGATGTTCGACGGCGTGATTCGTGAGGTCGTGCGCATGTTGTCGATCGGCGTGGTGCACGGCGATCTCTCCGAGTTCAACGTGCTCATTGGTCGAGACGGGCCGGTGATCATTGATTTCCCGCAGTCGGTGGATACGGCAAGCAACACCAACTCACGCCGCCTGTTGCTGCGTGACGTGGACAACTTTCATCGTTTCCTCTCGCGCTTCGTACCCAACGCCCGGCGCTTGCCGCTGGCCGAGGAGATGTGGGACCTGCACGAGAACAACGCGCTCACCGCTGATACGCGGCTCACCGGAAGGTTCCGCTCGCAACAACGTCGCAGCAGCGGTGAATCGGTGCTGGATCTGATTCAGGACGCAGACCGTGATGAGCGGCGCAGGCGTGACGCCCTCGGTCTACGCGGCGGGCCGCAAGCCCAACCGCAAGGATCCTACCAGCGCGGTGGTGGCCAGGGTGGTCAGGGTGGATACGGCCAGGGTGGGAACGGCGGGCAGAGCCAAGATCGCAGGCCGCCGCAGAGTGGTGATCGCCCGCAATACAACGGTGACCGACCGCAGAACCAAAACAGCAGGCCGCCTTACAACGGTGACCGCCCGCAGAACCAAGATCGCAGGCCGCCCCATAGCGGGGATCGCCCTCAATACAGCGCCGATCGTCCGCAGAACCAAGACCGCAGGCCGCCTTACAACGGTGACCGCCCGCAGAACCAAGACCGCAGGCCGCCCCATAGCGGGGACCGCCCTCAATACAGCGCCGATCGCCCGCAGAACCAAGATCGCAGGCCGCCTTACAACGGTGACCGCCCGCAGAACCAAAACAGCAGGCCGCCCCATAGCGGGGACCGCCCTCAATACAGCGCCGATCGCCCGCAGAACCAAGACCGCAGGCCTCCTCACAACGGTGACCGCCCTCAATACAGCGCCGATCGTCCGCAGAACCAAGACCGCAGGACTCCCTATGGCGGGGATCGCGGACCGCAAGGCAACCAGGGCCAGCGCCCGCCCCACCCCAACGGCGATGGTCGTCGTCCGCAGAACAGCGGCCGCGGCAGGCAGGGTCCACGACCTGGCGGCAACCCGCAGCAGGGAGATCAGGCTTCGCGCGGTGGGGATGGCAGGCGGCCCGAGCCGAAGCAGCCTCGCATGCCGGAAGTGATCGTCGTGCGCACGCGCCGTAGCACTGAGCCGAGCTAGCTACGAGCGGCGCCCAAGCCCGAGCTAGCCGGACTTACGAGCAGCAGAGTCCCAGTCGATGCGAAAGATCACGCCGTCGGTGGTGCGCTCGAAGGAGCCGCGCGTCTTTGGTCGGTCAAACGAAGCGAACACAGCTTCGATCCCGGCGAGCAAGCCGACGATGTCAAACTCCGGGATGGCGGGCCAACCGACGATCTGCGCGATCGCTTGGCCTGAACGCGGCACCGTAACCGTCATCACCCCGCGGTCGAACGTCTTCGAATAAAGCAGCGGGGCTCGCTTGATCAGCTGGTCATCCGAAACGAGCCGCGCCAACAACTTCCACACACCGTTAACGGTCTTGCGCACGCCCTCTTGCACGACCCAACGCTGCAGCTCGAGCGGCTCCATCTTCGCCTCCTGCGCAACGGCTGTCTTCAAACGGCAGGCAAGCGCCGCCGTCGTCCATCCGATCGAGGTCAGGCTGCGAACCTCATGCTGGTCTTCGAAGCTCAGGCTCTCGACGGCACGGTCGACCAACGGCGCACCAAAGCGGTTGCGCATGACCACGAGTTGGTCGGTGAGGATCGCACCGGAGAGCCGAGGTTCGGTCGACATGGGTGGAGGCTGCAGCTTAGAGCGAATCGGCGGCTAACGGCTGTTCAACTTTCCCGAGTCGAAAAGGGCCTCGAGCTCGTTCGTCGGGGCAATCAAGGTGTCGATCGCCCCAGCCCAGAAGGCCGGCGACTCGATGTCTTCGCCCAAACTTTGCATTGCGACCTCGTGCGCGAGGGCACTTCCGGAAAGTCGAAGAAAGTGTTCGTAGCGGGGAAGAAACTCCGAACCTTGCTGCTTGAACAGGGCGTACATGCCTCGCGAAAGGAGAAAACCGAAGGTGTAAGGGAAATTGTAGAAGGACAAATCAGGGATAAAGAAATGGAGTTTTGAGGCCCAAAACAACGGATCTTCAGCGCCGCGGCTCAAGGCAGAACCAAACTGCTTCTGCTGCGCCTCCACCATCAACTCAGAGAGCCGGCTGGGAGTGACCTCGCCCCGCAACCTCTCTTCGTAGAAAGCCTTCTCGAAGTAAAAACGCGTCGGAACATCCAACAAGAACGCGGCTCCTTCGGAGACCGCTTCACCAAGCAGGAGCGCCCTATCGCTGACACTCAAGGACGAATCAGAAAGCAGACCTTCGCTGAGCACCGCCTGCGCAAAGGTGGAGGCGGTCTCAGCGAGCGTCATTGGATACTGCCGCTCGAGCACGCGCGACCCGGCGAGAACCTCGGCGTGGAAAGCGTGCCCCACTTCATGCGCGAGCGTAGAGACGTCTCCAAGCGAGCCTTGGAAGGTCATGAACACCCGCGTCTCATCGGTCACGTCTGAGCCGGTACAGAACGCGCCAGGCCGCTTGGTCTTGGTCGGCTCGGCTTCGATCCAGCGCTTGCTGAGCATCGCGTCGAAGTGCTGTTGCAAGCGCGGGTAGGCTCGGCCAAACGCCGTGCGCACCAATTCAACACCGCGATCGAAGTCGACCCGTGTCTGCCCCTTTATCGGAAAGGGCGCCTCCAGGTCGAACCACGAGATCGCCTCGAGGCCCATCATGCGCGCCTTCAGCCGCAGACCGCGACGCGGGATCTCGATGCGATCGCTGACCGCCTCGAACATCGCGTCGATGGTCTTGCGACTGACGCCGGCCCCGTGCATCGCCTGATCCAAAAAGTGAAGCCCGCCGCGTCGCTGATTCAAACAGTGCCGCGTGCCGACGATGTGATTGAGCGCCGGAGCGAGGATGTGCGTGACCGAGCTCCAGGCCTCGTTACCGCGCCGAAACGCCGCCTCGCGCACCTTCCGATCGGAGTCGGCCATCAGCGAGCGTCGCTGCGCGACCGGCAAGACCTCGCTGCGACCGTCGGGGTACTGCATCTCGAAGGTTAGCCGGCCGGAAACGGCGTCATAAAGCCGCCCCCAACCGAAGATGCCGAAGTTGCTCAGCTCGGCGGCGACGCCTTCCTCCCCGGCGGCCATGCTCTCGCGGCCTTCTTTGCGCAGTCGGCCAAGGGCGTAGCCGGCCTTTGCCAAGGCAGGCCGCGCACAGAACTGGCCGAACTCTTCGTCGCTGGGAGCCGCGAAGCCACGACGCAGCTCGACGAGCACGCGCTCGGCTCGACTACGCAAGTCGGCCACGCGGCCCTCCGCCAAGCTGTAGCTCTCGTTGCTACCGTCCGCAGCGGCGAGACAGCCAATGTACGAACCAAGGTGGCTAAGCCGCTTGGCCAGCTCCTCGTAGCCGAGGACCAACGCTTCCCAAGGCTCGGCATCGAACGCGCGCAACGCCTCGGCGCGAGCGAGCAAGGCCGTCAAATCGCGCTCGAGCGCGACCTCGAACTCCTGCCGCTCCGCAGAGGCAAAGTCGGTGAAGTAGCTCGAGAGATCCCAGGTCCAATTTGCATTCACGTTGGGTCAGCTCCTCATGGCAGCCAACGGCGAAACGCCGGAGGCTCGAATGGCGGGTAAGAAGCCGCCGAGAACGCCCATGATACCGGCAGCTCCCACAGCGATGCCGATCAACTGGGGCGCAGGGTCGAGGGAGAAGGTCATCTCCGACCAGCTGGCCAGATTGATCATCGAAAAATGCACGCCACCAAGCGCTAGCGAGGCCAGCGCTCCGACGATGCCGCCGCCGACGGCGAGCAGGATGCTCTCCACCAAAAAGCACACCAAGATCGAGAAGCGACTGAAGCCGAGCGCACGCAAGGTGCCGATCTCCCGCTGGCGGTTGGCGACCGAGGCGTACATGGTGATGGTCGCGCCGATCATCGCGCCGACCGAGAAGCAGACGGCGATCAACGTGCCCAAGATACCGATGAAGAGGCTGGTGCCCTGCGACTGGTTCTCGAAGTAGGTAACCTCGCGCATCGCTTGCAAACCGAGCCGCTTGTCCTGCTCCACCGCTAGCTGAAAGCCCTCGAAGCTCGACGGCTGCTCGAGCACGACGCGCACGCTGGAGACCGCGCCTTCACGGCCAAACATCGAGCGCAAGGTATCGACGTCGAGCCAAACCTCCGACTCGTGCGAGGAGCCTTTGTCCTCGAACACGCCGACGACGGTGACCGAGCGGTTGCGCTTCAACTCGAAGGAGTCCCCGAGCTTGACCCCGCGGAAGCGACCGTTGATGCCTTTGCCGATCACGACCTCGTCGGAGCCGGGGGTGGCGGCCCTACCCTCGACGATGTTGATGTTGGGCCGCAGCTTCTTCGAAAGGTCGCCGACGCCGCGCACCTGCACGTTGGCAACGCCCTCGGCGCCCAACTTCTCGAGCGCGATCACGATCACCACCTCGCCCACGCCGATCGGGACGTTGTCCTCCTTCTTGATGCCGGGCATCGCGCGGATCAGCCCGACCTGCGGGTCTTCAATGCCGCTGCCGAGCTCGGCGTCGCTGCCTTTGCGCAAGACGATGGCGACGTCGGCGCGGCCGGAGGAACCGAGCGTCTTTTTTACCCCGGCCGACATCATCAGCGCCGAGGCGAGTACGAACACGGTCATCGCGATGCCGAAGGCCGCCGCGATGGTGGTGGCCTTGCGGACCAGCAGACTTCGATAGGTGTAGCGCAGCGGGATCATCATTTCACACCACCCTTCGCAGAGCGTCGGTCACGCGGATCTTGGCGGCGAGCCAAGCGGGGATGATGGAGGCGATCAGGCCGAGCAACATCGAGGCGAGCAGCGCGACCACGACCATGCTGATCGGGATACGAAAGAACGGAAACATGCCGCCCATGTTCTGCTCGAGAAAGCCGCCGAGGCCCTTCTCGACGATCGGGTAGGACAACATGAGGCCGACCAGCCCGCCGAGGAAGCTGAGCACGACCGCCTCGATCACCACGAAGCCGGCGATGTGTTTCGGCAGAAAACCGATCGCCCGCATCGCGCCGTATTCACCCGTTCGCTCGCGGACGCCCATGGCGATGGTGTTGCCGATCACCATCGCCATGATCAGCAGGATGGCCACCGATACGAGATCGATCGCGCTCAGCACCATCGAGAAGCCGGCGAGGAACGAGGTATTGAACGAGGCTTCGTCTTGGCTGAGCGTTTGCGTGTCCTCGACGTCGAAGATCTTGTCGAGCGCGATGCCGACGTCGGCGGTACGTGTTGGATCCTTTACCCGGGAGACCACCCAGCCGATCTCGTCTTTGCGCACCTGCGGCAGCGTGTCGTTCATGTACTCCCAGTGAAAAAGGAAGGTTGAGCGATCGGCGGTGCGTGAGGTGGTGGTGTAGACCGCGCGAATGGTGAAGGTCCACGCGCTATCCGGCGGTGCTGGGTAAATACCGCTCTCGAGCGTGACCGTGTCCCCGAGCTTCCAACCGAGCTTCTTGCAGAGCACGTCCCCGACCACGGCGCCGGTACGATCCGCTTCGAACTCGGCCAGCGAGCCCTCGGTGATCGAGAGCTCGTCGTACACCTTGAAGTAGGTTTTGGCGTCGACCGCCAGGCTGGCGAAGAACTCCCGCTCGTTGCCAGGAGAACGGCCACCAAACCAGTTGGCCCAGGTGGCCTCGCGCACGTCGGGTTGTTCTCGGATCTTGTCGATGTAGCGCTTGGGCAGCTGCATCACGAAGGTCACCTTGTGACGCGAGACCACGCGATCTTTGGCGGCAAAATCTGCGGCCCCCGTCCAAGCGGAGATCACCGTGCGCAGCATCAAGAAGGTGATGATGGCGACCGCGACACCGAGGATGGTGAGCGAGGTTCTGACCTTGTTGCGCAGCAGATTGCGTGCGGCCAAGCTGGCGAAGGTCACTTGAGCTTCCCCTTGTCGAGGTGGCGAATGATCTTGGCGCGCTCGGCGGCTTGCGGATCGTGCGTGACCATCACGATGGTCTTGCCCATCTCCTGATTGAGCGTCTCCAGCAGCTTCAAGATCTCGTCGGCGCTGTTGCGATCGAGATCGCCGGTCGGCTCGTCGGCCACGATCAAGAGCGGGTCGCTGACGATCGCCCGGGCGATCGAAACGCGCTGCTCCTGACCACCGGAGAGCTGCCGCGGGTAGTGGCCCATGCGCTCGGAGAGGCCGACCACCTTGAGCGCCGTCTCGGCGCGACGCCGGCGTTCACTGCTGGGGACCGGGGAGAGCAGCAGCGGTAGCTCGACGTTCTCGACCGCGGTCAGCACCGGCAGCAGGTTGTACGACTGGAAGACGAAGCCCACCGAGTTCGCTCGCCAGTTGGCCAGCTGCCCTTCGCTCATTTGGTCGATGCGTTTGCCGTCAACGACCAGCGAGCCGCTGGTCGGACGGTCGAGACCGGCCATCAGGTTGAGCAGCGTCGATTTGCCGCTGCCCGAAGGGCCCATCAGCGCCTCGAAGGAGCCGCGAGCCACGTCCAAATCGAGGCTTTGGAGCACGCGCAGCCGCTCGCCACCGCGTTCAAACTCCTTCACCACCGAGCGAAGTTCAATCAGCGGACTTTCCATTAGGAGCTCTTCTCTTTCACAGGTTGACCGTCGACGAGGGTGGCTGGCGGATCTTTCACCAGCCGGGTTCCGGGGCCTGGCCCGTCTTTGAGAATGAAGCCGGAGCCCATCGCTTCACCGACGGAGACCGGCACCAACTTGACCTTCCCACCATCCAAAACGAACACCACCTTGTTGCCGCCGCGCTCGGTGACGGCTGTGGCCGGTACCACGGTTTTGGGCGTCTCCTTGAGCTGCGCCTCGTCCAGCGCCTTCTGCAAGAAGCTCACGCGCACGCTCATCTCCGGCCGCAACTCCGGCGGTGCGGTTGGGAACTTCACCTTCACGGTGGCGGTGGCTTTGGAGCGGTTGAGCCGCGGACCGATCTCGAGCACCTCGCCTTTGAAGCGCTCGGACGGGATCGCGTCGAGCGCGATCTCGCACGGGCCGCCGGGTTTCACGAGGGCGAGCCGCGCCTCCGAAACGTCTGCTTCGACCACCAGCGAGTCGAAGTCGGCGAGCTCGAGCAAAGGGACCCCGGGATTGGCGACATCGCCGATCGCGGCGGGTTTGGTGAGAATGGTGCCGTTGATCGGCGCGAGGATCTTGAGGTTGCGCAACCCGACCTCGGCTGAGCTGGCCTCTGCTGCGGAGGCTCCAACATCGGCTTCGGCCGCTTTGATTTGCGAATCGAGCGAAGCGGCCTTGGCCAGCAGATCCTCGAGCGGCGCTTTGGCCGCAGCCCCGGCCTCCACGAGCTTGCGCTGACGTTCGATCTCGAGGTTGAGCTCGTTGCGTTGCGCTTTGGTCGCCATCACGCGCGCGCTCGCGGCGACTACCCGGGCCCGCGAAGCCGTCACCAACGCCTTTTGGTCCACGCTATCCAACTCGAACAAAACGTCTCCAACCTTCACCCGCTGGCCTTCACGCCACTCTGACTTGGTCACCCGCGCGATCACGTTGGACGACACTTTGGCCGTGACCTGCGGGATCACGTAGCCGGTGGCCGTCAGATCCACGGCGGCTTGGGAAGGCGATATCGAGCCGACCTCGGTGGCAGAGATCTCCAATTGGAAGAACTGCGCCTCGGCCCAAGGCTTACCGACCTTGAGCCCAACCGCGCTCACACCCCCGACCGCGGCCAACACGAATAGCGCGGTCCAAAAGCGACTGCGCGGCTTGGGCCCACTGCGATCGATACGGAGCGAAGCGAGCTCCGACTTGAGTTGGTCATTCATATCGCTAGCACTCCGTCCGGCGAGTAGGGCCGATCGAGCGGGGCGTCCAGCGCCAACCCGAGCGCTTCACTACGGGGCCTTGCGCGCAAATTGTGACCAGCTCTCCGGCAGTGGCCCGCCAAGCAGCCGCTCGGCGCCGTCTCGATCCAAAAGCACAAAGTTGAAATCACCGACGAAGCAACGTTCGCCTGCCTGACGCAGCTCGACGTTGATCGCTACTACGCGCGAACTATCCCGCACGATGCGCCCCTCGCCCACGGTCTCGACGCCGATGCGCACCGGCCGCTCGAGCTTGGCCGAAAGAGAGGCCGTGAAGCCAAAGCGCCCTTTGAGGCCGATGATGGTCCAAGCGGCGATCTCATCGCCCAGCGTGGTGACCAGACCGCCATGCATAATCCCCGGCGGGCCTTGCAGTTGCTGATGCGGCACGAAGCGCGTGCGCACCACGTCGTCTTCCTTCTCGAAGCGCAGATGAAAGCCGATGGGGTGCGTGGGGCTGCAGCCAAAGCAGGCGGAGTCTGCACCGAACAGCGCAGGGTCGAGCTGAATCGCGGTCATGCGCAGCTCTCTAGTGCAGCGCCTTCGAGATGGCATCAATCCTCTGCCGCGCTCGAAGGCAATGCCATCGTTCCGCCTCCTCGAATTAGCCCTGCTAGTCCTTCGTCGGCGCGCCTTGGCCTCGCCTTCGATCATCGGCAGATCCCTTGATGCCATCTCGAAGGCGCTGCACGAGCGCGCACTCACGGCGACACCAACGCGCCAACGCGGGGCCGCGTTCGAAAGACGAAAAGCCCACCGAGGTGGGCTTCTCTTCATGCTTAGCTAAGACGCGGCGGCTCAGTAGCCGGGCGGGAGAACGACGTTGCTGAAGGGGACTTCCGAGCCGTTGCAGGAGGCAGCCGACTTCGGATCGGGAGCGTCCGGGCACCACTTGATCGGGCCGTCGAGGTAGGTCTGGTAGAGGTCGTGGTAGCCGGGGAAGCCGGGAGCGCTGGCGCGGTCATCACGGAGTGCGCCCCAGGAGTTCTTGATGCGCCAGAACATGACCTTCGACGAGCTCAGCAGCGCGGCGTCAAGCTTGGCCTTGTCTTCGGGGATGGTCGGGTCGAGCGTGACGCCCGCCTTGAGCAGACCGAAGTCCACGGTCTGTGCCTCGTAGTCCTCGAGCACCGTCATGTGCCCACCCTGACGTCCGGGCTTACCTGCGGCCTTGAGCGTGTCGAGGTTGAAGGAGCCCGGCTTGTCGCTCTCTTTGCCGGCCATGGCGTTGAAGTCCACCGACCAGGTGATGATCACCGGCTGGCGGTCATGCAGAGCGCGCTGCGTGCGGATCTGGAACTTGCGTTGCTCGCTGGAGCTCCAGGGGTAGCTCACCGTGCGCCACTCATCGACAGCGACCTTGAGCGTGGTGTTCTTGACCGTCGACTTGGTCGGGTCCGACT
The DNA here is from genome assembly GCA_903892415.1 of uncultured delta proteobacterium. Classification (GTDB taxonomy): domain Bacteria; phylum Myxococcota_A; class Polyangia; order Polyangiales; family Polyangiaceae; genus Xiheicaenibacterium. The sequence continues at coordinate 33,306 of CAITIQ010000599.1, read as the reverse complement.
TGCGCTCGGTGTACTGAACCTTGAAGTCTTTGGCCCTGACGATCGGCAGGCCCTTGTTGGTGGCGTTGGTTAGGTAGGTCCGCTTGCCGGAACCGAAGGCCTTCTCGAGCGTGGCGCGAACCTCGGGGGTGAGGCCCCAAGCTTCATCAAGAACCAGGCGAACCAACTTGCGATCCGTGCGAGCCGAGGCCGAGGCGAGACGGCCGGTCTTGAGCTCGGCCTGGATCTTGGTGAGCGCGGTGCTCTGACGGCTGCTCATCTCACCGACGGTGTCTTCCTTGATGAAGTCGGCCTCGCTCATCAGCCCGCGTTCACGAATGATTTGGAAGGCGGTGGACTCGAAACCGCCGGTCTCGAGCTCGTCCCCAGACATGGTCAGGATCTCCCCGTACCAGTGCCAGTAGGTCCAATACGATTGCGAGATGTCGAACTCCACGCCGGTCGCGGTGAGGTGCATCGACTCGGCCCACGAAGCGGTGGCGTACAGCCAGCAGTTGCCGATTGACTGACGCTCGACGTCGGTCTGATTGACGTCGGTTATGTTCTCGCTGTTCGAGCCCGTGTCATCGCAGCCAGAAACAAAGGCTGCGCAGGCGAGGAAGGAAGCGGCGAGGAAGGACCGTGACCAGCTTAGGAGTCGCATGCCGGCTACCTAAGCACACATCAGGCCACCCGTTAAGTCCCTCAATTGCCGCAAAACTTGGCCTTTCCAAGAACCGGGGGTGGGTGAAGGACAAGGTAGGATGGATCATTGATCCATCAGGTCACTGACAATCCGCGGAGGCGCTGGGCAGCAGCCAATGCCATTGGCTGGCGGTCACCCGGGGGTAATACGAGACGAAGTTGAAGCACATCTCGTCGGCCGTATCCTCGCCGAAGTTGGCGGTCTCGGAGGTCGTGTTTTCCCAGGTGCAGGTGGTGCGCACCGTGTCTCCAACCTCGAGCTTGATGTTGTCGTTCGGGTAGGTGATTTGGTACTCGAAGTCGTAGTTGGGGACGTCCGCAAGCGTTACCACGCTGCCATCCGACTTCTCGATCACGCTCTCGAACTTGCGCCCGAGCTGATGCATGTGCGGCCAGGACTGGAAGATGGTCACCGGGAAGAACGGCTCGACCGTTGCCGGGACATCCAACGAGCAGGTGGTCTCGGTGGTGGCGTTGGGCGGGAGCGGGGCGAACTGAGTTCCACCAAACGCCACCACGTCTGCGTCATTGGGGCGTAGCTCGGTCGTCGTGCACAAGTCGATGCCGGAGGCGTCTGTTTCACCGACGAGGCCTTGCACGTTGTTGTAGTGGATCTGAATCACGTAGTGGCCCGGATCATTCGGCCCAAGAGGAAAGCCGGCCTCCTGCGGCAACTCGAGCGCGGGGGTTCCCGGCCCCCAGGCGTAAACCAACTTCCAATCGAGGTTGACGAAGTTGCAAGGCTCGCCGTTGGCGATCACCGGCTCGGGAGACTGCAAAAACAGGATGTGGTGGAGGATCTTCTCGTTGTCGATCTTGGGCGCGATGGCGGTGATGTGGCGAGCAATGTCGCTGGGAGCTTCAACGCCGAAGCACAGATAAAGATCGGCCTCGTCGGCGGGCATCTCGAACGGAGTCGCCGGCTTGAGCGAAATGTCCGGCACACAGTTGACCGTGACGCCGCCGCCGGCACCGCCTGCTCCACCTTCACCGCCACAATTCTCGTCGCTGGCCGGCATGCCCGCGGCAACGTAGTTCTCGAGCACCGCGAGCTCCGCTGCGTCAAGCGGCAAGCTCGGCGGAGGCGGCATCGGAGACGCTGTATCGGACACGCGCGCCACCGTCGCCTCACCAACGGTGGCCGCGCTGTTCGCCACCGGTGCAGCCAAAAGGTCGGCGCGCGTAACGAGCGGCATCGGCGCACCGAACTTGGGCGAGGCCGAGTGGCAGCTCTGACAACGCTGCTCGAGGATCTCTTGCACATCACATGGCAGACCACTCGCGCTGGGAGCTCCGCCTGCTCCGCCCGCTCCACCTGCTCCGCCCGTCCCAGACGTGACGTCTTCGGTGCAGCCGAGCGCAACAAGGAGACCTGCGAAACCGAGCGTACGAGCGTGAAGCAGCATCCGCTCAGCTTACCAGAGCTTTGGGCTAGAAGCTGCTCCGCGCATCGAACACCAAGCGGCCTCGCACGTAGGTTCGCGCCACGGGTGCGAGCTCCGCGCCGAAGCCGGCCAGCCGCACGGCGACGTGCTGATCGAGCTGGGGAACCTTGGTCGAAAGCACCACGAAGTCAGCGTCTTTGCCGGGCTCGAGGGAGCCAACCTTGTCCGCGAGACCGAGCGCTCGGGCGCCCTCCAGCGTCGCTCGCTCGAATAGCGCAGCTGCGCTCACATCGACGCCAACTTCGCGCGCCGTGTCGAAGGCATGCGAGCTCGCGCGGCGCAGATCGAAGCTGCGCCCAGCGGCCACGTCACTGCCGAGGCCGGTTCGGATACCGTGCGCCAGCGCCTTACCAAGGTTGAACTTGCCGCTGCCCAAGAAGGCGTTCGAGTCGGGGCAGTGGGCGATCGCCGCGCCGCTAGCGGCGAGCCGCTCCCACTCGGAAGCGGTCAAGTGGATCGCGTGAGCGAGGATGGTGCGGCTCGTCAAAAGCCCGACCGCCTCGTACACACCGAGATAGTCCGCCGCGTAAGGGTGCTCGATCAGCGTCTCGACGCCTTCACGAGCGTTCTCCGAGATGTGCGTTTGAATCGGCAATTGCAGCTCCTCCGAGAGCTTGGCCGCTCCCTCCAGCAACGGGCGGGAGCAGCTGAGCGCGAAGCGCGGAGTGACCGCAAAGCGAATCAGCCCGTCGGCTGCGCCGTGAAAACGCTGAGCCAACTCACGTGAGCTCTGCAAAGCTACGTCCGACGCCAGACGCAACGCCGGCGGGCAGTTCTGATCCATCAGCGTCAGACCGAGCGTCGCCCGGAAGCCGCGCTCGACACAAATCTCGAAGGTGCGTTCGGTCGCCGCGGGGTGCGAGGTCGCGAAGGCCATGAAGGTGGTCGTGCCGACGCTGCCACAACAATCAAGAAACTGATGAGCGACCTGGGCGGCGTAGTCGGTGTCGGCGAAGCGCGCTTCCTCGGGAAACACCGTCGAGTCCAGCCACTCGAGCAGCGGTCCTGCGGCCGAACCGATCACGCGGGTTTGTGGCACGTGCAAATGTGTATCGACGAAGCCCGGCACGATCAGATGGCCGCGAAGATCCTGCAGTAGGCCGTGAGCATGAGGCTCACGTTGATAGTCGCTGATGCTGGCGATGCGTCCCTGCGGATCCACCTCCAGCACGGCATCCGGCAGGAACAAAAGCTCGCCCGCATCGGTCGGGGTCAAGAGTGCTGCCCGGTACCTTCGAGTCGGATTCGCCATGTTAGGGTCGCAAGAGATCAGCCAGAGAGACCCAGCCTAGGTTCGGCGCGTCCGCCTTGTTTTTGCTTGGCGCCATCACCAGCACCCAGCCGTCTTGTTCGCGCATGACCAAAAGCTGCGAACCCTTCTTGGCCTCGAGCACGACCTTCGCCTTCGCGCTCGGCTCGGAGCGCAGGGAGAGCGCACGCGGCGCCATCACCAGCTCGACGTCGTCATTGGCGGCTCCGGGGCCCAGCTCAAACGGGCTATCGCGAAAGGCACCTGGCTCGCCGCCTTTGGGGGCGAGCGGATGAGGCGCTGGGCCTTCGGGCTGGACGAGCGTTACGTCCGTTACTCCGAGCCCGCGAAGCAGAGCCGGAGCGCCCGCGACCACCAGCAGGGCAACAGCGCCGAAGAGGAACAACCAGACGGCGGCGACGAGCGGCCCAGGGGTGAGCCCAACAGTAGACGGCGCCCCGGCAGGTTGTGCTCCAAGCTGCGCGTCAGCCGTCATTCAACGGTGTTGTAGATGGACCACCCCACGGCACGCAAGCCTTCAGCCTTCGGGGGACTCAGTTGGGCCTGACGACGTCCCGCGAGGGATCCAAGTTTGTCCGCGGCATGGCCTCTTCCCCGGCGTCTTGACGTGGTCCCTTGGGAGCGTCCGAGCAACAACGGAAGCCTTGCTGATAGAAGACGTGGTTCTCGTCGTGCGAGCGCGTCGACGGGCGACAGCGTGTTCTCACCGGACCCCAGTAGCCGCCCTTCAGAATGCTCGGACGCTCGCCCTCGCGCGTGCTGGTCGTCCATTCGTCGATGTTGCCGGTGAGATCGTAGACGCCGAAGACGCTCTTGCACTCCGGCCGCGCGCCCGACGGCACGCCTTGCCAAAGCCGATCCATCTCGAGCATGGCCTCGAAGCTGCCGCGCGCCTGCATCGACTTCTCGTTGAAGGCCCGCCACTTACCATCGATCGGACACTTCTCCGGTGAGCGAACGTAGCCGTAGGGGTACGGCGTTGCCTCTTCGCCTTCACAGGCGAAGGTCCACTCCTCCTCGTTGCAGAGCCGCTTTCCTTGCGCCTGACACTTCTGCTCGGCCTCGTAGAAGGTGACGAAGATCATCGGGTTGACCCCGCGCCGATTGGGGTACTCGAAGCGATCCATGCAGTAATGCATGGGTTTGATCGGCAGGTCCTTGCTCAGGGCGAGCCACTTATCGCGGTCGAACTCGGCGCAACGCTCGGGATACTCTTTGGTGATCCACTTGGTGCAGGTGCGCTTCTGCATCTCCTCGACCGTGTTTGGATCGAACAGGCTGCGCCGCGAGATGTCCGACTTCATCTTGCCTTGCACCTCGACCATGCCGTCGGCGCAGTTGCCGCGCGTGGTCTCGAGCTTGTCGGTGATGCGCGGGTCTTCCCCTTCCGCGCCGACGATCTGCCAGTGCTTGCCGTCCACAAGCTGCCATTCACGCGTGGGCTGCTTGGGCTTTTGATGCGCCCCGAGCATGAGTTCAGGCGGAAGCTCTCCCGCCGAAAGCCGCACCACGAACGCGCCGAGCGCCGTGACGCCCAACGCAAACCCGACAGCTACGAACACTCGGAAAGACACGCTTCGTGTCATCGTGGTACTCGAGGAAAGAGGAAGTCAAAAAACGCGCTACGAACTCTCGAGTATAGCGCGCATCCCCAAACTAACGACGCGCATCTCGGTCTACTTTTCGAGGTAACGACACATCCAGCAACGCGGATAGCTCGCGCAGCATCTGCGGCTCGCTTTCGGATCGATCCTTTTTCTCGCCCGGGTCTTCCTTCAGGTCGAACAGCAGCAAGCGCTGCTTGCCTTTGCGCTCGACCGAGATGAGTTTCCAAGGATAAACCACGATCCCCCGACGCCGATGCGTCTGCAGCAACACCGGCGCTGGCTTGCTGGTTGCCACCAGCGGGTCCTCGGCGCTGGCTTGGGCGCCGGTGCGGTTCAAGATCAGATCAGTCACGCTGGAGACACTGACCGCGCGCTCCGTGATGCGCGCCGGCTCGATCCCCGGACCAACCACGACCAGCGGCACGCGCACGTGCTCGTTGGTCAGCTCCTGGCGGCTGCCCGTCTTGCTGCGCTCACCCAGCGACTCGCCGTAGGTGCCGTGCACGACGAGCAAGGTCTTGCCGGCCAGCGGGCTCTTCTCGATCGCGCGGTCGATGTCGCCCACGATGCGATCGACGAAGGCCACCTCGCTGTCGTAGGCGCCCCCTTCCCCACGGCCAAAGTCCAGTCCGTCGTGACGACGCCACTCTTCATGCGCGTCGAAAAGATGCACCCAAATGAACTGCGGCTTCGACTGCGCGGTGACCTTCTCGACCAGCGCGCGGAAGGAGCGCAAGGCGAGCGGCCCGGTGACTCCGCGCTCCGGGTGCTCCTCGCGGAAGACCTCCTCGAAGTCGGAGAAGCCTTGGGCGAAGCCGCGCTCACGCGAGAGCCATTGGAAGCAGCTGATGCCGTGCGTCTCGTAGCCCGCCGCCGAAACCCGTTCAGCGAGCGTCTGCGCCTCGTCCTTCAGGGTGGGCCATTGCCGACGATCTTTGGGCGTCTCGCCGTAGCTAACGCCGCTGAAGAACGGCATCATCGCGCGCTGCGGATCACTGGCTGAGGCGAAGGCCTGCTCGAACACGACGCCGCGAGCCGCGAGCGCCTGCAGCTCTTTGGTGGTCTCTTTGTTGTAGCCGTACAAGCTGGTTCGATCGGCGCGCAGCGACTCGAGCGTGACCATCACCACGTGCGGCTTGGTGCTGGGCGGTGCTGCGACCTTGATGGGCGGCGGGGTCACCGGGAGCTCCGCCTTCGCCAGTACCTCCTCCTTCGTGCCGGCGTCATGACCGTCACAATCTTGGTCCAGCCCGTCCCCCGGATGATCGACTGCGCCGGGGTAACGAAGCGCGTCCCCGTCATCACAGTCTTGCCCACCGAAGTGACTGCCCACGCCGTCACCATCTCGGTCGGTCCAACGCTCCAGCCGACGGAGCAGCGTGGAGGCGAGCCCCCCACCCTTTTGCATGCTGGCCGAAAGCGGAGCCGATAGCGTCAACCAAAAGACGCCGATCACGAAGCAGCTGGCCGCCGCGATCACGCCAAAACGACGCAAGATCGAGCGCACCGTATCCCCCAGATCCACCGACAACACAGCCGCCGAAACGACGGTCAGCAGCAGCCCGTCGATCACCGCTGCGTTGACCAGCGGAGCTACCTGCGAAGGGTCTTTGGCGCGCAAAAGGAAGATGCCCAAGAGCGCCGTTGGCAATACGGCAACCACCGCGAACAGCGCGCCCACAGCGCGATCCGGTAGGCCGCGCGCTACTAGCCAACGCCCGGTGGCGACGATGCGCACCGCCACCAACACCGAAACCACCACGCAGCCGGCCGAGACCACGCCAAAGGTGGCCCCGCCGAGCCCGCGGTGGTTGGTGCCATCTTTGAGGATGGCACCGAGGGCAAGCAGCATCGGCGCGAGCAAACCGACGAACAGAGCGACGGTTGCGCCTTGCGCTGCGCCCGCCGAGTTACCGGTCACCAGCCGATAGCCGCGACCGGCCGCGCGACTGATGGCAATGCCGAGCGCGACCGCCGGAAGCAAAACGGCGGTGGCTACCAACACCGCCCCGAGCGGCGATCCACCTGCACGAAAGGTGCGGGTGGCCGCGGGGATTGCGCCTACCAGGCAAGCGGCGAGCGCAAGCGCCCAGGTTGGACCCACGAGCTCGACAAAGCGTGCTGCGCGACCGTTGTTGAGCCCCGGATTCGCTCGTGCAGCCGGCTCGGCTGAACGTCCGTCGTCATCGGGCGATGCCATGGAGGCTGGGCGTTTAGCACCCTTGGATTGAAAGGACCAGTCACCTCACGCACGGACTCGGCGAGGCTGGTTTCACCGCGCGGCGAGCCATCTCGCGGACATCCGGGGTAGCGCCTGCCGTCAATAGCGGAGCGATGCGCGTCGCGATATCGCTGGGGCTAAGTGCGGCCAAGCCCTCGAGCGCGGCCAACGAAAGCCGACGCTCCCGTTCGAGCTGGAGCGTGGCACCGCCGAGGGCGAGCTCGGTGAGCAGCTCGAGCGACTGCGAATCGCACATCGTTCCGAGCGCGACGAGCGCGTTGGTGCGCACGACCAGCGCCTCCTTCTCATCGGTGGCACGCGACCAAACCACCAAACGCTGACTCTTGGCGCGCCGCACGCCGAGCGCCGTCACCATCGCTGCGCGCACCTTCTCGAGCGGCTCGAGATCCACAGCTGCACCGACGCGCACGTTGACCGGTTCGCTCTTGCCCGACTCCAGCGCGGCCGCCGCTTGCAGCCTCACGAAGGCCCACGGATCGAGCGCCACGCGCTCGGCGAGCTTGGCCTCGAGCGGCGCCTCGACGTTCGCCTTGCTGAGCGCCAACATCGCCGCTTCACGTACGCGGACCGCCGGATCGTCGACCAACGAAAGAGCCACGTCACGCAGCGCGGGGATGCCCGCCGCGAGCTCGGCTGCGCGCGCGCGTAGCCTTTGGTCCTCCGCCTTGAGCTGCTCGCGCAAGAAGCTCTCGCCGGGCTCTTGGCGGTCTGCGGCGAGCTCGGCGGCGGGCCCGAGCAGCAGGTAGCGCTCGCGAAACTCCTTCGCCTCGTTGGCCGTCGACTGGAAGGCCCCTGCAGCATTGGCCGTCTGCTTGGCCGATTCACCGAGGGCGCGCAACACGTCCACCCGCGCCGAGAGCGAGAGCGCGCCAAAGCTCTGCGAACCGAGGAACGAGTCGAATAGGCGCACGCCCTTGGAGCGCGCGTTCACTTTGGCGAGGCCGCGGCGAGCGACGCGACGATCTTCACTGGACTTGGCCTCGCTCAACGCCGCAGGGAAGGCTTTGAGCGCGAGCTCCGGCGCAAGCAGACCGGCCTCTTCGGCGTAGCGAATGCGGCCTTCGACGGCGCCCGCGGCGACGGCTTGTGCAACGAGGTACGGGCCAGAGGCCGCACCACAATTGCGAATGCGATCCCGCGCGCGGTCCTCCTCGACTTTGTCCGCGCTGCGCAGCGCTGGCCCATAAAATTGGATGCGCGTTTCGCACGGCAGCTCATCCATCAGCGAGCGCGCGACGACGCGACCTTGGTCACTCAAGTTGGGCAAAGCCGCGAGCACGGCCGGCACCGCGGCCTCGCCGGCGGCTCGCAGAATGACCTCGCGCGCGCCCGAATCTGTGCTGCCGAGGCCCGCCGCGATAGCCTCGAGCGACTGGCCGTCGAGGTTGGTTCCGAGCGACACCTCGGCCACGGCTGGGCGCTCATTGGGCTTCTTTACGCCGTCGAAGACGAGCGCGACGCAGCGCGTGCCAGCCGTTGGAAGCTGGAGTGATACGTGCGTGAGGCCGTCGGCCTTGGCCGGGAGCTTGAGCGAATGAAAGCCGCTCTCGGTGGCCAGCAGCAGCGAGCCGCTGGGCAGGCCGTGGTCCTTGTCGCGCAGCAGCGAGAACTCGAAGCGCTGGGCTGTGACGCCTTCGGCGACGTCGAAGGAGACAAACGATCGTTCATTCGACTCGGGCGCCCACAGGGTGCTCTGGTTCTTGTCGACGGCGAGCCCGATGGCCCCGGTGGAAGCGACCTTGGAGGAGAGCAACGCATGCCGCGGGCCAGGGCTCTCGATCGTATTGGCCGCGAGCTCGCTGACCGAGAGGCGCGCCGCGCCCAGGAAGTCTGGGGCTTCACGCGCAGTCAGCGTGCCTCGCTTGGTGTCGAGCAATTTCTCCTCGACGACCACCTCGCGCCCACAGAGCGAGGCGCGGGTGGTGAAGAGCAAGCCGCGTTCATTCGGGCTGACGGTGGTGAAGCGATTGCGCGCGTTCTCTTTGCCGGTGAAGCTGCGCAAGAGCACGGTGGGTGGGCCCTCGGGATCTTTGGGTGGTTGCAGCAGCACCACGTAGCCTTCGTCTTTGCCGGGCTCACCGGGCAAGGTCACCAGCACCAGTTGGTTCGCGCCGCTGCCGAAGCCCTCGATGGTGGCGCGCGATAAAAACGGCCGGGCGCGTTGAGGTGGATGGATCGGCGTGCCCTCGCGCGCATCGCAAGGACCCAGCCCCTTGCAGCGTCGCGCCAAGATCGCGTCCTCGGTAAGCGCCACGGTGAAGCGGCCACCGGGCAAACCGAACTCCTTGCTCTGGAGCAGCGGAATGATCGGCTTAGGCGCCGGCCGGAACACGACTCGTTCGGCGGCCGAGGGGACATCGGCGGCGACCTCGGCGAAAGCTTCGCTGGGCACCAGCGATGCGAGCAAAGAAAGCGCCGGGAATAGCCTGCGCAGGCGAAAGGACGGAACGTTCATGGTTGTCTCGGGCACAGTAGAGCACCGTGCTATGACGAGGTCAGCTGCGCGAACAGATGTCGATCGAACTCGTTTTTGCCACCCCTCGGAAACTCCCCAAAGCGCGCGATCTCAAAGGCAGGGTCGCGGTGCTCGATTTGGCGTTTGCCTCGGAGGCAGGCGGCGGCTCCTTCGAGACCAGCACCCTGCCCTTGATCGAGCAGCTGGGCCCTCGGCTCGCCGCCTGGGTGGATCACCATGATTCGTTGCATCACGCCCGGTTTCTCGGGGATCCGCGCTTCACACTGACCACCAAGGCCGAACACGGCGCCTGCCCGGAGCTGATCACGCCGGAGCTGGTCGAGCGCGCTGGAACAGTGCAAACCATTGTTTGTCACAGTGACTTCGACGGGCTGATGAGCGCCGCCAAATGGCTGAGGCTGGGGCTCGAGCCCTACCCCGGCGCCGATGACGATGCCCGCGCAGTGGACACCTGTTTGGGCGAGCCCTCGTTGATCGGCCGGCGTATCGAGCGAGCCGTGCGCGCTCGGCCTCGCGATACTGGCCTGGCCGGTCTGGTGGTTCGGCATCTGGCCGGCGGCTTGGCAGACACCGCGTTGTGGCTCGATATCGATGCAGCCGGGCGCGAGCTCGAGGCGGTGGAGAAGCGTACGCAAGAGCTGGCCAAACGGCTGGTCGCGCTCGACGCGCGGGTGATCTTCGCCGATTGCACCGAGCGCAGTGGCAGCTACGACAAGACGATGCTGCTCTTGCTCGGCCAGAAGCAGCGGCCAATTGCAGTGGTGCTCGACGGGGACAGTGTGACGGTTGCAGCCGCCTTCGATAGCGGCCTCAACTTCTTGTCGCTGCTCGGGCTCTCCGGCGGCATGCCCACCCGCGTGTCGATCCCCAAGAAGCGAATGAACGACCTGTTCAGTGCTTTGGAGGTCGCGCAAAGCGCTTGGCCGCGCGTTGACGACCGCCAGCAAAGGGACTAACTCCCGCGCCTTCTCGAGGGGCGCACTCGCGCCTTGGGCGGGCAACAACGGCACCGGCGGCTCTCGTCCGGTGGGTGGGAAAATGGCAGCAACAGCACAACGCACGAGTACGAGTTCGGAAACCTCCGACGAGCTTTCCTTTCACAACAACGCAGTCTCCCTCTGCATGCTCGCCAACCGGCGCCATCAGACGGCTCGCGTGATCGACTTCCGCGCTGGGGCTACCGCCGCCAAGCGCAACTTCGTGATCGCGACGGCGACCCGCGAAAACCTCGAGAAGGTCTACGTGCTCGTGGAGCGTGACGAGGTTCATACCTGGGGGCGGATGGGCTTCCGCCGTGAGGGTTGCGTCCCCGGCTTCTACCGCCGCAGTGACGCTTGGATCATGGGCGCCGTGATCGCCAACATCGGGCCGATGAAGCCCGAGCGCGCCCCCGGCGATGATGACGATGATGATCTCGATGACGAGCCGAACGTAGCGCTGGAGCTCGCGGACAAAGCCATCGCCAAGGCGAAGAAGCTGGTCAAGGACGTGCCGGAGAAGTCCTTGCCGCCGATGAAGGTGACCACCATCAAGCGCGAGGTCGCTGACAAGGCCGCAGCAGCTGCCAGCAAAGCTGGGCGCGCGCTCACCGGCTTCGAGCTCTTCAGCCGCGACGCCGAGCGACACTTTCTCTCCGCCACTGGCAAGAACGGCTTTGAACTGATCGCCTCGTACGAGGTGCAACCGTCCTTCGCCAGCTCGATGTTGGAGCTGCTGGCGGCCCCGCGGGACGAGTCGGAGCGGCTGCTCACCCAGAGCGCCATTCACGCGCTCCTCGGCAAGTTGGTCGAGGTCAACGCAGTAAGCACCTTCAGCCTCGCGCCGGCCGATGACCTGCTGCTCTCCTCCTGCTTCTTGGCCAACGGCTTCCGCAAGTCGGCGGTGTTGGCCTCGCACCTCGTGGTGGGCAACAAGCGTCGCGACGCGATCGTCTGGTCGAAGAAGCTCGCCGACAACTGAGCTGCAACCGAGCTTCGCCAGCTGAGCTGTTCGTCAGCTGAGCGCGGCTCGTAACAGCCGACAAGAGGCCGCCGGGAACGCCCGAGCGGCCTCTTCGTTTAGCGCCATGGCTCGTCCGGCGTCGCTCATCTTGCCCCAGGTCTTCTGCAAAATGACGATCACCTCCTCATCGCTGCGGGTGCTCGCGAAGTTCTCGAGTTCGAGCGCGAGGAAGGTCAGACAAACGGCGTCCTCGATCGCCATGCCCTCCGCGTCACGCTTGTTCGCCTTGTGGAGCAAGATGGCCTCTGCCCGTTCGGCGATGGGTGCGGGGTAGCCAACCTCCAGCGCGATCTCATGCGCACGCCGCGCATGAAAACGCAGGAGTTCGGCCCGCCACTTGCGATAGCCGGCGGTGGTCTTCGGGTAGGCGTCGCGAGCGAGCGACCAACGCTCGAGATGCTGACACAGCCCAGCGAGCACCAACGGCAGCTCCGGCTCACCCGCCGAAAGCCGCAACAAGTAGCCGACCAACACGCGGTGATAACGCTCGGCGCCGCCTGCGGGATCTCGACGATGAAGCTCGAACACCCGCTGGCAGAAGGCGTCGAACGGCGGCGGGAACGAAAGGCCGTCGATCACTCCAGAACGCCGACCTCGAAGTCCTCGATCACGGTGTTGGCGAGCAGCTGCTCGGCCATCTTCTCGAGTGCCGCTTTGGCCTGCTCGGCCGTCATGCCGTCCCCGAGCTCGATCTCGATCAGCTTGCCAACGCGCACGTCGGCGACGCCGGCAAATCCCATCGTCCCCAGGGCCCGCCGAATGGCGTCCCCCTGCGGATCCAGAACCTCTCGCTTGAGTCTGACCTTGACCGTGGCTTTCACGCCCGACCCATCGCACTCCCGAAGGTGGCAGGCAAGAGCGGTTAGGCGGAGAGCGGGGCCAGGGCGGTACGCAAGCGGGCGAGCGGCGGGGTGACTACCGTTCGAGCTCGGCGAGGTCAGCTTCGATACCGGCGCGAAGTGAGGGGTCGTCGATCATAGCGAGCAGCAGCGCGCGCTTCCGGGCCTTCGAGATCCCGCGCGCGATCTGCGCCCGGCGAGCGGCATCGAACGGTTCGCCGCAACGGCTGTGGTGCTCCAGAGCCGCGGCAGCGAGCGCAGCCGGGTCGAGGTCGGGAGACGCCCAGTCTGCGCGGTCGACGAGCGCGGTTACGTCGAGCCCTCGCTCCTCGAGCGCTCGGAAGCTCGCGAGCGTCAATGCGAGTTCGCGCTCAGCCGCGTCGGGCGCGCTGCGCGTGCCGCTAAGCGCCAGAAGCATGCGCCGCCGCGACGAGGTGACTGCGTGGAACAGCTGCACGCCAAGCTCCGCCAATGCACCTGCTGCGATCGCTGGATCGAGCCCGTTGTGAAGAACCTCGCGACCGACACGAACGAAGTGCCACTGCCGCGTAACGCCTTCGACCTCGAGGGCGACAGGTCGATAGAACGGCGGGGATCGATCGACAAAGCTACGCGCATCCTCCTCCTTATGGATGCCGAGCTCCGACTTGGCGGTCCACTCGGTCGCGAGCCGTGGAGTCGCAAAGAGCGCCACGCCCGCAAGCCCCGTCTCGTCGAGCTCCTCGAAGGTGGGGCAGATCGGGTTTAGCCGCGCACCGTCGTCGAACGCGACGTGGTACGCCGCGTCCTTGAGAAGGTACCCCGCGCCGTCGTAGCTCCGCAGCGCGACGGGAAGCCTAGGCGTCCGGGGCAGCTTCGCGAACGAGAGAACGCGCACGGCGATGGCTTGCGATGTCTCAACGCCGTCCTGCCAACGGATGCCCCAAGCCGCTGGGAGTTCGAATGGCTGTTCGAGCGCATGTACGAGGATGGTCGAGGCGTCGCCGAGGGAGTCACCGAGGAGCGCCCCCGCCGCCACCCTTGCGAGCGCTTCGATCCGCTCCTCGCTGCGTGCGCGCTCGACGAACGCCCTGGGCGCCCGCTTCGCCAGCGTCGAAGTCGTCGCGCCGATCGCGAGCCAAGCCGCTGCGCGGAGCGACGGCCGCACATCCCCCGCAACGGCTAGCTCTGCGAGCCAGGCGGCGAGGTCGTCTGTTGGCTTGCGCGTCCTGGCGACGGCGAGCGCGAGAGCCTCGGCTTGTTCGGCGTCGTTGCGGTCCCACCGCTCACTCGCCACCGCCAACGCTTGCAGGAGCGCCTTCTTTACGGGCGCCTTCACCGAGTGATCGAGGTTCGCTGCGCGATGAGGCAAAAGAAACGGCAGCGGGTCGAACGCTGATGCACGCCCGAGGGCCGACAGCGCTGCCGCAGCAACGGGGCCCCCCTCGTTAGCGACCTCGACCAGCGATGCGAGGAGCTGCTTTGGCAGCACGTCCTCGACGAACGTCGCTCGAGCGTAGGGCTCCTTCGAGAGCGCCGTCCAGAGTTCGTCTGCCGTGCTAGCGCGCGAGATGACGTTCACCATCGCTGCTCTATCGCGACGAGCCGCCGCTCAGGCGGAGAGCGGGGCCAAAGCCGTGCGCAGACGGGCGAGCGGCGGGGTAAGGTCGGCGATGAAGGGCTGGCCGACGATCTGCTCGAAGGCGGAGATGTAGCGGGCGGCGGCCTCAACGCGAATGTCGGCGGAGAGCGGTGGGCACGGGCCTTCTCCGGAGAAGCCTTGGGCGAACAGCCAACGACGCAAGAACTCTTTGTCGAAGCTCTCGGGCTCTTCGCCTTTGGCCAGCCGCTCCGCATAGGAGCTGGCCTGCCAAAAGCGCGACGAATCGGGCGTGTGGATCTCGTCGATCACGATCACGTTGCCTTCTCCGTCGAGACCAAACTCGTACTTGGTGTCTACGAGCAGAAGGCCGTTCTTGCGGCAGTGCTCCTGGCCGGCGGCGAAGAGCGCCAGCGCCAGCTCACTCGCACGGTCGAAGTGGCGCGCGTCCACCACGCCCAGCCCGAGCAACTCCTCGCGCGAGACCGAGCGGTCGTGACCACCCTTCTCGGCTTTGGTGCTGGGCGTGACGATGGGCTTGGGCAAAGCGTCGTTTTTGCGCAGGCCGTCGGGGAGGGCGTGACCACAGAACGTCCGCTCCCCTTTGGAGTAGGCCGTCCACACGCTGGTGGAGGTCACGCCGGTCAAATAGGCGCGCACCACGATCTCCACGGCGAGCGGCCGGCACTCTTTGGCGAAAACCGCCTGCGGATCGAGCGAGCGCAATAGGTGGTTGGGGCAAATATCCGCGGTTTGCTCGAACCAAAATGTAGAAAGTCGGTTGAGCACCTGGCCTTTGAAGGGCAGCGTCCCTAACACCCTATCGAAGGCACTGATGCGATCGGTAGCGACGATCAAACGTCCTGGGCCAATCGGGCTCTCGGCGAAGGAGTAGTTGTCGCGGACTTTGCCCTCATAACGAACGCTGCGTAACGGGTCGAGCCCGAGCGCCGCGGCCGAGGTCTCATCGAGGGCTTCATCGAGCGCAGCGCGCAGTGTCGGTTCGTCGACCATGGGCAGGCTGTAATGCAGATTACGCCTCTCGGCCATGTGCACTTTTCGCCGGCCGTGGTAGACGAGCGCGCATGAGCACACGGAAGAAGATCGCACTCATTGGGGCAGGAAACATCGGTGGCGAGCTCGCAAATCTCGCGGCGCAGAAGGAGCTCGGAGACGTCGTTCTCTTCGACATCCCCGCCAAGACGGATTTCGCGAAGGGCAAAGCGCTGGACCTCGAGCAAAACGGCGCGGTCCTCGGCTATGACGTAGCCATCACCGGCACCAGCGACTGGAAAGACTGCGCTGGCGCGGACGTGATCGTGGTGACCGCTGGCGTGCCGCGCAAGCCGGGCCAGAGCCGTGATGACCTCGTGGCCATCAACCTGCCGATCATCCGCGCTGTCGCGGACGGCGCCAAGGAGCACTGCCCGAACGCCTTCGTGATCGTGATCTCCAACCCGCTCGACGCGATGGTGTACGAGTTCCAGCGTCGCACCGGCTTCCCCAAGGAGAAGGTCGTCGGCATGGCCGGCGTGCTCGACAGCGCGCGCTTCTCGCTGTTCCTCGCTCGTGAGACGGGCATGAATATCAAAGACGTCCGCGCCATGGTGCTCGGCGGTCACGGTGACGACATGGTGCCGGTCCTCAGCGCCACCACCGTCAACGGCGTGCCGGTCAGCGAGTTCATCAGCAAGGAGCGTCTCGACGCGATCATCGCTCGCACCCGCGTGGGCGGCGGCGAGATCGTCAAGCTGATGGGCACCAGCGCCTACTACGCGCCGGCCTCAGCAGCCATCGCCATGGCCGAGTCCTACCTCTTCGATCAGAAGCGCCTGCTGCCGACGGCCGCCTACCTGGACGGTCAATACGGCTACAAGGACATCTACATCGGTGTCCCGGTCGTGATCGGCGGCAAGGGCGTCGAGAAGATCATCGAGCTCAAGCTCACCGCCGAGGAGCAGGAGATGCTCAAGAAGAGCGCTGCCAGCGTGCAGGGCATCGTTGATGTGGTGAAGAAGAGCGTCTGAAAAGACGTACGCTTCCAACCGAAGGTTGAAAGCTCGCTTCGCTCGCGGCGGCTGGGTTCTCCCGGTCGCCGCTTTGTTTTTGTGGGTTGCAGCCTCGCGCCCTCGAGAGCCTCGCGCCGAATGAAGCCTTGCGCCGCAGAGAGCCTCGCGGCCCGTGATGCGGCCCGCCCGCGCTCAGTCGGGGAGCGGCTCGACGTGGATCGTCACTTGGGTTCGCGGCAGCGCGCTGGCTACCGCCTCCTCGAGCGCGTCGCACAACGTGTGGCTCTCCGCGACCGTCGATGAGCCGGCGAGCAGCAGCTTGAACTCGACGAAGCGCGCGTTGCCGGCCTTGCGCGTACGCAGCTCCAGATACGAATTGGGCGCGACGATCTTCGAGTTCAAGACCGCCTCGAGCGCAGTGCGTTCTTCGGCCGGTAGCGCAGTATCCATAAGGCCGCTCATCGAGCGCTTCACCAGCACATAGCCGGTCGCAACGATGTTGAGCGCTACAGCGATGGCCACCACTGCATCGAGCCAGACCCAGCTCGCCGGCAACACCGCCATCAAGCCGAGCCCCGCTACGACCCCTGCCGACGTCCATACATCGGTGAGCAGATGCCGCGCGTCCGCCTCGATCACGATGCTGTCCAGCCGCTTGGCGTGACGCAACATGAAGACCGCCGCACCGCCGTTGATCGCGGAGGCCAACAGCGAAATGCCCAGCCCCCAACCGAGGCTGCCCACCGGCGCGGGATGCAACAGCCGCTGCACCGCCTCCCAAATGATCATCGCTGCGGCGACCACGATCAGCCCGCCCTCGAGCCCGCTCGAGAAGTACTCGGCCTTCTCGTGCCCCCACGGATGTTCGGCGTCGGCCGGCTTCTCCGCAACACTCAGCGCCCACAGCGCCCCGAGCGCCGCCACCAGGTTCACCAGCGACTCGAGCGCATCCGAATAAAGCCCCACCGAGCCGGTCAGCGCATACGCACCGAACTTAAGCCCCAACGTCACGCACGCCGCCGCCAGCGAAAGCAGCGCCAAACGACGCGGCGTCACGCTCGACTTCACCGGGATGGGCAACGCCTGTTGGTTGGACAAGAGCGTGCTGTAGCACCAAGAGCACGGTTTTGCTGCGCCCAAACGTGGGCCTTGGAGGCCGAGCGGTGGGGTGGGCCGCTGGCGTTCCGCTATTGGGAAAGCCAAAGCGCAGAACATCGAAGCGACCGCCAACGCCTCACTCTGATGGGCCGCGCCGCGCGGCGCGCGCCCACGCGCATGCGAGCGCGGCACTTTGACCGGTTGACGGTTCTGGCTCGCTTCGTGCGTTCCATCATCCTTGGCGGTCTCTTGACCGCATGCCCAGCGCCAAACCTTCGCGAGGTGGGACGCGGACGTGGGACTTCGCGGGATGGAGCTGAGAGATGCAAGGAACCACCGAAGAGCTGGAGCCTCGAACCGCTCTAAAGGAACCAAAACAAGCGGATCCCTTGCGCGGCACGGACGTGGCGCCGCCCGTCGCCGTCCCCGGCACGTACACCTGTCCGATGCACCCTGAGGTCCGGGCAGACGAGCCCGGCCCCTGCCCGAAGTGTGGCATGGCGCTCGAACTCGCATCGCCTGTCGCCGCGGCCAACGACGATGAGAACCATGAGCTTCGCGACATGAAGCGCCGGTTCTGGTTCGCGGCCATAGCGACAGTGCCCCTCGTCGTGCTCGCCATGGGGGACATGCTGCCGGGACAACCCATCTCGCAGCTGCTGTCGGCTCGCGTGCGCACGATGCTCGAGCTGCTACTCGCGACGCCCGTCTGCACCTGGGCGGCCTGGCCGTTCTACGTGCGGGCCGTGCAATCGGTGAGGAACAAGAGCCTCAACATGTTCACGCTGGTCGGGCTCGGCGTGAGCGTTGCCTTCCTGTACAGCCTCGTCGCCGCGCTCCTCCCGGGCGTCTTCCCCGCGTCGTTCCGGAGCGAAGGCGGTGAAGTGGCCGTGTACTTCGAAGCAGGCGGTGTCATCGTCACGCTGATTCTGCTCGGCCAGGTGCTCGAGCTTCGAGCCCGCCACGCAACGGGCACCGCGATCAAGAAGCTGCTCGGCCTCGCTCCGAAGACGGCGCGCCTGCTCGAGGACGACGGCTCAGAAACAGACGTCGCGCTCGATCACGTGGTCGTCGGTAATCGGCTTCGAGTTCGCCCGGGTGAAAAGATCCCGGTCGATGGCGTCGTGCTCGAGGGCGCCAGCGCCGTCGATGAGTCGATGGTAACCGGTGAGCCGATGCCGGCCGAGAAGCACGAGGGCGAGCGCGTCGTAGGCGCGACTGTGAACGGCACGGGCGCGCTGGTCATACGCGCGGACAAGGTCGGCAGCGAGACGCTGCTCTCGAGGATCGTCACGATGGTCGCCGAGGCACAACGCAGCCGAGCGCCCATTCAAAAGCTCGCCGACCTCGTCGCGGGCTACTTCGTTCCCATCGTCATCGGCACGTCGCTCGTGACCTTCGTCGTGTGGAGCTTGGTCGGACCGGAGCCGCGCATGGCGCACGCGCTGATCAACGCCGTCGCCGTCTTGATCGTCGCTTGCCCGTGCGCCCTGGGCTTGGCGACGCCCATGTCGATCATGGTCGCCACCGGCAAGGGCGCCACCATGGGCGTACTCTTCCGCAACGCCGAAGCCATCGAGGTCATGCGCAAGGTCGACACGCTCGTCGTCGACAAGACCGGCACACTCACCGAGGGCAGGCCGAAGCTCGTGTCGGTACTGCCGGAGACGGGCTTCGACGAGAAGGCGCTGCTTCGCCTCGCGGCAACGCTCGAGCGCGGGAGTGAGCACCCGCTCGCGGCTGCCATCGTGCGCGGGAGCGAAGAGCGCGGAGTCGAGTTCGGCGAGGCGACAGAGTTCGAGAGCGTCACGGGAAAGGGCGTGCGCGGAAACGTCGACGGCCGAGCGGTAGCGCTCGGGAACCTCGCCCTGATGACCCAGCTCAAGATCGAACTCGGTGGTCTCGCCGACAAGGCCGAGGCGCTGCGGGTCGAGGGTCAGACGGTGATGTTCGTCGCCGTCGACGCGAAGCCAGCAGGTTTGGTTGGTGTCGCCGACCCGATCAAGGCCAGCACGCCGGAGGCCATTCGCGCGCTGCACAAGGAGAAAATCCGGATCGTCATGCTCACCGGCGACAGCCAAACGACCGCGCAAGCCGTCGCGAAGAAGCTCGAGATCGACGAGGTCATCGCCGGCGTCCTGCCCGACCAAAAGGTGGAAACCATCAAACGACTCCAGAAGGAAGGGCGCTTCGTGGCGATGGCGGGAGACGGCATCAACGACGCGCCGGCGTTGGCGCAGGCGCAGGTCGGTATCGCCATGGGAACAGGAACGGACGTCGCGATGGAGAGCGCGTCGGTGACGCTGGTAAAGGGCGACCTCGGAGGCATCGTCCGCGCTCGCCATCTCTCGCGAAAGACGATGAGCAACATCAAGCAGAACCTGTTCTTTGCGTTCTTCTACAACGCCATCGGCGTTCCGATCGCAGCCGGCGTTCTCTACCCGTTCTTCGGATTGCTGTTGTCCCCGATGATCGCCGCTGCCGCGATGAGCTTCAGCTCGGTGTCGGTGATTGGCAATGCGCTGCGGTTGCGGCGTGCATGAGAGCGAGGGCTCCAACTCGGGCACGACTCACCCCGAGCGCGCGAGCGCGCCGACCACAGCAGGCGCCGCGAGGCCCGCATGGGCGAAGGCGTGACACAGCGCGACCGGTGATCCGTAGCCGAGCATTCGCGCGAGGTGCCCCGTGGTCGCGGCCTCGTGGGACGCGAGCATGGTACCGAGCAGCAAGCGATAGAAGTCGCGTGCCGAGCGCCAATCCGGACCCGAGAGCGCGGAGATCCCGTAGCGCTCGCGAGCCAACTGAGCGCGCCTTGCGACGGTCCGCCGGGTCCAACCGAGACGCGCCTCGAGGGTCGTGAGCGCCGGTCCCTGCTCGAGGCTCGAGAGCTCGGCGTCGACAGCCGTGAGCAGGCGCTGCACGTCCGGGTCGGAGCGGCTGACGCGCGGCTCTGCCAGCGCGTCGGGGGAGACCGGAACCCCCTCCGCGCGAAGCGCGCGAAGGACCTCCTTGGCTTGGTGAACGAGGCCGGTGCACTCGATCGGGCTCACCACACGCAGCTCGCTCACGAGCGCCTGGATCGCGACCAGCGTCGACGGGCCGATCCGGAACGAACTCATCCCACACACGTCTCCATCCGCGAGCTCCCCGTCGGCGGTCCAGTCGAGTTCGAACGCGAGGCCTGGGTCGGCGCGTGTCACGAGCTCGCCGAGGTCCTCGACCACGAGAGCGTCACCGGCAGTGAGTTCGAGCGTGGCACTGCCGAAGACCGTGGTCCGCCCGGCGAGCATGACCATGAGCCGACGGCGGCCACGCGGAACGCCGTGGCCCAAGGAGGTCGTCAGCCGGTCGTCCTGGACCACCCCCGCCGTGCTCGCGCGCCGCAGTACCCAGCTCTCGAAGACCGCGCGGTCGAGCTCGAGCTGCACGCCGTCGAGCGGTGGCGCATGGCGGCGATGCGAAACGAGCATGCCAGCGAAGCGTAGCACGCTGACCGCGCCGCCGAGGCCTCAGGGGAGCTTCGAAACGAAGCTGGCAATCGCAGGAACGAGGTCTTCGGCGAGCGGTATCGACGAATCTTGGTAGCACTTCTTCTGCGAGACCGGCGCTGCGGTCGACGTCTTCAGGGCGTGGCACATGTCCGCAATCAGCACGAGCTCGGCGCTCGGCAGACCCTCATGCAGCAGCTCGGCGTCCGCGACGGAGACCTGAATATCGACCTCGCCCTGAACCAGAAGGGTCGGCGCTTCCACCGTCGCGATCTCGACCTGCGGATCGAACGTGAGCCACGAGATGAGGTAGGGCTGAACATCTTCGGGCAGGATCTGATTCAGCGGCGGCGTGAGTGCACCGGCCAGCTCCCCCGCTTCTAGCTTCAGCAGCGCCGCTTCGAGCTCAGCGAGCTGCTCGGTCGTAAGCTGATCGGCGAGCTGCTCGCGCAGCAGCTGCCCTGCGGGTCGCCCGGCTCCCGCGAGCGACACCAGCCCGTCCACCGAAGCGAGCCGCGACGCGAGGATCGCCGTCAACGAGCCCTGGCTGTGCCCTGCAAAGACGATGTCACCGACCCTCTCGTCCGTACGGAGCTGCGTGACCCAGCCCGCGGCGTCGGCGACTTCCAGGTCGAAGGTGAAGTCCTCGACAGCTCCCGGCGCAGCCGTGACGCTGCCGCCAACTCCATGATCGTCGTAGCGCAGCGACCCGATGCCCTGCGCGAGGAGGGCCTCCGCGAGCAGCCGATAGCTCCGCGGCGTACCGCCATCGCGCAGGCCGCTACCCGAGCCGGAAAGGATGACGGCCACCGGCGCGGGGCCGCAGCTCTCGGGCAGGAGCAGCGTCCCTTCGAGCGTCCCATACTGGTTCTCGAGGATGACCGTCTCCTTGGAGGCGGCGACCTGCGTACACGGGGCGCCGCCGGCACCTCCCCCAGCGCCACCGTCGCCTCCCGTCGCGCGCTCACCGCCCTCTCCCCCTTGGGCCCCGCCTTCATCGTCGCAGCCCGCGCCCGCCGTCGTGAGCATGAAACCGACCAGCCATCCAACCCATTTCGTCTGCATGTCGAGGTCCGTAGGACTTCCCTTGGGTGGGCTCCATTGACAAGATGGGACTCTGCGCCGGCAGGGCTGGGAGCCGAGCCACGTCCTCAAAGTAGACGTTGGCGGGACTATCGGAGGGGGTTAGGCCGTTAAAGTAGCTCTATTCAGGCCGCAAAAAACGCGTAGCTGGAAGGCCTACCTAAATACCTGAGCACTCGGAGTATGGTCTGGTGATTAAGTGCCAATGAAACAGCATCCCTCGAGTCGCCTGTACGTTGGGTCGGTTGCGTTGCTAGCGGTGTTGTCGTTGGTTGGCTGCGGTGCCGAGGCAACGGGCGCGGCGAGCGCGTCACCTGGGAAGGCAGCCGGTGAGACGGCTCTGCCGAAGAAAGCGTCTAAGGACGAGGATGACCGCGCCTCGGCGGCTTCGCCGAAAGCAACGGCGGCGGCGGAGACAACTGCGCCGGCCCCGGCCCCCGCCGCAGCGAGCGCATCGGACGCCAAGGCTCGCCCTCCGCGTGCTGCTTCGCGCGAACCGGTCTTTCTGGAGACGAGCAGCGAGCCGACGTCGACGTTTGGGGTCGACGTCGATACGGCGAGCTACACGCGGGTGCGGGCTTCGCTGAAAGCGGGCGTGATTCCGCAGCCGAAGGACGTGCGCGTGGAGGAGATGGTGAACTACTTCCGCTACTCGTACCCGGCGCCCCAAAGCGCAGCCTTCGGCTTTATGACGGATACGGCGCGCGCGCCGTGGGAGCCGGGCAACCGCTTGGTACGCATTGGCATCAAAGGCCGCGAGGTCGCGAACAGCCAACGACCGCCGGCCAACATCGTGCTCTTGATCGACGCCTCCGGCTCGATGGCCGGGCCAGACAAGCTAGACCTGCTGCGAGACGGCTTCTCGCTCTTGGCCGAGCGGCTCGATGAGCGCGATACCGTGGCGATCGTCGCGTATGCAGGCTCCGCAGGCGTCGTGCTGCCGCCGACGCGCGGCGATCGCAAGGCGGTCATCATCAACGCGCTCGATTCGTTCAAGGCGGGCGGCGCAACCAACGGCAGCCAAGGCATCCAGACCGGCTACGAGCTGGCCGCCGAGTCCTTCATCAACGGTGGTATCAACCGCGTAATCCTCGCGACCGACGGCGATTTCAATCTCGGGGCCACCGCTTATTCCGAGCTTGAGTCGTTGATTGAACGCAAGTCGCGCACTGGCATCTTCCTGAGCGTGCTCGGCTTCGGCAAGTTCAACCCGAACGATAAACGACTGGAGTTATTGGCGGATAAAGGCAACGGTCACTATGCCTTTATCGACTCCAAGGCCGAGAGCCGGCGGGTGTTGGTGGACGACCTTGCGGGGACGCTGCAAACCATCGCCAAAGACGTGAAGGTGCAGGTCCGCTGGAACCCGGCGGCGGTGCAGTCCTATCGTTTACTAGGCTATGAGAACCGTGCCTTGACCAGCACCGACTTCACCGACGACAGCAAGGACGCAGGCGACATTGGCGCGGGCCATACGGTGACGGCGTTCTATGAAGTAAAACCTGTCTCCCAACGCAATAGCGAGCTGAGCTTCGGCACGGTGGCGATTCGTTATAAAGCGCCGGACAGCAGCGCAAGCACGCCGATCGAGGTAAACCTCAGCGGCTCGGATACCTCCGCCGCAGACATGTCCACCGACTTTCGCTTTGCGGCCAGCGTCGCAGCCTTTGGTCTGGCATTGCGCAGTACCACCGACCGCAACAACCTCCCCTTCGATCAAATTGAGCGGCTCGCGAGCGGCGCCTTGGGCGACGACGCCGACGGCCAGCGCGCCGAGTTCGTCACGTTGGTACGCAAAGCCAGCCAGCGTTATCAGGCCGCCACGCGAGCCGTGAGACCGGCGCCGGAGCGGCGACCGTGAGCGGGGAGCGGGCTGCTCGGAGCTAAGAGCTGTGTTGCGCGAGAGCGGTGAGACTCCCAGTTGGCAAGCCCATCGCTTGAAGGGCGAGGCGTGGCTCGCCGCGAGGTTCTCGATGACGGCCCAGCGGCTGCCGGCGTTTTCGGTTACCTGGTTTCGAGCGGAGGCGGCTGGGCCGATTCCGGATTGGCTGCTGCTGCTTGGCGCGATGGGGCTTCACGTGTTTGGCGAGGGCGACGAGCTGATCGTCCAAGACCGCCCGGGGACAAGCCGGCGTTCCTTCAGCTGCACGACGCGCTAACGGCGGAGGGCTACGGGCGGCTCGGCGCTCGATCCACTCCGAGATGCGACACATCGCCCGCTCTCACCGCGAGACTCCGCGCAATGTCGCAATGGGCGGCGCTCGGGCGGCTCGATCGACGCCGGGATGCGACACATCGCCCGCTGACACGGTGAGACTCGGCGTATTGTCGCAATGGGCGGCGCTCGGCGGCTCGATCCACGCTGAGATGCGACACATCGCCCGCTGTCACGGTGAGACTCGACGCAATGTCGCACGCCGCAACAGGAGCCGTTACATCGGCGCCCGAACGCTGCCGCGAGCCCCACGCCACCTCAGCTCGCTGCCCTGAATAGCGAGCGCCAAGGCGTACCGATGGCGCACAGCAGTGGGACGATCAAAACGCTGTAGAGGGTCACCATCGTTAGCAGCATCAAAAGCAGGTAGGCCTTCCCTTGGGGCGGCGTTTGCTCCATGGTTTCGGCGATCTCTTTGGGGCCGCCGATCTTGACGTCGGGCGACGAGGCGAGCAGCCCCTGCAGCGCTCGGAGCTGTGCGCTCACGAAGGAGGCCCCGTGGGAAACAGCCTCGCTGAAGGTCGCGTTTCGGGTGGCGGCTCGAACGCCGAGTAGGCCGTTGCGATGCTTGATCTCGACGGTGCGGCGGACGCCGTCGCGCTCCACCTCGACCGCGAGGGCGGCTTGCTTCGCAGCGCCTCGTGCGACCTCGGCGCGCAGCTGCTCGAAGGTTGTGACCGGCGTTCCTTCGATCGCTACCACGCGGTCTCCAGGCTGCAAACCTGCGGCTGCGGCCGCTCCGTCGGGGGTTGGGTTCACCAGGCTCTCTGTGGTCGCGACGGGCGTTGAGAAGCCCAAGAGCAGGAGCAAGGCGGAGACGAGAAGCGCGTCGAGCAGCAGCGGAACGGCGAAGGTCCCGAGGCGACGTTGCCAGCTGAGGTTGCGCCAAGTCGCGCCGTCGATACGGAGCTGCTTGAGCGGTACGCCCGCGCCTCGCAGCACGAGGTGGCGCCCAAACAGCGTCGCCGCCAGATGAGGCAGCAACGCCAGGATAAGCAATAGTTGACTCATCGAACCGCCCTTGTCCGCGAAGTAGACCGTTTAACCAAGCTCAATGCAGGAGTTTCCGCGCGGGAGCGACGGGCTCCTTGAAGGAGCCGCGCAAGTACGCGCAGGCGGCGCTCGCTCGGGCGTGGGCCTCGGCGTGCTTACGCCAATCGGACATCGGTTCACGCGAGCGAGGTGGGCCCCAGGCGCCGAGCACGATGAACAACCTGCACAAGGTCGCTTCGACTTCGTGCAGCGCTCGAATACATTGATCGAGCGACGGCGGCCGACGGGCGAGGAACAGCGCGACCGCGCTCTCGATCGTTTTGGC
The DNA here is from genome assembly GCA_903892415.1 of uncultured delta proteobacterium. Taxonomy (GTDB): domain Bacteria; phylum Myxococcota_A; class Polyangia; order Polyangiales; family Polyangiaceae; genus Xiheicaenibacterium. The sequence goes on along the minus strand of CAITIQ010000599.1, from coordinate 7,952 downwards.
GTGGTTCGGGTCGACGGCGCGGACCAGCTGCAGCGATTGCAGGAGCTCGGCGGCAAGGGCTCGGCCGTCCTCCGGGAGCAAGATCCGCGCGCCGGCGGCGAGCGAGCGCGAGAACTTCTTGTGCGCGCCGCTGCGCTCGAGCAGCAGCAGCGACGCGCCATCCCAGGTGGTGGGGCTTCGTCGGAAAAACTCCATCAACTCGGCCTTGGCTTCATGCTGCAAGGCCTTGGCCGTAATGTCGATGTCGACCCAGCCAATCGGGCCATTGCCCCCGTCCAAGATGCTCCAGTACAGCTCGGCGATCATCCGTTGTTGTTCCATGTTTAGGTATTCCCGCAGCCCCAGTGCAGCGCTCACAAATCGACAACGCTCAATCGCGTTGCAGCCGCGCGCGGCACTTCTCCAGCCTTTACGGCCTGAATGAAGCGCTCCATGCTGCTCGCGATGAACGGCTTTCGGCCTTGGGTGGGCGGCTTGTTGATGCTGACGGTTAGCGGCCTGGTCGCGGGCTGTCAGGAGGAGCTTCTCGCGCCGGTGGGCGGTTCGCTCGAGGACCGGCTAGCGGCGCTGGGCGCTACGCCCTGCCCGGAGGATGAGAGCTTCAGCTGCGCCTTCGTCGACGTGCCGCTCAATCACGCTGAGCCCGACGGCACCACGCTCTCGCTGGCGATCGCGGTGCGGCCGGCCGATGGGCCTTCCGAGGGCGTGCTGGTGCTGATCGACGGTGGGCCGGGTTACGCCGGGATCGACGGCACCGACGACTTGAGCGAGCTTTCGCCCGAGTTCGCAGCGCGCTTCGATCTTTTGTATTTCGATTTGCGCGGGGTGAGTCGTTCGGCGGGCATCGATTGTGTGGCGGCCTCCGATGCGTTCTACGCGGAGGGCTTTCGTGTGAGCACGCCGGCGGAGCGCGCCGAGGTCGCCGGACGCGCGCGCGATTTCAGCGCCGATTGCCCCGCAGAGACCGGCTGGTCGCTTTCAGAGCTCGCGCTGCTCAATACGGCGCAAGCGGCGGAAGACCTGGAGGCTGTGCGCGTGGCCTTGGGAGCACCTCCGATCACCGTGTACGGCCTCTCCTACGGCACCCAACTCGCGCAAACCTACGTCAGCGCGCATCCGCAGGCTGTGCGCGCTGTGGCGCTGGACGGCGCGCTCGATTTGACGCGGCCGATGCTCGACTACGACCTTGGCGTGGTGAAGGCCGTGAACGACAACCTCGCGCGGGTGTTCGCCTGGTGTGCGGAGGATGTGGCTTGTAGCCAGGACCTGCCCGACGCTGGCGCTGCCTACGATCAGCTGCGCACCGAGCTCGCGCAAGGGCCGGTGAGCATCGCTTTTCCGCTGCCCGACGGCAGCTCGCGAGAGCGCGAGTTCAAGAGCGTGAACCTCGATCATTTTTCGAGCGTGGCGATGGACGACGAGTTCGGTCGGGCGGCCTTCTTGCGCGGGCTCGCGGCCGCCGCCAAAGGACAATGGGTGCCGCTGCGACAGCTCGTCGACGTTTACGAAGGGCTCGACCCGGCGACCGAACAAGTCGCCGACGACGGCTTCAGCGACGCGATCTATTACACCTTCACCTGCAACGACTACGGCCTTATCGACGAGCAAAGCTATCTCGATCAATGCGCCGAAAAGACCGAGGGCCAACGCTCGACCGACGGCTGTTACGGCGATCTGCCTTGCGCCAGCTGGCCCACCGCCGCCGAGCAGGTGCCGCGGCCAGCGCCGTTTGCGCCCGAGGGCATCCCGGTGCTGGTGATCAACGCCGACGCTGATGTGGCGACGCCGGTGGAGCAAGGCCGCAGCCTGGTGAGCGGCCTCAAAGCGCGCGGCTTCGACGCGTTCGAACTGGCGGTGGCCGGCGGGCATCATGTGATGTGGGGCAGCGATGAGTGCGTCAATGTCGCGGTCACCGACTACCTGCTGGACCCTGCGAGCCTCAGCGCCGACGTGGCCTGCGACCCGGGCCTCGTCGCCGAGTATCTGCCGCTGACCTCGAGCGATCCGGCCGATTATGCGGTGGCCGACGACTTCCTCGCAGCGCTCATGCTCGACCTTTACGCCCTGCCCGATTTCCCACTCGAAGGAGTTTGGAGCTGCAACCAGGGAGGCGGGGTGAGCGCTGACTTCGACGGGACGCTCACGCTCGAGCGTTGCAGCTTCGTCGATCAGGTGTTCGTCGACGGGACGGGCAGCTACGACGCCGAGTTGGACCAGCTCGAGCTCGTGCTGACGGTGAGCGGCGCCCACAACGGACAGCTCGTTTACCTACGTGGGCCGGAGCAAGAATCGCTTTCCGGGACCTGGGACGGCACCTCGCTACGCTGAGCGCAGTTGTCGCTCCCAGCCGCTGGCGAATGGTCTAGCCTGCTGCGCCAAGCCGCGCTCTCGCGGCACAGCTCTGTGGAGGACCTTCTGATGAACGCGTCGAACGAAAGCCTTCGAGTAAACGGTAAGCGGCTCTGGGATTCGTTGATGGAGCTCGCTCAGATCGGCGGCACCCAGAAGGGCGGCGTGTGCAGGCTGGCCCTCACCGATCTCGACAAGCAAGGCCGCGACCTGGTGGTGGGCTGGGCCAAAGAGGCCGGCATGACCATCACCACCGACAAGATCGGCAACGTGTTCATGCGCCGCAAAGGCAAGAACGACGCGCTCCCGCCGATCATGTGCGGCAGTCACATCGATACGCAGCCCACCGGCGGTAAGTTCGACGGCAACTACGGGGTGCTCGCTGGCCTGGAGGTCGTGCGCACGCTCAATGACCACAAGATCGAGACCGACGCTCCGCTCGAGGTCGCTTTTTGGACCAACGAAGAAGGCTCGCGCTTCGTGCCGGTGATGATGGGCTCCGGCGTTTTTGCCGGCGCCTTCAGCCTGGAGACGGCCTACGCGGCGAAAGACGTGGCCGGCAAGACGGTCAAAGATGAGCTCGGTCGCATCGGCTACATCGGTGATGAGGAGCCGGGCAAACACCCGATGGGCGCTTACTTCGAGGCCCATATCGAGCAAGGGCCTGTGCTCGAAGACGCTGGCATCACCATCGGCGTCGTCACCGGGGTGCTCGGGCTACGTTGGTATGACTGCGTGGTGACCGGCATGGAGGCACACGCGGGCCCTACGCCGATGGCCTTGCGCAAAGACGCTCTGCAGGTCGCCACCAAGATCATGCAAGAGACGGTGGCCATCGCTCATCGTTATCCGCCCTACGGCCGCGGCACCGTCGGCATGGTGCAGGTCTTCCCGAACAGCCGCAACGTGATCCCCGGCCAGGTGAAGTTCTCGATCGATCTGCGCAACGTGGACAGCGAGCGGCTGGACGCGATGGACGCTGAGATCCGCAGCTTCATCGAGCGGACGTCGAAGGAGTCGGGCCTTGCGATCAGCATCGAGCAGGTCTCCTACTTTCCGCCCTGCCCGTTCGAGAAAGGCTGCGTCGAGGCGGTCGGCAAAGGCGCCAAGACGCTCGGTTACTCGTCGATGGATACGGTCAGCGGAGCCGGCCACGACGCTGTGTACATGGCGCGGCTCGCTCCGGCGGGCATGATCTTCGTGCCGTGCAAAGACGGGATCAGCCACAACGAGATCGAGGACGCCAAGCCCGAGCACCTCGAGGCGGGCTGCAACGTGCTCTTGCACGCGATGTTGGACCGCGCGACGGCCCGCTGAGCGGCTGCGCTGAGCGCGCTCCCAGTCGGTGGAGCGCGCTACGGGGCGAAGTACTGCACCCCGACGAAGTGACCCTTGGCGTCGAAGCGCAGCGTGGTAACCGAGCCCACATCGCACGGTGCACGCGCAAACAGCCAAGCGGCGATGTTCGAGACGGCGCCCGTGAGAAAATCAGGGCGCTCGAACGATACGCGGGTGTGCCAGACCGGGGATTGATGCGTAATCAGCGCAAAGGCGTCCCCGGGGTTTTCGCAACGCGCGAGCGCCGCTTGCACCACCGCGCGCAGCCGCGCGACAAGATCGATCGGACGTTCGCTGAGCGCGCGCGAGTCTTTGTCGAAGTATTGGCGGGCGTAGGTAACCGGCGACAAGCGGCGCGGTAAGCCGTCGCGCCACGAGCCGACCTCGATCAGGCGGGCGTCCACCTCCACCGGGACCTCCAAGCGATCGGCGATGATGGCCGCGGTTTGTCGCGTACGGTCGAGCGGGCTGCACCAAAGGCCGAGGATGTTGCCGCCGGTTTGGCGCAGATACTCCCCGGTAGTCTCGGCTTGGTTGATACCCAGCTCACTCAACTGAAAGCCGGGCAAACGGCCGTAGGAGAGGTGACGAGGATTGTCGACCTCACCGTGACGCACCAGGTGGATGAGTCGTTCACCCGACATTGGCACAAGCATCAGCCATCAGGGCTTGGGAAGCCAGGTGTAAGGTCGAGCCTTTTCGCGCGTTTTCCCAGCGACCATTCAAGGTTGAGGAGGCTCTCATGTCTTGGCGCACAGCGCTCGGTGTTCTTGCTTTTGGAAGCGTCGCTGGATTGATGACGACGGGCTGCCCCAGTGCGACGGAAGGAGGCTGTCCGCCGGGGATGTTCTGGGACGCCAACTACAATCAGTGCGTGCAACAGACGGGAGGCGGTGGCTGCCCGCCGGGCACGATGTGGAACGGCCAAACCTGTGCGGCCTCGCAGCCGGTGGGCTGTCCGGCTGGGCAAACGTGGAACGGCTCGGCTTGCGTTGCAGGCGGTCCGCAGTGCCCGCCCGGGACCACGCTGCAAAACAACATGTGCATGCCTTCCTTTGGCGGCGGCGGTGGAGTCGGCGGCGGTGGGCTCGGAGGCGGTGGTTGTCCGCCTGCCGCACCGCTTGATCCGTCGATGGCGGGCGCGGCAACGCAAGGGCTCGGCTTGGTTGCGCAACAACAGGCGCCGGGCATGACGCCGGTGCAAGGAGCCGGCGTTGCAGGCAACTTCCAGCCCGGCCAGTGCCTCGAGGTGCAGGTCACGCTGAACCCGGGCAAGTGTTACACCGCGGTGGGACAAGGCGCTGGCGTGAGCGAGGTCGAGCTGCAATTGGCGGCTAATCTCCCCGGTCCGCTGGCTCAACCGTTCGCCACCGACAACACCAGCGGGCCGACAGCGGTGCTCGGTGGCCAGCCCAACTGCTTCCGCGCACCGGGCATCTTCCCCATCCCGGCCAAGTTCGTCCTGCGCGCAGGCGCAGGCCAAGGAGCCGCAGTCGCGCAGCTCTACGAGAAGTAGGTCGTTAACGTTCCGCCGAAGGCGGATGCAGCAAACAAAGTGACTCGGTCCGGGTCACTTTGCGCGCCGCTTGGCTCGGCCCTTGGCTGGGGCAGCGCTGGGTGGCGCTTTTTTTGTGGGGGCGGGCGGGCTTGCAACACCGGACTTTTTAGCGCGCAAATATGCGAGCGCCGCTTCGATGTGGGCGTCTCCGACGACGTGACCCACTTTGCGCGCCTCGGCCTTGTGCGGCCACTTCACCTTCACCAGCGCCTTGACCAGCTCTTTGGCCTTGTCCCGCGTGGTGCCGTCCTTCGACGCGACCCCGACGAAGATCGGCCGGGCGTTGGCCGGCGGCTTCTTCAGATTGCCCAGCGCCGACTTCGACCCGCCGGCGAACAGCGCGTAGCCGTCCACGTCGAGTTTGTTGCGCAAGGCGAGCGAAGCCGAAAAATACGCGCCGTTCGAGAAGCCCATCACGAACACCTCGTCGAAGGCGCCGGACTTGGCCTCCACCAACTTGCGCGCCTCCGCCCATTCGCCGAGCACCGCCTCTTCATAAGCTTCACGCACGTCGGGCCCCAGCGGCCAAGCGATCACCGAGGGTTTGCGGTCCGGCCCCACGCCGTTGCGACCGCGCGGAAAGAGCAACGAGAAGCCGTGCTTCTTGGCATAAAGGATCATCCCCTGCTGCATCGTGTGCTCCCAGCCCTGCCCTTCTTCGATCAGGCCGTGCAGGAAGATCACCAGCGTGCGTTTTCCGCTGGGAGAAACGGCCTTTTCGGGAGCGAAGAAGCAAACGCCGTTCGCGAGCTTCTCGGTCTGCGCGGAGCAGAAGTCGTAGTTGAGCGCGGTGGGCGCGGTGGGCGCGGTAGCGGCAGCCGAAGCAGCGGTGGTTTCGGGCGCCGCGGCTTGGTCCGACGCGGGCGTTGCAGCGGAGGGCGTCACGGCAGCGGGCGTCAGGGCGGGCTCCGCGACCAGCTGCAAAGCCGGTAGCCCCAGCGCAAACGCAAGAATCAGCCGACGACGCACCCAGCGTTCATAGGCCGCGCAGCGCGAGGCGTCCACCTTCCGGGGCGAAGTCGGCCTCGACGGGCGAGGATGCCTAGTTGCGCCCCAGCGGCCCGCGGCAACGACACAACGAGCGCTCGGCACCTGCGTGCGACACATCGCCCCGTCTCACCCTGACAGCCGCCGCAATGTCGCAGCCGAGCCGAGCGCTGGCCACCTACGTGCGACACATCGCGCCGTCTCACCGTGACAGGCGCCGCAATGTCGCACCGGCGCGCGTTGGACGGAGTGTACCAAGCGAAGTCGAGCGGCAGTGTGCGGCTCGCGGTGTTTGGGCAAGGAGCACCTCCCCGAACGGATACAGCGGGACCGCATACCATGAGGAGTGCTCCACACCCTCTCTGCCTGCAACGCGACCCTGTGTTCAGCTCTGGTGACCTTGTTGCTGGCCGCGGCGCGCGCGGTTGATGCGTGGCAGCACTGCGTCGAGCGAGCGCTCCGCAGGCTTTCTCACCGCCTACGAGGGTCGATCCAGAAGCTCACCTGGACGAGGACAGGTCGTCGTTCACCCGTGCGCTGGTCAAGCGGACGCCGGGCTCGCAACCGCACTCCGACTGCCATCGAGTCCGAGGTGGTCCAACTCCACGTGGAACACCCGACGCTTGGGGCTGGATCGCTCGCGCAGCTGCTGCTGAGGGTTCACCAGCACAAGCTCAGCCGCGAAACAGTCCGCAAGATTCTTAAGCGCAGCGGCCCAGCGATTCGCGAAGCCCAACGAGGCGCGCCACCAACGGCTCGCTCTTTGGCCGCAACACACCCCGGACAGTTGTGGGCAATCGACGTATCGCTGGTCTGGCGTGCGGGCTACTTTCCGCTCTGGGTTGTCGCTGTCCTCGACCATCACGGAAGCTACCTCGTACAGCTGCAACCAATTGCGTGGCCTTCCGGCCCTCGCGTCGCGCAGGTGCTTCGCCAGGCGTTGGCTGGCACCGCCGCCCCGCTTCGCATCCTTACCGACCGCGGGTCGGAGTTCCGCTCCCAAGCATTTCGCGCGCTGACTCGTGCCGAAGGCATCGTTCACACCTTCACCAAGCCCCATCACCCTTGGACCAACGGTCGAGTCGAACGCCTGTTCCGGACCTTTAAGTCCACTGTGCACGGCCTATTCTGGCTGGTCCCGTCCAACGCCGCCTGGGCGCACGCTTGCACCGAGTTCCGCCTCTTCTACAACGAGCACCGCCCCCATCAGTCCTTCGGCGGCCGAACCCCGCACGAAGTGCGCTATGGCCTCAGCCAGCAACCCGCAGGCCTCCGCCGCACCTTCTTCAACGGCCGGCTCAACTGGTGGGACATGCAACCGGCTGCGCCTGCGCCTGCGTTGGCAGTACAGTCCCCTCATCAGCGGGGATAGGAATGCAGGCGTGTGCGCAGCTGCCTTCGAGGGCTCGGCCGCTCGGTTTCAGTCCCCTCATCAGCGGGGATAGGAATGCAGGGTAGCAACAATCGTGTGTCCAGGATCTCTGGCCTTGTTTCAGTCCCCTCATCAGCGGGGATAGGAATGCAGGTCACGCGCACTTTGAGCATCGCCGCGCGTGTCTCGCGTTTCAGTCCCCTCATCAGCGGGGATAGGAATGCAGGTTGCGGCGAGACCATCGGCACCGTGACCGATCGCAGGATGTTTCAGTCCCCTCATCAGCGGGGATAGGAATGCAGGCTCCGAGCTCGCCGCCGTGCTCGGCATTGATATTGATCGTTTCAG
>CAITIQ010000598.1 GCA_903892415.1 uncultured delta proteobacterium | reverse complement strand
GGCGCGGCTAGAAGGAGAGGCATCGCCTTTGCGGTCACCCATCCAGCGAAGCGAAGTCGAGCTGTTCGCGTGAGCGTGCGGGCGCAGGGCGTGGAGGCTCGGTGGGCAGCCCGAGGTGCGCGAGGATCTTGCGCACGACGACCGGGTCGGTGAGCTGCGCGATGAGTCGGCGTGGGCCGCCGTAATGCGGGCAGGTGAGAACGTCGAGGGGGTGTGGAGAGTCTCATCGTGCGCGCCCCCCAAAATCTCACCATTCGGACCAGGCGTAAGAGACCGCATTCTCCTTGCTTAGAAAATAGCCAACGGGGTCGTACTCCAGGGCATTTACCCAGAACACGCCATGAAATTCGTAGACATCGATTGGGTAATTGTCATGCGGCTGACGTATCACTCTGGACCAAACCACCTTGGAGTCGTTAAGTATGGCATCGGCCAAAAGGTCCTGGATATCGTCGCCTATAATCCCTTGAAGCGTCCCTGTCTTCATCCTCATCAAGGTGTCACTGAACTGGGCGGCGCCAACGGAACTCTTCACCAGCGCCTGCACCGCTCGACTCTTCGCCAAGACTTTGATTGCTGTGTCTAGGTCAACGCAATCGGATGAACTCATTTCCATATGGTTACCTCGAGCTCTTCTTGAAGCGCGCTGGGATACCTGCATCTGCCGCTGCTCTGTTTGCCTGGTCGAGATCTCCAGTGCGTTTTGCGGCGTAGTAGCTGCTGCCAGGATGATCTCCTGCGATGACTCTTACGCCGAGGATATCGAGGGTGTCGTCATCCATGCTCTTGAAATACTCCAGAGCGGCCCACTGTGCAGTTCCGTCATTGGGCAAGTGGTCGTCTTCCCATTTCCAATTAGGAGGGCTATCGAACCATTTCTTAGTACCGGACACGAATCGCGCGTTGAACTCGTTGGAAGTGAGCGTAAATAGCCAATGATCCGCGTTGTCTACTGGCTCCTCCGGCATTGTCTTGATTCGAGCCTTCAGGGCGAGAGCTCTCTTCTTGAGTGCCCCCGAAATTCGGCCGACTCCGCCAAGGTCCGCCTGAATCTCGCTTCGAAGTTCCGTGTAGATTGAGTGAACAGCCCAAGCAAGGGGCTCACACTCCTCCATAGCGTCGGCAAGGTGTGCCAGGGATTTGGACCACGAACCAGAAACGGACTCATAAACGTCAGTGCGGGTCTTCAGCTCCCAGAATTCGGCAACGGTTAGTGTTCCCAAACTGTCCACCTCGAACTCAGTGATCTTCATCGTTACTCTCCTGCCAAGCGCTCGGTGGATAGGACGTCTAGGCGGATGGCTTCCGCCGGAGGCGGCCGTCGCCGACCGCGAGGTGGAGGTTCGCCGCGGCGGTTGGATCCGTCAAGTGGCCTCCCGAGCGCGGCTGGGCTGTCGGTGGGTCGGACTTGCGAGGTTCGCTGGGGCGGTGGTGCAGGCGCGTTGGATACGACCGAGCCTACTCGCTGATGCGAGTTGGGAGCGAGCGGGCCGCAGGGAGACGAAGTAGATGCGGGTGCGCGCTTGGGCACGTCGAGATCGCGCCTGGCGAAGGCCGGCGCGAGCACGCCGTGGTAGGTGAGGAGGTGTGCTTGCGGCCTTGGTAGCGCATCG
>CAITIQ010000597.1 GCA_903892415.1 uncultured delta proteobacterium | reverse complement strand
GTCGTCGGACGCGCACGCGAGGGTGATGTTGCCGCACACCGAGAACTTCCACAGGTCCTCGACGAAGCGCAGCTCGCCCGCGGGGCCGACCTCGACCGAGCCCGCGACGCGGATGCCGTCGCCGACCTGCGTGCCGCCGGTACCGCCGCCGTTGAAGTTCGGCGCCGTGATAACGTTGCCGTAGATCGCGCCGTTGTTCACCAGGCTGCCGGTGATGTACAGCACGCCGACCTGGGCGAGGATCTGCGATCCCTGGCTGTTGGCGACGTTGCCGACGACGACGAGGTCGTCTGTCGTGAGGCATCGTCCGCTGTTCGCGAGATTCCCGACAATCTGCCCCGAGGCGGCGAGTTGCGCACCAGTCGCAACGAAAACGTTCGAAACCACGGCGCTGTTGAGGCAAGTCGCGCTTCCGCCGAGAGAAAGAGAGTCGACATCGATCGTGCCGTGGACGGCGACGAAGTTCGACGAGGCACTCGAAGTCAATGACGGTGCAACCACCACTCCGCCGAGAATGTCGAGCGTGCCGTTGAGCTGGATCGACGAGAGCGGGTTGAAGACCGAGTTCGTAGCAAGTGTGAGGGCGCCGTCTACGGCGACGGGTGATCCGTCGTTCTGAGCCAGAATCGAGCCGCCCAGCGAGACGGTCGCGCTGCCAGTGATGGTCATCGGCCCAGTGCTCGCGAGCACGACATTCGCATTCGTTGGAACGTTGCTTATTCCTTCAAGGCGGAGTGCGCCATTTGCGGAGAGCCGCGAGTTGGCAGCGAAAATGGTTGTGGTCGACGGCTCCCGTGTGACCGGTCCGGTGCAGCGGAGTTCAAGCGGTTTCCCGAGGTAGTCGAGGGCTTCGCCGTCAACGCCAGTGGGGCTGACCTCTACGAGGTTGGCAGCCGCGAGGGCAATCGCATCTGAGATTCGAGCGCTCACGATCGGATATCCGGTACTCGTGCTTGTTCGGCCGGCCGCAACAAGAACGCATGTCGAGTGCCAGCCGCCCGCGGAGACCGCACTCACTCCTCCGGTCGATGCCCGAGGAGTGGCTTGCCCGAACAGGTTCCAGCCCCAGCAACGCACTGTTCCATCTGCGAGCAGCGCGATCGTGTGTCCGCCTCCGCCGTCGACAGCCGTGACATTCCTAAGATCGGGGGGCACGGCACACTGTCCATGAGCGTTGGACCCCCAGCAGACGACCGTGCCATTCTTCCTGAGGACGACGGTGTGTTCTCCGCCCCCTGCGACGCCAACGGCATCGGAGAGCCCGAGAGGGACATCGCATTGGCCGTAGGCGTTCCACCCCCAGCATGTCACAACTCCGCTTGCGCCGAGAGCCACCCCGTGCGCGCCACCTGAAGCGATGGCGGTCACGCCAGAGAGCCCGGGAGGCGGCGAGCACTGTCCGTCCTCGTTCGCGCCCCAGCAAACAACCGTCGTTGAGGTCGTCAGGGCGAAACTATAGCGATCACCCGCGGCGACCTTCGCGAAGTTGAATGTCGTGGGCGCGTTGCATTGACCTTCGGCGTTGCGTCCCCAGCAGCGAATCTGTCCATTCGCCCGACAACCCGCACTGTGTTCGCATCCGGCGGCGATATCCGTGAAGTCAGCCACTCCGGGGTCGTTGAGTTGTCCGAATGCATTGGATCCAAACCCAAAGACGTGGCCGGTCGCGGTTCGAAACAGAGTGTGGTAGTGCCCTGCGGCTACGCTGTGTACGGCGCGGGTGTCGTAGGGACTCCAGAGTTCTGCCTGCCCGCTGGTGTTTAGCCCCCAAGCCTCGGCAACATTAGGTAGGACCGACTGCGCCGCAGCGGACATTGCGAAGTTAATCGCGGCGCACGTGCTGACGAGGCTATACAGGTTGTTCAAACGCGCCATGTGGGATCCCCGATCAAAGGTCAATTCTTCATTACGCCGACTTGTAAGGTTACAGTCGATCGGGCTGGGAGCCAAGCGCCCAGTGAGCGCGTCGCCGTTCTAGCGTCGTAAGTTGACGTTAAGGCTGTCTCGGCCAGGCGTTTGCGATCGGCGGCGGTTGCGCGATGCTTGCGAACTGTGACTGATAGGTCGCCTCCGAACCCGTGTTCCGCACGGGTTGCCGGCGCGATTGCCAGTAAATCCGCCTTGCACCGCGCGCCCGGTGGCACGCAGGTCTGGAGTGCAGCGCCAGTCTCGTGATCGTTGGAAGTGGGGAGGCTCTAATTGTACGGCGGTACATGGATGCCAGCATCGTGCGTCCCACCGTGCTCGCATGTTCAAACCCCAGTGAGCGAGATCGACGCGATCGCGCATGGTGATCTGTTCCGCATGCCCCCGCGCTGCGCGTCGGAGTTTCGTCCACTCACAACATCGGAATCTTGACCGCCTCCGCCCGCGCGCACTCCTTCGCGAGTTCATACCCCGCGTCGGCATGGCGGAACACACCCATCATCGGATCGTTCGTCAGCACGCGCTCGATGCGCGCGGCCGCCTCATCCGATCCGTCGGCCACGATCACCTGGCCTGCGTGCTGCGAGAAGCCGATGCCGACGCC
>CAITIQ010000596.1 GCA_903892415.1 uncultured delta proteobacterium | reverse complement strand
CCGCGCGCTTGAGGCGGCGAAGGGCTTCCGCACGGCGTTCATCACGCACAATCATGGTAGCGGTCGGATCCCAGCACACCCCGCGAGCGCGTTGAGTGCGGCCTTGCAACTCGCTTTGAGGGCCTCTTTGCCCTCGGGTGTTTCGGCAACGCTCCTCCACGAATCTCGCATGACGGCGAGCGAACCAATGAGTACCTCCGGCGACGGTGTGCAAGCAACGAGCAGCTCGACATACGCGTCACACTCTGCAACGCCACTGCCCTCGTCACTGGTTTTGGGCGGCTTGGCGTTGGACCAAACGGGCCCGCTCGGCACGCCGCTCGAAGCCTTGGGAGCGGCGCTCGTGGACGCCAGCGGTTGCACGGCGCTGGCCGAGCTGGCCAGGGCTACGACGCTAACCGAGGCTGTCGCGGTTACCGCGGGCTCCACCTCGGCCGGTGCGCGACTCGCCTCGCTGGAGCCGGCGCAGGCGACGAAAAGAAAGGCGAACCATGCCGAACGCATGCTCATGGGTAGCACGACTTTCGCCGCCGCTCATCAAGCAGTCGCGCGGGACGCGCGTCCCCTGGCCCCGTCACGACTGCTTCGCTTTTGCGGCCTTTTTGGCGACCTTTTCGTCCTTTTCACGAAAGCTCGCGAGTTCCGCCTCGAGCGCGTTCTCTACCGCCCAGGGCTCGAGCGCGCGCACCGCGACAAAGGTCGCGAGCGAAGTGGCCTCGGCTCGGAGCTCGGTCTCGTCGTGCGCAAGTTCGAAGACCAGGTCTCCGTGCTTCGAAGGATCGAGAAAGTAGAAGCCGCCATCGCCCGAGCTTCCAAAGGGCAGCAGCGTTGGGGTCGCTGAGAACAGCGCTCGCTTCAGGTCCTCCCCCACCTTGTTCGAGCTCCATTCCCGCAGCCAGGCCCGCAAGCCACGCTTCGTCAAAACCGGGAAGCGCCGCCTTGACTGCTGCGATGAAGTTCGGGCTCACGCAGGCTTCTTCGGCAAGAGCGCGTCGTCGATCGCTCGGGCGCGGACGGCCGCCGGGCGCGACATGATCCGCTCGAGGTAGGGCTTGAAGCTGGGTCGAGCTTCGATCGTCTTGAACTGCGTGCCCCAACCGATTTGCGATCCGAGGTAGACGTCCGCGGCCGAGAAGGTTTCACCGAGCAAATACGGGCCTGCTTTCACGGCCTGTTCCAAGGTGTCTACGACCTCGGTGAGCGAGCCGAAGCCGATGCTTCCGCGCTTCTCGGTCGGCACTTCCCAGCCCATACTCTTGGCGCTCACCGCGGACTCGACTGGACCAGCAGCAAAGAACATCCAACGGTAATACGCACCGCGCAGCGGATCACCCAGCGCTGGGGCGAGGCCGGACTCGGGGAAGGCGTCGGCCAGGTAGGCGCAGACAGCCGCACACTCGGTAATGACAACGTCACCGTGACGCAGGGCCGGGACCTTGCCCATCGGGTTGATCGCGAGGTAGTCGGCCGCCTTCATCGACGTTCGGTAATCGAGCACGACGGTCTCGTAGCTACAGCCGACTTCTTCGAGCATCCAGCGAGCGATGCGGCCGCGTGACATCGGATTTGTGTAGAACGTGAGGGCGTTGGTCATGCGATCTCCTAGGCAGCAGGCCTAGCACGGAAGCGCCGACGACTTCACGTCCAGCGCGAAGGAACGCGCTGCGTGGCGCGGTCCGAGGTTGCTGGCACTGAAGGAGCGCCATACCTTCGAGCGATGGATGCAAACCGCATTTTGAGGCGTGGCCAGCAGGCGATTGGTGTCGCGACGACGCTTGCGCTCGGCAACGCTTCAGGCATCACGACCACAGGTTGCGTGAGCTGCTCCTACGAGGTTCGCACGTCGGTTGCGCTCCAAGGAGACCTCGGCAGCAGCACTCCCGACGCCAAGCAGTGCATCGATCACGGCTGCCCAGCGACGTTGAGCTCGGCCACGCTGATTTCGTGCAGTAGCAAGGCGAGCGGAACGGAGTTGGCCTGCGTTTACGACGCCGGCTACGCCGATCCCACGGACAGCTTGGCCGAGGCGGAGGAAGATCGATGCGAGGGGCTTTGTGAGCTGGGCGACAAGTTCCTGGGTTGCGTCACGCTGGAGAGCGGCGATCACGCGTGCGTGACGCGTGGCGGCTGCGTTGGTGGCAGACGCTTTCAGGGCATGCCGAGCTTCCTCGCTGCGGGTTCATCGCTGGGAGAAGCGCTCGCTGAGCTAGCGCATTTCGAAGCGTGCTCGGTCACCGCGTTCGAGCGGCTCGCGGAGGATTTGGAGGCGCACGGCGCTCCCTTGGCGCTGCTCCGCCGCTGCCGCGCTGCGGCCCGCGACGAGGCTCGTCACCGCGAGCTCGTGCTCGCCCTAGCAAAGATGAATGGCCTTTCTTGCGAAGCGGAGGTGCCCGCTGCTGAAGCGGCGCGGCTCCCTGCGACGCCCCTCGCGCTCGCGCTGGAGAATGTAATTGAAGGCTGTGTTCGGGAGAGCTGGGGCGCGGTTTCGATGCTGTGGTTGTCCAAGCTTCTGCCGCAGCACGGCTCGCTCTTTCGCAGCATCGCGCGCGATGAGGCTCGCCATGCTGAGCTTTCTTTTGCGGTCGATGCCTGGCTCAGCCGTCTGCTGACGAGCGAGCAGCGAACAGCAGTTGAGCAGGCCCGACGCAACGCAGTGCAAGAACTCCTCGGCTCGCCGCCCGATCCGCTGCTAGCCGCCTGCGGCGTCGAGGCGGACACGCAGGCCGCAGCGCTCAGACTAATGATGGCGGAGCCCTTCGCTACTGCGGACGCAGTTCGACCACGAGACTATCGCGGTACGTCGGACCGGCGTTGACGCAGAAAGAAGCGCCGGCGCACGGAATATCGGCCTCGATCAGGCGCACGCGCGCGCGGAAGACCTGCCCGATTTGCAAACATGGATTGGCGTCGCAAATCTCCGGCGCAGCAGCCAAGCTGTCCTCGTCGTCGCCGTCGGCGTAGCGCACTCGGCAGACGCCACGCTCGTACTCGATGGCGTGGACCAACGCACTGAGCTGACGCGGCTTCGACTTCGACTTCGCCTGCGCCGAAGCAACCGCAACGGGCGGCTTCACGGTGCAATCCGGAGGTGCTTCGACCGCGGGTGGGGGAGCCGTTACAGACGGCACGTTGGCTTGAGCGGAAGCAACGGAAGGCGCAGCGGCGAGCGGTTGGGGCAACGGGCGCTCGTCCGTGTTTATACGTACCTCGGTCACCGGTGCTGCTCGCGAGTTGCCACTACAAGCCGCGAGGCAAAACATGATCGCGACGGTGGGCAAGCTCAGCCAGTCCTTCATCTCGTCTCCTTATGAGACGGAGCGTAGCAGTCGCGTTGTCGGCTCAGTTCGATGCGGCGAACAACTTGATTGGTGATACGACGGGAGCAGGGCGCACGAATGTCGGATCTGGCTCCTCTTGGCACTTCTTCAAAACCGATCTCGCAAGCCGAAGCCGCATCAGCTCCGCAACGGTTCTCGGCCGCGCGCGTCGCTGGTGCTTACCTCGTCGTGGGGCTGCTTTGGGTTGGCTTTTCTGATTTCGCGTTGGAAGAGGCAGGGGACCTCACGGCTGAGGGCTTGCTGCTTGCCGTGGGCAAGGGTGCAACCTTTGTCGCGCTCTCAGCGGGGCTGATTTACTACTTGGTGCGCCGCGAAGTGCGCGCAGTGACTCGAGCCACGGCGCCGCTGCGAGCCGTGGTCGCGGGCACCAGCGACGCTATATTCGTCAAAGACCTGACTGGCCGCTATGTGCTGTTCAACGAGGCGGCGGCTGCCTTCGTCGGCAAGCCAATCGAGGAGGTGCTCGGTCGGGATGACAACGCGCTGTTCGACAAGGTTGGCGCCGAGCGGATCATGGCCACCGACCGTCAGGTCATAGCGAGTGGGAAGGCGGCCACCGTCGAGGACACAGCCACCTCCGCAGGCGCAACCCGCACCTATCTAGCGACCAAGGCCCCGTATCGCGATGAAACCGGAGCGGTGATCGGGGTGATCGGCATCTCGCGCGATATCTCAGAGCGCAAGCGAGCCGAGCTGGCGGTGAGTGAGAGCGAGGCGCGCTTCCGCGATCTGGCCGACGCCATCCCGCAAATTGTTTGGACCGCCAACCCCGATGGCAGCCTCACGCACATCAACGCCCTCGCCACGACGTACTCCGGTCGTCCGCAGGAGGCGCTGGTCGGTTGGGCGTTGGACGAGATCGTCCACCCGGAGGACCTGCCCACGCTCGAGGCTTCACGGACAGCGGCCACCTCAACCGGCATACCGCGGGACGTCGAATTTCGGCTCCGACGTGCGGATGGGGCCTACCGCTGGCACGTCAGCCGCCAGGTGCCATCGCGCGCCGCCGACGGCACGGTGACCCACTGGTACGGCACCTGCACCGACATCGATGATCTCAAGCAAACCGAGTTCGAACTCCGCAAGACCGACGAACGGCTGCGCGAGGCCCAAAGCATCGCCCGAATGGGGAGTTGGACTTGGGATCCCAGGAGCAATACGGTCTGGTGGTCGGAGGCTCAAGTTGAGCTCTTCGCCGTTCCCCCGAGCACGACGCCTTCCTTCCCCGCCTTCCTCGCGCTGCTGCACCCCGAGGATCGGCCGGTCGCGATCGCCAGGGTCGAGGCGATGAGAGCCGGGGCCGACGAGTTCGTCGACGATCTGCGCTTGGTCCGTGCGGACGGATCGATCGTCTGGATCAACAGCCGTGGTCGCGCGACGAGGGACGCCGACGGAACGCTGGTGCGAGTGGAAGGAACCGACCAGGACATCACCGCGCGCAAGCAGGCCGATAGCCTGTTGCGGGCTAGCGAGGAGCGGCTGCGCCTGGCCTTGGAGGCCGCTGGCGCCATCGCCTTCGTGTGGGACGTGCCAAGCGATGCTGTCACTCGCTACTTCAGCAAAGAGCCGGCCTTGCCCGTCACCGCGGAGCACCTGGGCACACTGGCCGAGGTCCGCGAGCGCGTTCATCCTGACGACCAAGCTGGGTTTGATCGGCGGCTGAAGGCGTGCCTCGACGACGGGAGCGAGTATCACAACGCTTACCGCGTGGTCCGCCCGGACGGCGCCATTGCCTTCCTCGATGAGTACGGCTTCCTCGAGCGCGCGGCGGACGGCTCGCCGCTTCGCCTCACTGCCATGTCGATCGACGTCACCGAGCGCTTTGTCGCAAGTGAGGCGTTGCTGGCGAGCGAGGAGCGCTATCGGGAGCTCATGGCGGGGTTGCCAACGGCGGTGCTCGTGCATGAGGGCGAACGGACGCTCTTTTGCAACCCAGCCTTCATTCAACTGATCGGCGCAAGCTCCGCGGAAAAGGTGCTAGCGCGCAGTCCCTTCGATTGGGTGCACCCCGAGGATAGGTCGCTCGCCCGTGCACGCCTGCTCGCTGTGGACGCCCCCAGTGAGCTTGCCCCCGGCGTGCTGATTCGCTTCGCCCACGTCGACGGGCGCCCGGTTCCAACGTACGCCGTCTCCACGCCGGTCGCGGGCTACGGACCAAACGCAGTGTTGATCGCTCTTTCTGATCTTACAGAGCGGGAACGGGCGGCGGCGTTGTTGCGGTCGGTCCTGGGCAGCGTGGATGACGCCATCGTCACCATCGACGCACAAGGCACCATCACTTCAGCCAACGGAGCCACCGAACACTTGTTCGGCTACACCGAGGCTGAGCTTTTGGGGTCGACCGTGACTCGGCTGATGCCGGCCCCCTATCAAGCGAAACACGACCGCGCTCTCGCTGACTACCTAGGTACCGGTGTGGCCCGAGTGATCGGCGTTGGTCGTGAGGTCGAAGGACGCGCGAAAGACGGAAGCACCTTCCCGGCCGAACTGACGGTGACCGAGTTCTACAGCGACGGGCAGCAGAATTTCACCGGGGTCATTCGCGACATCACCGCGCGGCGTCGCTTGGAGTCCCAATTTCGCCAGGCCCAGAAGATGGAAGCCGTCGGCCGGCTCGCCGGTGGAGTGGCCCACGACTTCAACAACCTGCTCACGGTCATCAACGTCTATGCCGAAGTGCTGCTGCAAGGGCTCCCAGCGGGAGACACAGCGCGCGAGCCGCTCGCCGCTATTCACGACGCGGGCGAGCGAGCCGCACGGCTAACCGAACAACTCCTAGCCTTCAGCCGAAAGTCGGTGGTTGCGCCACGGCTAGTCGACCTCAATGAACTCGTGGCCGAGTCCTCCAAACTACTGCGGCGGTTGCTCGGCGAAGATATCGCGCTGGCGGTTCTGTCCGACACTAGCTCGGCCTTCGTACGGATCGATCCGGGGCAACTCGAGCAAGTGCTGATGAACTTGGCAGTGAACGCGCGCGACGCCATGCCCACCGGGGGCCGGCTCACCATCGAATGTGGGACGGTGATGCACGAAGAGAACGCGAAACGCTTCCACCCCGAGTTGGTGCCCGGGCGCTACAATTCGTTGCGGGTAGCGGACACCGGCTGTGGCATGAGCGAAGAGGTTCGCCAAAAGATCTTCGAGCCGTTCTTCACCACCAAGGGCGTCGGGATGGGCACTGGCCTGGGACTTTCGGTCGTGCATGGGGTGATCACGCAGGCCGGAGGTTCGGTCGAGGTCGAGTCGTCGATCGATGGTGGCACCACGTTTACCATCTTGCTGCCCGCGGCGAGCCCGCCCGCACCCGACTCAGCGGACGATGCAGCCGCGGGTGTGGCGCGGCTTGCTCCACGTGGCAGCGAGACGGTGCTGCTCGTGGAGGACGAGACCGCGGTTCGATCGCTCGTTCAATTCACCCTGGAGGGCCTGGGCTACACGGTTATCCCGACCGCAGAGGGTGCGCAGGCCCTCGCGCTGCTCCGGACACGACAGGTGGACCTATTGGTCACCGACGTGGTGATGCCCGGAATGAGCGGTCGTGAACTGGCGGAGGCGGCTTGCGTGGCCCTGCCCGAGCTGAAGGTGCTGTTCATGAGCGGTTACTCCGACGATGCGCTCGATCGCCACGGGCTCGAGCGACTTGGCAACCGCTTCATCCAGAAGCCGTTCACTGCGCTCAGCTTGGCCCGCCGGGTGCGAGCCATCCTCGATCATTCCGCTTGAACGAAGGCGGAAAACGCGCCCGCAATTGTTCGGTTCGGCGTTGCCCATGCCTGGTAGCATCCGCAGATGGCCTCAGGCGCCGCCGACCTCTCCACAGTGGATGGTGGTCCGATTCGTGGGTCGAACGACGGCCCTAACTCTCGGCGACCAAGCGTGCCGACGCTGACCATTTTGGGTCATCCCTCCCCGCGCCGGGTCGGCGAGCGAGTGGCGCTACCGGGGCTCGACGCAGGGGCTCCAGTGCTGGTCTCTCGGCTCGATCCGCAGTTCATTGCGCCACGCGGCGGCCGAGCCGCTGGGCTGCTGGACGTCCACCTCAGTCGAGCGCCTGTGCGCATCATCCGACTCGGAGATGGCCGCATCCGCTTCGACAAGCGAGACACGACCTCTCGGATCCTATTGGACGGCACAGAGCTCGAATCCGAGCGCGACTTTCCCGCCAACTGTCTCGACGATGGAGTCGTGCTGGAGCTCGCTGATCGGGCGGTGCTGCTACTGCATCGCGGTCCGGTGGCGGCGGATTCCAGCGAGCACATGGGGTTGCTTGGAGACAGTCTCGAGATTCTGCGGGTTCGACAAGAGATTCGCCGGGTCACCGACGCCGACGCAACCGTGCTGATCGTTGGAGAGACGGGCTCGGGCAAGGAGCTGGTCGCGCACGCGGTTCATCATGCTGGGCTGCGGCGCGAGCGCCCTTTCGTGGCCGTCAATATGGGGGCCATCCCAGGCAGCCTGGCCGGCGCCGAATTGTTCGGCTCGGAGCGCGGCTCCTTCACCGGCTCGATCCGCAATCAGGCCGGCCACTTTCGCACCGCAGCGGACGGAACCTTGTTCCTCGATGAGATCGGAGAAACTCCCTTCGACGTGCAAGCCATGCTGCTTCGCGCGCTGGATACAGGGCAGATCCTGCCGATCGGCAGCTCGGAAGCAAAGCCGGTCGGTGCGCGCGTGATCGCCGCGACCGATGCGGATTTGCACGCCCGCGTAGAGGAAGGAACGTTTCGAGCGCCACTGCTTCATCGGCTGGCCAACTACACGCTGGTAGTGCCTCCGTTGCGCGCCCGACGTGACGATATTGCACGCCTGTTCTTCTACTTCCTTGGGCTCGAGTTAGAGCGACGTGGCAACTCCTTCGATCTCGAGGGCCGACCGCCCAACGAGCAACCGTTCGTCTCCGCACGCGTCGTCTCGACGCTCGCCCGCTTCGACTGGCCAGGCAACGTACGCCAACTACGCAACGTCGTAAGGCAGCTGGTGATCGGCAATGATGGCGCTGCCGAGTTGGATCCTGAGGTGGACTTGGCCCCTTTGCTCGGAGGCCCAACGCTGGGTGGGTCCAGACGACCTGCAAGGGCCACCAGCCATGAAACAACGCCACCCTCCCTGAGCCGGCAATGGCGCAAGCCGGGCGAGGTCAGCGAATCGGAGTTGCTCGAGGCCTTGCGAAGTGCGCGCTGGGATCTGAAGGCCACAGCCGAGCGTCTGAGAATCTCAAGGACCTCCCTCTATGCCCTGCTGGAGTCGACACCCTCCATTCGCCGCGCCAACGATCTCGAGAAGGATGAGCTCGTGGTCTGCCATCGTGAGTGCGAAGGAGATGTCGAACGCATGGTCGACCGCTTGACAGTGTCGAAGCATGCGCTCCTGCGCCGCTTGCGCCAATTCGGCATCATCGCCAGCTAGCTTCAGCCAGCTAGCGTTAGCCCGGCGCCCCCCGGCGCGAGGGCTAGGTCTCTAACGCAGCCCGGAGTCCGGCTTGCAACGCCCCATTGATGTAGCCACCGACCCAATCGGTGGCCGTCTCAGCACCGCTCCAATGGATGCGACCATTGGCACGACGTAGCGCTGGCCCATGAAGGTGGAACTGACCGGGCTTGAAGAAGGCCGCCGGGCAACCGCCGCTGACGCCGGTGCTCCAGTCGCGATCGCTGAAATCGGTGCAGGCCGCCTCGATGGTTTGCAAAGGCGTCTCGAAGATGCGCGACCAATGCGCGAGGACGATCTGCTTGCGTTCGGCCTTGGTCTTCGCTGCGAGCTCCCTGGCCCGCGCGCCCACGATGAAGCCCATCAGGCAGTGCTGCTTTCGGTCTTCCGCGTCGTGCCAGGAGTTATCCATCGTCCACACTACCGGCGAGTCGGGCGTGTTGCGTGCGCTGAGCGCATAGCCCGAGGCCCCGCGCTCCTCCTTCCACCACGGCCGGTCAAAGGTGGCGAAGGTCTTGAGCGTCTGGCCCATGCCCATCGCAGTGGGCGGAAACGAGGTCGTGCTCCCGTCGATCGTGAGCTTGTTTCGCAGCATGGGCGTGACGGCAACGATCACGTGTTTGGCGTCGATCGTGTAGCTGCCGCCCGTAGCCGAGCGCGCGGTCACGGTCACGCCATCACCGGCGGCACGGTTCTTCAGCTCCGTCACCAGCATCGACGTACGAAGCTCGACTGGATCGTGGGCATTCGCGATCAAGAGCTTGTTGCGAATCGTTTTATCTTTCGTGATCGCCTTACGAAGTTCACTGACCATCGCGCTCGCCCCGTCCTTGAAACGATAGCTGTCGGCGCCTCCGCCAACGGCCATCACGTTCACGAAGGAACCGCCGGTGGCGCAGTAGTAGAGCAGATACAACATCGATATCTCGCTCGTCTCGGTCGAGAGCGCGGAGCGCACCCCGACCCGCAAGAGATCCTGCACGTGGCTGTTCTTGTACTGACTGCCGATCCAATCCTCGACCGACAGCCCGTCGAAGGCTTTCGCTTTCGGGAAGTCCCACGGCGAATCCAAATGACACCGCAGTTGCAGCACCAGCGTTTCCAACTCGGCGATCGCGCTGAAGAGCGCATCTTCGTTGCTGTTCACCTCGCCCACTTGTTGCTGGAGCATCTGGCTTGGATCAAAAAAGCCGCCGAGCAACCCGAACGACTTCAGCAACTCACCCGAAGCGCCCGGGGGCACCGCGAAGCTGCGCTTATCGAATTTGAGCAGCTGGCCGTTCCACCATTCGGTTCGATGATAGAAGGTCGAGTCCAGGTCATTGGACAAGCGGTCGAGCTGGAGCAGCTCGGCGAAGCGCATCGTGTAGCTCTGCAGAGGGCCGAAGTAGGCGGCTCCGTAGTCGATGCCGGGGCGAGTGGGGTCGGTCGCGATGCGTCCACCGACCTCCGCCTCCTGTTCGAACATCTCGACTCGCTTGCCCTCCTGTTGGAGCGCAAACGCCGCGGCCAACCCTGAGATCCCGGCGCCCACGACGACCACGTCACAGGCCGGAAGAACAACCACGCTCGATTCACCCATGTCCACTCCTCCGTTCAATCCATCAACTAGCGACCATCCCGGGTACCCGCACGCGTGACCATGCCGCTGGATTGGCGATGCCTTGCGCGCGAAGCTCTCGCTCCGCCTGCTCCACGCGTGACTCGCCTTCCCTCCCCGAAAGCGCAGCGTGCGTGCGCTCGGCACATGCCGCGTGCGTTCGCATCCCTCCGCTGCGAAAGGTGCTCGCAGCCTGCGCGAGGGCCGTCACAGCACTGGCTCGGTCCCCGGTTTGGAACGCGTGCCCTGCGCGCGCCAGAGCGGCACCCGCAACGCCTATCGGCAGCTTCTCGCGGGCAAGGGAGCTGGCATGATCATGCGCGCGCTCGAGCAGTTCGCGACGTCTGCTCGGCCTGCGGGCGGCCAAAGCGAGCGTGGCACCAGCCCGCAATTGCGTCGCGAAGATTCGAACGAAGGTGATCGCCAGCAAGCCCGAGCTACGCAGCTGCGGCCAAGCTTGCTCGAGCAGTTCGTGGGCTCGCTCCGGCTCATCGCTGTAAAGCGCGTGGCAGACCGAGGCGCGCAACCCCAGCCAATGCTGAAACAAGAAGCCGTCTTCGGCCGCAGGCCACGCCTCTAGCGCGCGTATCATCGTGGGGGCCTCGCTCGGGACGTCGCGGATCAGACTGCATTGCGCGAGGTAGAGCGAGGCTTGTACCCGCAGATAAAGGTTGCCGGTCGCCTCACCCTCGCGCAGACAGAGCGCGGCGCGCTGCTCGACCTCGGTCCAACGGCCGAGCGCTTCGAGCGCGAGCAGCACCGTCATTTCACCGTAACCGCGCTCGTGCTGATAGCCCGTGGCTTCGTGTTTCAACGTCTGCAACGCCGGCTCGAGCACCGCCAGTGAGTCGGTCCAGCGGCCCGCCGTCATTGTCGCGATGCCTTGATGCACTCGCACCGACGCAAGCAACGATGCGTCCTTCGTCTCTCGGGCGATGCGCTCGGCGTCACGCAGCAGCGCGTTCCCCCAATAGACCAACGGCTTGGAGCCGCCATAGACGAGCGTACTCCCCACCGCGGCCAAGCTGCGCGCGCCGATCACCAGGTCCCCGGCTCGCAGCGCCAAACGCAGCGTCTCCACCGAGAAGAAAGCGCCGCGCGCCATGTCGTACGCTGAGAGACCGCGCGCGGCGGCGAAGGCGGTAGCGAGTCGCAGCTGCTCCCGGCCGTCGTTCTTACGCAGCGGCTCGAAGGCCGTCCGCGACAGACCGACCTGAACCAAACGCAGGCTCATCCGCGCCATCGCCGCCCTCGGCGTGGCTGGAAAGGAGAGGCCGATCGCGGCGGCGACGCTGTGCATTATGTCGCGCCCTTCATCAACGCGACCGGCAACCAGCAGCTGCTCGGCGGCCCGACGACGCAGCTCGAGCGCGAGCTGCGGCTCGCTCTCCACCGCAGCATCGAGCAAGACCCTGCCCGCCTCGGCGCAGCGGCCCGCATTGATCAGGGCGTTGGCTTGGGCGATGCAAAACCCGACGCGAGCGCGAGGTCGGGCCCCCGACTCCGCCACCAGCTCGTAAAAGTGCGCCGCTCGATCGAAGGCCAGGGACTTGAGCGCGCGCTCCGCAGCTTGCAGCGCGTACGTAACCGCTGTCTCGACCTCTCCCGCCGCCATGAAGTGCTCTGCGAGCTGCTCAGGGGCGGCCCCGCGAGCTTCCAGCGTGAGCGCCAAACTGCGGTGGTAGGCCACCCGTGCGCTCGCAGCGAGGGAGCCCACCACCACCTCGCGAATGCGGTCATGGTAGACCTCCAGCCCATCCAGCTCACCAAAGCCAGCTGCGCGCACCAGCGACGAGGAAAGCAGTTCGCGCAGACAGGGGAGCGCGTCCGCTCCGAGCGCCGCCACAGCAAACGCGTCCCCGAGGTTGATCGATTGAGCCGCAACCGACACCAGCTCGAGCAAACGCCGAGGCCCAACCGGCAAGCGCACCACCCGCGCTAGCACGACCTGCTCCAGCGACTGTTCCTCAGGCGCTGACGCCGGCTCCTGGTAGCGCGCGAGAGTCTCGATGAAGAACGGACTTCCGGAGGATTCTGCGGCGATGAACTCAGCACGCTCGGCAGAGGCTCCAACGCAAGCCCGAGCAAGAGCCAAAGCGTCACCGGCAGTCAGAGCCTGGAGTTGGAGCACTCGCGCAGCGTTCATCAGGAAGGAGCCAGAGAGTTCGCGCAGGAACGGAGAGTGAGCCTCCTGCCCCTCGCGAAACGTGCCAACGAACATCAAGCCCTCGATACCGGGAGCAGCCACCAGTGCTCGCACGAGCTGGGCGCTATCGGCGTCCCCCCACTGAAGGTCGTCCACCGCGACCACGACAGGAGCTAGCTCGCACAACGACCTCATCAGCTCACGCAGCGCCGAGAAGGCTCGCGTTCGTAGCTCGTTCATGTCGGCGACGGCCGGCTCCAAGCGAGCGTCGGTGTGGAGCAGACCCGCGAGCGAGGGAAACATCGCGACGAGCTCGGCGCTGCCGACCTCAGGGGCGACAACGGATTTGGGCTCACCGTTCTGCCCAGCGAGGTGAACGGCCAAGGCCTCGACCACCGCGTCAACCGCTTTGTATGGCACCGCCTCGCACGCAAAACACCGGCCGCGAAGCAAAAGCGGTGGGTGCTCCATGGCCTCGGCCTGCGACAGAAACTGGCGCAAGAGCGCGGTCTTCCCCATCCCTGATCCGCCGCAGATCCAGCGCACCACCGAGCCGCGCGCTTCAACCTTTGCAAGGTCCGCATGCAGCACCGCGAGCTCCGCCGTGCGACCTAGAAACACTGGCCGCGGAGCCGACCAGCTCAGCGCCGTTTCGTCGCTTGCACCAACCTTTCCCAGCGCGCGCAAGACCTGAGCGCCGGTGGGACGCGCCCGCGGCTCGATGCGCAAGAGCGCCGCGCACAGGTCGTCCAAGTCGGATGGAACCTCAGTTGCTCGTCGCGAAGGTCGAACTGCGTCGAGGCTTTCACGGGGCACCTCACCGGGCCTGCCGACCTCCGGCAGCTCCCCGGTGAGGGCCAAAAACAGCGTGACACCGAAGGCGTACCAGTCGCTCGCCGGCTCCGCGGGCAACCCCGCTGCTTGCTCGGGCGCCATGAACGCGGGCGTGCCTGCCGATGGGCCGGCACTCATACCCGAGCCGTCATCGAGCAGACCGAAGTCCACGAGGACCACACGGCCTGTTTGCTCGACCAAGATGTTGCTCGGCTTCAGATCGCGGTGCAAACGACCGCTCTCGTGCAGAGCGTGAACCGCCTCCGCGAGAGCACGCAGCGCGGCGCGCAAACGTTCGAAGTCCAACGCGCCCGCTGCCGCAACGGACGGCAGCACGGCCAGGCTCGAGCCCGTCGGCAGTTCGGCGAGCCCAGTCGATCGCCGAACGAATGAGCAGAAGTCGACGCCATCGACGAACTCCATCGCCATGAAGGCGCACGCCTCCGACACGGCGAGCTCATACACAGCACAGAGACCGGGATGCGAAAGATCGGCCACCGAGCGGAACTCGCTCTTGAGATTGGCGATCCGACCCGGGGAAGAGACGCGCAGGATTTTGATCGCCACGTGATGTCCGCGAGGATCGCGAGCTTGATAGACGACGCCGAGACCACCGGCGCCAACGCGACGAAGCACCTCGTAGTTACCGAGCTGCACCGGGCTCGTTGGGGAGGCGGAGTCGAGACGGAGCTCCAGTGCGCCGGGGATGCCGACATTGGTCGGCTCAGCTCGCCTGAAGTCCTCATCTTCAATCCGGCCCGAAACGAAGGCGCGCGGCCAAGAGGTAGGGTTCTCCATTTCGGCGACGCCTTAGATCAACGTGGACCGCGGCGTACGCGCAAGCGATTTGTCGTCACCGATCGAGCCGACAGGCGGAGTGTGTCGGCCGACACGTCACCGACACGCTTTGGGAACGGTCCGAGCAGGGAGCGTCGCTTGCGAGCGGGGGCGAGAGACCTGGCACGCCCGTCGCACTGTCACCGTGAACGCACCGCTTCCTTAGATCTTCGACATGAAACGAGTCATCCCCACCGACGAGTCTTGCCGCGACGCGACGATCCGAATCCTCGTCGTCGCCGACTCGGCCATCGGCCTCAACGCGAACTTCGGCGTCGGCAAGGCGATCGAGGCGATACGTGCGCACTCACCGAGCTACGTGAAGATCACGGTGGATCTCGCGCGGCGGGATCAGCTGGGAAACCACCTGGACACCTTTGCCGTCAACCCTGCGGCCAATCAAGCGAACCTGATCGCAAAGTACCGAGGGCTGCGCTTCGACCATGCTGAGAGTGGAGCGCGCACCTCCGACCCAGCGCACCAGCTACTCAGCCAGTACGACCAAGTGTGGGTGTTCGGTTTTGCTCCAGTGGGAGACCGCACACCCGCGCTGGACGAGGACGAACTTCGGTCCTTGACCCGCTGGATGGACGAACGAAACGGCGGCATCTTCGCCACCGGCGTCGCCCATACCCTGGGAGCGGCGCTCGCCATGCGCATCCCGCGCGTCTCGACGATGCGACGTTGGACGCGATCCGGCATGAGTCCTTTGAGCGCCAGCCTCAGCCTCTCCTCGATGCCCCACCCCGTGCTTTTCGGCGGCGGCGATATCGCACTGATGGATGGCCTTCACGAGTACGCGTATGAAGGCTGGGTCTACGAAGACGCTGAGGTCGAGCTCGGTCGGTCGACGTTGACCGGGAAAGCGGAGTATCCCTCGCTCGGCGCGGTACGAGAGACGCCCCACGCGATCTCCTGGGCCAAGGGTCAGCCCGACGCGCGAGCTGGCGAATTTCAGGGCCTCCGCAAAACCGGCGCCGCGCCTGAGCCGCGAGTTGCACTGCTTGGTGTCTACGACGGCCACGCCTCGGGCGTCGGGCGAGTGGTCGTCGATTCGATCTGGCATCGCTGGACGGACATCAACCTACTAGGACTCGAGGCCGCCGCCGAAACCGCCACAGCCGAGCTCGCCACGCTGACCGACAAGCGAGCGCGGAGCGCAGCCCAGCAAGCCATCGCAAACTACGAAAAGACCATCCGCTACTTCATCAACATCGCGATCTGGTTGGCCCCTCCAAGTCAGCAACGTTCGATGTTGCCCCGAGGGTGCGGCGAGTTGCTCAGCACCGTCGCTTGAGAACTTCTGGTCAGGACCGCAGCCGACCCAGTGCCTGTGCGAGGAAGTCGAGCACCGCGCGCACCCGCGGCGAAGCGCGCAGGTCTTTGTGCACGGTGAGCCAGAGCGACTCACTCGGCTCGTTGGGCATCGGCAGATAGCGTAGCGACGGATCAGCGTCGCCGAGGTAGCGAGGCAGGATCGCGATGCCGGCATCTGCCCGCGCAGCCTCGCGCAACGCGATCGATAACGTGCTTACGAAGCCGAGCCGCGCGTTCGGACAAAGCTTCTTCAGCCACAGGGTCTCCAGCTCCTTGGCCCCAGGCGGACCGAGAAAGCTGAAGTCGGAGAGCGTCTCCAGCCCGAACGCAGGCTGCTGCGCCAAGTAGCCGTGGGACGCGTAGAGGCCGTAACCGATCGAGGCCACGCGCTTGACGACCAGGTTCTCACCTTTGGACTTGAACGGCCGAACGGCGATCTCCGCCTCTTGGCGACCGAGATCGAGCACCGCCCCCGCAGGCTCCAATTCGATCACGAGGCCCGGATGTTTGCGCCCGAACGCAGCCAGACAAGGCGCGAGGAAGGCCACCCCGAGCGTCTCCGGCGAGGTGACGCGCACGGTCCCTTGCAGCCCGCCTCGCCCGGCGCGCGCGACTCGTTCGAGCGAATCGACGGCGCCCTCCACCGTCCGCATCGGCGCCGAGAGACGCTTGGCCTCCGGCGTCGGTACGTACCCGGCGCGCGTGCGGGTGAAGAGCCGCACGCCGAGCGCGGACTCGGCGGCCTCCACGCGCCGGCCCACCGTCGTGTGATCCACGCGCAGCGTCTTGGCCGCGCGCGCGAGTGAGCCAGCCTCGATCAGCGCCAAAACGAAGCGAAGATCATCCCATTGCAGGCCTGTGTGTTTTTGCACGTTGCTCATGCTCGACCGGCATTGTTGCACGACCGGCTAGGAGCGCGCGGTGACTACGGCTTGTTCACTTGCACGGTGAGCTCGCGCCGGAGCCCCACTCCGCCGCCAAGCTGCGGCGCCGTAAGCTTCAACCTGCACTCTCCGTCCGAGTAAACGACGGCGGCGTCGGTCAAGCGGTGCCCAGACCAGGGCAAGGGGCTGGGCATCGACTTGACTTCGCAGACCTTGGGCGAGTCGCCCTCGAGCGTAAACCACGCGTCGTCGAGCCCCGAGCAGAGCTTGGTGCCCTCGACCGTCTCCTCGAGGGTGAGCACCTGGATCGCCTCGGCCCAGTGCATGTCAACGGTAGTGCCGTTCTCGATCGCCGCCCACGTCTTGAGCTCGATGCCGAACTGGACCTCGGCGCTCACCCGCTGCGGTCCCACGACCTCGATCACAACGGGTGACCCGAACGGCGCTCGCAGCTCGAACAAGCCCTCCGTGTCGGGCGCGGTCAGACTCAGCGTGCCTTCACTCCCGGGCCCATTCGGCGCGCTGAGCTGCACAGGCTCGAGCGGCTCCACGCTGCGCACGCTAAGCGCCGCTGGACGACGAGGGTTTGCGTTGCGCGGCTGGAACAGCTCGCCGTTCTTGTCGACCAAGCTGAAGTCGGGGAACACGCGAACGTTGGTGGCGACGCGCAAAACGGGGGCGTCATAACAATCGGAGAACTGGACCGCGAGCTGGGTCGG
>CAITIQ010000595.1 GCA_903892415.1 uncultured delta proteobacterium | reverse complement strand
GGCGCACGTCGATGGTCGCGAGCAGGGCGGTGTGAACGGCGACGAGATCAAGGCGATGGCCGCCGTGCTGCGCGACTTCATCGCCTGGGCGCGGCGGAAGGGGCCGCCCGCGCGGGACCTGCCGCGCGTGTGGGAGGTCGCCTGCCTGTGCTTCTACGTGAAGCAGGAGCGCGCCATCTCGGACATGCTCCGGGAGGTCACCCAGGACGACCGCAAAACGCGGTTCACGGTCCGGGACGCCCCCGTCGAGATCGTGTGCGGCACCGTGGACCGCTTCCAGGGGCGGGAGGCCGACCTCGTGATGCTCTCGATGCGGAACACGCGGCGGGTGGGCTTTCTCGACAGCCCGAACCGCCTGAACGTCGGCCTGACACGCGCGCGGCAACAACTCGTAGTGTTCGGGCACCACAGCTACTTCCAGGGGTGCGATGTGTCCGAACTCGAGGAGTTGGCGCGTCGTACAGCCCTGGTCGACGATTCCGAAACCCGCCGATGGAGGCGCGGCAGCCGATGAGATGCGTTCTGACGGCCGATATCCCCGTGAGCCGCGTTGCGGTGTTCGCCGAGATGGCCTGGATGGAGCGTCGGCCCGAGCTGGGCGTGCTCTGCCGGGTCGCGAGGGAGCACGGCAACCGCATCACCACAGCCGTCGTGCAATCGGCCCTTCCGGGTCTGCTGGATGCTGGCGCGAACAACGTAATCGCCTGGTGCACGATGCTCGGCCTGTGTGACGCGTGGGGTGGTCTGATGGCGCTCGGCGAGCAGGTGGCCGACGCCGACGAAGCTCCGGTGCCCGAACAGGGCGTCTACGACTTGTGGCTCGCCCAGCACCCCGTGCTCGGCCGGCGGGTGCTCGCCGTCGAGCGTCTCGCGTCGAACCGCGACCAGCGGTTCGAGTCCATCGAGCCGCTCGTGGTGGACCCCGATCGCGGCAGGGTGTTCCGCTCCGTGCTCGACGAGAAGGAGCGGTTCATGGTCCGCGACCTGCCGACGAACCACGGACAGCCCGGCGGCCTCATCGGCGACACGAGGGCGACGTGCCGGCTGCGCTGGACGCTCGACTCCGACCAGGCGCGGGACCAGTGGCAGCTCGACGGCATGATCGAGGCCCCACAAGGCAACGGCAAGCACGCCATGCGGCCCATGCAGCACGAGCCCGAGTCCGATGGCCTCGACCTCTGGAACCTCGCCTCGACCTGGGCCACGGGTCCGCTGTCCTCCTTCGGCCGTTGGCAGGCCAACGAGCGATGCCTCGCCGTCGCGTTCGACGGGCTCGCGGAAGGCGAGCTCGACACCTTCCGCAAGACCCTCGCACTCCGTCGCGTCGAGATCCCCGGCAAGGGCGTCTACGAGAACGCCACTTTGGAGGACGTGCCCGTGGGGCCTGCATCGGCGCAGGACGCGCAACGGTGGGCGATGGCACGCTTCGACCGACACTTGTCCACGAAACCCGGGTACCGCAGCCGCGCCGACGTCCGCGAGCAGTTCGCGCAGCTCACCGAGGGCACCCCGTTGGAGACGTTTGAACCCACACTGCCGTCGCACGATGACCTGCTGTCGCAGGCGGGAAAGGACCCGGAGCGGTTCTGGTCCCTGGCCGCACCCGTGGACCTCTCGCCGTTCCCGGCCGCCTCGGACGACCTCGGCCCGCTCCGCATCGGCTCTCCGGCTCCGATCGTCGCCCCCGAGCTGCTCGGCGTGGTCAGAATCCCCTACCGGGGCGGGTGGTCGATGCGGAAGTTCGTGGATCGACTGCTCTCCGGCGTCGCCCCTCGGCGCGTGCTGCTTTGCGACCGGTATGTTCGTGGCGACGACAATCTCGACACGCTCACGCTCCTCGTCGCTGCCCTGCGGTTGGTTGCCCCTAACGTTGCCGTGGACGTATGGACCAGCGACGAGGAAGCGGACTTCAAGAAGATCCAGTCGCTCACCGGCGAAGCCCCGCGCAGCTACCGCGAGGTGTTTGGCCGGAGCCTGCCGCATGACCGCTACCTGCTGGTACTTCACGGTCAGGGCCAGGGCTTCGGCTGGCACATGAGCAACAGCCCAATCCACGCGCGCGCCGACGTGAAGGGCGCCGGTCCGGAGACGCCGCTGCGGTGGAAGGATCTCGCGGCGACCCGTGTGAGCGCGGATGAACTTGACCCGAAGCTGCGCCAGTGGCTCGCAGGTGGTGGCCGATGATGCAGGGACCCATCCAGCGCACGGTGCGCCACCGCGTCGAGTCACGCGCCGACGCGCGCCTGCCGACGGTGTGGATCGGCGGGGACATGGCCCAGCCGACGTGGACGGACGGCACCTGGCTGACGCGCACGCCGGGCCGCGCGGCTCCCCCCAGCAACGCGCCGACCCTCGTGCTGCTCGGGAACGGAAGCGAGGAGGCGCGCGCCGCCCTGCTCGCCCACGCGGCGGCAGGGGCGCGTGTGTACGCGCTCGTCGGGCCTGAATGGGGCAAGAACCAGGCCGACAGCCCGGTTCTCCAGGCCCCTCGCGTGTTGATACGGCGGCTCGCCGAGGTTCCAGCCTCGGCCGTCCATGCCTCGAACGCGGCACACCTGTGGATCGGGGGAGGCTTCATGCTCCGGCTCGACGCGAACCAGGCCGAGGCCCTTCGACACACCTTCCTGCGCCTGTTCTGGCATGAGGCGACCGAGGAGGCGTGGTCCGGGGGCCGCCTATTCGTGTGGCGTCCGGCGCGCGAACGCCCGTTCGACGTGCCCGAGGTGCCTGCGACGGCGTCGGTGCGGTGGGAGCAAGCCGATGCCCGACTCACAGGGGACTCACGCGACGCGTTGATGCACCTCAGCAACGGCCTCCCGCCGGACATCGCTCCTCGACGGCTCTGGTTCCCCGCTGGCCCGGATCATCACGATCGGCTCGCCAAACTCGCTCAGCTGGGCGTCGAGGTGCTGTGGGCCGACCGAGGCCTGCCCGACCTTCAGGTGAGCGGCGGCGCTGGTGAGGCGCTCCTCCGGGGCACCAGCGGACGCCTGCGAGTGCGCCTCGCTGCCGACCAAGCCTCCGAGGTGGCTCGCTTGCTGGAGGTCCCATCCGCGTGGCGCTTCCACGCCGGTGTGCGGCTGGGCGAGGCCGGTCATCGCAACGCGCAGTTCTGGCTCCCGAGCGAGGCGGCGGCGCGCGGGATCGAGGCCGAACAGGTCGTCGAATTACCCGACTTGCCGGCGAAATCGCTCCGCGAGGTGCCGGCCACAGCTCCGGCTAACGTGCCGCCTGCACAGCCGCTCGCGCTCGCCGTACGCTACCAGTGGACGGTCGTGCCGCCGCGTATTCCGGCGGGGAGCGAGGAAGACCCTCTCATGAAGCGCTGGCGCGGAGTCGATGACGACTGGTCCAAGCGGCTTGCGGCGTTGCAAGACGCGCTCAGGAATTCCGAAGGTGAGCGGAGCCGAATCGGGAAGGCGTTCTCGAACTTGTTGAGTGGATTGATGGGCTTTGAACGGACGCACGACGATTTGCTCCGTCAGGTCCTCGCTCTCGAAGCGGAGCGTCCGTCAAGAGGTGGCCCGACCGAAGCGGCCGAGTTGCTCTCGCGACTCGATTCTCTCGAAGAGAAGGCGCGAAAGCACCAAGGCGACCTAGCCGAGGCGGAGAGCAAGGCCCGCGAGGAACAGGAGCGAAAGCGGCAGGAGAATGAATGGAGCGCGCAGGTCGAGCGCGAGAAGAGAGAAGCCGCCAACACCCGTGAGGAACTTGCGAAGGCAGAGGCACGGGAGACCGCACTCGTCAGAGAGGCGACGGAGATCAAGGCTCGTCTGAAGGACGCTAGTTCTAATGAGAGCAGTGATCTCGACGTAAGGCAGAAGAAGCACAATGACGAGATGAAACAAAACGGGGATCTGCTCAGGAAGTTGCGCTTCCTCCTCGAGAGGCATGAGCAAGAAGCCAAGCGTCCGTTCGAGTTCAAGCCGACGAAACGAGAGGCCAGCCGACCGCAAACCCAAGGCAGTCGTTTCGTTCCCACGGGATCGGCCGTGAGCTCATCAACCAAGGTACCGGAGGATGCGCTGCCTGAAGTCGGCTCGCTTCGCACTCACAAGGGGCAGAGGTACCTCGTCATCGACGTCTGGGAACACCTTGACGCAGGCGAGAAGGCTGCGCATCGACTTTCGGCAAAGCTCGTCGCACCGGAGACCGCATGAAGGAACAACGCATCACCATTGAGATTGACCATGAAGGCCGAATTACCGCCGGTGCCGAGGGTTTCACTGGTGATGCGTGCCTGCGCGATCTGGAACGACTTCTTGAGGGACTTGCGCCGGGCAAGGCAACCCTGGATCGTAAACCCGACTGCGGCCAGGCGACTGTCTTCACTACGCAAACTCAATCGCTGGGGAAGAAGCCATGAGTGCATACATCACTCTTGCCACACCAATGGTCGACGAAGAATGCCTCATCGAGGCGATCGTGGAACTGGGCTTTGACCGCTCAGCTCTGGTTTGCTCCGTCACCCCGATTGCGTTGCGAGGCTGGCAGCAAGGGCGTTCGGCCCACATTGTGCTTCCGAAGGAACGCACGGGTGATGTGTTCAACGACATCGGCTTCCTCAAGGGCCCCGCAGGATATGTCGCGGTCCTTAGTGACGATCACGCCGTTTATGGACTAACGTGGCTCGCAAGGGTCGGGGATCTTTACAAATCCCATTGGAATGCGAAGCAAGCTCGCTTGGCCGTAGCGGATCGGCTTCGAATCGAGGAGGAACGCAGGCGTCTCGTCGAGGCCCAGCGGGTGGCCGTCCACGAGCGTGCGAAGAAGTTGGGGTACGTGGTGAAGGAGGCTCGCGAGGGGGACAAGATCCGTCTTGTCTTGGTGAAGCGGAGCTATTGATGCTGCTCTCTCTTGCACGCACGATTCCACGAAGCGCGGCAAATGGACCTGGCCAGCGATTTGTGATCTGGGTGCAGGGTTGTGCGATCAGGTGCCCGGGATGCTGGAATCCGGATACTTGGGCATTCGAGACACGCCAACTCCGCGACACCGCCGCGATTGCCGACGAGATCTTGGCAACCGTCGGAATCGAGGGCGTCACGTTTACTGGCGGAGAGCCGTTTCACCAAGCGGCAGCTCTTGTGGATGTTGCCTGCCGCGTGAGAGCTGCTGGGCTGTCAGTGTTTGTGTTCACAGGGTACGACCTACACGAATTGACCCGACCAGATCACCGCGAGTTGCTTGCCCTTACCGATGTCCTCGTGTCGGGGCGGTACGTGCAATCGCAGCGATCCTTCGAGTCTGAGTGGCGGGGCTCGACCAATCAGGGAGTACACTTCATGACCGCGCTGTATTCCGAGGCCAGCATGGCCGAAAGCGCACATGTCGAGTTCCACTTGGCTCCTGATGGCCAGCTCGCTGTTACAGGGTTCCCAGTTCCCCAGTTGCTCGATTTGGCCCCTGCAAGGGAAAATCTCTCCTGACATCACGAGTAGCGAGGTGTTACTTGAGTTGACTCGCCCGTCAGCTTGCGGAAAGGAACTCCAAGCGGATGACTTCCGCCGGGAGCAGGCGTCGTCGACCGCGAGAAGGGTATTCGCCGCCGCAATCGTGCGGGTATTTTTGATACGACCGAGCCTTCTCGCTGTCGCGGAAAGCGGGCGAGTAGCGTGCTCAGCGGGTTGATGGGCTGCGGCTCAGGCAAGGTCGAGCTGTTCGCTCGAGCGGGCGGGCGTCGGGGCTCGGCCGAGTGGCCGAGGTGCGCGAGGAGTTTTCGCACGACGATGGGGTCCGTAAGCTGTGCGAACAAGTGGCGGGGGCCGCCGCACTGCGGACACGTGAGTATGTCCACGGCGATGACGCGCCGCAGGAGCCTGGCCTAGGTCGAGCGCGACGAGCGCGGACGCTGCGTGCACAAGGGCGGCCTAGCGATCGATCACGGTGAGCGGAGCGAACGAGATAGTCGGCATGCCGTGAGGCTACTGACGCTGCGAGCGCGAGGCGGGCTGCGCGTCGAGTGACGCGCCTTGAACTACTTCGCTTCGCGCGTGAACTCAAACCGTCGCGGCGTGCCGCCCTTCATGTAGCCGGTTGTGGCTGTCAGCACGCCTTCGGCGGACAGCTCATACACGATGCGCTTGGGGTAGTCATGGCGCGGGTTGTCGAACACAGCGCGCGACGCGGTTTGCTCGGTGAGCACGAACTCG
>CAITIQ010000594.1 GCA_903892415.1 uncultured delta proteobacterium | reverse complement strand
GTCGGGCGCCCATACTGATCTTTTTCGCCATTGTCGTCTCCTCGAACCGGGGCATGACCGGTAGCAATTTCGATGAGGCAACGGCCCTCGCCTGGTAGCAATTCAGGCGAGGCAATGCGTTGGGGAGATGTAACTGTCGCTCAGCACCCGCTGGGGCGTTCACGGCTGGAACGCCCGGACCTCGCCGCCCGACTACAGCCGTATCTCGCTTATTGGGAGCCCAAGCCCGATGCAGCCCCCTCAGCTGAGCACGCCGAGCACGACAGGGTGAATTGGACACGTTGGGTCGGGTCCGGGCGTTGTTCCGAGCGAGCGGTAAGGTTCTCCGGCATGCGGGGCTCTCCAGCGTATAAGGCTGAAGCAAGCCAACCTTCGCTGAGGGTCTCACTGCAGTACAAGTACTTGCTTTGTTGAGAGCATCCGTAGAATCGCAGGTGAGGTGGTTGTAGCGATCAGTTGGCCATCCACCATGAGTGCCCTCAATCCATCGAAGAAAGCAGCATGGCGCTCGGGGTGGAGACCTTGCTCAGGGTGATCGATAAGAACCAGAGACCGCTCAAGCCCAAGCGCGCACCACGAGGCGGCGATGAGCACTGCCGCCCGTTCGCTCTCCGCCAGCTGGCTCAACTCGACCCTGGGCCCCGTAGGACGAACAAACCACACCGGATCGCGACCATTCGACCCGGTCTCGCACCCATCCCAGCGAAGCATTGGGGCAAGTAGGTTGAGCGCATTTGAGAAGCGCGAACGAGGCCTTCCAGTGAGGTCAGCCATGACTACACCATCTACCTTCAGTCCATCCAACGCACGAGCTGCCTCCTCCTGAACGAGGTGTTGGAGGTAGCTGCGGACGAACCCGTACTTGTTCGGTTGTCGCGTCAGCCGGGTCGACGACTCGGCCCTTTCAGCAGATTCGCTCAGCGCCCGCCCAGCGTGGAAGTATTCCATCTTCCAACACGATGGAGAGTAGTCAAAGCGCGCCAGCCAGTTGGTTAACGCGGGCGCGGCTGGCGGCGAGCTGACCTTCGCTAAGTCCCAATCTATCGTGTAGTCTGGCCCGACCTGCGCCGCCTGAACTTCGCCGGGCGCAAGTTCAAGCTGAAGAGTGACACGTGCCTCGGGTGCGGCTTGAAACTCACGAGAGGTCGGCCGCATACCGTAGGCGCCAGCGCTTTCTTTTGCCCCAGCTATTGCTTCCAGAAGGCTAGTCTTGCCGCTCACTGGACCACCAGTTACCACCAGTGGGAGGCCGCGTTCTAAGGCTGATTCCACTCGGAGACCGCGCACATTTTGGATTGAGAAGTGTCGCAAAATCATGATGCTGCCTTACTGAATCGGAGCCCAAGGACGATTGTGACGAGCATGAGTGCCACTCCGGAAGCCAGTGGCAGCGCGTATACGCTTACCGTCAGCTCTCCACGCCTCACGATTTCGCTTAGAACTCTGGCTATGCCTGGTAGCCACAGCATCATAGGAACCATTGCGTGATGCCGATACTCGCGCGGCACGGCTAGGAACAAGACCGGGATAACACCAGCAACGACCGTATTCTGTAGAGTGGCCGCGAGCACTCCAAGGATGGCGGG
>CAITIQ010000593.1 GCA_903892415.1 uncultured delta proteobacterium | reverse complement strand
GCGGCGAAGCTCGACGGTCTGACTCGATTCTGGAGAAAGTACGCTGATCACTTCGACGAAGATGCCCGAGGTCAGGCCGCGAAGCGAGCGCACGAGCGGTTCGGTTGGAGTCTGCAACCGCCAGAAGTCCGCGTGACGGACATTCCGCCACTCCTGTCGCCGCCGCGGCGAGTCGGTATGGTGATCGGGTTCGTCACCGACGCAAAGCCCCGCGACCACGTTCGTGGCCTGCTCGACGATTTGCACCGACTCGCGTCGGACCCTGGTATCTCGAGGGTCCGCGTTGTCGTCATCGAGAACGGTCCCCTTACGTCGGGCGACGAGCGCCCGCTCCGCGCCCTCGTTGATCGATTCAGAGCCGACGGTCTCGACATCCATCTAGTGACAATCGAGCAACAGCGAGAGGACTGGGCCCAGGGACGCCTGATCGACACCCCCGATCCGACACGCAAACGCCTTCCAATCGCTGTCACCCGCACCGTTCTCAACACCTATGTGGCTCGAGCGACGGCAGACATCCCCAGCGCCTGGGCATGGATTCTCGACGACGACAAACGTCTGGCCATCCACGTTGACCGCGGGGACGGCATTGCGGTTTCCCGTCCGTCACCCGACCTAGCGACCTTGTGCGCTCTCCAGGACGCCGGTGTCGACGTTGTCATCGGGCCTGATACCGAAGCCGCTCCGCTTCCGTTCACCGCGACCCTTCGCGTTCAGTTGGTGGACCTCAACAATCATCTTCGATTGCTTGGCAGTTCGGCCCCGAATGCAGAGCTGCCCGACCGTTCTTCGGCGGACTTCGTAGCACGGGCGATTCTGTGCGACACCTACTACGACCTCTCCAAGTACACGGAGCATCTGGAGACCCCGTTCTCGCTGCCCCGCGAGACGAACCGCCGGAACGCTGCCGAGACGCTCGCATTTGTCGCTTCCAAGATCGATCGCCTTCTCGCCGGCGAGGCCGTCTTCCGCCCACTTAGGGTTAGTTCTCTGGAGTTGTCTCCATCGAGCAGTCTGGCGTCCGCACAGCGGGGCGGCTCCACCATCTTCTTCAACCCGCGCGTCCTCCTGGAGTACCCGCAGACCCTGGCACGGTTCGGTGACCAGTATGTCCGCCGCTCAGACATGCTGATCTCTCAGTTGATGCGAGACCAACTTGGCCTGAACATCGTCATGCACCCTGCAGCCGGTGTGCGCCACGATCGCTCCTCCACCAAGCGGGCCAAGCTCGAGAACGAAACGCTGTGGGAAGACGTTCTCGGCTACGCGCTTTACCGCGCTGCCAACGAGGTCATGCAACAGCGTCTCGTCAACGAGCGGCGCGAGCCGTTGTTGGCGTGGACCTCCACTGAACTCGACACGGCCGTAGGGCTGGTCAAGAAGTACATCTCCGAGCGGCTCGCCGCGCTCACGCTCAACGGGTGGCGCATCGTCGGACTGGCGGAAAGCGTCCGCCACCTGGCCGCGCGGCTGGCACAGGAGAGCTCACCATGGGCCGTCGGGGAGCACACGGTCCACCTCGCACGTATTCGAGAGGAGATGGACCGCATCTGCGGGAACTTCAAGCCATCAGCGGTGGCTGAGTTCGCGGACCGGATTCGGAACAGTGTACCTGACGCCGACATTCGAGCCGCGTTCACCTCAATGGACGGCCTGATCAGCGAGTACCGAGCAACGCTCGGAGACGTCGGCGACATCGATCAGGGATTGGCGGCCTCCCGTGAACGCCGTGCTAGGGCACTCCTGAAAGCGGTGTGCCGCGTGAAGTCCGCTCGCCTTCTGGGGGCGGGCGGGGAGGGCATCGTGTTCACCGACGAGGATCGGGTCTACAAGGTCTTCGACCTGCTCAAGCGTCGTCCGAACCACGACACGCTCGCCACGCTGACACACTTTCGTGATCAGTTCGAGCATGCGAAACATCTGTATCCGCTTGCGCGCGTTGAGGTCAAGGACGGCACGCTGTTGGTGGTGTACCTGTTCGAGCCGAGCGAGCCGTACGCTGGCGGGCGTGGGACAGAGATCATCGGGCTGCTGCGAGAGTGCAAGGCCAACGGCATCGTTTTCAGAAACATGCACCCGAAGAACCTACGGGTGTCGGCGACCGGTCTCAAGCTCATTGACTACGGCTCGGACGTCCGTTCGTTTACGGACGCGGGCTATCGCTCGATGGCCGAGCGAGCGTGGCTGACCTGGCGATGGCCCCACCGCGCCGACCTCGAAGAGCTGATGCGACGCGCACTCACAGACAAGGCACTTCCCGAACTCGATGGATTCAACCGGTTCTGGATGGCGCTGAACGAGGATAAGCCCTCCGCGACGCGGATCGTTGCTGCAGCGGTTGACGACATCCTCCTCAAGTCCCCGGCGAAGCGAGTCCTTGACTACGGATGCGGCAAGAAGGCACGAAGCGCACGCCGCCTCGCCGAAGCGGGTCTGCAGACGGTCGGGTTCGATCCCGGCGAAGGGATGCCCGCCAAGTGGGCGGAACAGGGCCCCGTCCCGAGAAACCTGATCCTGACGACCGATCGGACAATGGCGCTGTCCCATGCCCCATTCGATGCGGCTGTGTGCTCACTCGTGACTTGCGAGCTTGGCGACGGGCTGGAATACGAGCGGGTTCTTGCGGACCTCCGCGCATCGGTGCGAGATGACGGACTGCTCGTCATCTCGTTCTGTAATCCGTTCGGCACGTTCGGCGGCCCTACCTCGCTCCATCGGCGGCGGGACCTGCCGGCGGCCATGACCTACGAGGACACTTTCTGGTACACCGAGAACGCCGAAACAAGCGCGGGCCGCCGTGAGTTCCACAGGCCGCTGGCTAGAGTGGAGCGAGACCTCCTTCGCCACGGCATCCAAGTGGACCGTCGAGTTGAAAGCCGAACCGTGGACACCGAGCGCTTCGAGCCTGCGTCGGACTTCATCACGCTCGTGTGCCGACCCATTCCGGTTCCTCAACCGCCCCGGACGGTGTCGCTCGTCATCAAAACGTGCGCGATGGAGGCCACGACCATCGAGCGGCAGGTCGCCCACCTGGTCGCACAGCTTGAGGGTCCCCGCACATTCCAAGAGCGAGTTCTCGCCATCGACTCACTCCGCGATGGATTTGTGCGGCAGCACGCGGGGTCGGATTGGAATGCTCTCCAGGAGGCTGGCGAGCGGCTCTTGCGACGCGGCATCATCGACCGCATCGTCCAAGGACCCGGTGTCGGCGGCGAATCACGCCGGATCGTCAAAGAGTGGTTTGGCATCGAGTCGGACAAGACGCACACGAGCCAGGGTGCTCCCTTGGCAACTCCGCTGCTGGCGATGGAGACCTGCACGGGCGACTACATCCTCCAAGTTGACTCAGACCTCCTCATCAGCCGTAGCGACCGCGCTCACGATTATCTCGGCGAGATGATCGCGGCGATTGAGGACACGCCGCACGCGGTCACCGTGTCGCTGAACGTTCTGCAACCCTCTTCGCAGCCTTTCACACCCGGCAACGACGGCGGTCCGTGGCGCGTCGAGGCTCGCGGATGTCTCCTCCACAAGGCCAGATTGATGGCGGCACGCCCATTTCCAAACCAACTGGATGCAGACGCTCCACAGCACTCATGGCATCGCTCGATGGACATCGCCGCCGCAGCAGCGCACATCGTGTCACTGCGAGGGGGCGACGCTCAGACCGCGTTCATTCATCCGCCGAACGAGTTCAAGCGGTCGGTAATGGACTGGATGCTCCTGATGGACCTGGTGGAACAGGGGCACATGCCTGCAGAGCAGATGGGGCGGGTGGAGCTCGTCGGCGGCCCGCTCCTCTGGGTGCCCCGGAACCGATCCGAACCCTTCGTCTTCGTGATCACAGGGCGCAACGTACCGCCCGGACGTGCCGCCCGGTGCCTCGAGTCACTCACGTCCCAACACCGGCAGGACTGGGGTGCCGTCATCATCGACGACGGCTCTTCCGAACTCGCCCGTGACTCGCTGCGGTTGGCGATCGAGCCTTGGCGTGAGCGGGTCACGCTTATCCAGCCCCGCGAGCGGCGTGGACAGCTGGCGAACATGACGCTGGCGATCCGTCACATCTGCATAAACCCAGACAGCGTGATCATCACCCTCGACCTCGATGATGCTCTCATCGGGAGCTCCGTTCTGGATCGCTTGGAAAGCGAATATCTGAAGGGCGCGGACGTGACGGTCGGCTCGATGCTCCGCACCGACAAGTACGCAGAGTATCCCGTGGCGTTCGACGCCCCACGGCGGTCACGAGGGGGCAATGTGTGGCAACACCTCCGAACATTCCGCAGGCGTTTGTTCGACGCCATCCCCGACCAAGATCTGAAACTCGACAATCACTACGTCGACATCGCCGTCGACTGGGCCTTCATGATTCCGATCGTCGAGATGGCGGAACGGCTCGCTTGGATTCGTGAGCC
Organism: uncultured delta proteobacterium; assembly: GCA_903892415.1. Classification (GTDB taxonomy): domain Bacteria; phylum Myxococcota_A; class Polyangia; order Polyangiales; family Polyangiaceae; genus Xiheicaenibacterium. The sequence continues at coordinate 1,528 of CAITIQ010000593.1, read as the reverse complement.
CCTCTACTTGTACGAGCCATCCGGGCTCGGAAAGGGGAGCGATCGAATCGACCGCGAGCAGCAGATTGCAGCCATAGTCGCCAAGTCGCCACGCCGACCGCAAACCGGCGTGTCGAAAGAGACCGTCCTGGACCCGCAGCAAATGTCCGCCGACGTGTGGCGACAGGACGGCGGAGTCCTGTTCCTTCGCCACGGCGAACGTCCATCGTTTGCGGGTCTGAACGCCGCGCAGAAAGACGCGGTCAGGCTGACAGATCAGGGGCGGGACGCCGCGCTGCGCTTGGGCAAGGCCCTAGGCGGCGAAGTGCTGATAGCGTCAAGCCCAGTGCTCCGTGCAGTGGAAACGGCGGCCGCGATTGCGGAGGCGATGGGAGTGAGCGACGCCGAAGTCCGCCAGATCGACGCACTGGTGAACTTCCGGATTGCTGACACGGATACCTATGAGTTGGTGAAGCGACGGCTGGGTTGGGCCGGCCTGATGACCGCGTGGATGGATGGCTCGCTTGACCGGGACATCCTCATCCCGTGCCACGACGTTGCCCGTTCGGCAATCGATGCGGCCCTGACGGCGGCCGAGGCGGCAGGACGCTCGCGCGTGGTCGCCATTACCCACGATTTCATGATCATGGCGTTGCTGGCGTCGCTCCGGGGCGTTCGGGTGACGGCGGTGCCGTACCTTGGTGGTGTGTTTGTCAGCCTCGACGAGGCCCAGATCATGCGCAAGTCGGAGGTCATCCAATGAGTCAATCCAGCCAAACTCCCCACCCCCCGACCCGGCGGCCGCTCATCGCTGTGATCGGCGATGCCAAACTGGAGCCGGGTTCCGTCAAGGACAGGCTCGCGGAGGACATTGGTCGAGCCCTCGTTGATGCCGGCTATCGCGTGCTCACGGGAGGGCTTGGTGGCGTGATGGAGGCGGCCTCTCGGGGTGCCCGCTCGTCCTCGAAGTACCGGTCTGGCGATACGGTGGGCGTCGTACCTGGCCACGATCCCGGCGAGGCAAACGCATTCGTCGATGTCGTGCTTGCCTCCGGCCTCGACCATGTCCGCAACTCCGTCGTAGCGCACGCCGATGCGGTCATCGCCGTCGGCGGGGGCGCTGGCACGATGTCGGAGATCTGTTTCGCCTGGATTTACAAGCGGCTGATCATCGGCATGCGCGTCGAGGGCTGGAGCGGAAGAATGGCCGACCATCGAGTGGACGAGCGCACTCGTTACCCGAACGAAGCGGATGATCGGGTCTTCGGTGCGGACTCGGCTGACGACGTCGTTCGCATTCTTGTGGATCGGCTTGCCCACTTCGCCGATCACCATCGCGGCGTGCGTCGCCGCGAGTGAGTCATGGAGCGGTGGGTATCGTGTCCACCGAGGGTCCAGTTGCGCCGGCGAGGTACTCATGGACCAGGGGATTTGCGCGGAAAAACAGGCAGAGCGCTGATGACCACTGTTCTATCGTGATCGAGCCGTCGATCCGGAACAGCTTCGGCTTGACCTTCGCTCGCGGAGTATTCGGTAGCACACAGTCCAG
>CAITIQ010000592.1 GCA_903892415.1 uncultured delta proteobacterium | reverse complement strand
TGCTGAACTCCTCGGTCTCGAGGCCGAGGCGTTGGAGCATGGAGATGAAGAGCTTCGGGAGCGGATAGTTGTTCTTCGTGTCGAAGGCGAGGTGCTGGCCGTGCTTGAAGCCGCCGCCGGCGAGGAGCACGGGGAGGTTGATGTTGCTGTGCGAGCTCGCGTTGCCCATAGGGGTGCCATAAAGGACCATGGTGCGGTCGAGCAGGGTTTGTCCGTCCTCCTTGGCGGCGGCGAGCGCAATGAGGAATTTGTTCAGCGCGGCAAACTGGCTTTCCTCGTGGACGCGGAGTTCCTGAATGGTTTCGGGCCGGTTGCCGTGGTGAGTGATATTGTGGATGACGGTGGTGTCGATGAAGAGGGTGACGAACCGCGTGGAGTCGGTCTCCAGTGCGAGGTTGACGACATCGAGGGTGAGATGGGTGCGCTGCACGAACTCGCGGGCGTCGTCGATATCGGCGGGTGGCTGCGCTTTGACTACCGGCTTGGGCTTGTATTCCCATGCTTCGGAGCTGTGCAGGCGCTGCTCCAGCTCGCGCACGGAGGTGTAGTATTGGTCCATGCGCTGCTGGTCGGCTTTGGAGAGGAGGCGGTTGAGGCGCTTGGTCTGGCCGCCGACGAAGTCGAGCAGGCTGCGGCCCTGGCGCAGGGCTTCGACGTTGGCGGCGACTTCCTCGGGCTTGCCCTGCACGAAGAGCTTCTCAAAGAGTTTGCGCGGGCTTTTGTCCGGCGGGATGGGCGCGCCGCTGCGCGTGTAGCTGAGCGTGGGGCCGCCTTCGTTCGAGATGGCGAGGGTGAGCGAGGGGAAGCGTGTTTGATTGCCGAGCTGCTCGGCGGCGACCTGGTCGAGTGATACGCCATTGCGGAAGCCGCCGCGCTCGGGATGCGGCGTGGCGGTGAGGAAGCAGCGCTCGGCGGCGTGGGCTCCGGTGACGCCAGGGTGGCTGGTGCCGGAGAAGATGGTCACCTGCTCGCGATGCGTGGCAAGCTTTTCCAAATAGGGGGTGAGGGCGTAGTCTCGGCCGCTTTTCTCGGGGAAGAAAAACTGCGGCATGATGCCCATGTTCGTCTCGATGGCGACCATGCGGCGCGGAATTTTCTTGGTGGCCTCGGCTTTGGCAAAGGCGGGACACATGGCTTCGAGCCAAGGCAGAGAGAGCGTAGTTCCGGCAGCTTTGAGGAAAGTGCGGCGGGAGAGTGCGCGTTGGGTGTTGACGTTCATAGCAGTCGTTCGTTGCTGGATGGTTACGGGGTGGAAAGTCCGATGCGCACCTTCTTCAGGGCGGCGATGAGAGCTTCGCGGTCGGTCTTGGAAGGTTCGACCCAAACGGTGACCAGCGAGGCTTCGCTGACGATGACGTTCTCCACGCCGTCGACCTTCGCGCAGGCTAGGTAGGCGGTGTAGCGACAGCCTTTGCAGTCGAGCAGGCCGAGTTGGATTTCAATTTTCTGGAGCTGGTCCTTCGGGACGGCCGAGAGCGGCTTGAGCGAAAATGTGACGTGGCCCGACACGGGGTTTTTGGAGGCCTTCTTCACAAGTTCATCGAGACGCTTGGTGATTACCTCGGCGGTCGGTGGATTCTTCGCGTCGGGCAACAGGTTCGGCACGTCGTAGCGGAAGGTGGCCTCGGCAGTTTCGAGGTCGAGTGCGGTGAGTTCCACCTCGGGCACAGCCTTGAGTTGTTCGCGCAGGTCCAGCTCGCGACCAGGGTCGCTGAGGCCGAAGACGCGGTGGCGGGATTCCTCGGCTCGGAGGCTGAGGGTAACCAGACAAAGCAGGAACATGAGGGTTTTCATCAGCGGGTCTGGAAAAGTGGGCTGGCGACGGTCTGGTGGAGGAGCGTGCGGATGCCGCCCTTTTGTTTCTCGGCGCGCGCGACGATTTCGGCGAGGGCCGCGCGGTCGCTGAAGGCAACGTCTCGACCCGTGGCGTAAATGAGAAACTGCTTCGCGAGATTGTGCAGAAGCGCGCGTTCGTCGGCGGCGATGAGAGCTTTGAAATCGCTGATGCCGATGAAGGTCTGTTCGTCGGGCAACTGGCCGCTCGCATCCACCTTCGGGCCAAGCTTGAAGCTGATGCCGATGCGAGGGTCGATGCTGCCGCGGGGCGCGGGGTCGCCTTCGCCGATGCTGCGGTAGCGGTCGCGGAAACCGCCGATGACATCGAAGGATTCCAGTGCAAAGCCTGGCGGGTCCATCTTCGCATGGCACGAAGCGCAACTGGCATCGGCGCGATGCTTGTCGAGTAGCTCGCGGATGGTGGTGGAGCCCTGCACGTCGGGTTCCACGGCGGGGATATTCGGCGGCGGGGGTTCCGGCGGTTTGCCGAGCAGACGCGCCATCACATACGCGCCGCGAACAACCGGCGATGTGGTCGTGCCATTCGCGGTGACTTTCAGAACCGCAGCCTGCGTCAGGAAACCACCACGCACGCAGCCGTCAGGGAGTTTCACTCGGCGAATCTTCGTCCCACTCACACCAGGGATGCCGTAGTGCACCGCGAGCTTTTCATTGAGCATGGCAAAGTCGGACTGCACGAGATGGCGGGCGCTCAGATTCTGCTCGATGAGTTCGCGGAAGTACGCTCGGGTCTCGGCGACCATCGAGTCCTGCAAATACGGGTTGAACTCGGGGTAGAGCTTTTTGTCCGGGTCGTTCGCAGCGATGGAGCGCAGCTTCAACCACTGGCCGAGAAAGTCGTCGATAAACCGCTGTGCCTTCGCATCCTTGAGCAGGCGCTCGACTTCGCCTCCGAGGACGGTTGCATCGCGCAACTTGCCGCTGGCTGCGAGTGCGGTGAGCGTCTCGTCGGGACAGGAGTTCCAGAAAAAATACGCCAGACGCGAGGCCAGTGCGAAGTCATCGAGGCGCCCCGCAGGCTCGATATGATACAGGAAATCCGGCGAGCACAGCGCGGCGCGATAAGCCCAGCGCATTGCCGTCTCAAAAGTATCGCCTGCCTTCAGCCGCGCCTCGGCTTGCTCGACGTATTCCTTTCGCACCGCCTGTTCCACCGGCCGCCGAAACGCCCTCGGCAAAAAGTCCGCGAGGAGCCGGTCCGCATCGGCGTGCGGTTCGTTCGAGGCTACCGTCCAGAGGCCCGGCTCGGAATCCGGCTTGTTTCGGCCTATGGATTGCTTCACCGGAGTACGCACCGGCGGGCGAACGCCTTTTTGCTCCGCAGCCTTGAACTCCGTGAGGGGCAGCTCACCAAAAAGCAACCGGTGACTGCGCGGCGGCCACACGTCGTGCAGAGGGCCTTCCACCTCGAGCCAATCATTGACGGTGCATGGCCCGGTGTAGCCCATGGTGCCGCCCTTTTGTCCCCAGGTGCCATCGCGATACAAATCCACGGGCACAAGGCTGGCGGGGTTGAAACCAAAGCAGTCCTTGAAGTTCAGCCACACGTCCATCTCATGCACTTCGGGCTTCAGTGACGGCGCATCGAAGTAACCGAGCAATTCACTCGGATGTCCCTCGTGAAGGCCCCGCTCCTGCAGATGCACAAGGTTCAGCCGCGCAGCCTCAATGCCGCGTGAAGGTAGGATTTGACCCTTATCCCACTGGAGACTCCAAAACGAGGCGCGCACACGGTAACGGCCCGGATAAAGCACGGTGAAGCTGCGGTAGTAAGGAGCCCGTGCCTCGCTGAACATCCCGACACTGCTCATACGTGCGAAGATGCCCAACATCTCGTGTTCCCCTTGTCCTGCATGCTCTTGGAGCGCGCCGGGGCCGGAGGGCGGGAAAACGGGGTCCAACTTCCCCTCCCGAAGCAACACGGCGTCGCCACGCATCAACAGCACGTCGGCCTCGTAGTTGTAAGCCAGCGAGACGCGCTGGACGGACTGCGTCGGCGCCGAGGGACGCGTCGCTATTGCAAGGTCGAGTGTCTTGTCCGCTGCTTCGAGATACTTCGACATGTTGACGTGGGAGATGTCGAGCGCGTCGCT
>CAITIQ010000591.1 GCA_903892415.1 uncultured delta proteobacterium | reverse complement strand
TTAGCTGGACCAACAACGTCCAAGCCCAACTCGGTTTCTCCATATTCCTCCCACCGACGTGGGAGTACCGGTTGCCCAAGTGAGGTCTTGCGCGATGCTGCGATCAAAAAGTGTAACGAAGACCTTCGCTCTTTGCGCTGTTGGCTTGGCCGCTTTCACGGGGTTGACCCTTGGAACCGCATCCGAGGCTGAGGCGCAAGAGATTCAACTAACCGGTCCGCTCGCTGGAGCCCCTGCCGTGCGGAAGTTGCGGCTTCATCGAGACGGCCGCTTCGAGGTAACGCCTAGCATCTCGTTCACGCTGTTGGACGAGTACGCACGGACGATCATGCCGGGCCTTCGCGCCTCGTATCACTTCACTGACTGGTTCGGCGCTGGGATCTGGGGCGGTTACGGCTTCCAGTACACGACCGGCCTCTCCGATCAACTCCAAGAGAAGGCGATCGACGAGCGTAACTGCGACGGGAACCCAAACAACCAGGAGTGCAAACTCACGGCGGTCAACCTCACGCGCGGTAACCTCTTCGACGACCAACTCGCAAAGCTTCAGTGGGTCGTTGCGCCTGAGGTGACGTTCGTCCCCTTTCGCGGCAAGCTCTCTCTGTTCTCGGTGCTCTTCGTCGACACCGACGTGAACTTCTTCCTCGGGCCGGCAATCGTTGGTCTTCAAGAGCGTGCAGCTTGTGGCAAAGACGCTGACGGGGTCGCGCTTCCTGCGTGCGCCGGCAACTACGCGCTTGAGAGCAGGGTTACAGTCGCTCCGACGTTCGGTGCGGGCCTCAACTTCTACCCCACCAAAATCTTCGGGTTTGGTGCTGAGTTCCGAGGTTTGCCGTTCGCTCAGAACACCGCTGGTTTCGATAACTTCGGTGGACCGCCGGATGGGGACTTCCCCGACAACGCGGTCAACAGTGAAGACCGTGAGTTTCGCTTCAACTCGATGATCACCGTCAACTTCATCTTCCGATTCCCGGATCTCGAAGTTTCGGAATAGTGCTCATCCCAGTCTGAAAATATGTGGCCCCTCGAGTCAGTTGATCGAGGGGCTTGCGCTTTTGTATCACCCGACCCAAGCTCCCTGGACTTCGCGTATGGGCTTTTTCGATTTTCTCAAGAAGGGTTCTTCTCCGCCTCCTGCTACCTCCGCCGAAAAGAAGGTGAGCGGGCCGGCAAAGGTTGTCGCGGATAAGCGAGCACAAACCTACGATCGCGCGGAGGCGATTCAGCAGCTTTGCGTAATCGGGACGCCAGAGGCAGCCGCCGCCCTGCTCAAGCGGTTCACCTTCTCGATCGATCCGTCCATCACCGACCAAGAGGAGAAGGATACTGCTTACGCAGGCATCATCGAGGTCGGGGAACCTGCAGTGCCAGCCATCCTAGCCTTCTGCGAGCGCGCCGAGGTGCTCACGTGGCCGCTACGCATGCTCAAGGAGATCCTTGACGAGGAGTCCTATGTCGAAAAGCTGCTGGCCCTGGCTGAAGGCCAAGACACTGAGTATGCGAGGAACGTCGAACCAAAGCTCCAAGTTCTGAGCGCGCTCGAGGAAGTCCACGGCGAGGAAGTTCGGCTAGCGGCTGAGCGCTTCTTGGAGGACGTAAACGAGAACGTGCGGTTCCACGCGATCGCGGCGACCTTTGCACAGGCCAATCCGGAGAGCATTCCGCCGATCCTTCGTGCGATGGCCGAGGAGGAGTCGGTCCGAATCAAGAACAAGATTTGCGACGGATTCGTCACTCGGGCGTGGAAGGTTCCGGAGGAGTTACTTGAGCAAGCTCGAACCTCGATGAAGGACGTCTACGACTTCCGCCTTAGCGCGGACGGTGTCATCGCCCGACATTGAGCCTGGGAGCGCCGCTTTGATGCAGCTTCAGTCGAACAACGCCGTGTAGGAGTCGCCGTGGCTGCTGGGTTCGCGAGTTGACAGTTCCAGCGGACATGGCCGAGTATGCGGTCGGCTTGGCAGCAAATAGAAAGTTATTCGTTGGAGTGATGGTGCTGGGCGGCGTACTCGGTGCGTCGTCGCGCGCGCAGGCAGCAGATGTGGAACTCACGGGAACCGTAGCATTCCAGGGGTATGAGGTTGCCTCCCCTTGGGGCTATGAAGTGGAGCGTCGGCGACTGCTCGGCACCCTTGGGTTCAGCCTCTACCACCTTCAAGGGGACTTTGTTCCCGGCAAGGCCGACTACAACGCGCGGGTGATTTTCAGAGTGAACTCGGAGTTCGGCCTGGACGCAGCCGAGACCGACTTCGACCAGGCGGCGGGCGGGCGCTTCTTGCCCGGAGTGAGCGCCGCTCGAATGGACCTGATGCAGGCGTACGTTGAGGGAAAGCACCTCGCTGACGGCTGGCTTTCCTTTCGAGCGGGCCGCCAGAACGTAACGGACGCACTCGGTTGGTGGTCCTTCGACGGCGGCCTCGTACGCTTGCATACGCCGGCATTTTTTGATGTGGAGGCGTATGGCGGGCTGGAGCAGCGCGGCGGGCTATTCCTCTCAACGTCAAGGTACGAGAGCCAGGGCGTTTGGCGAGGCGACCACAGCGGATTCGACAAAGACGATGGCACCGGCCCTCGGTCAAGCGACTTCCCCTCGTTCCTTCAGCCTGCCGTAGCGCCTGCGTTTGGGTTTGCGATTGAGAGCGCCGGACCGAACTGGCTTCACGGTAGGCTCACCTACCGCCGCGTCTACAATACTGGTGAGGTGTTCACGCGGCAGTTCGAGGATCCGGCGACGGGCTACCCAACAGTCAGCGGCCTTCGCGTATCGAGCGACCGGATTGGCTACGCAGCCAACATCGAAAAAACCGACCTCGGCGGACTAAAGGGCGGCTTCAGCTACGACCTTTACAACGAGCTTGTGCCTTCGGCTTTCGGCGGCGTGGAAGCGTACATCGGCCCGCATGTCACGGCGGGGCTCGACGTCGATCACTACCACCCGACCTTCGACGGTGATTCGATCTTCAACTGGTTCACGCACAACCCGAACACCACGGCCACCGGCCGAGTGGCTGCTCGGTTGACGAAGAAGATTGATCTCGCGGCACAGGGCGGCGCGCGAATGTTCTCGACCGAGGGCGATCCGGAGGAGTTTGGACGCGCTCAGTGTGAAGCCATCCGTAACAGCCCCGAAACGGTCGATGCGGACGCCAAGGTGCAACGTTGTCTCGACGGGCTTGCTCGCTATTCGGTCGGGGATGGGTTGCCCAACAACCCACCTGCGCAAGCGGTGTTCGCCGCGAGCCGCGACGAGGCCAATCGCGAGACGCGCTTCAGCGTCGATGGGCTCGGTACGTTGGTGGCGCGCTATCGCGACACCTTGGGCAACCTCGAGTTGCGCGGCATGGCTCAGCTCGGGGAACGAGGGCATCGCGTGGGTGGTGACATCTCCGGTGAGCGCTCGTTTGAAGGCGGGCTCTTCTCACTCGGAGCGCGCGCCTCGTTGTACGGGTTCTCCAACGAGCAAAACGTGGAGGATCAGGGCAACCTGATGAGCTTCGGGTATGTGCTTGGCGCGGGTCTCAAACCGCTGGACCTCGCGAGGCTTGGAGCCGAGTGGGAACACAACATCAACGATCAAGTAGGACAACGTTTTCGAGTGCTAGCGCGCCTCGACGTGATGTGGGGTCGTTGATGGGCAGCTCAGTGAAGAACCCGAAGAGGGTTGTCGGCCCCTTCAGCATGCTGCTCGCCTTCGCGGTGTTTGCGGCGCTGCTGGCGTCGTTTGCGTCTGCCGACGTCACGCCTTCGCCCGCGACCACGGAGCAGAAGCGGTACACGAGTGGGCTCTCACCGATGCCCGGCGACGCGCCCGTTCCGGAGGAGTGGATGCCCCCCGGTTCGAAGGAGAGCCCCGTACCAAGCGACGAGATCTTCCCTCCCCAATCGATCACGATTCGCTTCAATCACAAGAAGCACGTCAAGGATCTGAAACTCTCTTGCAAGTCGTGCCACACCGAGGCCTATGCAAGCTCCGTATCCACGGACTCGTTACTTCCAAAGCCCACAGACACATGCGATTCGTGTCACGACGTGAGCCACAAAGACCTGTCGAAGGTGGTGGCTGGAAGCGACGAGATGGGTCAGTGCAACTTTTGCCACGTCGGTGAAGACGCGGGCAAGGACGGTCGCGTCGCACGTTTGGTCCTCCCCTCCCCCAACCTAAAGTTCAATCACAAGAAGCACCTCGACCGAAACATCGATTGTGGCAATTGCCACGGCAATGTGGCGGAGCTCGAGCTGGCCACGCGCGAACAGCTTCCGCGCATGGCTGGTTGCTTCAACTGTCACGCGATGGGCGGACCGAGCGAGGGCGAGGCCAAAGGGGCCTGCACCACGTGCCATCTGACTGACATGAACGGCAAGCTGCAGAACGACTTTGCGACCGGTGAGCTACTGCCGCCCGATTGGTTGCATCTCGCGGGGCACACGCCCGACTGGATCACCCGTCACAAGACCGTCGCCGCGAACGACAGTCAGTTCTGTGCCTCATGCCATCGGGAAGAGGACTGCGCCGATTGTCACGACGGGAACGTCCGCAATCGCAAGGTCCATCCGAATGACTGGATCTCGATGCACGTCACCTCGGCCAGGTTGGACAATCCTCGCTGCACGAGTTGCCACCAGCTTTCGACGTTCTGCGCCGACTGCCATCGCCGGGTGGGCGTGGCGCGAGACGGCCCTAGCGACAACCGACCAGCTGGCGGGCGTTTCCACCCCGCGCCTGAGTCCTGGACCTACGCGCCCCGCTCCGCGTTCCATCATGCGTGGGAGGCCCAGCGCAATCTGAACGCCTGCGTTGCCTGCCACAGCGAGCGGGACTGCGCCACCTGCCACGCCACTCGCGGCCTCATCAACGGTGGTGGAGGCGTCAACCCCCATCCTGCCGGCTTCCAAGCGCGCTGTGGGACCGCATTCTCGCGCAACCCACGCCCCTGCTTGGTATGCCACGAGAACGGGGACAAGAACCTTTCGGAGTGCCGATGACTCGCAGGTCGAACCGGAGTGTACCGCGCGGGGCAGCCGGGCCCGGCCCCGAAACGAACGGGCCTTCGAGCTGTTTCGTTACCTGGTTTCCGCAAGATGGTCACCTGGGTGTAAGTAATTCCTTGCCTCTAGCCCGGCGCGGCCGCTATAGCGATCCTCTGCTCGGCATCCCGTCGGGCGCGAAGGAGAGCAAGCGTGAAGGAGCTCGTTCGATACCTACTCGCGAACATGTACTTCGATTTTCAGGGGGAGATCTCCTTGGAGACGGTGCGAGAGTTTTTGCGAGAAGACGACGGCAGGGAAGCTCGGGCACTCCTTGCGAAGCTCATCGAGGACAAGGGCGTGGACGAGATGTTGTTGACACTCGCCGACTGCCTGAAGGACCACATTGCAACGGGAGTTTCGGACAAGGTCGTGAAAGAGCAGCTGATGCTCTACGCCGACAGCTGAAGGTCTCGCTGGTAACATTCGGCGCCTTGACTCAACGTTTGGTTGAAGCAAGTGGCCTTATGATTTCAACGGCCCGATTTTCGGGCCGTTTGTCTTTGGTGGCGTGCCTCCTGTTGGCCATGACAGCGTGTGACGTCGGCGGGCCAGACTTTGAGGTGGAAGCTCCGCCGCCGAAGATTCCAGCGTTCCTGGTGAGCACTGGCCCCGGGCTGAACGCGGACGGGCTCAAAGAGCGGGTGCAGCTCGCGAGCGGGATCAAGGTCTGGGAGAAGGGTGCGCTCGAGTTGCGGTTCGATCGCTACCTCGACCCGAGCACGACGATTCGCCAGTCCTACTGCCTGTCTTCCGACACCACGGATCCGGCCTCGCTCGGCGAATGCAACGGCGTACCGACGAGCCCCGCCTATGACCCCGTCAGCCGGGCCCTCGTGATCTACCTGAATGAGGACCTCAAGAGCGGGACGCAGTACCGCTTGACTCTGTTCAGCCCGCCCGCGGATACCACCGCAGATCCGTTGACGAAGGGGCTTCGCGCCTTCGACGGCGTGCCGCTAGAGCGCACCCTCACCTTCGTGTTCGATACGGGCTTCATTCCGATGGGAACCGAGCGTGAGCAGCCGCCAGCGGAGTTCACAGATTGCAAGCCGGTGCAGCAGTCCTTAGGCGGCTGCACGTCTTGTCACACGAACCGCGACAACACTACCGGCCTCACGCCGCCGATGGGCCTCAATCTCGAGCTGGCTGCGCTACCCGCGTCGATCAACCGCGTAGCGGTGCAAACCCAGCACGGTGGAGACGCTACGACGCCGAGCACCTCGGTCAGGAACTTCGGCACCAACATGCCCTTGATCGCGCCGCAGGCTCCGGGGAATAGCTACCTGCTGTACAAGGCCTTGGCGCTGGAGGGATACGATCCGGAAAACCTCGCCGAGGGGGAGACCGAGCGACTGCGAAATTTCATCACCGGCTATCCAATGCCCGCTGTAGAGCCCGCTTCGGGGCCGGTCGACGTGGTGCAGAACGCCGAGCGGATGTTGCTCATCTCGCGGTGGATTGCCGCCGGAGCCACGTGCCCGACCCCGGACGAATAGTCGGCGACTTCGAACAGCTTCGGGTCATTGGCGCGGGCGCAACCGCGCAGGTGGTGTCAGCCCGAGCGCCCGATGGCTCGCTCGTGCTGCTCAAGCTCGGCAAACCCGAACACGAGCTCACTCTGCGCGACGAGGCTCGCGTGCTCTTTCGTGCACGCGGGCCAGCGACGCAGAAGATTCTTGGGGTGGTCGCGGTCGAGCGCAACGCGAGCGGGCGCCTAGTGCAGCACGAGGGCGGCGCGCCGGCGTTGGTGCTCGAGCATCGCGTGGGCCAGACGCTGGAAGACCTCTTGGCGCAGGGCGCCAGCATCGATCTCGAGCGAACCGCGGTGCAGGTCGCCAATAGCTTGGCCGAGCTGCATCACGCTGGCTTCGCGCATGGCGACGTCAAACCAGCGAACATCGTGCTAGATGAACGCGGCGCATTCCTGATCGATTTGGGGCTGTCGGTGCCGCGTGAGACGCACCTGCCGCGCGGCGCAACGCCTCGCTATCTGCCGCGGCAAGCTGCCTCATTGGGCACGGCGCAGACCCGTGATCTACACGCGCTTGGTTTGGTGATCGCAGAGCTCGCAGCGCCCGAACTTCGATCGCTTGACGATCCCGCGGGCGCGCTCGCCGAGCTCCGCTTACCGGGGCGAATTGGCGATGTCGTGCGAGCCCTCGTGCTCGACGATGCGCGCTCGAAGCCGCGCGCGAGTTGGGTGGCGCATTTCCTCGCAACGACCCAAGAGGCCGAGCTTGCGTTGCAACGCGAGGCCCACGCGCGGACGGCCTATCTGGCGCTGTATCCAGAGGCGCTCGACGGACCGCATCAAGTGCACGCAGAGGCGCATCCGTGGCTGCGCGAGGCTTGCGACTTCAGCACCCAGCTCGGTAACCAGCCTCCGCTGCCGCTCGAGCCGCTTCGTCCGCATCAACGACGCGAGTTCTTGGTGCGACTCTTTGGTGAACGGGCAACGCGCCTCGAGCCCGCCTTGCTGGAGACCATCGGCGAAACGCAGCTGTGTGAGGTGGCTCGGCGGCTCGGCCAATCCTCGGCCTTCGAGTTCGTCAATCTGCGCCAGCTCCGGCTCGCACTCTCGCGACCCCTTGCTGAACTGAGCACTCAGCCACAGGTTCGGCTGCTCCATGACAACGCGAGTGCATCGGCGTTGGCCTTGGCGCTGAGCGCAACACCGCCAGAGGACTGGGCGCTCGAACAAGTTGAAGCAACCGACGCAGGCGACCCAGCGTTGGTGCTCGCAGGAGCGCGCGCCCTTCGTTTGATGGGGGAAGTGGGACGTGCGTTCGTGTTGATTCAGCGTGGACTCGAGCAGAGCCCCCAAGACAGTGCACTGCTGGCCGGAGCGGCCGAGCTCGCGCGAAGGGTCGGCAACGTGCCGCTGTGCGAGCAGCTGTTGCAGCGCCTCACGGCGACTGCACCCGACGCCGAGACACGCAGCCGAGGTGCAGCGACACGAGCGCGGCTCGCCTTCGATAACGGCGATCCAGAGGCCGCCATTCGACTGCTGAGTGCACCCGAGATCGCACCCGAGTTCGAGGTGCTCGCGCTCGCGAGAGCCATGCGCGGGGAGCTCGACCAAGCTAGAGACGTGCTGCGCGAAGCCGCTTCGGTGCCCGCGGACAGCGAGCAGCGCGCGCGACTTTGGGGGGCCTTGGGCTACGTCGTTTCAGCGACGGATCCGCAGGAAGCGATGGAGGCCTTCACGCGCGCAGCCGAGCACGCGACCAACGCTGGGGCGCTGGTCGAGGAGGCGACCTACTTGACCGGGTTGGGTGCAGCTGCCGCCTCGCTGGGCCACTTGCAAGCTGCGGCAACGGCCTCCGAACGCGCGTGGCTGCTGTGGGAATCGCTCGGGGCGGCTGACCGCGCGACGCGAGCGCTGCTCAACCTGGGTGCAGTCCATCGCATGGTCGGGGACCACGCCATTGCGCGTTTCTTTGCGAGCAAAGCGGCGGAGCTTGCGAGCCGCGCGGGGGATGCAACAGCGCGACTCTATGCCAACCTCGTGCTAGCCGATGCAGGCGACGAGGCGGCGCGCGCGTGGCTTGCGGCGCTCGACCGCGTGCCGCTGCCGCTGCCGGACCAATTGCTGGTCGCGGCGCGACTGCTTCGATACGGCGGGCTCGAGCTGGAGGGCGAGCGTGATCGGCTCGACGAGTTTGCACGCCGTGCAAATACGCCGAGCGGAGCGCGCACAGAGTGGCTTACCGCAAGGCTCGAGTTCGCACGCAAGCGCGGCGAAGATACGCGCGCTCGCCAACTGGCCGTTGAACTCGTGGAGAGCTCGCGCAGCTGCCCAGTCGCAGCCCTTGGACCGGCGCTGCTCAGCGCGGCTAAGGTCACGGAAGCTGCAGGCAACGTCGATACCGCGAGGCAAGCCCAACGTCGCTTGACGGAGCTTGCGTCGCTGCTGGTCCAGCACGCAGGCGATCTGCGGAGCTTGGTTGAAGGCGTGGACTGGGTCGCCGCAGGGCTTGCAGTTCCGAGCGCCGTCTCGGCGAGCACCCCCGAACAGAACTTCCGGCTCGAGCAGCTGGTGCGCAGTTTGTCGAATGAAGCGTCGCTGCGCGATCTGCTGCGCGGAGTGCTCGACGCGCTGGTGGTATGGACGCGCGCTGAGCGCGGGGTGCTGCTTTTGCGTGGGCCGGACGACCGTCTCATACCGCGGGCCGCACGCAACCTCGCCGCAAGCGATCTGAGCGAAGAGCAGCTGCAACTGTCGATGACGTTGGCCAAGCGCGCGCTCGATCAGCGCAAGCCGGTCTTGGCGATGGACGCGATTGCCGAGCTGCCCGACCTTCACGCTAGCGTTCACGCGCTGCACCTGCGCAGCGTGCTGGTGGTGCCGCTGATCGCGCGAGGGGAAGCGATTGGCGTCGCCTATCTCGATGATAGGCTGCGCCAGGGCACCTTCGGCCCGCACGAGCTCGAGTGGGCGGCGACGGTAGCCACGCTCGCGGCGGCCATGGTCTCACGGGCGATGAGTGAAGCGCGCTTGCGACGGCTGATGCGCAAAGAGGCCTACTTGCGCAAGACGCTGGAGGAGCAGCTCTCGCAATCACTGACGCAGCTCTCGACCATCGAGCGCTCGCTCGCGGAGCAACGCAGCGAACTCGCAGACCACCCTTTCAAGGCCATCATTGGTCACAGCCAGTCGCTGCGCACCACCCTCTCAATCGCCGAGCGTGCAGCCCGGGCGGACGTTCATGTGCTGGTGTTGGGCGAGTCTGGGACGGGCAAAGAGCTGCTGGCCGCCGCCATTCACAAGGCCTCCCCGCGCCGCGACAAGGTGTTCATCTCCGAGAACGTAGCGGCCATCCCCGATAGCCTGCTCGAGTCGGCTTTGTTTGGCCATGTGAAGGGCGCGTTCACCGGTGCAGACCGCTCGCGCATGGGCCTTTTCGAGGCGGCCGACGGCGGCACGCTGTTCCTCGATGAGGTGGGCGAGATGAGCCTGCCGATGCAAACCAAGCTGCTGCGCGTGCTCGAAGACGGCATGGTGCGACCAGTGGGCAGCGAGCGAACCCGCAAGGTCAGCGTGCGTGTGATCGCCGCGACCCACCGCAACCTCGAGGAGCTGGTCGAAAAGCGCACCTTCCGCGAAGACCTCTTCTACCGGCTCAGCGTGCTGCCCATCCGACTACCTCCGCTGCGTGAGCGGCGCTCCGACATCCCCGAACTGGTACGCGCCTTCGTCGACCGCTACGCGACCAACAAGAGCGTGAAGATCACGCAAGACGCGCTCGCGTACCTGGAGACCCACCCCTTCCCCGGCAACGTGCGTCAGCTCGAGAACGTGATTCGGCGCGCGCTGATCCTCTCGCCCGATTGCGTGGATCTCGCGCATGTAACGGCGCAATCGAGCGGCTCCCTGTCCCCGTCACACCCCGTCGTGGATCCAGCGTCCATTCGTCTCGTGGCCGGCAAAACGCTTCGCGACCAACTCGATGACGTGGAGCGCACCTTGGTTCATGCGGCGCTGCAAGCGACCAAAGGCAACCAAACGCAGGCCGCCAAGACCTTGGGCATCAGCCGTTTTGGCTTGGCCAAGATGATGAAGCGGCTCGGCATCCTCGACGATCACTCAGCGAGCAGCTGATTGACCTTCTGCTTGAGGGCGGTCATGCCGTCGGGCGTCGTCGCGTAGATGCCGCGCAGATGCGCCTGCTTGTCGATCACGACGAAGCGCTCTGCGTGGAAGATGCTCGCGTCTCCGTGCCCGCCATTGGTTCCGCGCGTCATCGCCATCTTGAAGCCTTGAAGCACGGTTTCATCCACCACCTTGGGCTCACCAGTGATGAAGAACCACGGAGCCTCGGCGTCTCCGTATTTGTCGCGAAACGCGCGCAGCTTCTCGGGTGTATCGGTTTCCGGGTCCACGGTGATCGAGAGAAACTTCACGCCCTGCTTGTCCCGCAGCTCCTTCGACAAGGAGGCCATGCGCTTGGTCAGCTCCGGACAGACGTTGGGACAGGAGGTGAAGATGAAGTCCACGACGAACACCGAGCCGAGCATGTCCTTCTGGCCGAAGGGCTTGCCGTTTTGATCGGTGAGGTTGAACACAGGGATGGCAATGTCGATCTCGGGGGCGGAGACGCTGACATTCACGATGGGCTCCGAACTCTCCTGGGTGCCGCGGCTTTGCCCGCAGGCGGCCAAGAGCAGGCTTAGAGCGACGAGCCGGGTGCTGCGCAAGGGCCAGCGCACTAGGACCGTGCGGTAACGGGCTGCTCGGCAGCGGCGGCGACGGGCTTGGGCGCATCCAGAAGGAGCGCCGCAAAGATGCCGGTCAGGTAGATCATCGACGCGAAGAAGAGCTGCTTGGCCCATTTGTCTCCGGCAGATTTGCGCAGACCAACGAGCGAGAGCGCGAAAAACAGTCCGCCCAGCACGAGCGATGCAACGAGGTATATCGGGCCTCCCACGCCCATCGGCACGAGCAACACGCTGGTCAGAACCAACGCCGCCGAGTAACGCACCACCTGATGGCGCGTGACCGCGCGACCGCGCTCAGCGGGGAGCACCTTGATACCGGCACGCTCGTACTCCGACTGACGGAAGGTGGCGATGGCAAGGAAGTGAGGTACCTGCCACAGAAACAGCACGCTGAAGAGAACGAGCCCCGGACCGTCAACCGTGCCGCGCGCCGCGGACCAGCCCATCAGCGGAGGAAGGGCGCCGGGAACGGCCCCGACCAGCAGAGCCAAGGCCGTGCGCTGCTTGAGCGGCGTGTACAGGAGCACGTAGGAGAGCAGCGCCACCAAGCCCAAAAGCGCCGTGGTGAGGTGGACGTAAACCAAGAGCGGCAACGCCAACACCGAGAGCAAAAGGCCGAAGCGAAGCACCGTGTCCGGGTTCATCCGGCCTTGCGGCAACGGACGCGTGCTGGTGCGCTTCATCAGGCCGTCCGAATCACGCTCCATCCACATGTTGAGCGTGTTGGCACCGCCGACGATCAGCGCAGAGCCCGCGAGCAGCGGCACCCAAACGGAGGCCGGCCGCTCGACGTTGAAGAAACGCGAACCGAGGAGATAGCCGCCCAACGTAGTGATCAGCACCATCAGCGTGATGCGCGGCTTGGTCAGGGTAACGAAGTCCCGGGCGAGCTGACCTGCGGGAAGTTCACTGGCAACGCGTTCTTGCTGCATAAGGCGCGGGTACCCTAGGGTCCGCTTGTTTGGGAGTCCACTAGAGAAATTTGGGACTCCGCTAGAGAAAACAGCCCGCTCTACCAGGTGCGGGTCGCTGGCCCGCGCACATTCACCACGGTCCAGTCGTTGGGCTGAAGCATCGTTGGGCTGATGAAGCCAATCGGTGAATCCATCGCCGTAAGCTCGACATAGGCGTAGTCATGCCCGCCATACGAGAACTTGTTCTTACCGAGGGCCGGCATGCCCACGCCAATCATCGCGTGTTTATGGGCTGAAGAACTGACGATCACCACGTCGATACCGAACTCTCGCAGCAGCAGGTAAGCCAAGAGCGCCTTCGAATCACAGTCTCCGCGCTTTTCAGCCACGACGTTGGCGGGGCCGAGCACCCCAAAAGGGTACTCATCCGGGATGTTGTAGCGAATCTGTTGGACGAAGGAGATGATCAACTTCGCTACTTTGTCCGACTTGAGCTTGTGCTCCTTGGCGTAGTCCCGGAACAGGGCGGTCAAAGGTTCGAGCGCCTCGCGGTTCGACTCGCGCAGCATGCCGTAGACACAGCCCAAGTCGCTGTTGCAGCCCGATGGGACTCTCCACGAGAATTTGTTGCCGACGTCCTTGAAGTTTACGCTCCGTGCAAACGATCGATGCGCCTCCAACAGCTGCTGCTGCTGCTCCTCGGCGAGGACGTAGCTGAGTTCGTAGGCGTCAGGCTCTAACCGCGACGTCTCCCAGGAGTGGCGAGCGCTCGGCTTTCTGGCGTCGGTAGGGAAGCGCGCTTTCCCGAGATCCACCGCGTCGGCGTTCTCCTCGTCATCCGAGCTTGACTGGCTCTTCTTCTGCTTCTTCTTCACCTTGAGTAGCTTGGTGAAGTCGATCACCATACAGCCCACCAGGCTGGTGCTGATCGCTGCGGCCAGCGAAAGCCGGAGCGCCAGCATGGTCGCAGCCAACAGACGGCTGCGCGCGAAGGACCTCCGTTCCTTCACGGCGCGAGCACCATGTCGCGTCCCAGCTCGGGCAGCGGCAGCAAGCCGTTCAAAGCCATCTCGAGACCGGGCGCGGCCATCAACGCCAACACCACGATCACCGCGCCCAAGACCAACGCCGGCGCGAGGTTGCCCTTTCTAATCTCGGTCATCTCGTCCACGCCGCGCGTCAGCCAGCCAAACAGCGCGGTACCCAGGCGCAGGACGATCAAGCCAACGGCGAGGGACGTCGCCACATGCACGCCGCCGTAGAGGCAGAAGGCCAGCAGCATCTCGGGTTCGAACTGTTGATCGCGATAGGCCAGATCGAGCGCTGAGAAGGTTGCCACCACGGCGTGCTGCGCAAGCAAGCCGAGCGCAACCACAGCGGCGGCCATCAAAACGCTCACCGCGTGATTGCCCTTGGCCAGCTCTTCATCGACCTTGCCCAACTTGGTCAGCCGCGCAAAGAAACGCGTGCCGGCAAACATGCCCAGCGCTGCGACGACCACGCCGAAGCCAATCTTGGCTAGGCCGATAAAGAAGATGCTCGTGTTCACCGCGCGAGATGCTACGCGAGCCGCTCCACTTCGCCGAATTTCCGCTGAAGGCGGATGCAGCAGACAGATTGACCGTGCCCTCAGCTAGATAACCGCCGAAGGCCCCGTTGAAGCCGGAACACCGCACGAGTCAATTAAACAGGCGCTCATTTCGGATGAGCGGTGAGCGAAGCTGAGTCACATTGCTCGGGTCACAGCGGCAGCATGCCGAACACGAGGTTGATGCGCTTCTTGTCGAGCTGCAGATCCGTGGCGACGTCGATCAGCCGCGGAGAACCAGCGGCTGCGCACGCAGCTTCCAGCGCTTTGCGGTCATCGGCCACCTTCTTGCGCGAGAAGGTTTGCCCCGGCCGCGTGCCCTTGACCAGCGCCTCGAGCTTGGGGCCGGGCAAGCATGGCTCCCCGGCGAGACCAACGGTGCCGATCTTGAACTTGGCGCCCGGCGTGATTTTGAAGCGACCCGACAAATCGCCGTTGGCTGCCTCGGTTACGGCCATGGTCGAGACCTCGCCGGCAACGTAGCCGCCGTCCAAGAGGAAGCTAACGAGCCGCTGACGCAACTCCTCCGACGTCGCTTCAGTCACGGCGCCGCCGAGCAACTTGTCGGCGATCTTGTCGAGCGTCTTTTGATCCAGGCTCTTGAGCCCTTCGGCGCGCACTTCTTTGAGCAACGCCCGTTTGCCTTCGACGATGGTGAAGCTGAGCGCCGAGCCTTTGCCCTCGACCGAGCTGAGCGCGGGCTGCACTTTGACGTGCCGGAAGCCGAGCGCCTCGAATGCCTCGGAGAGGCCGAGGGCCGCGCGCCGCACGTCGTCCTTGGCCAGGAAGGCGCTTTCACTCAAACGGCTGGCCTTCAAGAGTTCCTCGCGATTGAGCGCCGTAGCGCCCTCGAAGTTGAGCGTCACCAGCTTGGGTAGCGGCACGACCTCGAGCGCCAACCGCGGGCCGCGCGGTGAGTCCTCGGTCACGCCGACGACGTCGGAGTAGTGACCAGTCGCAAAAAGAGCCCGCACCGTCTTGTCGAGCTCGGCCTCATCCAAGGCGACACCGGCCTTCACTGTGACGAGCTCGCACTCGTTGGGCTGCGCGTCGCGCAGCACGACGAGGGCGAGCGCCGAGCCAGCGCCGTCTGCGCGCACCTCGGAACAGAGCTGCCCGCGCTCGGCCTCCTCCACGGCGGGCGGCGCTACAACCGGGACGACTGGCTTGCTCACCGGCGGGGGTGGCGTGCAGGCGCCCGCGAGCAGCGCTACGAGGCCCACGCCGAAGGCGCTGTTCACGCGGCTCATAGTCGGTCCTCGATCGAGTGCTGGGAGGCGAGCGCATTGAGGAAGTCCACCTTGGCGCGCACGACCTTCTCCTCGAACTCTTTCTCCGACAGACCCTCACGGTTGATCTTCGGAACAACCTCGCGCGCGAGCACCAACAAGTCGAGGACGTCTCGGCGCAGCTCCTCGCGGTACTCGGCCTCGGTGTAGCCGATCTTCTTGGCCTCCACGAGCAGCTCGGGCACCGTCCGCTTCGAGCGCTGCGCGACGGTCTGAAGCGCTCTTTCCACAGCTTCATCGGAGGCCGCCAGGCCCAGCTCCTGTGCGCGCATCGCGATCAAACGCTCGGCGATCAGCTTGTCGAGCAGCTGTCGCATCAGCTGCTCACGCGCCTTCTCACGATCGGCCTCGGGGACCTGCTCGATCTGCGGCAAGAGGGGCTTGGCCCGGCGCATCAACTCGAACCAGGTGATCGGCTCGCGGTCCACGCTGGCGACCACACGATTGACGACCGTACGCTTGGCGGGCTCAGCGCCGGCAACGTGCGATAACAGGCTTGCGGTGACCACGGCGGCCGAGGCCAGCCACACTCGAAGGGGCGACATTGCGCGGGAGGCTAGCGCATCCCCCAGTGAAAAACTCGCACAAGTCAGACGAATTCAGCGGCTACTCAGGCTCGATTAGCAGCGTGGTCTGCGGATAGACGTACTGTCCGCTGCCCAACGTCATCACCACGCAACGACGCACGTTACCTCGCAGCTGCGAACGCAACTTCAAGGTCGGTAATAACTCGAGCGGGACCTCTTTGAGGCGACCGCTGGTAACGCCTCCTGCGGCCTCGTGATGCTCGCCGTGGCTGTATTCGACGCCGGTGTCGAGGTCGACGATCCAAGGAGCTGCTACTTCACGCAGCTCCGGTGTGGAGGAGAAGAAGTTCGACTGCTCGTAGCAATACCAGCGCACCTCCACGCGGTGGCCCAAGGGGATGGCAAGAGCTGCAGCTACGCGCACGATTTGCAAGGCTTTCACCCGGCAGACGATACAACGCTCGGGCCTAGGGCGGCAGCGCGGCGTAGAAGTCGAACACCTCGGGGTTACCTTGGATCATCCGGTCGGCGGTGCCGGCGTTGTACGACCAGCGCGCCCAACCAAGCCCGTTCTGCTCGAAGAAGGTCAGCAGATCTTGCTCGTAGGCGAGCTGGCCGGCGGCGAAGGTACTCGCGCCGAATTGGTCCACCACCATCGGCACTTGGTGCTTCTCAGCAAAGGCCAAGGCGAAGGAGAGGTACCACGCCTCAAACTCGGGCGAGAGCAACGCTGGGAAGTTCTCCGGCTCTTCAGAGCGCGTGCTGAAGATGCGCTCGAGATCGCGGGGCACCTCGAAGGGCTCGCCCTCCTTCGGCTCGAGCAAGAAGTCGAAGTTCGCGGGAGCCGGTTGCGGATAGGAGCTCTCGGCCTTGCTGACGCCGTCGGGTACGGTGCCGTCTTGGATCCACGGCTTGGGCACCAGGCTGTTGACCTCGTAAACCAAGCGACCTTCGAAGGCCGCGAGCGCCGTGAAGTACTCGTCGTAGCGGTACTGCATGGTGTCGTAGTTGTAGTCGGGCCCCACGAAATACGGCGTCGCGGTATCACCGGTCGCGTCGATGCGCTCCATCAGCGCCAGTTGGAACGCGGTCAACGTATCGACAGGTTCCTTGTCCCCGCGACTGGCGCTCGGCTCGGCCAAGAGGCCGTAGCCTGCGACGTAGTCGGCCGTGCGGTAGCGACAGCCGAGATACTCCCAGGCCCGCGCATACGGCGCGAAGACGCTACTCGATGGATCGTAGAGCGCTGGGTCATTCGTGGTCTCGTCGTCGCTGCGCATCTCGAGCAAGATCCAGATCTGCTCGGCCGCCAGCGCCTCGACCCAAGCGTCGAGTTCGGCGCGGAACTCCGCCGAGAAGCCGGTTGGGTCGTTGTCATCGCGGTTGTCTCCCTCGAAGGAGATGCGCATGCGCACGAAGTTGAACTGCAGGTCCTCCCGCAGCTCGCGCGCCTGTTCGGCGTCGATGTTCTTGAGGTTCGCCCCGCGCAGCTGCAACGTCTCACCGTCTGGGCCGAGCAGGTCACGGCCTTCGATCCGCAAACGCACAGGGCTCGTGTTGGAGGCGTCAAAGGCGTAGCTCTCGTCGCAGCTGAAGCCGTCGACCTTCTCGCCGTCGCCGCAGCCGAAGTAGAGGTTGGGCGTAAGGGAAAGCAGGCCCAAGGCGAGCGCGCTACGCAAACGGCTTTTGAGGCCTGCGCTTGCAACAGCCGGCCCCCTGCCCTTCTCCATGCTCACGTGCCCAAGCCCAACGCGACGACCTTCCGAAGCAGCTCCGGATCATCGAGCGACTCGAGCGGCAAACCAAGGCTCACTGCGCGACCGCCGGCTGAAAAATCTGTCACGATGCAGGCGTCTCCCCCGCTCGCGTACGTCAAACAGGAAACGCCCTCGCCGGCCGGAGCGAGCACGTCGGGGAAGGCCACTTCACTCGTGCCCAACTTGGAGAAACGCGCGACGAACACGCCGAGCTCCAGCTCTCCAGCGCGCAACAGCGTGGTACCCGCGTCATCGGCGACGTACTCGAGACCGAGCACCTCGCGAGCGAAGGCTGCGTCTTCCGGCGAGCCTTGATCGATCAAATCGTAGCCGAGCTCGGCGCCGGAAACGACCAGCGCGCCACCGCCCTCTACGAACTGACGCACGCGCTCTTGTTCGGCCACCGAGAAGGTCTCATCGGCCACCGACTCGCGACCGAGCAGCCAAATCACCGAGTCGTAGCTGCTCAAATCGACTTCGCCGGAATCGATCTGCGCGTGCGAGGCGCTCTCGAAGGGAGCGTCAAAGGCTGCCGCATAGGCGCTGATCGAGCTGTGGCCCCAACGCAGCGGGTTCTCCGGCACTGGCTGCGAGCTGTGGCGCTCGTTGCCGTCGACGAGCAGGACTTTGGGGCCGTCTTGCGAGCAACGCACCGCGAGCACGCTCGAGGGCGGCCCTTCACCGGCCTCGTTCAAGGCGGTCACGCGCACGAACAGCGCGCCATCGAAGGAGAGGGTCCGATGAGTCGTACCGTCGATCAGCCGTGCGTCTTCGCGTTTCCAGGTGCGGCCATCGGCGCTGCGCCAGAGGAGATAGCCGCTCGCGCCGTCGACCGGCGTGAACTGGGCGACCGCCGATGCGCCGTTGTTGTCGTCCTCGAGCGCGAGCAACGTAGGAGCGGCGGGCAAGTCGGCGAGGTTGCGACGGTCTTCGCCGAGCGAGGCCACGGCTTGATCCAAGCGCGCGCGGGCTTGCGCCGAATCGGAGACGTTGTTGACGAGGAAGCTCGCGACGTAGCGTTGGCCGTCATGCTTATGAAAGAGCACGCCGGAGAGCGCGACCACGCCGGTGAGCGTGCCCGTCTTGCCCCAGAAGCGCGCGCTCGTGTCAGGGCCGGTCATGCGCGAGGCAATGGTGCCGCGAAGCCCGGAGACGGCCATCGAGTTGACGTAGGCGTCCCAGCTCGGTTGTTGCGCCATGGCCACGAACAGATCGACGATCTGTTGGGCGGAGACGCGGTTGTCGTGAGAGAGGCCGGAGCCGTCGTTGAGCAAGAGGCCCGTGTGCGCGACGCCGAGCCCATCGAGCGTGTCTTCCATGGCGGCAAAGCCGCCGGCGAAGGTGTTGGTACCCGAGGCGAGCTGGCCCAAGTGGTGCGACCAAAGGTCGGCGAACTCGTTGTGACTCGGCACATTGATGGCGTGAGCGATCACGTCGTTCGACGCGGCGGGTAGTTCGGCGATCAAGGTGGAACCGGCGGGCGGGTCGAAGCCAGCTGCGTTGCTGGCGTTACCGCTGACCGCGATGCCAGCGCCCTCGAGGGCGCTCAAGAAGGCCGTGGCTATCTCCGCGCGCTCGCCGCTGAAGGAGATGGTGCCGAGCGAATTTCCGCCGAAAACGCCCTCGCCTTTGACCACCGCGTTACCCGTGACCTGCGTGACGCCACTGGCCGCGAGCGCGGCGGCGGCGGCCTCGAGCGCTTGCGATGCTGTGTCGGCGAACCAGGTAGAGGACGAGGGATCGTGTTCGATCACCAGCGTGATGTCGCCGCTGATGGTGGCGCCGTTGGGGTTGGCGCGATACAGGCGCGCGAGCGGCCGATGGCTCGCGCCGTACTCGACCAAGGCCGCGGCGGTGGTGAAGAGCTTAGTGTTGGAGGCGGGCTTGCGCAGCGCCTCGGGCGAGCGTTGATAGAGCAGTTGGCCCGAGTCCAGCCCGACGATCAAAGCCGAATGGGTCGCGCCGGGAATACCGTTGAGCGCGCTGTCTACGCCCGCTTGGAGATCGGCCTGCTCTTGCGCCGACCATTCGCTGGGCGCGGGTGGAGGTTGATACGGATCTTCAACGGCCGGGATGCGCGAGCCGCCCTCTCCGCCGCTTCCGCCGGTAGCGCCGCCGCCGGCGCTTCCGCCGCCACCACTGTTCGCCGCGCCGCTGGAGGTGCTTGCACCGGCCTCACCGTCACTGCCGCCACCACCGCTGCTGAGGCCGCTATCACCGCAGGCTGTAAGCAGCGTCACAAGCCAAGCGGTCGCCATCACCGGTGCCCGAACCAAAGAGCGCATGATCGCAGCAAACAACGGATGCGCGCACGACGCCAGCACTGTCGGCCGTCTTTTAGCGGACGGGTCCGCCCCGAATCGGCGAACGGGTCCGCCGACTAGCACTCCTCTCCGGTCAACACTTCGCAACCCTCGCGGGTGACCAGCACCGTGTGCTCGAACTGCGCCGACCAGCGTCCGTCGCGCGTGCGCACCGTCCAACCGTCTTTGTCCACCACCGTTTCGGGGCCGCCGAGGTTGATCATCGGCTCGATGGTTATGCACATGCCGGCTCGCAAGCGTGCGCCGGTGTTGACCTTGCCGAAGTGCGAGACGTGCGGATCGCCGTGCATCTTTTTGCCGATGCCGTGGCCGCCGTAATCGCGCACGACCGAGCAACCTTCGCGCGAGGCCAAGGCCTGAATCGCCGCCCCGATGTCGCCCAGCCGCGCGCCGTCACGAACCTGTGCGATGCCGGCCATCATCGCTCGCTCGGCGACGCAAACCACGTGTTTGGCCTCCGGGGAGCCCTCGCCCACGAGGAAGGTGATCGAGGTATCGCCGTGAAAGCCGTCGAACTCGGTGGTCACGTCCACGTTGACGATGTCGCCCGAATCGAGCAGCACGTCGGGACGCGGGATGCCGTGACAGACGACCTCGTTGCGGCTGGTGCACACAGCGGCGGGAAAGCCGTGATAGCCGAGCTGACTGGGGCGGCCGCCGCGCGCCGCCGTATCCTCGCGCACCCAGCTGTCGATCTCGGCGGTGCTGATGCCGGCTTTGATCTTGCGCCCCACGGCGAGCAAGGTCGATCGCGCGACTTTGCCCGCTCGTCGCATCTTTTCGATCTCCGCGGTGGAGAGCAGCTCGATCGCCATGTTCCTACGCTGGCGGCGGCGCGACGCTGCGTCCAATACCGTTTCGGTATGGCGGAGCGGCTGGAAGTGCTACCACCGCGCGGTGTTCGAGGACCCGCACAGGCGTCAGTTGGAGGCGGCCGTCGCGAAGCTCAAAGAGAGCCTCGCTGACGACTCCCAGCTAGCGCGGCGCAGTCAGCGTCAGGAGCTCGTGCGCTTGCGCGGCGTGTTTCGCCGGGCCGCCTCGCTCTTCAGCCAGGATCTGATCGCCGAGCTCAAGGCCTGCTCGGAGGTGATCGGTCCGCCGCCAACGCCGGAAGAGGTGCTGGCCTCGGTCTTCGGCTACCCCAGCTTCAGGCCTTCGCAGAAGGAGATCGTCGATACGATTCTCTCCGGCCGGGACGTGATCGGCATCCTGCCGACGGGCGCTGGCAAATCGATCACCTACCAAGTTCCGGCGCGCGTGCTCGGTGGCACCACGCTGGTGGTCTCCCCGCTGATTGCGCTGATGCGCGACCAAGTGGAGGCGCTCAACGAGGTGGGCATCAAGGCGATGTTCCTCAACTCCAGCCTCACGCTCGACGAACGCAACGACGCGTTGGCTTCGGTGCGACGCGGCGAGGTGGAGCTTTTGTACGTCGCGCCGGAAGGGCTGGAGGCGCGTGTGGGAACGCTGCTGCGCGAGGTGGACATTCGGCTTTACGCGGTGGATGAAGCGCACTGCATCAGCCAGTGGGGGCATGACTTTCGGCCGGCCTATCGCTCCTTTGCCGCGCAGCTGGCCAAGCTGCCGAAAGCGCCGATCCTGGCGCTCACGGCGACTGCGACCCAAGAGGTTGCAAGCGACATTGCAAACTCCTTGGGCATGCGCTCGCCGGCCTTCTTTCGCGGCAGTACCTTCCGCCCCAATCTTCACATCTTCGCCGTAAAAAAGGGCGGACGCGGTGCTCCCACCACGCGCGAGAACATCGTCAAACTTGTGCGTGAACGCAAAGGGGACAGCGGCATCATCTACTGCCTGTCCCGCAAAGCCGCCGATGAAATGGCCGACTACCTGCGGGATGCGCGGGTCAAAGCCGTGGCCTACCACGCCGGGCTCAGCGCCGAAGAGCGCAGCCTCGCCCAAGACGCCTTCCGCAAAGACGCCGTGGACGTGGTGGTCGCCACCATCGCCTTCGGCATGGGCATCGACAAGAGCAACGTGCGCTACGTGATTCATCGCGATATGCCGCGCTCGATCGACGGCTACTACCAAGAGATCGGCCGCGCGGGCCGCGACGGCGTGCGCTCCGATTGCATCCTCTTTTACTCCTGGTCGGAGGTGGTCGCGTATGACCGCTTCGCCGATGAGGCCGGCTCCGACGATGTCGCGCAACGGCTACGAACGCAGTCGCGCGAGATGTTCCGCTTGGCCGAAAGCGAGCGTTGTCGTCACGTGATGCTGGCCGCCCACTTCGGGGAGAAGGCCCAAGCTTGCGAGACCTCCTGTGACGTGTGCCTCGGCAACAGCGATCTACCGCGCCGCGAGCCCAGCAAGGCGGCGAGCCCCGCCAGCAAAATTGCGCCGCGCGTTCGTGAGGTTCCGCCGCCCGCCGAGGCGCCGAGCGAATTGGTGGTCCTGCTCAAGTCCCTGCGCAAACACCTGGCCGAGACGCGCGGCGTACCGGCCTACGTCATCTTCAACGACGCAACGTTGATCGCGATGGCCGAGCGTCATCCCAAGACCGAATCGGAACTGCTCAGCGTCCCCGGCGTAGGGCCCAAGAAGGCCTCCACCTACGGTCCGGCATTCTTGAAGCTGTTGCGTGAAGAGGCGGGCCTGCGGCCGTAGCGGCGCGCGGAGAAA
The DNA here is from genome assembly GCA_903892415.1 of uncultured delta proteobacterium. Lineage (GTDB taxonomy): Bacteria > Myxococcota_A > Polyangia > Polyangiales > Polyangiaceae > Xiheicaenibacterium. Next base: position 7,380 of record CAITIQ010000591.1, on the reverse strand, counting down.
TTCAGATGAACCGTCTGTCCAATACACTCTTCGCGCTGCTCAGCGCTGCGATGATCGGGTCCGCTCCAGCCCCTGCGCTTGCCTGCGCCACGGCGCCGCTCGAAGGCGAGACCGTTCACACCGCTTCGGAAGAGGCGATCATCGTTTGGGATGAAGCGCAGAAAAAGCAGCACTTCATTCGTCGCGCCAACTTCGTCGCGAGCGGTAAGGATTTCGGTTTCCTTGTGCCAACGCCGAGCAAGCCAGAGCTCGGCGAGGTCAGCGCCACAGTCTTTCAGCAACTCACCAATCATTTGCAGCCAAGAACCCAACCGGGCGGATTCGAGCTCACTGGTGGCTGCGCAAGTTTGGACCTGTTCCTGGGTCGCGAAAAATCGGCCTCGTATGAGCTGGAGCCGGTGCGCGTGCTACACACGCAAAAGGTGGCGGGCTTTGACGCAGTCGTTCTTTCAGCGGAGGACCCTGCAGCACTCTCAGCTTGGCTGAAGGAACGAAACTTCGCACAAGGCCCTGGGCTCAGCGAGTGGTTGTCCGAATACGTAAAGAACCGCTGGGTCATCACGGCCTTCAAGGTCTCGCGCCAGCCTGATAGTGGTCCGACGGCACCGATCGGTACGGCGGCGGTTCGAATGAGCTTCGAAACGGAGCGACCCTTTTACCCATACCGGGAGCCGGTTGGCGCGCCCTCCGAAGGCCGCCCACCAGCGCGCTTGCTGCGCGTGTTCTTTCTGTCCGATGTTCGCTACGACGCGACGCTGGGCGATGCCGGTGCATTTGCTGGCACGATCAAGCTCGCCGATGTCGTCGAGATCCCGGCTGAGCTCCAGCCAATGGTCACGGGGGAGCGGTTTCTCACGATCTTCGACGACCAGTCCAGCCCGCGCGTAGGCACCGCGGAGGTGTTCTTTCACCAGGCCAAGAACAGCTCACCGTTGCGCATCCCGCCGCTGCTGAAGCCCCGGAGAGTTTACATCCCGGTCGAGCCAGTCGTGCTGGTGGCCGTCGCCGGCTTCGTGGTCTACCGGCGCGTCGCGCGGCGCAAAGCTACGCGCGCCTAGTCGTGGCGGAGAAGGCCCCGGACACGTTGCGCGCTCGGTGACCGCCCTTTGGGACTCAGCGCAACCGGCGTTTGTAGCGTTCGCCCCATTCGCGCATGCCGAGCAAGATCGGCTCGAGGCTGCGGCCGAACGTGGTGAGTTCGTATTCGACGCGCGGAGGGACCTCGGCAAACACGGTGCGAGTGACAAGCCCGTCTTCCTCGAGCTCGCGCAGCTGCAGCGTCAACATGCGTTCGGTGCAGTTGGGGACGCGACGACGCAGCTCGCCAAAGCGGTGCTTGCTCGCCAGCAGCCAGTACAAGACGACCCCCTTCCAGCGCCCACCGATCACCGCGAGCGTAGCCTCTACCGCACAGTTGGAGCGCCGATCATCGCCGCGCTCAGGCTTGTACGGAGCGGGATTACTACCTTTTTTGATAGTACCTACTCTAGTTGTACGTACTTGCGGCATTCGCTGCATTGTATGAGGCTCGCTCGGTCCCTACCAGGAGGTCCGTATGCGAGTTTATGAATTGCAACCGCGCGAAGGCTTTGACGCTCTCACATTGACCGAACGGCCTTCGCCCGAGGTAGCGGCCGGGCAGGTCAAAGTACGCGTGCGCGCGACGTCGCTGAACTATCGCGATCTGTCGGTGGCCCGCGGCGCAAAGAACCGCAAAGCGCCCGTCGTTCCGCTCTCCGACGGAGCTGGAGAGGTGATCGCGGTAGGCGCCGGGGTCACGCGGTTCAAAGAGGGCGACCGCGTGATGGCGAACTTCTTTCCCAGCTGGCAAGACGGTGAACTCTCCGATTTCCACCACGCGCGAGCGCTCGGTGGTGGGCAGGACGGCATGCTCGCGGAGGAGGTCGTGCTCGCGGAGACGTCTTGGGTGCGCGTCCCCGAGCATCTCTCCTTCGAGCAGGCGGCGACGCTGCCCTGCGCCGGCGTGACCGCGTGGAACGCGATGTTCGAAGCCACGCAGCTGCGGCCAGGACAGGTGGTTCTGCTGCAAGGCACCGGCGGTGTTTCGGTGTTCGGGCTGCAGCTGGCGAAGGCCGCCGGCGCGACCACCATCGTCACCTCCTCGAGCGAGGCCAAACGCAAGCGAGCGCTCGAACTCGGCGCCGATCACGTGCTCGATTACGTCGCTGAGCCCAAGTGGGGGGACGCAGCGCGCGCACTCACGGGTGGGCGTGGCGTGGATCTGGTGGTCGAGGTTGGCGGACCGGGGACGTTCGATCAATCGATTGCGGCGCTGCGCTACGGCGGGACGATGAGCCTCTTGGGCGTACTCACTGGCCTACGCGGTGAGGTCAACACCTACGGTCTCTTTCACAAGGCCCTGCGTGTAGCCGGCATCTACGTTGGTTCGGTCGCCATGTTCGAGCGCTTTAACCACGCGCTCAGCGCCAATCGCATCACGCCCATCGTCGACAAAGTGTTCGGCTTCGAGCAAGCCCGCGCAGCCTACGAGCACCTCGCCTCCGGCTCGCACTTCGGCAAGGTCGTGATCAGCGTTTGAACGCAGAAGGCCGTGCGCGTGGTAGCCTCGGCGGAGAATGGTCGAGTTGACGCGCGGGACCCTTCTGGCCGATCGCTATCGCGTGGTGCGCGTGCTCGGCCAAGGCGGAATGGGCATGGTGCTCGAGGTCATGCATGAGCAACTGGGCGGCCGCTTCGCCCTCAAGCTCATGCACGCCGAGCCCGCTCGAGACAGTGAGATGCTCTCGCGCTTCGAGAACGAGGCTCGGCTCGCCGCACGAATCATGAGCCCGCATCTCGTGCGTGTGACCGATCTCGGCAGGCTGCCCTCGGGCGAGCCGTTCCTGGTCATGGATTACCTCGAGGGGCTGGATCTCGAACAAATCATCGAACAGACCGTCGAGCAGAAGCGCTGGCTCACGGTCGCAGATGCGGTGCAGTGGGTGCTCGAAGCCAGCGTGGGCCTCGCGCAGCTTCATGCTGCCGGTTCGGTGCATCGCGACGTGAAGCCGTCGAATCTCTTTCTCGCGACGGATTCGTCCGGGCGGCAGCTAGTGAAGGTGTTGGACTTTGGACTGGCGCGAGCGCCGATGTCGGAGAAAGGCCGGCTCACGACCTCGACTTCGAGCTTCGGAACCCCGCTGTACATGGCGCCGGAGCAGTTTCGCAGCGCGCGGAACGCTGACGCGCGCGCCGATCAACATGCGCTCGCTCACGTGCTGTTCGAGCTGCTCACCGGTGAGCCTGCGTTCTGGGGAGATACGCCGGGTTCGGTGAGCGTCGCCATCGCGACGCAGCCCGCCGCGCTGCTGCGGAGCAAGCGCCCAGACGCGCCTGAAGAGGTCGAACGGGCGATCGCGAAGGCGATGGCGAAGCGACCCGAGGATCGATTCCCCACGCTGGGGGAGTTTGCGATGGCCTTGGCGAAGTTCGGTGGTCCGGAAGCCGAGCGCACGGCAGAAGAGGTCCTGCGCGTGCTTGGCCTCAGCGAGCGAAACAGCGTTCCCGCGGGGTCCGGTTCGTTCGCCCTGCAACCGCAACCGAGAACAGCACGCTCGGACGACGAAACAGCGATTGGACCGCCGGAGCTTTCGTCCGGTTCGCTTTCGACGACCATCCCGCTGAGTCGCGACAAGGGCGCGCGGCGACTGTTGGTGGTGAGCGCCGTCGCGACGACGGTCGTGCTCGGGCTCGGAGCTGCGCTGGGCCTCGCTCATTGGGGAGAGGCGCCCACTCGCGACAAGCCCGCAAGCGAGCCAAGTGCGGCCCCAGACGAACCGCTCGTCACGGCGGCGCGCACGCCCGACGTGGCCGGTTCGCTGCCGCAGCCCACGGGCTCTGCGGCCGCCGCAGCAGCGCCGTTAGCAACGACCTCAGCAGAGCCGCCGGTGGCAACGTCGACGGCCAGCGCGAGCTCCAGCGCCACCCCCACGAGCCTTCCCAAGGCGGAAAAGTCAGCCGCCCCGCTAGTCGAACCGGCGCGCTCCGCGAGCGAGCCGCCCAAGCCGCCCGAGACGTCAAAGCCGGTTGATCCGCTGTCGAAGTACGGCGGAACGGCCGGCTAGTCGCTTGAATGCTGCTTAGTCACACGACCAGAAACAACCTGGGGCGTACCGCATGCCGGTGCAATCGCACCAGTGACAGTAGGCGTCACAATCGTCCTGATTGATGACAGGAAGCAGGTCGCACTGCTCGTCGCCGCCGTCCTTGCTCCAAACAAACCCATCGCCGCAGGTCGCCACAACACAACCCACGAGGCAGCTGTCGTCGTTGAACTCGTTGCCGTCGTCGCAAGCTTCGGCCCCAGCCCGCACAAACCCATCGCCACACGTGGCGTTGCGACAGCTCACGCAATCATCCGTGTCGACGTCATTGCCATCGTCGCACGCTTCGACCCCCGGATTGATGAAGCCGTCACCGCAGCTCGCGGCCTTGCAATCGTTGAGGCAACCATCCTCGTTCGACACATTAGCGTCGTCGCACGCTTCGACCTGTGCATTGGTGAAGCCGTCCCCGCAGCTCGCGAGAACGCATTCATTGAGGCAACTATCCTCGTTCGATGCGTTACCGTCGTCGCAAGCCTCGCCCCCCGCTTTGATGAAGCCGTCGCCGCAGCGCGCGAGATTGCAGTCCGCAAGGCAACCATCCTCGTTCGACGCGTTGCCGTCGTCGCACTCCTCTCCCCCCTCTTTGATGAAGCCGTCGCCGCAGCGCGCGGCCGTGCAATCGTTGAGGCAGCTATCCTCATTCGACAGGTTGGCGTCGTCGCACTCCTCTCCGCTGTTCAAAAGCCCGTCGCCGCACGTCACGCAGGACGCAGGGCACGAAGCGTCAATGCCGGGATCACACTTCTCGATCCCCGCGAGCAAGTAGCCATCACCGCAGAACGCAAGCTGACACTCGATGCAACCGTCGTCGTCCCGGTCATTGCCGTCGTCGCACTGCTCGCCCTCTTGAACGACGCCGTTGCCGCAAACGTCGTCGGAGGAGAACAGCACGTCGTCGAGCGCAATGCAGCTCGAGGCGAGCACCGTCAGGCCGGCAACACCTAACGTAGCCCGCATCCACCGCGCGATGCCCATCTTCACGGTGTTCATCGTCGCACCATCATCGACAAACCGATATCACCCGGCCCGGGTCCGATGGCCACGGCTGACGAGCCTTCATCCGAGTTGGGGAGATTGAGCACCAAGAGGACGATCCCCACGCCCCCAGCGACGAGTCCAAATCCGCCGAGTACGGCATTGGCGACATAAAGTGAATCGCCCGGTACCAGCGCGGCGCACGCGGGCGTCTCTCGAGCGTTGCAGCCCGCGTCGGCCCAGTCGCCGGCCTGGCCCAAGATGATGGCGCCCGTTGCAGCAAAACCAATCGCACCGGCAACGCCTACTCCGCCCAGGATCCAGCCGGCGACCCAAGCCTCCTCCGACCGCGGCGCCGGCGGTGGCTTCACCAGCAGCTTGACCGTCAGCAACTGTCCGCGTTTGAGAGCGATCTCTTTGATCGTCGCCGATGAGCCCGCACGACCAGCGATCGTGTGCTCGCCCGGATCGAGGTAAATCGGATCTTGCAACGACGCTTGCAGCACCCCGTCCACCTCCACGCGGGCCTCTGGCGCTGAGCCCTCTTCGAGCTCGATCTGCAGACGCGGTACGTTGGGTTCGAGCGCAGCGAGACGCGTCTCCGCGAGGGTGGCGAGCTCGCGATCGTCAATGGGCAAGGTGCGCGCGGCGAGCCAAAGGTTGCGAGCTGCCACCAGCCGTCCGCGATTCTCCTCGCAGTTGGCGAGGTTGAGCAGCGGCCCGATCGCCTTCTCCTTCGCGTAGCTCTCGGTGAACTTGTTGCAGGCGAACTCGAGCTCGCTGCGCGCGAGCGCCTCGCGCCCCTCGCGAAAGAGCCGCTGACCCTCGGTCTCGTTGGTTGCCGCATCCTTTGCGGATGGCTCGCTCGCTGCAGGGCCTTCCTGCGCACCGGCCGACGTACGCGATAACAAGCACGCCGCAAGCGTGAAAGCAGCGACGCGGCGCGCGGACGTCATGCGCGAACTATACGCCGCTCACCGCGCAAGGTCATCCCGTTCCCCGCTGGAAGGGGCAGTGTACCAGCTCGCGCTCAGCCTTTGACCGCCGCCGGCAACAGCTCGGTCAGCCAGCGCAGCCACCAGCCGCGGCGCGCTTCGATCAGCTGCTGACCGTGCGCCTCCGGCCCGGCTCGATGCAAGAAGACCGCGCTGAAGGCTCGCTCGGCAACATCGAACAGATCGTCCTGCTCGCTGCGCAGCTGCTCGTCCGCCGCATAGTCGCGCGCACAAAAGGCGAAGTGCGCGACTGCCGCGCGCGCGTCTCGTGCACCGGCTTCCCACGACTGCTCCAGCCGCTGCGCTAGTTCACCTTCGATCGTGCGCTCCCCGCGTTCGATGCGCGCAAGCTCGGCGACCATGCGCTCGAGCTCGGCGTCCTCGCTGAACAGCTCGCGAAGGACGAGGCGCAGCAGCGCCACTTCGCTGCGCGGAGGCGCCCAAGCCGGGCCAGCCGCCGGCTCCGACTCCGTAACGCGTTCGGTCTCGCGCGCTGCGCTCGGTAAGGCTTGCACGAGCCGCTCCAGCGTCCGCAAACGATTGGCGTCGCGCAGCAGGACCGAGATTGGAGCGTGCAGTTCGATCAGCCGCAACACCCGATCGCGCCTGTGACCGAGCGCTGCGCTGAGCTCCGCCGGCGTCGGTGCGCGCACCGTATTCGACGCACGCGACGGCTCGAGGCTGACGAGCAGCTCCTGTTGCAGCCGCCGCGGCAAGCGACCATCGGGTGCGCATTGCACGCGCGCCCACGCGAGTTCGAGTAGCTGCGCAGCGAACGGCGGAAGCGTTTGCGCTGCTGCGCGCAGCCCGCTCGCGGGCTCGCTGGCCTCACGGCTCGGGAGCAGCCAGCCGCGAAACTGAGCGCCCACCGCGCGTTGGTCTGCGCAATTTTCAGCCTTTTCAATCAAGCGTTCTCGCCGTTCGCGCGGCAAGCGCCAAAGCAAGTAGGCGACCGCCAACGAGGGCTCGTGTTCGAGCGCAGCTTCCTGCTGCGCGCCGCCACAAAGACCGCAGTCTTCGACGTACGCAAGGTCATCACGCCAAGCGAACATCTCGCTCGGGAGGAGCGCGTCGTGTTCGGGCGCGAGCCGCCCATGTTCGAGCAGGACGTTGCAGGCGCGAAAAACCATGCTGGGCGTGACGTCGCTGGGAGATTGTTTGAGCCATTGATTGAGCAGACCAACGATGAGATCGAGTTGAGCTGCGCTCGGTGATTGCAAAGGCCCAGTCGCACGCAGGGGCTCGCGCTCGAGGTCGAGCGGGTCGTCGCTCGACCTCAGCGC
>CAITIQ010000590.1 GCA_903892415.1 uncultured delta proteobacterium | reverse complement strand
TATCGCTTGACCCGACCCTTGCTGCGCACTCCGGAACAAGGAGCAGACACGATCACCTGGCTCGCTGGCGCGACTGAGTCGGGCCAGGTGAGCGGTCACTTCTGGCTCGACCGCGAGCAGCACCCAACCCACGTCTTCTCTCACACGAAGGAAAGCGACGAGGAGAGGGTAGCCTTGGCCGATGCGCTGCGGGACTACGCCCGAGCCAGACCGGAGAGTCCGTCGGTTATTGTGGGGGCTGACTCGTAGGGAACCCCGGCAGACCGCTGGGAATAGCGAGCCCCGACGGAATCGGCAAACCGCTGGGCACGGGAATACCGAAGATACTCGGTTGGGTCGCCGTGGCAGGCGCCGTCGCCGGGGGATACGGAGTGGTTGGTGCTGGGTAGGTGGCCGTTGGAGCCGTCGCGGTGTAGGCGGGATTGGGATACTGAGCATCCGGCTTGTCGCTACAGGCCGCTGCAGCGATGCCAAGAGCTGAAACGATGACAATCGACGAGGCGAAAAGGCGCATGTACGAATAACGCGGCTCCGCTAGCTCACCTTACACCTGCGTCCGCCGGTGAAACGCTCAACGATACATTCGCGCAATACGGGCTTCCGGTGACTCGCGATCGAGCAACAGAAGCACCAAGTAGAACAGCCATTCAGCTGGCTTCATTGCCAAGTACACGAGATCGGCCAACCACCGCCAACGAATGTAGCGACTGACCGGCAACCCCAACTGGTCATAGGCCCGGCGCGCCTGTCGACCAAACCGTGGCCAGCGTTCGTGCAATAGATCCTCGAATGCGTTGGCCGTAGCGAGCTGTCGATTCACGGTGATGACCAGCCCTCCACGTACGCCGAGCCGCTCTGGCCTCACGAGCCAATCGTGCCCTCGAGCAGCCACCGTACACAGATAGTGACAATTGACCGTGACCTTTCGATTGGCAGCGTTGAGAGCGTATGGCCGCAGGTCTCGGTGAAGACCTCGAGGGCAGCCGCTGGCCGACCCGTGAATGCTGCGTGGATGGCAAAGTGCAATCCAATGAGAGCGGGTGCCCCCAACATCGCGCGCCTTAGAAAGCCCTGGTGCTCAACCAGCGGGACCTCGGACAGCGCGGGCGGTGGAGCTACTCCCGCCTCGCGATAGACAGGCTGATCGGGGTTGGCGTTTCTCAACCAAAGCTCCTGTTGGAGAGACTCTCTGCCGCGACGCCGCAAACGCTGGCGGAACTCGCTACCAAGCAACAGCACAGAAAAGATGGGCGCAAGCGTGGGAATGAACAGCGGCGGAAAGAGCAAGCCGGCTAGGAGCCACGGTCCAAAATGCACCGCCAGCGTAGTGTGCAACAGCATTCCCATCAGCAACGTCGACAGCACCGCAAGTTCAGTCCAAGGGCGCAAGGCCTCCGGTCGCTTCTTGGACACCGCGTAAGCCAACGCCACGATCAGGTGCAGTAAGACCAGTCCGAAAATGCCCGAAGCCGCGAATGGCCTTTGAACATTGCCAGCGTCGTCGCAGGAGTATTGAAAGCAACCCGCACGCGCCACACCAAATGCGTAGAAGAGCCCCCAAATGGGCAGCAGGGCGAACACCAATACATCGGCCGCAACCTGAAACGGCCTAGCGCCTTGAGCCCGAATCCGCTTGTGAGCTTTCACCAACAGCAGAAGCAAGCCAGCGCACGCGGCGAGGCCCAAGACCGCTCCCAGCGCAGGTTCAAGGGTCAGAACGAACAGCGTAACGACAGTCAGCGGCGGGCTGACGTAGCCGACGACAATCAACAGCGAAAGAGAGGCTGCGTGAAGCCATGAAGGCTGCGGAATTGCCATATCCGGCTCCGCGTCGAACTCACCCTCTCTCCGACTTTCGTCAGGTTGCATCCTCAAAGTATGGCTTACTCAGCGGCAGCCGATATGGAGTTACGGTGGAGAGCGACTAGTGCGTGGCCGCGATGATGGCTGCCTCGAGCGTTTCGAGCAGCGTGTCGAGAACCCTCTCATCGACGTTGAGAGGAGGCGCGATATACACGGTGTCGCCGAGCGGACGTAAATAGGCGCCCAGCCGCAATGCAGCCTCATACACCTTTGGCCCGACCCGCCCCCGATAGCCCGAGTCTCCAAGATCTGCCGCCCCGACCGAACCGAGGGTTCTCACGCGACGTACGCCAGGTAGCCGCGCAATCCGCTCGTGGAAGAACCGCGCAACTGTCTCCGCGCGCTTAGCCACCCCCTCGAGGATGGGCTCCTCGCGATAGATAGCCAATACCTCCCGAGCGACGGCAGCTCCAAGTGCATGGCCACAAAAGGTGTGTCCATGCATCAGGGCTCGCTCATCTCCTCCTCGAAAGCCGTCATAGACGCGGCCTGTCGCCAGCGTCGCCGCCATCGGCAACATCCCGGCCGTGAAGCCTTTCCCAAGACACATGAGGTCCGGCGTGACCCTGGCCTGGTCTACGGCCCACATCGTCCCGGTCCGCCCGTAGCCAGTAAACACCTCGTCAGCAATTAAGAAGGTATCTACTCGCTGCGTAAGTTCACGCAGCCGCGCTACCACCTCCGGTGAATGGATCTGCATGCCTGAAGCGCCTTGAATCAATGGCTCGATGACCACCCCAGCGATTTCGTCTTGCCTCGTAAGCAGCTGATGTTCAATCCCCGACAGCACCTTATCCCAGCCGGCACTTACATCAGGGGGACGAACGATCTCGAACAGCAGTGGCCCGTAAACCCGATTGAACTCTTCAATCGAAGCGAGGCTGGCCGCACCCAAGGTGTCCCCATGGTACGCACCTGAAAGCGCGATAAAGCGATGGCGCCCAGGCCTGCCGTTCTGCTGCCAATACTGGAAAGCGATTTTAACCGCCACCTCCACGGCGGTGCTTCCATTGTCGCTAAAGTGGGTGCGAATGAGGCCAGTCGGAGCCACCTGGGCAAGTTCACTGGCCAGTAACGCCACAGGGGCATGAGTCATCCCGCCCGCAGCGACATGAATCAGCTCCTCCAGCTGACGGTGCATAGCTGCCTTCAAACGAGGTGGATTGTGCCCAAGCGTCCGGCTCCACCACGATGAAACGCCATCGATATAGCGCTTACCGTTTGCATCCTCGAGATAGTCCCCCTCGGCAGACACAATAACGAGCGGCTGCCTTGTCTCGTGAAGCTCGCTCGATGTGTAAGGCGGCCAGACGTACTTCTTCTCGAGCGAAATGATGTCTTCACGAGAAACGAGGGCAGGTAGTCTCATACGACGACTCAGAGCAGCCCGGAGAAGTCCTCGCCGGTGAGTTCGACGGAGCGCTCCCATAAGGCCCGCGCCAGCTCTACGTCGAGCGCGCGCTTAGCCGGAGCGACCAGCACCGCATCCCCAGCGACCTCCATGAAGCCAGAGGGACCGTAATATTCGCCAGCCCGCGCTCCTGGGTCGGTGAGTGCGCGCAACTCGGGGAGCGCACCGCGCTCCTGCGTTTGCGCAAAGAGCGAGTTCCCTGACTTCATCATCCACTCACCGAGAGAGGACCCCGAAAGCCTTGGCCCCTTGGTTTGCAACTCCGTAGCCGCGTACCCTGGATGGGCGGCAAGTGAAAGAACGTCGAGATTCTTGGCCTTTAACCTTCTATCGAGTTCCAAGGCAAAGAGCAGATTGGCTAGCTTGCTTTGACCATACGCTAGCCACTTGTCATAGCGGCGCCGCTGAAAGAACAGGTCGTCAACGACCACATTGCCAAACTTGTGCACGAGACTGGAGACAGTAACGACTCGCGCGCCGCCCGTGCGCACGAGCAGCGGGAGGACCAGGCTGGTCAACGCAAAATGGCCCAAGTGATTGGTGCCTATTTGCATCTCGAAACCATCTTTGGTGGTTGAGTACGGTAACGCCATCAAACCTGCGTTGTTGATGAGGCCATCCAGTCGTTCGGCACGTTGAGTTAGCTGCTGCGAGGCTGCTCGCAAACTCGAGAGGTCCGCGAGGTCCATCTGCAAGAGCTCGAGCGCTGCGCCCGGGGCCCCCTCGCGGATCTTCGCCATCGCCTCGGCTCCCTTGGCCTGGTTGCGACAGCCAAGGAATACCCGAGCCCCCTTCCCGGCGAGCGCACGCGCGGCTTCATAGCCAAGGCCGCTGTTTGCGCCGGTTACGAGGTAGGACTTGCCAGTTTGGTCGGGAACGGATTCAGAGGAGCGCCAGCCGGTCATTGGCGCATCGCTAGCCCAGTTTGCTTGCTGCTCAAAGCGCCCGCAGCAAGTTCAGTCAATGAAGCTCGCGAGCCGTCTCTGAGAGAATACGCAGCGAACCACGAACGACCCCGTAGCTGCTTTCCGCCCGCAAGCGACGGTAGGTCTCCTGACCGGTGGCCTTTCCGTCGAGGAGCTCGCGATACGCGGATACGACTTTGACCGTATCCGCCTCGTTCTCGCGCACGAGCTCCACACGAAACCGGCTTACGCCGGCCGACTGCAGCTCGGGGACAAGCGAAGCCGCTGACTGCGGACTTGCGTGGAATACCGTGTTGCGGCAGCCGACGTCGGCAATCACCGGGTGCTCCACCCCAGCACGGTCGCGAAGTGACAGCGAGTGCCGCTCGCAAGGACGCCCACAGTCCCGATGGTCCTTGCCGGTTGATAGTTCTCTGGCAAACACGCAATGCTCCATGTGGAATAGCGGCATCGGATGGTGAACCACCACCTCAGCGAAGCTGGCGAAGCCCGCTTTCAGTAGCGCTACGAGTTGAGCCGAGTCCAGATCGAAGGCTGGAGTAAAGGCAGAGAGCCCGCGACTCAAGAGTTCACGAACCGAGAGTTGGTTCGTTGCGTTGAGCGAGAAATCTCCAACGCGCAACAGTGAGGGGTGCTGCCTCGCAACCTCACGCAGTGCACCAAGGCCGCGGATGAGGATGCCGTCGGGGTTGAGTCCGCTCAAGTAGTGCTCAATCTTTTCTTCACCAGGCTTCCGAATCCGCGGTGGTGCGACGCCAATGAAGCCGGGCCCCTCGGCGCGCAGGGCGCGGACCGCAGCGCCGGTGCCCTGAAGCTCGAGAATATCTAACCAAACACCGTCGGCACCAGCGGCCCGGGCAGCCCGGGCTTGCTCGAGCGAGCGACAAAGGACGTAGAGTCCCGCGGGCGGAGGCGGTTGGTTGGGAAAGGGACGCGCGATCAACTCGGCTGCGCTTACCGGCGTGGTTGGCCAGCTGCGCGAACGGCACGCCAAAAGCTCGGCGGCGAGTGCACGCCGAAGCCGATTCAAGACCGCCGGAGCTACCATTGGCTCGCCAATCAATTCCAGTTTGAGTTCGGCTAGCGAAAACGGGGTCTCGCCCAGTCGGCCAAGCTTCTCGCGAATGATGAGCTCAGTCGTAGCGCCACGCAGCGCCTTCTCGACGGGGGCGTCCCCGACAACGTTTGCTTTGGTCCCGTCAGCGAGGATGCCGTGCAATCGCAAAGGCTCGCCGACGACCGCACGTAGAAACATATCAACGGGAGTTTTCGCGGGCGGTGCGGAGGCCAACGCCAGCGCCGCCTTCTCGGAAGTTGGATCGTCCGAGAGAAATACGCGCCGACCTGCGACTGCCGCGCTCGGCGGCAAGCCGCGATCGGGCCCCAACCAAACGAGCGAGTGCTTTCCGTTATGCTGGCAAAGCCAAACCCGACCTCCAACCTCGCCGGCGCCGCCCTTCCCACCTTCAACCAAGAGGCCGTGCCCAGCCTCGATTGGTTTGGCTTGTTCGATCACCAACCAACTCTTGCCCCCCTCCAACTTTACTCCCGTACAGACCCCCAGCAGCGTCCCGCGGTGGTCACAGGAGCGCCCCTCGACGAGTCGCTGGTGATCGATCCCTGCAAGAAAGCCTGGGCCTGAACCCCGTGTGAAGGTTGCCAGCGCCAAAGACCGATCACGCTCGGCGGGAGCGTTGGTAGACCCGTCGAGGGCGTCCACCGCGCGCCGGTACAAAGCAGTAGTAGAGGCTACATAGGCGGGCCCTTTCAAGCGCCCCTCGATCTTGAGGCTCGCTACCCCCAACTCGGCTAACCGCGGTACCAGCTCACTTGCTTCGAGGTCTTGTGGAGACAAGAGAAACGCGCGTTCCTGGGTGTCATGCAATTGCCCGTCAACCAACAAGTCGTAGGGCAACCGGCATGCTTGTGCGCAGGCCCCGCGATTCGCACTGCGCCCACCGATAGCTTCACTGGTCAAACACTGCCCCGAGTAAGCAACGCACAATGCGCCGTGAACGAATACCTCGAGTTCCACCGGCGTCCGCTGCTTGATGGCTTCAATATCTTGCAACGAAAGTTCCCGAGCGAGGATGACGCGCGTTGCGCCGAGTTCCCGGGCTAGCTCCACCGAGTCGGCATCGGTGCAGGTCATTTGGGTCGAAGCGTGAATGGGCAACTGGGGGGCAATAGCGTGAATGAGCCGAGCGACGCCGAGGTCCTGGACGATCACCGCATCAACGCCGGCGCGCGCACAGCGACGGATGGCCATCTCGAGCGCCGGCAGCTCACTGTCGAACACCAACGTATTGAGCGCCACGTAGCCTTTACGGCCATGTTGGTGAAGCGTTTCGATCGCACGCTCGAGCGCATCTTCACCGAAGTTGGTCGCACGCGCGCGCGCACTGAAGGCGGTGAGTCCGAGGTAAACCGCGTCAGCCCCCGCCGCGATCGCCGCCAGGAGAGACTCCTCATCACCTGCCGGAGCCAATATCTCGGGTCGTCGCATGCTCATCGGCCTTGGCTAACCCTTAGTCGAGCCGCCGTCACGCTCGAAGATCGACTGAACCAGAGCGCGACTGGGAGCGAGCAAGGCCTCGAGCACCGCCAGCGCAACCTCTGTCGGGAATTTGAACTCCTCGGCCGCCCGCCTCCAATGTCCTTGCAGAGCCTGTTCCCGCTCCGGATCGACGGCTGGCAAGCCTAGCGATTGCTTCCGCTTGGCAAGGTCAGCCACGATACGCCTGCGTTCAGCCAACAGCGCAATGATCTGGCGGTCGACGATATCGATGGCCTGGCGACTATCCTCGATCGTCATCACGGCAGCCCCGGAACGTTGAGCTTCACACGGAACAGGCTGGTACGAGCCGTTATGAATAGCTCACGGCGCCCTTCCCCACCGAACGTGCAATTGGCCGGCTGCTCGGGTACGGCCAGCGTTCCCCAAGCCGTGCCGTCCGACCGATAAACCTCAACGCCAGCCGAGGTCGTTAGATAGAGATTACCGGCGTCATCAATGGCCATTCCGTCGGAAGGCGCAGCGTCGATCAAAAGAGTGCGCGCACCGGTTGATCCATCCTCCGCCACATCATAGACGAATAGCCCGCCGTCCTGGGAATCACTTACATATAGCTTCGACTCGTCGGGCGACAGTGCGATGCCGTTGGGCTGGCCGTACTCATCACCTACCAAGTAGACCTCGCCCGAGGTATCGACGCGATAGACACCCCGCCAGGGAAGCTCCTGCAAGCCGCCACCCAAACCATAGGTTGGGTCTGTAAAGTATATTTGGCCATCACTACGCACGATAACGTCATTGGGCGAATTGAACGCCATACCCATGTAGCTCGTGGCGACGGGGGTTGCGTTAGGCGCCCCCGCGGCGGGGGAGCGGGAAACACGACGGGCCGCATGTTCACACATGACGATGTCGCCGTTGGGTGCGAGGCCGTTGCCATTCGTCGCGTTCGATGGCTCTCGCCAGACCAACGAGCTCCCCGCAACTGGGTCAAACTCCAAGATCTGGCTCGCGGGGATGTCACTGAAGCGCAGAATGCCGAGGTCTGGCAGCCAGACCGTACCCTCGGTGAATTGAAAGCCAGTTAGCGCGAGCGTCACGTTTGGCACATCCGCCAGTGGGTCTATGAGCGCCGGGTTGGCGCCTGCGCCCCCTTCGCCCCCCTGTGGCGCGCCGCCTTGAGCTGCACCGCCCTGGGAACCTGCACCCATTCCGCCTTCGCCACCGGATGAAGCGCTACCTCCACCGCCATCAGCCTTACCGCCCGCCGAAGTGGAAGCGTCATCGGCGCAAGCAACGATCGAGAGCAAGCCGAGGCCGAATGCGGAGGCGCCTCTAAAGGACAATACCATTAGAGCATTTGCGCAGAGGCGCAGCTTCGGGTCAAGGAGCTACTCGACGATAGCGAGGCCCAGGTTTTCACAGGAGGGACCAAACAACGTGAGCGCTTTGGTGCGATCACCTCGCGCGCATTTCGCGGGTGGGCCGCCGCCAGCCGCAAAACAGACACCGTGCACCGCCCCATCGAAGCGCGCAAAGAGCCCCGGGGCCGCTGAGTCGTCTGAAGTCGTTGGGATTGGAATGAAGTCGATTCGTTGGTCCAAAAGACGCTGCTCGACCATACCCAGTGAGGCGTTGGCGATGGGGACGCCCGTGACTCGTCCAGTCTCTACGGGATAGAGGTCAATCGGGTAAACGATTGCGAGTGGGCCGCCGTCCGGCGCAGGAAAGCGCAGCCCAGAAAACACCTTCTCCACGCAGGTGCCGAGGGCTTCGGACAAGCTGCCTTGCCTGACGTTCTTGACCTTTGCAGTCTTGCCGTCCGCGAGGATTGTAAACGTCAGACTGATACGACCAGCCGAGGCTTTGTCGAGGGCAACGTCCTGCTCATGACAACGGTTGATTGCCGCATTCTCGCGTCGAACGGTGCGCTGTATGAGTTCCGGAGCCAGCCGGCCACCCGTTCGCGGTGGGAAGTTACGCAGCGCAGGCTTCGCCAAGTACGAGGCTGAGGTGACGCTTGGTTTTAGTGGCAATTCGGCCTTATCGACTTGCAGGGAGCGACTTGGCTCGAGCAACACACTAACAGCATAGTCATATGGGTTAGTCGGCCAGTCGACCCGTCGCAGGTGTCGTTCAAAGCATGCTCCGATGAATTTGTCCGCCAGCTTGGTTACCACCCTCGTTCGGCCGTCTGCAGCAACACGAAGGACGAGCCAAGCCTCCGCGGTCATATGTGGCTGAGCGCCAAACGCGCAACGTTCGAGGTCGCTACGAACGGAAGCCAGCCCATCTAACAACGCCTGGGATTCGAGCTGGCGCGGCGTACGCCAATCAAAGGCGGCTAATTGACTATCAAGCCTGTGACCAAGTGACGGCTTCGCAGGCTTCGCCGTCAAGGAGACCTCATAGCTGACCCAACCACTTCCCGGTACGGAGCGTACTGCGCTCTCAAACGAACGCGTGATGCACTCGGACAATGGATGCTGGGTCAACGTGCCACTCAGCCGCGGAGCGATGGGTTCACCTACGTTGATTCGCAGCTGGAGCGTGCCCTCGAGCGATGGGTCACGGTCCAACACGGGCGCCAAACAGGCCGCAACCTCCGAGCTGACACTGCGGCTCAGCGCGACAGCGCCGGGATAGCTACCGCCCACCGTTTCGTGAACACCGAGCGCTACGACGAGTGACGCTGGTAACTCTGTTTGCGGTGCCGGCCGAAAGGATGGCTCGGGGGTAGGCCCCGAACAATGAACGAGCGACGAGATGCAGAGTAACTTTGCAACCGCAGAAACCTGCCGTGATTGCTCGGCCGTAGCCTTCATCGCGCGGAGCCGCTGATCATTCCTCGGGCGATTCGAGTCGCCAGCGCCATGATGGTCAGCTGCGGGTTAACACCCAAGCTCGTAGGAACCACGCTGCCGTCAACCACGTAGAGTCCACGAGCTCCCCAAGTCTCCCCGGAGGACTGCACCACCGAGGAGTCTGGGGAAACACCCATTCTTGCGCTACCCAGTGGGTGCTGCGACGAGCATTCGAGCTTTAGGCCGGGAACTTTGGAGAAGTCCTTGGCTCGGAAGGCGTCTGCAGTCAGCCCGGCTTGACCGAGAATCGGTGGAAACACCTCACGCGCTCCAGCGGCGAAGAAGGCATCTCCCATCTTGCGGATCAGGTTTGGAATACGTTGCTTGTCGGTCTCCGACATGTCGTACGTGAAGATTGGCTCCCGCCCCGGACCGCGCCGTACCGCACCGCCACCCTCGTCATGAATCATGCCGCCAAACACCGCTAGATGCGGAATATCGGCGGCGCGACGAACGTGCTCGTTGCCGAAGCCGGGCATGGTCGCGGCGAGCACGCCTGGCGGCACGAACAGGCCGACCAGGGTGATGCCCTCATGTTCGAGCGAGCGTGAATAGGCACTCTGCAGCGCGCCACGCCAGCCATCGAGCCGCTCGTCGAAACGAGCGAACATGCGAAATGCAGGGTGAAGCGTCATGTTGCGACCGATCTGTCGGGAACGATCGCGTACGGCAGAGCGCGCGAGGATGAGGGGCGTGTGGGTCGCACCGGCGGCGAGCACGACGCGCTTTGCGCGCACCTTCACCGTCTGTGCGCGTCGAAACGGGCTACGTGCGCGGTCGACGATGGTGGCGCTGACTCCTTGCGCGCGCCCATCTTCAATCACGACCTCATTGACCAGCACGTCGGAAAAAATTCGTGCGCCCGCGGCAACAGCGCGCGGAAGGTAGGTGTAGTCGACACTGAGCTTGGCCCCATGAGGGCAACCGAAGTTACAGCGACCACAGCCATTGCACCCGCGCGTGTTACGTCGAAGCGGCTCGATCACGAGGCCGAGCTTCTCCGCACCTTGGATGAATTTCTTGGTCGAGAGGGAGCGCAACGACGCCGGAACCTCTTCGACGTTGATGGCCCGTTCGACCTCCTCGAAGTGCGGTTCCAACTCCTGAGCGGCGAAGCCTTTGAGCCCAAGTCGATGGGACCAATCATCCAGCACATGCGCTGGCGTACGGAAGCAAACGCCGCCCGTGAGCATGGAAGATCCGCCAACGGCTCGGCCCATCGTCACGTTGATGGACGGCCCGCCACCAAGCCCAACCGCGACGGTCATACCGCCGTCGCGCCAAGCCTTGCGAAGATGCTGACTCGGGCGCATCGACTCGATCTCGGAGGCGCGCAATTGTGGACCTTCCTCGAGGACGACAACGTTGCGACCCGATTCAGCGAGCAAACAGGCGACCACTGCTCCGGCTGCCCCCGAGCCTACGACGACGTCATCCACGTCCAGGTCGAGTGAGCGGCCTACACGCGCTGCAGAGACAACGTCGAAGCTCACGACCTCACCCCAGTCAAGCAGCTCAATTTCTCTTGGTCCGCAACAATGATGCCTGCCTCGCGCAGCACATCAGGGTGCTCGTAATAGATGATGCTGAAGATGGCCTTTACTGCGAGCAGCGGAAGTCCGGCCGGCGAATGCTCCAACTTCGTTAGCGCTTCAATGCGCTCGTCGATGCTCAACCTGGCGAGGGGGGGCATGCGACCAATCAGTGGCGGCGCGCCCCACATGGCTAACGTGAGCCCGAGCCGTAACACCAGCTCACTTCGAAGGCCCGCATGAGCGACAAAGTCCACGAGTTCATCGAGCAAGTATTGGATTCTGTCCGAAGGGGGCGCGCCCTTGTCGGTGGAGTAGAGCGCTTCAGCGAATGCTCGTGCGGCCGGCAACCAGTCCGGTGAGGTCGAGGGAGGCATCGCGGCTGACGCTAGCCCGTGGGGGACGCCGTCGCGACAACGAATGACTCGTGCCAGATCAATCGGCCAAACGGGGCCTTCGGCCGCTTTTCGTAGAGGGCACGAGTCATTCTTGTTGCTGCATCCACCTTCGGTGGAATGACTCGTGCCAAGTCAACCCGGTCAATAGGGCCTTCGGCCGCTTTTCGTAGAGGGCACGAGTCATTCTTGTTGCTGCATCCACCTTCGGTGGAATGACTCGTGCCAAGTCAACCCGGTCAATAGGGCCTTCCGCCG
>CAITIQ010000589.1 GCA_903892415.1 uncultured delta proteobacterium | reverse complement strand
GAGACAGGATCCTTCAGCTCGGCGTGGGTTAGCCCGAGATTGTAGAGTACGACAGGCAGCGGGGCGACTGCATAGCTTGCTTGGAAACGCTGCAGTGCGTCCCCGTAAGCGCCTTGCTCAAATAGGGTAACCCCCTCGATGAACAGCTGCTTACCTTGAGCGTCGCTTGGTTCGGCATGTGCGGTTGAGCTCATTGCCAAACAAAGGGCGAATAGTCCAATAAGCAACGTTCGCATTAGGGATACTCACTTGGCGTCGCGAGATTGCTAGTCTTCGCACTGCCCTGCGGCCTTCGACTCGCTGGCGAGGCGGTGGCGCTGGTCTGGGGGGCGCTAGAGGAAATCGCTGAGCTAACCCCGACCGCTGTCGTCGAGGTGGAGTCGGCCACCCGCACAGATGGCTGCTCAGTCGGAGTATTGGTGAGAGCCTCGGGCCTCGCTGGGGTCGACTCGGCTACGCTAGCCGCGCTCGGCGTGGTTGCCCCGGTTCTGCCGAGCTGCGCCAGCGGGATAGCCAGCACCAGCCCGAGTACGAGCGCTGCGGCGCCAAGCCCGATAACCGTTGGCAAACGTGACCTCGCGGGCTGCTCTGCTGACGCTGAAGCAAGCCCCATCGTAGTGCTTCCGGGGATAATCGAATGGCCTTCCGCTCGACGTTGGAGGTCAGGGTCGAGCACGATCGTGCTCGGTCGTTCGGGAGCTTGTCGCGGGCCTGGCGCGTCGCCGGCGACGTTTGACGATAGGCCTGAAGTTCGTGCCAAGGTTTCTTCTTCATTGCGAAGGGCCTCAGCAAGCGCTCGTGCGCTGGCAAAGCGGAGGGTCTTGTCGGTGCAAAGTGCCTTATCAACCAATTGGAGAACAGTAGTTGGGAGCTCGGGGCGCAGTTCTCCCAACGGCAGGCGTTCTCCAAAGCTAATCTTTCGGAGCAAGACCATCAGTTGATCGGCCTGATAAGCCGGACGGCCGCTGAGGCATTCATAGAGCACGAGACCGAGCGCATGTACGTCGGTACGCGCGTCGATGTGGCCTCCGCCATCGAACTGTTCCGGTGCCATGTAAGCCGGCGTGCCGAGTATGGTCGAGCCAGTGGGCGAGGCCATTCGCGTATGCTCGCCCGCGAACTTCGATATGCCAAAGTCCAATACCGTAAGGTCCTGGTTGGGCTGCTTGAGGAACAGGTTGGCTGGTTTGATGTCGCGGTGAATGATTGCTTGCTCGTGGGCGGCGTGAAGGGCGCGTGCAGCGGTCTCAACGAGTCGCAGGCTGAGGTCGAGAGGCAGTCCTTGGGGGTGTCTCTCGATGAGTGACTCGAGCGCTTCGCCTTGGAGCAGCTCCATGAGCAGGTAAGGTTCACCAGTGTCGAGGCGGCCAGCATCGTAGACCTCCACGATGTTCGGGTGGCCAATGCGGCCGGCGACCGAGGCTTCACGCAGGAATCGGTCGCTCGCCTCGTGATTGTCACTTAGCTCGCGATTCAGCAGTTTGAGTGCTCTGCGATGCTTCGTGTGGACGTGCGTGACCTCAAACACAGTGCCCATTCCGCCCTGTCCCAGAATGCGCTCCACCCGGAACCGGTCGGCCAGGAGGGTGCCAACTTCCACCTCCCGGCGGCTGGTCAAGGGTTACAGTCTCCAGTGTTGTTTT
>CAITIQ010000588.1 GCA_903892415.1 uncultured delta proteobacterium | reverse complement strand
TACCGGGCAGCGCTCTTTGCGCCAAGCCTCGTCGCGCGTCCCCATACGGTTGCAACGCGGCGCTCAGTTCTCCGGGATCGGTCCGAAGGTCGCGTGCGCAGCGAGAGCGCGCGGCGCGTCGCGCAGCATTTCATTGACCGGCTCCAAGCACGCGGCGGGCTTGCCCTCGGGCTTGTCGCGCGCGAAGCCGCGGCCCACCGGGTTCTCCTCGCAGGCGGTCCCATCCTCGGCTCGCCCGCCGAAGGCGTTCTCGTACACGAGCCGAGTTGGCTCGAGCGGGCCGGGCTCGGAGAGCGTGAAGTCCGAGCGGTAGTGCCGCGGCCCGAAGATTTGAATCACTTTGCGCAGCGTGCCAACTTGCAGCCACGCAAAGGCAGCGTTGGTCTTCGCCCCCTTGGCCAACACAGGATACGCCGTGCCGATCAGCCCAACGTCGGTGCCCGGCTTGTCAGGCGTGAAGTCCGCCGGGAAGCGCAAGCTGCCTTGATCCCACTCGGGCAGCGGGCGCAGGGGCCTGTAGCTGAGCCGCACTTTGCCAGCGCTGCTGAGGTGCCATGCGATCCTCGCGACGGTCACGCAGCAATCAAAGCCCTCGTGATCGGTCATCACGAGCGTCCTGACGGTGGCGAAGCTCCGGTTCTGCAGTCTCTGATCGAAGTCCACGGTTTCCCCCAAACGCGGTGGTCGTGCGTGACAGGGTACGTTGGCTATTGACCAACGGTTCCCCTTTTTTTACGGGCGAAACACAACTTTTTGGGGGCAATATTGATCCACCACCCCGTTGCCTACATCGCTGCTCGGCCAGCGCTTCGCTGAGCCGCTCCCCAAGCTAACGAAGCGATTGCAACGAGAGCCACGTGAGCTCGTCCTCGGCGCGGTGGCTCTCGACGATGACGTCGTCTCCGTCGACGAGCACCTCGACGTTGCCCTGGCCGTTTCCTTCGAGTGGGACCACGCGCAGCGGTGCGAGGGTCGCGGGGTCCAAGCGGTTGAGCCGTGCGGTCGGCTCCCGCGTGACCACGAAGAGTGAATCGGGCGTGAGCGCGAGCGCCAGCGGATCATCCATATTGTGCCGCATGAGGACGTTCCTTGCGCCAAGGTCCACGATCAGCAGCTCTCGCCCTTGAAAGAGACCGACGTAGAGACGCGCACCGTCGGCGGACATCGCCATCGCGCTCGGAAGCGCGATACCGTTCAACGACAGTGTCAACGGCGCGAGCCAGCGGTCGCGCTCGAGGTCGTAGGAAAGCAGCACGGGCAGCGGCCGCTGAATCCCAATGTGCACCGTCTTGCCATCAGGCGAGAAGGTACACCGCGAGGAGCCTCGCTGGTTCGGTGGCAGCGGCACCGTGCGGGACGCGAGCGTCGCAGAGTCAATGATCAGCATCGCCGTTCCCGCGTGAACCACGCGACCTCCGTCCGCCGAAGCGCACAGCGCCCCGTTCGCGTCGGACGTCGGCACGAAACCAACGCTCTCCATCGTCGTCAGATCGAACACCTCGAGCCACTTGCTGAAGATCCCATCGACGAACAGCCGCCCCCGCGCGATCACCAGCGCCCCACCGTAGGGCTCGTGCTCGCCATTCCCCCGCAGGGGGATCGTCGACACCCTGCGGTGCGACGCCCCATCGAAAAGCTCGAGCCGGCCTCGCTCGAAAGACGAACGGATCAGCTGATCGCGGTGAATGACGAGATGGCCCGCGGGCGCCGGCGTAACGCCCGCGCTCGGCGCCAGCAGCGGGCGGCTCGCTGCACTCGAACCGCTGGAACCCAGCGCCGTATCGGGCGCTTTTCTTAGAAAGACGACCAACTGCCAACAGCCCAACGCCAGCAGCACGAGTGCCCCCGCCCCGAGGACAGCCTTCCACAGTCGTGACATCGGGCAGCAGGCTACTGCACTCCGACGTCAAGACCGCACTCGGCGTCACATCGGACGACGTCGGATCGATTTAGCTCCCAAGCCGGCGCGCAGCTCGAACTTGTGATCGCGGAAGGTGTAGGCTCGCCCGGCAATTCCCTCGAGCGCGACGGCATACGACGCGCCGGCCGCATCAGCCAGGCGCTCGCTGAGCAGCCGCGGTGCCGCCGAGCGCGCACCGATGGCCG
>CAITIQ010000587.1 GCA_903892415.1 uncultured delta proteobacterium | reverse complement strand
TCGTCGCTCGACCTCAGCGCGAGCAGTACAACTTCGCGATCGTTCGCTCCCAGCGACGCAACAGCGACAAGCTCCGGCGCGAGCTGCTCGGGGCTGCGAAGCGCAGCCGCTCGCAGCCCGCGCTCAAAGCGCTGATCACCAAAGCGCCCCCGCTCCTGCTCGAGCTCCAGCGCGAGCCAGACATCCGGCTCGCGCTCGAGGTACGCGGCGCACAAGCGCTCGCAGACGACCTTCGGCAGCTCGTCGACCCCGAGTTGCCCAGCGCAAAAGAGCCCATGGCTCAGCAGCTCACGCACCGCCGCCGAGCAGTGCGGCAAACGCTCACGCAGCCCGGGGACCTTCAACCACGGATCGAAAATCGGTGGCCACAGCCCTAGGCCAAATCGCGGCTCAAAGAACTCCAGGAGCGCTGCGACCTCCTCCGCCGTTGCGTCCGCGCGCTCGCTCAGCGCCCACCACGCACCGCCCTCGAGATGAAGCTCAGCGTGCTCGAGAAAGTCGCGGAAGGGACTCGGCGGCATGTGCGCAATGTAGCTGGCGAGCGCAGGCTCACCACTTCACTTGGAAAGCAAAGCCGGTCTCGGTGCGTTTGGTGGGGAGCTCGCTCAGAGCGGGCGTCTTGCAGAAGCTGGCAACGGCGTGCAGCAGCGCGCCACCGAAGGCCTCGCGGTGCATCTCGTGGCGCGCGAGCGAGTCGCCCCAGACCTCGACGCGCGCGATGCTGGGAGCGAGCTGGTACGCCGCTACGGCGCCGCCATCGTAAAGGCGGCTCCAGGTTTTGTTGGCCTGCTTGAAAACAACAAACGGAGACGCGCCGGCGGCTCCGACCAAGCGGATCAGCGTCGAGTACACCACGCCGTTGACGATCTCACTCATCTCGGCGCCGAAGGAGCGCTGGGCATCGCGGCCGAGGCCCAGTCGGTCGAGCGCGTCCTCGTGCGCCTCCGCCAGCGGCATCGGCAACAAATCGCCGGCGGTCACCGCGTCCAACGCCGCACGCGACGGCGCAGACAAAAGACGCTCGTAGTCGGCCATCAGCCCGCGCTCGCGCAACACCCGACGGCCCGAGAGCACGATGGTTCCGCGAAAACCACGGAGCAACGGCGCGCCTCGGGCGTCAAAGTTCATCGGATAGAGAGCGACTTCGGACATGGTGTCAGCGTCGTAACGGCATAGCGGCACGTGCCACGCCGACAATTCCGCCGGAGGCGGATGCAGCAGAGAGAAACCGCCGAAGGCCCCGTTGAAGCCGGAACACGGCACGAGTCAATTCGCTCGTCGGCCTCGAGCGACATCAGCCAGACGCGGACGGGATGCAAACCGCATTCGTTCGCTTTACCTCAAACGACCCAATTCAAAGCGATGTACAGGTCCGTAAGAACGCGGACGCGGCATCGAAGAAGAAGGGAGCAAATCCAATCGTCTATGACGCGACCATGAACGCAGGCTTTGGCGCGAACGCACGGTCAAACCGGGTCGCTGCCTCGATACACCGACACTTCAAGCCGAACGCCGGCCGAAGCGATGGTTGAAAGCACAGTCGAAGGCCAATCAAGCACCAGGACGGAGCCCTGCTCCAAGTCTTCGGGTTCGATCGCAACATCCACGGTTACCGAAGCACCGGCCCCAAGCGCTTGCCCAATCACCTCCGCGAACTCACGAATGAACCGCTGGATTTCTGAGAGGTGAGTCGCCCAGTCCTCGTCACTCGAGACCTCGCATGAAAAGCCGTCTCCCAGCTGAGCTCGGATAGCGGGGCGGCTTGCGCGCTGAAGCGAATGACTGTGTACACCTAGTGCTCGCTTATTCGCCTAGCGGGAAGCTTAGCCGCTTTGGACCATGCGTTCGCGAGTGGAGAACAGGTCATGGGCTTTCGCGGACACGACGCGACCATCCGAGCACTCCGCGAGCGCAACAGCAACGAACGCATCACCTCCTGCGAGCTGACACAGCTCAACGCGAACGATGGAACCTGGTTTGAACTCCCAATTCCGCCGACATGGATCACCTTCTTCGAGACGTCGTCATAAGAACCGCGCGACCGCGGTACCGAGTCGCTTCGTTCTCCTCATTCAAAATATTCTCGGCCCTGACAAGCGCAAGGAACGCCGCGTCCTAGGTGGGCGTCCCATATCGACTGGTCGTTCAGAGCGAACCTGCGTTGTGGGACACGACGGCAGCTGAAATTCGCGTGCGCGTCCCATATCGCCTAGTCGTTCAGAACGAGCCTGCGTTGTGGGACAGACCGAGGGCCCAAGATTCGCGTGCGCGTCCCATAGCTCCTGGTCGTTCGGAGCGAGCCTGCGTTGTGGGACGGCCGCTTCCCAATCGCTGCGCCCAGCAGTAGTGGGGCCACCTCCCCGCGTTGACGGTCGAAGTTGGTTGAACCACTTCGGCGCAGCACTGCATCCGGTCGACGCGAGCGACCGCGCCATCGTCACTTTCACTTAGACTCGCGCGCATGGGAGTACGGAGAGCAATGAGGTGGCTTGAGCTAGCGATCCTCGCGAACATGGCCTGCTCGCCGCCAGCGCCAGCACCAACCCAACCTCACCGCGCCGCCGTGACGGGCACCTCCATGGCGTCTGCTGCGGAGGTCCCGCAAAAAGAAACTAGCAAGCCGACCTACGAGGTGCACGAGTGGGGTCTCGTGCGAGCGGACCAGGGGGACAAGGTCCGCATCGGGGCGGTAGCGCCACCGGTTCCGCCGGAGGTCCTGATCGTGACCAAGCCGGTGCTCTATTTCCTCGCGGACGCACCGATGACCCTCGATCGGGTCTCGATCTTCGCGCCCGGCGGGAGCGTCGTCGAGACGTGGCCGCTCGCAGAGCCGGGAGCCGACGAACACACCATGGGTTGGTCGAACGTGTCGATCGATCCCACGTCGCCTTGCCGTTCGTCTCCGCTGCCTCGCAAGACGGACTTGCCGTGTTCCAAGCTCCGCAAGGGCGATGAATGCGAGAGTCTTGGCCTCGCCGCGGATCGAACCGTCGACGCTTCGTGTGTTCGCGTCGCAGACAAGACGGAGACATTCCTGTTTTATCGGGTCGAGACGACGACGCTGACACCGCCGCTCCGCTTCGCGAGCCAGAAGGCAGGGGGCGTGCTCGTCACGAACGAGGGCGACGAGCCTGTCCCGGGCCTGTTGGTTCGAATCGAGACGACCGAACTCGAGACGCGAACGCTGACGGTGAGACCACCAGCGCCGCACGGCAAGCTCATCGTTCGGCCGCGATTTCCCTCCGGCGGAGGTCGACCCAGCGGCGGACCCGGACCGGCTCCCACGTCCTCGGACGGTGACGGGACCGGCACGAGAGGACATCCGGCTGACGATGCGAGGGATCGGATTGGCCGATACAGAGGTCAAAGCGTTCATGAAAGCGTGGGATGAGACGCTGTTCGGCAGTCCCAGCAGCGGCGGATTCCGCCTGGTCAAAACAGGCACGACCTTTCTCTACTTTTTACCCGAGGCGACACTCGAGCGAGCCGCCAAGGTCACGTTCGATCCTGCGCCGCGCTCGTTCAAGCGAGCGTTCGCCGTGTGGACGCACCTCGCGCCGAGCGGCGAGGCTCACTAGCTCGAGCGACCAAGTACCCATCGGCTAGCGTCCGCCACAGCCGATTCACTGTCAGCATTGCGCTCGTCGGGCCGCGTGCGTACGCCGTACGGCATGAACCGCAAGTCCGCCCGTCCGCCCGGAGAGACGCTGCAAAAGGTCGGTGTTGGGCTCTTGCTGGGAGGCCCGCTGCTTTGGCTGGTGATGGCGATCGCAGGCCTTGTGTGGACCTTCAACAAGGTGGAGAACGTCAGCGCGGCCAACAAGGCCAAGTACCTCGCGGACGGAATCGGCACGGCGATGGTCTACCCGACGATCATTGGAGGCAGCTTGATGGTGCTCGGGGCGTGCTTCGTGATCGCGGCAAGTGTGATGTCTCGACGGGCCAGGGGCTGAGCCGCGACCTCGCGCAGCCGGCGCAGGCCCGCGATCAGGAAGGCTGCTAGCCTCTCGACGATGGTGCAACGCGCTTCGATGGCTGCGCTCTTCGTGCTTTGTACGTCCTGCGCTCCCGCGGCTGTCGCGCGGCAGAGCGAAGCGAGCGAACGCGCAGCTGAGTTGTTCACGGCTTCAGCTGCATCCGTTCCTTCGGCAAGCGCTGCAGGCCCTGAGCTTACGGCCGCGATCGTGACGCCGGAGGGGGCGCTCTTCTCCTACCGCGAGGACGACATCCTGTTGGCCTTCACGCCGCCGAGTCGGGTGACGGTGCTGAGCCGCCGCGAGGGCGTGTGCGCGTATGAGCTGGGCAACAGCGGCAACATGTACTCGGGGGCCGAGGTCGAGGCAGCCTTCCGCAACGCGGATGTTGCCGCGGCGATAGCGAAGTCGAGCGCCTTCCTGCCGCCCGAGGATTTGATGATCGGTGCGGAGTTGCGCGTTGGCTCCGACCGCATCGCCTGGACGCCGTTTTGCGGTGGCATTTGCGTAAACGGCCCTCCCGGCGTGGTGGGGCTGCTGCGCGTGCTGCACGTGGTCGCAACCAATGCCCGAGCCGTATGCAGCTCGCCGGCGTCCGCCGCGGTGCAGCGCTAGCGCGAGCGGTCGCTCAGCCACGCTGTCCCGTTCACTGCTCGTGGGCTACGAGCTCGCGTGGCTCTTCCCGCACGGGCAACGCGAGCGGTGCGCCGCGCGGCCTGGCGCTGCGGGCGTCTTTGGCGGCGACGTTGCGGATGCGCTCGATCTGCTTGTTGCGTGCGGCGGCTTCCATTTCACGCACGCCGTGGACCAAGCTGAAGCGCACCGGGGAGAAGCCGGAGAAGCGCAAGGTGCCGGTGCCCATGGTGGCGTGCAGCGCCCCGCGATGCGCCAGTGCATACCACCAAGCGGGGCTATCCATGGTGGCGATCACGCGCGCGGAACGGCCACGCAAGAGCCCCTCCGGCAGGGCGCCACCGTTGTAGCGGAAGGCCCAGTTGGGC
This sequence comes from uncultured delta proteobacterium, assembly GCA_903892415.1. Taxonomy (GTDB): domain Bacteria; phylum Myxococcota_A; class Polyangia; order Polyangiales; family Polyangiaceae; genus Xiheicaenibacterium. The sequence continues at coordinate 85,359 of CAITIQ010000587.1, read as the reverse complement.
AAAAAGACGCGGTCGACCAGGCCGCGGACCAAAGCCGGCGGCGAGCCCCAATAGATCGGGAACAGCCACACCACGTGATCGGCCGCCTCGATCGCTTGACGCACCTTTTCGAGGTCGGGCTCGAGCGGTTGCGGCTCGCGGAAGCCACGCCGCAACACCAGATCGAAGTTGAGCTGGCCAAGGTCGATGGTGGTGGCGGAACCTCCGGCGGCGGTGAAACTTTGCGCGTAGCTACGCGCGAGTTCGGCGTTGAAGCTGCGAGGGTCTGGGTTTCCGAGCAGGAGCAGAGCGTTTCTCATCGCTCGACGATGAAGCTTGCCAGCCGACGGCGAAAGCCGAGCTTGGGCATGGTAGCGATGCAATTTTGCATGCCCATCGGCAGGCTCGCCGGCGCGAGTTCCGCACACGCCGACGGCACTATTGCTCTTCCAACTCGCACGCGCGCCCTTGCTGTATGAAGCTCGCGCATGGTAGCCGAGCGCCTTCGAGCGGAGGACGCAGGCGAAACGGGGAACTTCATCATATCGATCGTTGCGGATTGCAGTTTGAACCCGAACGAGCAAACGGCGCTCAGCGTTTTGGGACAAGCACTGCTGCCACCTCCCCCAGAGAAGCGCTGCCGCTCGGGAGCTTCGGTGAAGGCCCACCGGGTTGATAAGCAGACAGTACTAGCTGCGCTATCGTTTCCCCACGCGACGGTGCGGGCGAGGACCGCGGCCAGCGCGCTGCAAGCCACCCACTGCTTTTCACTGCCCCACACGAAGAAGGTGGGGCCCCACTTGGTGGCCGAGGCCGGCACCGCCTTCTACTTTGCCGATGGTTCGCTCGCCGGCAGCTTGAAATACCGGATGACCGTGGCCAAGCCGGGCGCGACTGGCCGCGTCTGTTTTGAAGCTTCCGCCGTCGAAGGGGGTCTCTGCTTCAAGGTGGCTGATCTCGTCGAGAGGAAGCTGTAACGGCGCAACCGTTCGCCGTCGTGCAGCCGAAGCACGAAGCGAGCGCGACGTGATAGAACCGCGCATTGACTCGTATTGCATCCTTGCGGCTCACGAACGCGGCACGCGCACGTAGCGCCGCTCTGCTCGCGACGCTCGTGGCCGGCTGCCCAGCGCAGCGTCCAGCGGATGGGCTTCAGACGAGCCCGGCTGTGCAGTCCGCGGTCCCGTCGGCCTCCTCGCATCCGTTGGCCTTGCCGGCCCTCAAGCGTTGTGCGCGCTCGCTCAAGCTACTCTTCCCCAATGAAACGGCAGCAACCGTCGCGGCCGACCCCACGGTGCCTTACCGCCTCCTGATTCAGACGCTGGACGCGCTGCGCGCCGACGACCAGGGTGAGCTGTTTCCGGAGTTCAACATCGCAGTAACCGCTGCGTCAGCGTCGTCAAAGTAGATCGAGGCCAGCCGTATGCCGTTGAAGGTGCGTGAGCGCTTGCTTCGCGATCTTGTCGAAACGCGCATCGTCGGTCGACTTGTCGTAGCGATACCAAGCGCGCCGATTGATCGCCTTGGGTAGCCGAATGCGCTCCGCCATATGATGCGCGGTCACCCTCGCCGCGGCGACACGCTGCCCTGCCCAGTCGCGAATGTTCTTCGATGGACACGAGGCGAGCTCGATCAGAAAGCCGCCGCCCCATTTGTCGGTCTGGAAGCTCACGAGCTCCATCTTCATACCCGCGGTGCGGCGAAAATGTGGGTAGCTCCCGGTAAAGCCGGCTTCGAGCATCGGCGCGACCACGAGCTTCGCGAGCGCTCGTTTCATTCGCGTTCCGTCGTTCATCGGCGCAGCCTAACTCGGGTCGCTGAACGCAACTTCGTTCGTGTTCGGGGGGCGACGCCCTGGAGCTGTTTCTTATTGAAGGTGGCTCGCGTCATCCATAGGAAGTTCGCAGCTATGAATGAGCTCCTCGACGATGTGCGCCGGCGAATGCCGCTCTCCGTGACCACACGCGCTGTGCCCTTTTTGGCGTCTAGCCTCGTGCTAGCGACCGCATGTGCGAGTGAGCCCAACCGCCAGCTCAGTTACGTCTTCAACCCAACGGTGGTGAATACGCCGCCCACGTTCGAAGCGCAGCAGCCAGCGACACCGCTGGTCTTTTCGGCAGCCGCAGGAGCGCTGCAGCTCGCCAACACGAGCAGCGTCGCTCAGGAGTACTCCGAGTCGACCGCACTTGGCTTTCAGACCGCGTTGGTGCTCGGCCCGAGCGGAGTTTGGGCGCGCAAAGGAGAGCGCTGGTTCGGTCCGCTGAGCGACAGCGTTCCCTCAAAAGTGCCCAGCGACGGCCGCCTCCCGCGGGCGCCCTTCGTGCGGTTTCTGCTGCTGGGAGAGAACGACGCTGTGTTGCGCGTCGGGCGCGAGGGGCAGCTCGCCGTCGCCGCCGGACTCGAGGACGCGCTGGCCAATCGCTTCGTCGACCTCGGCAAAAAGGTTGGGGCCGTCGAGTTCGCGGACGGCGCAGGCGACCACGCGATCTTCGTAAGCGGCTCGTCGATCTGGCGCTCCAACAACCTCCATTCAGCGAGCCCGCCGAGCTTGTTCGAGACCAAGCTCAAACCCGGCCTCAAGGTCGTCTTCGCCTTCGTACGTGCTGACGGGGTCGCGGCGATCGTCACGGTGGGTGCTAAGAACGACCGCCAGGCCTGGCTGCAAAGCGGGCCCCGAGGGGCTCTGGCCAAAAGCCAATACCCATTCAGTAAGCTCAACCGTGTGGGCTACCACATCATAGATGACCGCTGGGGATGTCCGACCATCCTCGGACAGGACGGCCGTTCGTGGTGGGCGCCGGACCAAAGCCTCGACAAGGCTGAGGCTGCCAAGATCGCGAGCCGCAAGCCGAGGCCCCGCAACGCCGTTGTCGACCTCGAGGCGCCAGAGAACCGAGACGTCGATCTGGAGGTGTATGGTTTCTCACTGCCAGGCGTGTACTCAACTCGCTGGCCCACGCTGCTTCCGGCGAGAACCTGGCCCAGCCCAACGGCGCCACGCGCACCTGTGCCGAAGGGGAAGAACAAACTTGCGCAAGCACCGCTATGTGAAGAAGGGTTTGCGTCGGTCTTCGGGTCGCTCATCTCGAACAACGGCGAGCCCAGCTGCACTGGAGTCTCGTGTGTGGCGCAACGAGCGTGGCCCAAAGCCAATGGCGAGGCGGCTTCGCTCACAACGTTTGGTGACCGCGAGTGTGCGCTGGCGGACGTGACCCTTAACTCGAAAGGAAGGCCCGTTTGTCGCGAGGGCGCCACGGTCGACAAGGGCCCTCAGCTCGCCTTGCTCGGAACCCAAGCCACAACGCTGGTCGACGCGCCGGCGGGCTGTTTGGTGCGCGGCACCTTCGGCGGACGAGGGCTGTCCTTCGCCGCCTGCGAAGCCGGCGCAGACCAGCGTGGCACTCGGCTTTTTGGCTGGGATGGCGGCGCGCTCAAGAGCGAAGGCGCCTTGCCGATCGCGCTCACAACGGAGCCAAGTGTGGTGGTGGCGAAGGACGGCACGTTGGGTCTGCGCAGCACGGAGGCCGGGAGGACGAGCTACTTCTTGCGCGCGCCCGCCGTCATCGGCAGCGCGCAGGCGTGGGTGCAAGCACCGCCCGATACGCTGTTTGCGCTGCCGCTCAAGGGTGGGCTGATGCTGGCGCTGCGCCCCACGCAAAGCCCAGGCTGCGCGTCGGTCGAGCTCATCTCGAGCGCAGGGCGGCGTCCGCTCGCCGCACCGACCTGCGTCCAAGGACAACTGCTCGACGTCTCGGTGACCGAAGCGGACACGGTGCAGCTCGCCGTTCATCCGACGTGGACCCAGTATCCTTGGCGAAAAGAGCAGGAAGGCAAACTGACGCGGCTTACGCTCTACAGTGACGGCACTGCGCGCTGACCAGCGTTGGCAAGGCAAAGCGGCGAGCCAACCTTTGATGCGCGCTGCGAGTTGTGAGAGCAAGAGCCGTGACCACCTCGCTGGGCCTGACGCGCTGGGACGACGTGCGCTTCTTCCTCGCGGCCTACAGGACGAAGAGCTTCACCAAGGCCGCGAAGCAGCTGGGCACCGATCAGTCGACGGTGAGTCGCAGAATGGCGGCGCTCGAGGAGGAGCTTGGTGCGGCGCTGTTCGAACGTACGCCGCGCGGGCCGGTCGCCACCGAGTTTGCCGAACGACTGCGCGTGAACGCCGAGCAGGTCGAGCAGGCGATGCGCAGCTTGACCGACTCTGCGGTGCACGGAGAGGCTGCGCCGCGCGGGCCGGTGCGGCTGGCGACGGTGGAAGCGGTGGCCATTCACTTCTTGGTGCCACGCGTCTTACCGCTGCTGGCGGAGCGTTATCCGGAGATCGAGCTCGAGATCGTGACCGGGCTGCGAGCGCTCGATTTGGCCAACCAGGACGCTGATATTGCGGTGCGCTTTTTTCGATCGACGCGCGGTGATCTGGTCGGACGCAGGGTGGCTCGTTTGCCACTCGCGGCCCTGTGCGCACGCAGCTTGGCGCCGCGACTGCGGCGCAAGAGCGTCACGGAATTGCCGTGGATCGCCGTCGAGGTCCCCGAGCTAGGTTCGCCGCAAGAGAGCTGGCTCGCGGAGCACGCAGGCACTCGCCGAGCCCTGCGTTGCAATAACTACGAGGTGCAACTCGCGGCGATGCGGCAGGGACTCGGCGTTGGGCTGGTACCGCGCGAGACGGTCAAGCTGTTCAAGGATCTGGTGGCGCTGCCGGGGCTGCCGGCGATGCCAGCCCTGGAGCTTTTTCTCGTCACCCGCCGAGCGATCCGCGAGGTCCCTCGCTTCGCCGCGGTGATGAAGCTGGTCGCCGAGCAGCTCGCCGAGCTCGACCAAGCGGGCTAGAGGCCACGTGCGATCGCGTCGGCCGGGCGCGCTCGGAGCCGGCTACTTGGTGCAGAAGCCGTAAAACTCGTCCCACGCCTTGCTCTTGGCGGTGTTCGCGTCCTCCAGCGTTTTGTTCTGCTTCTCCAGGTCCTTCGCCGCGGCCTCGAGTTCCGCCCGTGAGCCTTCATGCCGCAGGCGCAACGGCTGGGGTTAGGACCAGAGCGTCGACCAGCTCTTGGCGAAGGCTCTTCACCCTCGTGCGGAAGAGGCTCACCTCCACCACGTTCCGCACCCGCATCAGCACCTCAGCCAGATCGAATGGCTTGCTCACGAAATCGCGGGCACCTTCCCGGAGCGCGCGCAGCTTGTGCCCAGGCTCGGCGGTGATCACCAGCACCGGAAGGAATCCGTCCTCCTCGACCCCGATCTCCCTCATCACCTGAAAACCATCCATGAGGGGCATCTTGAGATCCAAGAGGATGAGATCGAAGGGAGCCTTTCGGTGCATTGCCGAAACGGTGCGGGAGTCCATGGTGGACTCGATGGAGGAGTAGCCCGCGTTGCGCAGCATTCCCTCGAGCAGGAGCACGTTGGACTCGATGTCGTCGACGACGAGAATGCGGGACGCGAGGATCTCGAAGGTTCGAATCATGTCACTTCTCCGATGGGCCCGTGAAGGGCGGTTAAGGTCGAGGCGGCTAAGGTCGAGGTCGGCGCTTTCAGGCCCTGGGCCAACTCAAGCGCCGTATTCAGGGCGGCCATGAAGTCCCCGATGCGAATCGGCTTGGTCAGATAGCGAAAGAAGCCCACCTCGAGGCCTCTCTCGTTGTCGCGGGGCATCGCATTGGCGCTGAGAGCGATGATGGGGATGCGGGAGGTCCTGGGGTCCGCGCGCAGGACACCGAGCGCCTCGATGCCGCTGATGTCGGGCAAGTTGATGTCCATCAAGATCACCGCAGGCTGAGCGCTCCGTGCGAGCTCGATGCCCAAGCGACCGTTCGCCGCGGTCAAGAGACGGATGTCGCCGCGGCGCGCCACGATGCCCTCGACCAACTTCATGTTGGGCAGGTTGTCCTCGACATAGAGGAGGGTGAACGGTGCACCATCGGCAGGGGACTCGATGGGATCCCAGGCGGCGGGCTTGTCTGTGCCGGGCGCACACTGGGGTGCGGAGCTCGTCGGAAGCTCGAACCAAAACACGCTTCCCTGACCGACGGTGCTCTCCACTCCGATCGCTCCTCCCATTAGCTCGACCAGTCGCTTGGTCACCACGAGGCCGATCCCCGTTCCCGCCACGCTTCCCCTGGCAGCTTTGCCGAGGCGGTTGAAGGGCTGAAAGAGCTGGGTGAGTTCGTGCGACGAGAGCCCCGCGCCGGTGTCTTTCACCGAGATGCGGGCGAGCGCCGCACCATACAGGCACTCGACAGTCACGCTGCCTCGGAGGGTGTTGTACTTGATCGCGTTGGAGAGGAGATTGATGATCACCTGCTTGAGTCGGGTCCGGTCTGCGCTGAGGTAGCTCGGTCCCTCGAGGACCGGAAAGGCCATGCGGATTCCCGTGCGTCGGGCCTCGGGTTCCATCATCGCCTGACACTCCGCGATGACTTCGACCAGGGAGACCGGCTCGGTCGACAGAGAAACCTTGCCGGACTCGATCGCTGCGAGGTCCAAGATCTCGTTGATCAGGTTCAACAGGTGCCAGCCGGCTTGGAGGATCTGGGCGATGCTCTCCTTCTGAATGTCCGTTGGTGATGGCGCAGCGGACTCCATCAGTTGGGCGAAGCCGAGGATGGCGTTGAGCGGGCTGCGCAGCTCGTGGCTCATGGACGAAAGGAAGTCCGACTTCGCAAGGTTCGCTGTCTCGGCTGCGGACTTGGCGAGCTCGAGGGCGAGGTTCGTCTCCTTGAGCGCCCGGGTGCTGCGCTGGCGCTCGGTCATGTCGCGAGCTGCGGCGAACACGCCCTGAAGCACCCGGTCTCGATCGTAGAACGTCGTCGCGTTGTAGGAGACCTCAGTGGTCGTGCCGTCGCGCGCCCAGGCGGTGAGCTCGTAGTCGGACACCTTCTTCTCGCGCAACGTCAGCTGGATGCCGCGCTCCGCCCGCTCAGGATCGGTGAAGTGGTTCTTGAACGGGGCACCGATCAGCTCGTCGCGCGTGCACCCAGTGAGCGCCTCCATCTGTTTGTTGAGATCGGTGATCGCACCGCTGGGATCGATGGTCACCAGCGCGTCGATGTGGGACTCGATTAGCGAGCGCGTATAGAACTGCTGGTCCCTCAAGCGCTGATCAAGCTTGCGCTGCTCCGCTTCCACCTGCTTGCGGACGGTGTTGTCGGTCCCGATCAGGAGAAACCCGATGATGTCCCCCCGCTGGTTGCGGAGGGCCGTGACGGATACAAGCGCGGGAAAGCGGCTGCCATCCTTGCGGATGTAGGTCAGCTCGTAAATGTCCTCGATTCCACGAGACGCTTTGAAGACCAGCGCTTCGAAGCCTGGGGTGATCGGCGTAGATAGCTCCGAGCTTAGCGCCTTGGCGCGGGCGACTACCTCCTCGGGATCGGAGATATCGGCTGGGGTGATCTTGTTCATCACCTCGGAGGCGGCGTATCCGAGCATTCGCTCGGCGCCGACGTTGAAGATTTGGATCACGCCGTTCGCGTCAGTCGCGATGCTCGAGAAGTTGGCGCTGTTGAAGATCGCGTCCTGCAGAGCGCCGGTCTTGAGCAAGGCTTCCTCGTGCCGAACGGCGACGGTGCTCTCCGGCGTAGCAAGAGAAGGGTCGGAAAGAATCGGTGGCGTTGGGATCATCGCATGGTGCTCGGCACCTCCGCCAAACCGGCGTAGGAAGGGCCTGACGGCGTGAGCAGGATGCGAGCCAAAGGCTGGTGCCTAATGTTGTTGGCTTTTCTGTCGTGCCTCTCCATCGACTCGATGGGGCGGCCATCAGAGTGATGTGCCGCGAGCTGGCACGGCCCTCGCGCGCTTCCAGGCCGGCAGATCCCCCACGGCGCTTTCGCGGAGGTAGTGTGCACCGAATGGCCGACGAAACGGACACGCCTCACATCTTGAGCACGACCGCAGGTGACCTCCCCCTGCACGAATACAATCTCCGTCTCGATGATCGCGTTTGGCGCATCCTCCACACCGGCGCCATCCTCAGCCGGGAGGACGAGTCGAGATACTTGGCTGGCGACGGGACGCGCCTGCCCTACGGCATCGTGTTGTGGCCGGCTTCGATCGCGCTCGCGCATGAGCTCGCATCACGAGCGATGAAGGGCCTTCGCGTGCTCGAGCTCGGTGCCGGCACGGGCCTGCCCGGTATCGTGGCCGCGTCGCTCGGCGCGCACGTAACGCAGACGGACCGGCATACAATCGGGCTGCACGTCTGCAAGCAGAACGCCGAGCGCAATGGGCTCACCACCATTCAACACCGCGCCGCGGACTGGACCGACTGGCAGGACAAAGACCGCTACGACGTGATCCTGGGCTCCGACATTCTTTATTCGGACGACTTCCACTCGCAGCTTCGCTCGATCTTCGAGAACAACTTGGCCGCTGGCGGTCGGCTGCTCCTCTCCGATCCGTTCCGTGCAACCAGCATCACCTTTCTCGAGAGCCTCCAAGGCGAGGGGTGGACCGTCTCGATGAGCAAGTGGACGGTCGGAGTCGCACCGCCGGAACGAGCCGTCGGCGTCTTCGAGCTGACGCGCGAGGCATGAAGGCCGCCCACGGCGTAGAGCCGTGAGCTCAGTCTGTCGTACAGTCCGCCTCGGAAGCGGCTGGCTCGAACCTTACGTAGTCGAACGAGGCCCGCAGGTCCGGCGCGTTGGTCCACGCGTACGCGATGGGACCCACCTGCAGCGTTTCGGGGAGGTCCGCTCGTTCGTAAGGGGGTCCCCACTCCGCCGCGATGTTCCAGGTCCCTCCGTCATAGGGCCGAGCATACATATGGAACATCGACCCAACGCGACAGAGCCGCAGCTGAGCGTCCCCCGAGGGCCAGTCGTCACCCTTCACCGAGCTCGCGCCGTTCGTCGTCGACTTCGTCTCCGTTTGGATCGTGGGTCCACGATCCCCGACGACGACGAACACGTAGTTCTCCTGCGCAGCGTTCGGAGCACGCGCCATGATTCCGCCAAACTGGTAGTCCGTCGGACCGACCGGCTGCGACGGGTCCGAGGCTCGCCTCGCCTTCACCGCCGTGGTGAGCTTGAAGTTGCCTGTCACTGTCTTGTAAAGGAGCGCCCCCGTCGCCTCCGCGTCAAACCACAGCGTGTTCATCGTAGGCCGAAGGTGCAGCTCTCCGCCGCCCAACATGTGCTCGAAGCGGTCGCCGTTCACGACGGTCCACGCGGCGTCCACCCCGTCACCATCGAACTCGTCGGAGAGGTCGGAGCCGCTCCCCGACGAGGTCGTGCTCGACGTCGACGACGAGGTCGTGCTCGACGTCGACGAGGTCGTGCCGCCGCCTGCGACCTGACTCGCTCCGGCACCCCCGGAGCCTTCCTCGAGAGGCCCCCCGCACGCAGCCGTGGCGACGACCATGATCACGGCCGTCATCCCCCTTTTTGTGTGGAGCCCAACCCAGCGCGTATGGGAACCACCCGCAACGCGCCGAAGTCGCGCCGATGGCTGACCACGCTGACGGTCCGCGCCGGAGTTTTGTGTCTCGTCTACTGGGCTCTGCTTCGTTTCTTGACTCTTCATTGGTTCCCGACAGCTCTTGCGTACTCGCCGCACTTCGAAATCTACACCGTAGTGCTCATGTCTGAGGCGCTGATGGCGGACGTGCAAGCGAGCAGGCGCCGACCAGCTGACAATGCTGTCACGTGTTGTAGGCCGTCGGCCTCAGCTCGCCGCGTGCGCTCAGCATCGCCGCCTCGGCCCGAGCCACCGCCTCGAGGATCTCCTTGGCGTGCGCCAGCAAGCGATGGCCAGCGGGCAGCAGCTCGACGCCGCGCGCGTTGCGCTTGAACAACGGCGTCTGCAGCTCGTCCTCCAAGGCGCGCAACTGCCGTGTAAGCGGCGGCTGCGAGATGGCCAGCCGCTTGGCCGCGCGCGAAACCGAGCCCTCTTCCGCTACCGTGACGAAGTTCCGCAGTTGTACGAAGCTCACTTCGCCACTCTAGCCTCATTGCGGCGCAACGAAGGCGCTCGAAACGATCCACCCTTGCGCGGTTGCGTAGAGGAAGCGGTCCCGCCCGGGAACGGCAAGCAAAGCTTCATGCGGACCAGCATTTGACTGGAATGGGCCTCTGGCGTAGGGCGTTGCGATCCTCCTATGCGTTGTATGCTCGACTATGTCGGTCTTTCCTTGGTATTCGCTTCGTTCGGCTGTGGACCTTCGAGCCCACCGGCGGCGAGCGTTGAGCCGGTGAGCACGCCACCGTCGGCGACCTCGGAGATCCCTGCGCCAATCCCGAGCGCTGCGACTTCGGCCAGCGCCGGGCCTGCGGCCAGCGTTGCAGCCAGCGCCAGCGTGCCGCCGCCCGCGAAGCCCGCAGAACCTTCACCGCTGCTCACGGTCGACCTCAACGACAAAGGCGCTCCGCCGGAAAAGCCGCAGCCGCTGTTTGCGCCGCTGTTCCAGAAGGGTCGCAGCTGGAAGGTGCAGGGCGTGCAGAAGATCGCTGGGGATGAGAACGGCGTGCCGGTGAAACGGAGCACGAACTTCAAAGCCCAATGCAAGGTGGAAAGCGTCGATTCTTTCCGCTGGGGCATGCTGTCCGAGGTCGTCTGCAAGGACCTGCCGAACGCCAGTACGCCCAGCCTGCTCAGCGGGAATTGGCTGCTCACTAGCAAGGGGCTGTTCCATCTCTCCGAACTACCCGATGGTCCGAAGCTCGAGTTGATGCCCTGGTCGCTCGTGTTCGAGCCCAACCCGAAGCCCGCCCACACCGAAGACAAAGATCCTGAGATGGATGGCTTTTTCACCATCGTTACGATCGAGGCGAAGGCCGATGGCTTTTGCCACAGCACCAGTCAAGCCGCGGGCGATGAAGGCTGGAACAAGGTTTGTCTCTCGACCAAAACGGGCTTCGTCTCCGGTGACTACGGCTGGGCCGGCGGCATGGTGAACGAGGTCGAGTTCACCGCAACCCCGCGTTAGCGCGCGTGAAAGCAGGCTGAGTTTGCGTTGAGGTCCACTTAGCGTAGGCTTCCCCCTTGGTTCCCTGCAGCCGCTGTCGTCGCCACGTCCGAACGAGCGAACCGTGTTGCCCGTTTTGTGGCGGCGCCGTCACTGTTCGCGCAGCGGCTACGCCTTTGCCTCGCGAGCTTTCACGCGCGGCGCGGCTCGCTCTCAAGATCACGCTCGGCGGAGCCGTTGGTAGCGCCTGCGGCGCAGACGCCGAACACGCGCAAGTGCCACCAGGCCCAGCGCCCGATTCGAGCGCTGTCGCCGTTGCCTCCGCGAGCCCAAGTGGCGCGCAAACGCCAACAGCCACGGCAACCGCCAGCGTCAGCGCCGGGCCCAGCGCAGGCCCCGCTGCCAGCAGCTCCACCTCCGCCGCCCCACCCGACGTCCCTCGCCGCGTCGTACCGATCTACGGCGCCAGCGAGATCCTGATCCTCGACCGCATCTACTTCGAGACCGGGGCGGTCGCGATTCGTGCGCAATATGAGGGGGTCATCGAGGCCGTCGGCGCGATCCTGATCGACATTCCGCAGATCTATCTCCGCTGCGTTGGGCACGCACTTCCGACCGAGCCGAAACACGAAGCGCTCGCGAAGGCGCGCGCCAAGGTGGTCTGCGATCGGCTGGTGAAGCACGGCATCGATCGCAAACGTTTGACCACGATCAGCGAGCCGATCGACAAGGCTCAACTCAAAGACCTCACCAAAGAGGCGCTCGAACGCCTGCGCGCTACTACGTTCCAAATCAGCAACGCCGACGGCAGCCCGATCGCGCCGTGAAAGCCCAACCATGAAGACTGTTTACCGACTGCCGCAGTTTGGCTCGGAGGGGTCGGCTTTGAGCGACGGTGCTCGTCCGATCGATCGGGCGCAGCGCCCGATTTACGCGGTGTGGGAGCTGACGCTGGCGTGCGACCTCAGCTGCAAGCACTGCGGCTCGCGTGCGGGGAAAGCCCGCGCCAATGAGCTCTCCACCGCAGGTGCGCTGTCGCTGGTCGAGCAAATTGCGGACCTCGGCGTCAAGAGCATCACCTTGATCGGCGGGGAGGTTTATCTGCGGCGGGATTGGCTACAAATCGTAGCGGCGCTGCGAGCGCGCGGGCTCGCGGTGACGGTGACCACCGGCGGGCGCGGTTTCACGCGAACGTTGGCGGAGGCCGCACGCGAGGCGGGAGTGCAGGCTGTTTCGGTCAGCCTGGATGGCCTCGGCGACTCGCACAACGGGCTGCGTGGCCACGCTTCATTCGAACGTGGGCTCGCGGCGCTTTGGGCGGTGCGCGACGCCGGCTTGCCGGTGGCCATCAATAGCCAACTCAACCGGCGCAACCAAGAAGAGCTCGAGCCGCTGTACGAGCTGCTGGTGCAAAACGGCGCGTACGCCTGGCAAATCTCGCTAACGGTGGCCATGGGTCGCGCGGCCGATCATCCGGAGACGCTGTTGCAACCGTACGATCTCGACGGGCTTTTTCCGCGGCTGGCCGCCATCGCTCAGCGCGGACAAAAAGCGGGCATCCGCGTCTCGCGCGGCAACAACGTCGGCTACTTCGGTCCGCTCGAAGAGCAATTTCACTTCGACTCCGCGCGTGACTACAGCGCGGGTTGCCCGGCCGGGCGGCTGGTGCTCGGGATCGAAGCCGACGGCACGATCAAAGGCTGCCCTTCGCTACCCACGCGCACGGCCGCGGCGGGTTCGGTGCAACAAGCCTCGCTGCAAAGCATCTGGGAGCAGGCGCCCGCGCTGCAACGGCTGCGCGACGCGCCGCAACTGTGGGGTTATTGCGCACGTTGTTATTACGCCAAAGAGTGTGGCGGCGGCTGCACCTGGACGGCGGAGGCGAGCTTGGGTCGGCCGGGCAACAACCCTTACTGTCACCATCGCGTCCTCTCGCTCAAAGACGAGGGCAAACGCGAACGCTTGGTGCAACTCGAACGCGCGCCCGGAGAGCCTTTCGATTGTGCGCGCTTCGAGCTGGTCGAGGAGGCGTGGGATGCGCCCGAGCCGCCAGTGCTCGCGAGCCGCGCCAACGACCTAACCTCGTGATAAGTCCCTGTGGGTGAAGCAACTGCGCGCACAAATTCTCGAGCGAACCGCGCTCCTTTATCCTGACCAAGCGGCGAGCGAACATGACCGGCCGGCCTTCGTTCGCGCCGCTTCTGGGCTCTGTTGGTGGCAGAACCAGCTGTTCATCGCCCAAGACGACAATCACTTCCTGGGCGTGTGGACGCCCGACCCGAGCGGCTCGCTCGCGCGCGGGCAGCTCGAGAGTTGGATGTTGGCGCCCGGCGCAGAAGGCCGACGGCGCTTCGAACACGAGCTCGGCAATCGGTTGCACAAGAGCGACTTCGAGGCCTGCACCGTGGTGCCAACCGCAGCGGGCGAGCGCTTGCTCGTCCTCGGCTCCGGCTCGCTTCCGCGGCGCGAACTCGCCTTGCTGCTCGATCCGCAAACGCGCGAGCCCGCCGCTCAAGTGCTCGTTCCAGCCTTGTTCGACGCCTTTCGCAACGCCCTCAACCTCAGCGCCGAAGAGACCAACCTCGAGGGCGTGAGCGTGTTCGGCTCGACGCTCTGGCTCTATCAACGCGGTCCACAGCCCGCCGCCGTCGCCTTCGAACTCGAGCCCGTGCTCCAGCTGATCGCGGGCCAACACGCAAACCTCCTCCCAAGCAGCGTAGAGCGGCTCGACTTAGGCACGATCAACGGCGTTCCCTACGGCCTGAGCGACGTCACCAGCTGGGGCGAAAGGCGCCTTTTCCTCGCCGTCGCCGAAGACACCTCCAACCCCGTCGACGACGGCGAGATCCTCGGCACCCTCGTCGGCGTCCTGGACGGGGACATCGTGCATAGCGCACGCTTGCTCGACGAACGCGGCGAGCCCGCACGCGTCAAAGCCGAGGGCCTCGTCCTCGCCCTCGTTGATACGCCTCGAGACGCATCAGCGCTCGAACTCCTGATCGCCCTCGACGCCGACGACCCCACCATCCCCGCCGAACTCTGCCGCGTAAGCTTGACCGGGCTTTAGCTCGAGCGGCGCGCGCCCGGCGCCGAGGATGGGACCTCCAATTGGACGTTTTGTTGAATTGACGCGCCGATCCCCACCCGATGGGGCCTCGAACTCAACAAAACGTCCAATTGGACTGCCCATCATCCCTTGGACTGCCCCCAGCACCACCGCTCTCTTGGCCGCCCCGGCACCCCAGCCGGCCCTCTTGACAGCCAACAATCCTGGCCGTTAGCCCTATTGGCTCAATCGTTCGCGGGCTCGCGAGCAGAGGGAGGAACGATGTCGCAAGAAGATTTGGATGGGCTACGCCCGACGCTGTTGGCCCTGGCTTCCACCGAGGTAGACGCACCCGATGTCCCGCCCGCGGTGGTGGTGCAGGAGGCGTTCAACCTCGTCGCGCTGCTGGCCGATCCGGCGGTGCGTGCGCGGCTCTTGTCGAAGGGGCTGCCGGCCGAGGTGATCGATGGGCTCGGCCCGGCCGCCGGCGCGCTCTCCACCGCCCAAGCGCAATGGATGGCGGCTCGCGATCCGCACAAGTCGGAGACGCAAGCCACGCTCGAGCTCCGCGCCTACGAGCTGCGCACCCGGCTCAGCTCGGCGTGCCGCTTCCACCTGCGCAACCAGCGCAAAGCGCTCAGCACCTTGGACGTGATCGCCGAGGGAGAAGGTACGGCCGATCTGATTCAGGACCTTCAGGATCTGGCCGAACTCATCACGCAAAACGTCACTCACTTCGCCGCCGACACGACCTTCGATGCCGCCGAACGCGCCGCCAGCGCGAGCAGTCTCGCCAGCGAGTTGCGCTTGGCCGTGAGCGCCGCCAGCGTCACCAGCGATCAAGCGGCGGCCAAAGACCTGCGCGACCGTGCTTACTCCCACCTCGACGACGTCCTCGCCAACCTGCGCGCCGCCGGCCGTTACGCCTACGAAGACGACGCCGCGACCCAAAGCAAGTTCTCCAGCGCCTACCTCCGCCGCCGACGTCAACGCAACAAAAAGGTCACCCCTCCTCCCACTCCCACCCCTGTCTGAACGCGTACAGACTGGGAACACCCCCCGTACAGAGCCGAAAGAGGGGGGTACAGAACGGCTCCGGGGGGGTACAGACGGCTTCCCCCCGGGGTACAGAACGGTTCCCGGGGGGTACAGACCGATTTTCCTTGCGTACAGCACCGCCGCTCTCTCCGCCCGTGAACCTGAACGCGCCCGCTCTTCCTCTCGCTCTCTCCGTTCCCGTGACCGTGCCCGTGCACGTGCCCGCTCTTCCTCTCCCTCTCTCTTCCGATTCCCACGGACTCGGGAATCAGAGAACCAGAGAATCGGGCACGTTCACGGGCACGTTCACGTTCACGGGGGAGAAAGACGAGTGCGACAATACCGCGATGGATTGGGATGACCTCCGCTTCGTATTGGCCCTCTC
The DNA here is from genome assembly GCA_903892415.1 of uncultured delta proteobacterium. Taxonomy (GTDB): domain Bacteria; phylum Myxococcota_A; class Polyangia; order Polyangiales; family Polyangiaceae; genus Xiheicaenibacterium. Next base: position 70,005 of record CAITIQ010000587.1, on the reverse strand, counting down.
GCGCCACGGCTCGCTGAGCCATGCGGCGGCCTCGCTGGGGGCCAGCCACACCACGGTGGGTCGGCGGTTGCGAGCGCTGGAGAAGAAGCTCGGGGTTCGGCTGTTCGATTCGACTCCGGAGGGCTTCGTCGCGACGGCGGCGGGCAACGATATGCGCGAGGTCGCCGAACGTCTGGAGCACGAGGTGCTCTCGCTCGAGGGCCGGGTGCTCGGGCGCGATGCCGAACTGAACGGCAAACTGCGCGTGACCACGATGGACCTCTTGCTTCGCCATTATCGCCCGCAGTTCGCGAGCTTTATCGCGCGTTATCCCAGCGTCGAGTTGACGGTGGTCACCAGCGACAGCGAACTCTCGCTGTTGCGCCGCGAGGCCGATATCGCGCTGCGCCTCAGCAACACTCCGCCCGAAAACTTGATCGGTCGCAAGCTCGGCCAGCTCGATTTTGCGGTCTACGCCAGCCGCGAACTCGCACAACGTGTGGGGCCCGAAGCACACTACGCCGACTATCCGTGGGTGCATTGGGATGAGCGGCTCGAGACGCGCTGGCTCGACAGCTGGCTCTCCGAGCACGCACCCAAGGCGAAGATCGCCCTGCGCGTCGATGCGAGTTCGCTCATCCTGCGCGAGGTCGTGCGCGCGGGTTTGGGCGTCTTCTTCTTCGCTTGCGCCGACGCCGATCCCGATCCCGAGCTCGTCCGCATCGGCCCTATTCAGCCCCAGTTCAGCCGCGACATCTGGCTGCTCACCTTGCCCGATCTCAAGCACACGAGTCGCGTGCGCGCCTTCCTCGACCACTTCACCGCTCCGAGCCGCTGAGGCTCATCCATCCGCTCAGCGGATGGTGTAGACGAGCGCGTGGCCCAAGAAGAAACGCAGGTCTCCGACAGCTTCGGTGGACTGCTCAGCCTAGCGTGGCCGGTGATCCTCTCGCGCGCTTCGCAAGCGGTGATCGGCTTCTCGGATGCCGCCATGGTCGCCTCCCTCGGGGAAGACGCGATCGCGGCGACCACCACCGGCGCGTCCAACGCGCTCAACCTGTTCATCCTGCCGATGGGCGTCGTGTTCATCGTGCAGAGCTTCGTCGCGCAGCTCGCCGGCGCCGGCGATCGCGCAGGCAGTCGACGCTTCGCGTGGTACGGCCTCGTCGTCGCGCTGCTCACCGCCGTGCTGATGGGTCTCGTCACGCTCGGTCTGCGTCCCACCATCGGCTTGCTCGGCTACAGCGACAACGTGCGTGAGCTCCTGATCGATTACATGACCATCCGACTGCTCTCGAGCGGCGCAGTGGTCGGGATCGAGGCGATCGGCAATTGGTTCGGCGGGCTCGGCAACACCCGCCTACCGATGGTCGTCAGCCTGATCGCGATGGTGGCCAACGTCGCCTTGTGTTGGGTCTTCATCTACGGTCGGCTCGGCGCGCCAGCGATGGGCGTGCGCGGAGCCGCGCTGGCCGGCTCGCTCGCGACCTTCCTCGCCTTCGCGGTGATCTTCGTCGCCTTCCTACGCGCAGGCCGCACCCCCAGCGAAGCACGCCCCGCCGAAGCGCCCAGCCCGCCGACCGCTGCCGGCGCTGCCCTCGAGCCCACCGCGCCCGCGCTGCCATCGCTCAGCCCGACCCGCGAGTTCTTTCGCATGTTGCGCTTTGGCTTGCCCGCCGGCGCGAACTGGTTCCTCGAGTTTGCTGCCTTCACCGTGTTCATCAACGTGATCGTCGCGCGCCTCGGTACCACCGCAGTGGCCGCGATGATGGCCGTCGTGCAGGTCAACTCGATCGCCTTCATGCCCGCCTTCGGTCTCTCCACCGCCGGCGCAATCATCGTCGGCCAGGCCATCGGCGCCGGCACCAAAGACCGCGTCGGTCGCATCGTCAAACGCACGATGATCCTCGCGGCCTCCTGGCAGGTGTTCGTCGGCGTGGTGTACGCGAGCTCGCCGCGCGCGGTGATGAGCGTGTTCGGCGGGCAAGGGCCAGATCACGGCGCCGCGTTGGTGGACCTCGCGGCCAAGCTCTTGCTCGTGAGCACCGCCTGGCAGCTCTTCGACGCCATCTCGATCACCCTCTCGGAGGCCTTGCGCGCCGCCGGCGATACGGCCTGGTGCATGTGGGCCCGCATCATTTTGGCGTGGGTCTTCTTCGTGCCGGCAGCCTCGGTTGCAGTGATCTTTTTTAAAGTAGGTCCTGTCGGGGCCATCACTTGTTTCGTGATGTACTTGGCCGTCCTCTCGGTCGTGATGACCTACCGCTACCGTTCGGGCGCCTGGAAGAACATCGACCTCACCGGCCAAGCCGCCCCTCACCTCTAAACGAGCTCGCCATGCAACCCAGCCAATGCTCGACCTGCGGCGCCAAAGCGGCCTCCGCCGGCGAATCGATCTGCAAGTACTGCGGCACCGCGCTGCACGAGGACTTCAGCAAGCTCGCCATCGCGCTCGGTCGCACCCAGGCCACCCGCTCCAATGACACGCGCCTCGCCGTGCCGATCACCTTCCTCAATCGGCGCGCCGCGGTCACGCTGCACTGGCTCGACTTCGACGGCAACGCTCAGCCCTACGGTCGTGTCGAACCGCAAGCGCAAGCTCCGTTCAATACCTACGTCGGCCACATTTGGAGCATCCGCGACGCCGAATCGGGGCACGAGCTCTTGCGCTGGGCCGCGACCGATCAAGTGCCGCGTCAGATCGAAATCGAGTAGCGCCATGCCAAGCCTTCGCCGCCACCTTCTCCCAGCGTTGCTCCTGCTTTCCGCATCGCAGTTACTCGCGTGCGGCTCGGCTTCGGAACGGGCTGCCGTACCAACGAGCGACGTGAAGCTCGCTGCGAGCGAGCCGCCGTCACGTTTCGCAGCGCTCGGCGTAAAGGCCTCGCTCACGCCGCCCAGCGCCGAGTCCGAACGTTGGCTGCGCGAGCTCGACGGGGCGCTCGCAGCCTGCTTGAAGCCGGCGCTCGAGCGCGAACCGTGGTTGCAGGGCCGAATGACGTTCAAGCTGGAGCCGGCGGCGCCAAGCGAAGCGCCGCCCACGTTGAAGGCAACCTCGGTCCGCGGCGAACTCGCGTATCACGCGGCCGGGAGCTGCCTTCAGCAGGCGTTTACCCAAACCAAATCCACCATCCGCGAAGCCGGCGTCCTCAACCTCGAGCTCGCCTTCGAAGGTGGTTACGAAGCGGCCGTGCTGGGCGCAGAGCCCGCGCTCGAACAACGCATCGTCGGACTCGATTGGAACTCCGACGAACGCGTGGAGCCGCCCGCCGCGCGCCCAACGCTCGAGGCCGCCGCGGAGCGTCTGCGACGCTGCGCGTACGGCGCCGAGCCCAAGCTGCGCACGCCGGCCTGGTTCGCGCTGCGCGTCGCAGCGGGCGGCCAGGTTGAAGCGAAGCTCGCCTCCTTCATCGAGCCCAGCCCCGCGAGCGATTGCGCCGCACGGCTGCTGCGCTCGCTCGCCTTGCCCGACGTCGGTCACGACTACGCGCTCAGTCTGATGTTGCTCCCACCGCTCGAAATGGGCGCGCTCGAACACGGGGAAACCGGCCTCGCGGCAAACGCTGGCCGCGATGCTTGGGGCCGCGGGCGCCAACCGAATGAAGCGCCCGTCGCGAGCGAGGAAGCGCCCGTCAGGACGCCCACCGTGAACGACGCCGAGACCCCGCCCAGCACAGTGCCCAAGATCGTGCTTGGAACGGTCGAAGTACGCGGCAGGCTTTCGCCCGAGGTGATTCGGCGCATCGTGCACCAGCGCTCACCACAGTTCGCTGCCTGCCATGAGGCCGCACTCAAGCGCGACCCAAACACGGAGGGCTTGGTCAGCGTGCAATTTGTGATCGGTAAGGACGGCGCCATCAGCAAATTGCGCTCGATCTCCGAGCTCAGAGACTCAACGCTGGTTCAATGTGTGGAGCGCGCCTTTGAGGGCGTCACCTTTCCTACGCCGGAGGCGGGCGTCGTGCTCGTCACCTATCCGGTCAAGCTCTACTCGGGCAAAAAGGCTGTACCGCGCCCAGCGGCGATCAACGACCAGCCAGTGGAGCAAGCCCGCGTGCCGGAGCTAATCGCCCAGCTCGAACGGCGCGGCCTACGTTTCGTCGAGGTACCCGGCTTTACGCCCGACCAAACCCCGGCGATCTTCGTGCGCGATCAGCAAGGGCTCGGCGTCGCACATGGGGCCTTCTTCGGCAAACCCAGCACAAAACCGAAGACCACCGTCTGCACGCAAGGCTCGCCCGAGCGCATGTTGCAGCTCTTCGGCGAAGGCTGTGCGCCGTTGCTCGACCTCATGGTTCGTTAGCGCTCAACCATCCTCGAAGCGGCCCTGCGATTTGCCGCGAAACATCAGCAGCAGCGCGACGATCACAGCCGCCCATCCCAGCGCATTGCGATCCCCCGAGCCCATGGTCGCGAGGTCGCAGGAGAGCGTCACCGGCGTGCATGGTCCAGCGGCGCCGTTCGAGCCCGACGCTTCACTGTTGCTTCCGCCTGCAGCGACGTCCTCCGCACCGGAGCCGCTCACCGCAGCGCCTTCGCCTTGCGCAGACCCGCCCTGCGATGCCCCGGCCCCTTCGCCTGCTCCGCCGCCTTGCGCCGACCCAGCGCCCTGCGCCGAACCACCCTCACTCGCACCACCTGCGCCGCCCTGCGATGACCCGGCCCCTTCGCCTGCCGCGCCGCCTTGCGCCGAGCCACCTTCGCTTGCGCCGCCCGCATCCGGCCCACCGCCTGCGCCGGGGCCACCGCCTTCGTTAGCGCCGCCTGCTCCGCTGCCCGCTTCGCATTCGGCGCAGGGCGCATCGAGCACCGACGTGATGAAGCTCGCCTCAGCGCTGGTGCGCGCATAGTTCGAGAACAACTTGCATTCGAAGTCCGCCGACGAGGCCACGCCGACCACCTTGCGCACACCACCGATCCACGCGTACGCCGGCCCGCCCGAATCACCAAAACAAGCCGTTTCGCCTGCGGTTGCGTTCACCCGCAAGGTGTTCGTAAACACCGTCTCCACCGGCACGAACACGTGATGACGTTTGGTCTGAAAGGGCACACTGCCGGAGGGCCCGACCTGGATCTGGCCGAAGCCGGAGAGCTCGAGTTCATCCCCCGCCACGAGACCGTCTGCGCTCAACGCCGCCGGCACTAGCGGTGGCGGAGGTACGCCGTCGCTCAGGCGAAAGCGCACCACCGCGACATCGTGACTGAGCGTGCTGTCGTTGTAGTCGGGGTGATTGAACCAATCGATCGGCTGGTAACGCAGCGAACATTGAGGAGAGGTGGAATCGCTCAAACAGGCCTCCAGGTCGACCCGCGAGATCACGTCATCCACCGTGCCTTGCGCGCAATGCGCCGCCGTCAGCGCGTACACAACCTTGCCGCGCCGCCGTATCGCCGAGGCTGAACACAGCGCCCGATTCCCCTCCTCGGTGGTCAGGAACAACGCCAAGGTCGAGGCATTCACCTCATCCACAACTCCCCCGATGATCCGCTCCTGATCGGTCGCGACCACATCGGTCCCCGCGAGCTCATCCACACAAAGGGAGAACTCACAGCCACTCCCCAGCAGCGCAAAAACCGAAGCAGCCACAGCAACAAGCGGTCTTTGCATACCGCGAGAAAGCGTCACAATTCTGACGCCGCTTTAGAGCACTCTCCGACCGTGCCCGCTCGCCATCTTCCGCCGGATGGGCCCTCGGAATGGACGTTTTGTTGAATTCGGACGTCGATCGGCCTTGGATCGCCTACCCAATTCAACAAAACGACCAGTTCGCACTCCCTTCCCGTGCAACCATGCTCACGCGCCCGACCCTCATGTTCAAAGTCCTGTTGATCGACGACGACGCCTCTCTGCTCGACCTTGTCGCGCTCGCCTTCGAGGACGCCGGCTTCACGGTGCTCACCGCGAACGACGGCCAGGCCGGCTACAAAGCCATCGTCGACCATGCGCCGCAGCTCGTGGTCTCCGACGTCAACATGCCGCGGCTCGACGGCTTCGCGCTCTGTCGCAAGCTGCGCGGCGAACAGAACTTCGTCCCTTTGCTCTTGCTCACCTCACGCGGCGACGAAATCGATGAGGCGCTGGGGCTCGAGCTCGGGGCCGACGACTACCTCTCCAAACCGTTCAGCACCCGCGTACTGCTGGCGCGCGCGCAGGTGCTGATGCGGCGGGAACAACGGCGCGGCCAGAGTGAGGTCGAGCAGGCGGTCAAACGCGGGGAGCTCGAGCTGCTTCCGGATCGGCTGGAGGTTCGCTATCGGCAGACGCCGCTCAAAGTCACGCTGACCGAGTTCCGTTTGCTCGAGGCGTTGGCCAAGCGTCCCGGCTTCGTGCTCTCACGCGACCGACTGCTCGAGATCGTCCGCGGCGATGACTCGGTGGTCGCCGCGCGCATCGTCGATACCTACGTCGGCCGGCTGCGTCGCAAGTTGGAGGCGATCGACGAGCGCTTCGATCGTCTCGAGACCGTGGTCGGAGCCGGCTATCGATGGCGCGACGACTGAGTTTGCGGCTGCGGGTGATCGCGGTCGCGCTGGCGGTGGTGTTTGCGCCGCTGGTGGTGGTGGCCGGCGCCGGGCTGCGCGAGAGCACGCTCGTCTCCGATATGCGCGAGAACCTCGAGGAGGCAGCGCTGGCGGAAGCTCAAGCCACGCCGCCCGATACCGCTTTGCTACGAGCACAAGCGAGCGAGCGCGCCCGCGAGTATCAGGTCTGGCTGCGCGTGGTTTCGCCAAACGGCGCTCTCCTCGCCGACAGCGATTTTGATCGCGGCACCGATGCGCTGCATCAACTCGGGACGCTGTTCTTCGGGCCGGACGGCGCGCCTTCCTTGAGCGAGGTGGATGCGAGTTTTGGACCGCTGCTAGAGCGAGAAGAATTTGCGCAGACCAGCACGCTCACGGCCAGGAGTGAGTGCCGCACCGCTCCAGGCGGCAAGCTGCTGATCTGCTACGCGGCAGCGCAACGCGCCGATGGCAGCCTGGTGATCGCGGCGCAGAGTTCACGCCGCGCAGTGCGGGCGCTCTACGATTTGCGCTACCAAATGTTGCGGCTGATGCTGGGGCTCGCGCCCTTCGCCGTGGCGGTGGCTTGGCTCTTGGGGCGTGGCATCGTCAAACCGATCCGCGCGCTGGGCGCGCAGGCCCGCGCACGGGCGCAAGATCCTCAAGCCGTTGCGCGGCTCGATCAAGTGGGCGACGCCGAAGTGCAGGATCTTGCGTTGGCCTTCAATGAATTGCTCGCTCGGCTGCAAGACCGTCAGAGTAAGAACCAAACCTTCACAGCCGATCTGGTGCACGAGCTGAAGAGCCCGCTCTCCACCGTGCGCGCCGCCGCCGATACGCTCGAGCACGGTCCGCTCGATGCAGCGCGCGCCCAGCGGTTAGCCCGCGCGCTGCGCGACGCCGGCGGCAAACTCGACGCGGTGGTCACGCAGTTCCTCGAGCTCGCGCGCGCCGAAGCCGGCCTGGTCGCCGACCAACGCGAACGGGTGGACCTGAGCGCGTTGACCCAGCGCATCGCCGAGAGCTGTGCCGAGAAGCAGCCGGAGGTGAAGCTCGCGCTCACGCTCGAGCCCAACGTCGAGCTGGCCGCGGTACCGCACGGCCTCGATGCCGTCGTGCGCAACCTGCTCGAGAACGCCTTCGCCTTCGCGCAACCACGGGAGGGCGAAGCCGCGCGCGTCGAGGTTCACCTCGACGCCAGCGCAGGCTTCGCCCAGCTCAGCATCGAAGACAGCGGGCCGGGCATTGCCGAGGCCGATCTCGAGCGCGTGTTCGAGCGCTTCTTCACCCGCGGACGCGAGCGCGGCACCGGCCACGGCTTGGCCTTGGTCACGGCCATCGCCGAGGCCCACGCCGGCTCGGTCCAGGTGCAAAGCCCGCCCGGCCGCGGCGCGACCTTCAGCGTGCGCTTGCCGCTCCGCGACAACCGCACCCTGTCGGCCCCCGCCGCAAGCGAGTAGCCTCGCGCCATGAGCTTGCTTCACCGCGGTCACGCATCCCTGCTCCAAGCCGCCGCCTGCAGCCTGCTCACGCAGAGTTGCATCCTGCTTTACGACGGGGACGGCTCGCAGGGCGGAAGCTCGCAGGGTGGGAACGGTGGGCAGGCCGGGGGCGCCGTCCACAGCAGCAGCGCCACCGGGACTGGCGGTGGCGGCAACGCGAGCGGTGGCGGCGGGAATGGCGGTGAGGGAGGGAGTGGCGCGTTCTCCTGTGGGGCCATGGAGGGCGCCTTTCCGTTAGTGGACGTTGGCCAGTTTGGTTCGCTCACCGAAGCCGCAATCCAGGGCATTCAAGCGCTCGCACCCGGACCGGACGGCAGCGTTGTCGCAGCCGCCTTCTCCGGCCCGGGCTTCACCACCAGCGGCGGTTGCACCGTGGACCCGCAGCGCTTCTTCCTGCTGCACCTCAACGCCCAAGGCCAGCTCGCAAAGCCGCTCGACCTGCAATTCATGGCTGCGGGCGAGCAGCCGGTAATCTCTCTAGCGCGCGGTCCCAACAACGGGGCGTTGCTCGTCGCCATGTCCCGTTCCGAGCTGCTGCAAGTGCACGCGCTCACCCCGGACTTGAAGCTGGAGGCGGAACAGCTTTCGTGCTTTAGGCAGGACGCTAAGGGCGACAGCAAGCCGCTCCTTCAGGGTCGGTTGGTGTCCAACGGAACCGAAACGGCCTTAGTGGCATCGCTTGCCGCTGACGGCGCCTACCAATGCATAGTTCAGGGGGCGGAGTGTCCCATCGCCGCGGGCAAGTCGCGCATCCTTCTGTGGTCGCCGAACGGGCCCGAAGGCTGTGAGCAACTGCGATACCTCGAGCCGACGACCCCCGACGAGGCGTACAGCAATCCCCGGCTCGCGCTCGGACCGCCGGGCGGGCCTGGCGGTACCGAGGCGATCGTCACCCTACACAGCAGCGTGATGAACGGCCCGCCTCTGCACAAGTCGGCGCGTGCACTGCTGCTGGCCGACGGGACTTTCTCTGTATGGTCAGTCAAGGACCTCGGGCCACAGCGAGAGCTGGTCCTGCCGGCGATACCGGAAGCCAGCAAGGGGATGGTTGGCGGGGTGGTCGGCACCACAGTGCCACCCGGTCCACCAGCCGCATTTCTTCGCTTTGAAGACACCTTCGCCGGCATCCCTGAAAACGACACGACCCCAATCACCGTCGCGCCGCCCGGCGGCACCAAAACCCACATCACCGCCATGTCCGCAGCGGCCGGGCAAGTGCTCGTGATGGCGGAGGTGGACCAAGCCGGCGCAACCGTCTTGGGGGACTTCAATTCCAGCTGCGACGCTCAAATGGCGCTCTGCGGCCTGTGGAGCGTGCGCGATACCAGCCTCGGTAACGTCCGCTTCCATTTGACGCCACCGCGCGTTTTCCCGACCGCTGGAATCCTGCTCCCTGCGAACCCTCCCACAGCCGCGCAAGCCGTCCTTTGGGCTGGGCGCTACTCGACCAATTTCACCCTCGCGGACACCATGCTTGATGCTCCCCCAGCCGGCACCGAGCACATCTTCATCGCCCTGCAACAACCCCCTGGGACGAAGTAAGCGACCTGCCTCCACCCGGTTCACGCTGTGCCTTTGGCTCTCCGTAGCTTCGGCAAGCAAACGCCACAGAAGGATGGAGCAGCGGACGACATCCGAGCGCTGCAGTTTGCCCGCACGGCCCGCCACACCTGCGCGGTGCGACATTGGGGCGCGCGATAAACCATCCCCCCGCCCAATGTCGCGCCGATCAGCCTTCCCGACGGGTGCCCGCGGCACGAGGGCTGCGGCCCGCGTGCGATTCCTCGAAGAATCGAGGCAAGTTCGTGCCCCGCGCCTGCATATCGCACGGAGGCTGCGACATTGGGGCGCGCGATAAACCATCCCCCCGCCTCAATGTCGCCCTCCGCTCTCCGTCGTCCTCCCTGAACTCCGTCCACTGCCTGGACTCCGTCCACCTTTCACACCGTTTTCACACCCTTTACGCCAACCTTTCAAGCCCGGTTGGCCCCTCGTTGAACAGCCCGCACCAAGCTGTTTGCATGCAGAACAGCACGCTCTCCGCCTCGACGCTCTTCGATCTGATTCGGCCGCGCTCGGACTTCAGCCGGCTGACCAAACCGGCCAAGCTACAGCTGGCGACCTTCGCCACGTTGGCGGCGCTCGGCTTCTCGGCGCTGTGGGGCGCGGCCGCCGGTAGTTGCGTGCCCGCGCTCGCGGTGGGCAACCTGGTCAAGGTCCCGCTGGTCTTGCTGCTCTCGGCGTTGACCGCGGCCCCGCTGGGCGTGGTCGCCTGGAAGCTGCTCGGCGAAGAGACCAGCGTCACCGACCTCGTGCTCGCCCACGCCCGCGGCCTCCTCGCCGGCGCGCTGCTGCTCGGAACGCTGGTCCCGATCGTCGCGCTCTACTACCACTCCAGCCGCTTCGCCGGCCCGCTGCTGGCCGATGCCACCGCCATCGCCTCGCTGGCCGTCGGCGTGCTGGTGTTCGTCCGGCTCGCGCTCAAAGCGCCGGGCAATCACAACCCAACCGTACGCATCGCCGTGCCCTCGCTGATGGTGGTCTTGCAAGGAGCCGCCATGTTGCAACTGATCGCGCTGGCCTCCCCCATCCTGCCGGACCCCACCATGTTCCGTGAAGGCGTCGACGGTCTGGTCAAAACCAGCAGCGCCGAAGCACCATGAAGGCGCTCCTCCTCGCCGCCCTGCTGCTCGCCGCACCCGCCGCCGACGACACCACCTTCTCGCAACGCATGCAGGTCGGACGCATCGGCGCGCTGGTGAGCTTCGTGCTGCTCAGCGCCGGCCTCGGCCTAGCCCTACGCAAGCTCGGGCAGCGCGCCCGCAGCGCCGAAGAAGAGGCCCGCCTCGAGCGCGCCTTCCGCGAACTCGACGACGAACTCGCGCGTCCGACCAAGAAACCGGTCGCCGCTCGTAAGAGCTCACGCGACCTCGGCGCCCCACCCTGAGCCCTGCTAGCGTGCCGCCGTGCGTTTCAACCTCCCGCGAGCACGCTGGGCCTTCCTCCTCCTCCCCCTTGGCTGCGGCGCCGGCGAGCGGCAACAGCCCAGCGCCGCCCAGCCCCTAAGCGGCCCTACGCAACCTGGCCTCCCCGCCCAGCCCCCGACCACCGCAGCTCCCCTCGCCTCGAGCCCGCAACAAGCGCGTGGCGCCCGCAGCTGCTCCACCTTCGACGAGCGCAGCAGCGCCGCCACCGGCGACTGGACACCCTGGTCCGGCTGCAGTTGCACCCCCGTTGCCCAGCGCCTGCGCGACCGCGAGCACTGCGGCATGTTCCCCTGCGCCGAACAAGGTTGCTACGTCCAGCCGTGCAAAGCCGACACAGACTGCGCCCTCGGCATCTGCGCCAACTTCATGGGCCGCCCCCGCGGCTACTGCGTCACCGACGACCCGAAGTAAGCGCGCGGCCCCGCAGACACATCCCCTCATTCCGAAACAAAAGCAAACGAGCGCACACCCGTTACGCGGATGGCGCTCGCTCGGGCAATGAGAGTTAGTTCGTAACCTGAACCCAACCGTTGACGAAGTCGTTGTCGTTGATCGCAACGGCTGGAGTGGAACCGAGGCAGAACCCAACACGATACGTACCCGCCGCCAATCCGGTGACGGACCCCGCTGCCGCGACGGGGGTGCGGGTGGTGTCAATCTCCGTGATGATGAAAGCGCCACTCACGAAGTTGGTGATTGGGGCGCCTGGGGCCGTGCTCTGATAGCAAACACCGGCGAAAACACCTGTTGCCAGGCCGGTCTGCGTCGCTAGCCCGGCTGCAGCCGAAGCCGTCAGCCGTTGGGTCGCGGTGATCGTCACGTTCACGGTCGGTCCCGCGTATTGGTACCCCAGCGTACTGACCGTCGGGCTACCTGCAGCACCATTGAACGTGCTGGTGACGACAATGCCGGTTGCGCCCGCCGGACCCGCAGCGCCAGCAGGGCCCTGAACACCCTGAATACCCTGGATGCCCTGCGCGCCCGCAGGACCCGCCGGGCCGACGGCACCCGCAGGACCTACAGGTCCCGCTGCGCCATCCGCACCCGCAGGACCTGTAGGTCCTGTTGCGCCGGCCGGACCCGCGGGGCCCACGAGGCCCGTCGGCGAGCCAACCCAGGCTCCTGAGCTGTTGATCACCGTCGTGCCGTTGACCGAGACCGACGACGGCGTGATGTCGCCGATCGCGTTGTTGGCGGCGAGCGCGAACGGCACGCTGCGGACCGTCGCACGCGGCGTCAGCTCTGCATCGTTTCCGACGGTGATGCCGAGGTGAAGATCCCCTGCGTCGAGCAGCGTGGCAAACGGGCTCGTGGCACCGAGCTCGACCGAGTAGTAGCCGTTGTCAAAGGTGATCGTGTGCGTCTCGGTCCAAAGCTCCGCGCCGCCACTCGGCGCGTCGTAGATCGAGAACGTCACCGAGACGTCGCCGGTGATCGGCTCGTCGGAAGCGGAGTAGAGCCGCCCCTGGTGAGTCAGCGTCGACGGGACCTGCGCTTCGGCCGCGCTGACGGTCGAGAGCGCAACTGCAGTGGAGACCACCGCGACCAACGTACGAATCGAAAAGAAATTCTTCATGGCAAGCTCCCTGTTGCTCCGACAATGCCGCCTTGCAGACGGTAATTCTGCGATGTGGACGAGGACTGATTGGGCGTTGGCTGACCGAGCGTGAACACCATCTTGTAGTTGGCGCTCGTGCCGACTTCACCGGCACTCACGAACTCACTCGCCGGCGGACCGAAGTTTTCGGCCGCACCACCAGCGCCGCCCTGTCCACCAGTGCCGCCCTGTCCACCAGTGCCGCCCTGTCCACCAGCGCCGCCCTGTCCACCCGCGGCCCCCGTGCCGCCCACACCACCTTGACCGCCGCCACCACTGGCGCCCTGCCCCGCTTCACCGCCGTTCCCAGCCGTGCCGCCCGTCCCTGAATCGCCACAGGCGGCCAGGGCGAGCACCACGATGGGCGCTGCGATGAGAAGCGAAACCGGAAACCGTTTCGCAACATTCATAGTTCCTCCAGGATCCGCCATGGTCGCAAGCACGGGCTGCATCGTCAACGCGCGACGCGTTGTTCCGGCTTGAAGACTTTGTGGGAAGTGCGGTGATCGAAGTCTCGGTGGTCTCGCACGCCGAGGCCTCGGTCTCGCCTCGCGGTGGCCTTCGGCAGCTCGCACAGGACCGACCTCTGGGTAGCTATCTCCACGGCTTTTCGCTAAACCTGCCAGGCAATGACGGCTGAGCGTTTGATCGATGTGAAGGGGCTGCGCAAGACCTTCAAACAAGGGCTCTTCATTCGTCGCACCGTCGAGGCGGTCAAAGGCATCGACTTCGACGTGAAGCGCCGGGAGATCTTCGGCTTTCTCGGCCCCAACGGCGCCGGCAAGACCACCACCATCAAGATGCTGACCGGCCTCATCGCCCCCACCAGCGGGGAAGCCTTGCTCTTCGGCCAGCGCGTCCCTTCGGCCGAGGCCCGCAAGAACATCGGCTTTCTGCCTGAGAACCCGTACGTCTTTCCGTACCTCACCCCGCGTGAGTTCATCACCATGAGCGGCAACCTCTCCGGCATGCGCGGCAGCAAGCTCGCGCGCCGCACCATCGAGGTGCTCGACCGCGTGGGCATCCTCTACGCCGCCGATCGTCAGGTGCGCGCGCTGTCGAAGGGCATGCTGCAACGCACCGGCCTGGCCGCCGCGCTAGTGGCCGATCCCGAGATGTTGATCCTCGACGAGCCGATGAGCGGGCTGGATCCGGTCGGGCGCAAAGAGGTGCGCGATCTGATCTTCAGCGAGCGCGATCAGGGGCGCACCATCTTCTTCTCGACCCACATCCTCGGCGACGTCGAGGCGATGTGTGATCGCGTGACCATCTTGCGCAAAGGCGAAGTGGTCGTCAGCGGGGAGATCCGCGAGCTCTTGCGCGGGGACGTGCTCAAGACCGACATCCTCGTGGCCAAGCTCAGCGACGAGGGCAAAGCCAGCTTGAGCGAGGCCGGCTTCACCGTCGAGACCCGCCCCGGCCTCAGCCTGATCAGCGTCACCGGCGAAGGCGCCGTCGGCAAAGTCTTGCGCATCGCGCTCGCCGCCGACGCCGAGGTCGTGGAGGTCACTCCCCACCGCGAGACGCTCGAGGACCTGTTCATGAAGAAGGCACTCTGACATTGCAACGATGGTGGTCACTCGCGAGCTTCGTAGCGCTCGGTTGCAGCGGCGAGCTGCACGCACCGGAGGCCAACGCGCAAAGCGGCGCCGCCATCGCGGGTACCGGAACGGCGAGCGGCGCGCCCTCCGCTTCGTCTTCGGCCTCCGCTAGCGCAACGCCGGTTCCAGCCGCAGTACCAGCGCTCCCGGCTCGCGAGCTGACCGTGGGCGCGGGCTTCCTCGTGCGCGTCGAACCGCGTGGGCCGGCGCAACTTGCGGTCTCGGTGACGCCACCCAAAGCGCTGCTCGGCAAGTGGAGCCTCGAGCTCGAACGGACCGATGCGCAGGGCGTCACGGCGAGCGAAAATCTGGTCGCGGCTCGCACCACGAGCGTGCATTCGGCCAAGCCGGGCGCGCCGTACAGTTACCGTTTTCGCGTGGGCGCCGGCGAATGGTCCGAGGTCGTAGAGGCCCGCACCGCCCTCCCCACGCGTCCGCCGCCGGCACCGTCTGCCTTGACCGGCTCAGCGAAGGACGCGTTCGCTCTGCAGCTCAGCTGGAAGGCCGACGCCAGTGAGGTCGCCGGCTTCGAGATCGAACGAACGTCGGAGCTCGGCACGCGCCGCTCGGCCCTCGTGGATCCCGACGAGCGCAGCTACCTCTTGAAGGGCCGCCGGCCCGGCTCGACCACCAGTTACCGCGTGCGCGCCTTCAACAGCGCCGGTCCCTCGAGCTGGTCGCCGGAGGTGAAGGTCACGGTACCGAAGCTCGCGCCCGCTCCTGCGCTGTCAAAGACGTTGGGCCCCTGCCTGACGTTGCCAGCCGAGGCGCCGGAGTCCGCCGGCCTCGGTCGCAGTGAACTCCGTGCTGCACCGGACGAGTTGATCAACGAGCCGGCGGGCCGCGGGACGATGGACCGCAAGCTGATCGGCAAGGCCAACGGCTGTCTGCGTTTGCTCGGCAGCATCAGCGCGCAAGCCGACATCTCGATCGTTCAAGCCGTGGAGCCGGAGACCTACCCGCTGCTGTCTGTGATCCTCGGGGCTGGCCAAGAGGGCGCGGCCTTCGCGGTCCTGCGCTTCAACGGCCGGAAGTACGAGAACGTGCATCAAGTTGGTGTGTGTGGGGAATTTCTGCCGCCAGAAGGCCCCTCGCTCACCGCCGGCTGGAAGGACAACGGCGCTGATCCGAAGGCCTATCTGCCGCCGTTCGAAGAGTGCCAGGAGGAGATCGACCTCGGCCCGAGCTGACGCTACTCTCGCCCCACGATGGGGAAGAGCAAGAGCGCGAAGAAGGAAAACGTTGGCGCAGACCAACGTGAGGACGGGGCAACGAGCGCGGAGCCGGGGAACGCTGGGGAGGCCTCTGAGACGAAGACGCCCAAGGCTGCAAAAGCCTCCAAGCCGCCCAAGGCAGCCAAAGCCTCCAAGGCGGTGAAGGAGCCCAAGGCTGCGAAGTCCTCCAAGCCGCCCAAGGCTGCAAAGGAGCCAAAGGCCTCCAGGCCGCCCAAGGCAGCCAAAGCCTCCAAGGCTGCGAAGACGGCCAAATCCGTTAGCAAAAAATCCAAAGCTCCCAAGCCGGCGGGCTTGCTCGATAGCGATCGCGAGCTGCTGCTTTCCCTCGATGAGAGCTTGGCCGAGCGTCCGGACTTCCGCGTGGCAACCGTGGTCGATGAAGCGCGACACCTGGAAGTGACCGTCAAGAAGCTCGGCTCGGAGCTGTTCAAAGGCGCGGCCCTCGACAAGAACCTACGTGGCGAACTGATCTCGCGGCGGGCTCGTTTGGAGCGCGCTGAGAGCGCCTGGCTCGAGCTGCGTGCGCGCGCCACCCCGCGCGACCTGATCAAGCTGCGCAGCGCGGCCGAGCGGCTCAAGCGGGATGCCTTCGCCGCCTTGCGCTACTTCGTCGCCGAAGACGCCGACGTGCAGCTGCGCTTGGACGAGATCTACGAGGGCGTGGGCGATGCCGACGTGATCGACGACCTGCGCAAACTCGCCGACCTCGCCGAAGCGCACGCAGCACGGCTCACAGTCGCCGACGTACCCAAGGAGCCGGTAAGCAAGCTACGCGAGACCG
This sequence comes from uncultured delta proteobacterium, assembly GCA_903892415.1. Lineage (GTDB taxonomy): Bacteria > Myxococcota_A > Polyangia > Polyangiales > Polyangiaceae > Xiheicaenibacterium. The sequence continues at coordinate 53,822 of CAITIQ010000587.1, read as the reverse complement.
CCCAACTCTTGGCCGACGCCACCGCCGAACGCGCCGTGGACCCCGACGCTGCAACGGCCATCGGCCTGCGCGACCGAGCCTACTGGCACCTGCGTACGCTGATGGACCAACTCCGCCGCGCCGGTCGCTACGTCTACCGCAACGACCCCAAGCTCCTACCGCTATTCCGAGCCACCTCCACCCGCGCCCGGAGGCCTTCTCGCGCCCCAAGTAGCGACTCCAGCAGCGGCTGAGGCCGATCTCGCACGAGAGATCGAGCGCTCGGACTGAGAGACCGAGCGCTCGGACTGAGAGACCGCTTCCTTAGCCTGCGAGATCGCTCAATCGGCCTGATAGATAGCGGAGTAGGCCTGCGAGATCGCCTACTCCGCCTGATAGATCGCGTAGCAGGCCTACGAGATCGCCCCCTTGACCGGATCGATCGCGGCCCCGGCCTGCGAGAGCGCCTACTCCGCCCGCGAGATCGCGGACCCCGAGGCATCCGCGTCCCATAAACCCTGGTCGCCCCGCTCGAACGACGGATATGGGACGGCGGCGACCCCGTGCTTTCAGCCGCTAGCGCCGCGACTCGGAGTCGCGCGGCGGCGGGACCTCGCCGGCACCAAGCGAGTACTCGCGCAGTTTGTACTGCACCTTGCGCGGGCTGATGCCGAGGATGGCGGCGGCGCGGGTGGTGGAGCCATGGCAGACCTCGAGCGTCTTGAGGATCGCGTGGCGCTCGAGCTCGGCGATGGTGGCACCGGGGATCACCGGCGCGGCGTCTTCGCGGGCGCCCGGCGTTAGCGACGCGGGCAAGTGTCGTTCGCTGATCAGCGGCCCATCGCAAAGGACGATCGCTCGCTCCACCACATTCTCGAGCTCGCGCACGTTGCCGGGCCAGGCGTAGGCCATCAACGCGGTGCGGGCGCCGTCGGTGAAGCCTTCGATCGGCTTGTGGTTCTCCTCGGCGAAGCGGCGCGCGAAGAAGCCGGCCAAGAGCGGGATGTCGCTCGGGCGCTCGCGCAGCGCTGGCACCTCGAGCGTAAAGACGTTGAGGCGGTAGTAGAGGTCCTCGCGAAAGAGCCCCTCGCGGATGCGCTGGGGGAGGTCGCGGTTGGAGGCGGCCAAGATGCGTACGTCGACCTGCAGCGTCTCATTGCCGCCGACGCGTTCGAAGGCGCGCTCTTGCAACACGCGCAGCAGCTTGACCTGCGTCGCCAGCGGGATCTCGCTGACTTCGTCGAGCAGGAGCGTGCCGCCGTCGGCCTGCTCGAAGCGCCCTTCGCGCCGGGCCACAGCGCCGGTGAAGGCCCCACGCTCGTGGCCGAACAGCTCGCTCTCGAGCACCGACTCGCTGAGCGCGGCGCAGTTGAGCCGCACGAAGGGCTTCTTGTTGCGCGGGCTCTCGCGGTGAATCAGCGCGGCTACCAGCTCTTTGCCGGTGCCGGTCTCGCCGACGATCAGGGCGGTGGTTCGGCTTTTGGCGATCTGCTCGGCGAGCTTCACCAGCTCCACCATCCGCGGGTGCTCCCCGACCAGCTGCGACTCGGGGTTCTTCTCGCGCAGTTTGTCGCGCAGCCGCGCATTCTCTTGCAGCAGCTTGGAGCGCTCCACGGCCCGCTCGATCACAGGCAGCAGCACGCTGAAATCGAGCGGCTTGGCCAGGTAGTCGTAGGCGCCTTTTTGCACCGCCAGGACGGCGTTGGGGATCGAGCCGAAGGCGGTCATCACCACGAAGGTGGCGGTGGGGCTCGAAGCTTGGGCCTTCTCCATCAAGCCGATGCCGTCGAGGCCGGGCATCTTCAGGTCGGTGAGCACGACGTCGGGGAGGAAGTCGCTCATCTTGCCGAGCGCCTTGAAGCCGTCGGCCGCGACGTCCGTGCTGTAGCCCTCCTCCTGGAGGATCTCCGAGAGGGCGGCGCGGGCGTTGGCTTCGTCGTCGACGATGAGAATTCGGGCGCGAGCCCTCATGGAGCAAGTCCGTACACCAGTTGAAGCCGGGCTTGAATCAAAGCAGGCCACAGGCGAACGACGGCTAAAAGGTCGGCGTCACGGAATTGACGAAGCTTGTTCTGGCATTTCAGCAAAAGGTGGTACAAGTCCGACCCACGTCATCCCCGACTGTCGGAGCAACGATGCGAACAACGAGATCTTTGGCGAGGTCGTCTGCCCTTACCCTTCTTCTGGCGTCTGTCCCCGTCGCGAGCATCGCGTCGGCCCAACAGCCCGGACCTACCCCCGGAGCCCCCCCGGTTCCCGGAGCGCCCGCCGCGCCTCCCGGCCAGCCGCCCCAGGGCCAGCCTCCGCAAGGGCAGCCCCCGCAGGGTCAGCCTCCGCAAGGGCAACCCCCGCAGGGTCAACCGCCGCAGGGCACCTTCATCCAGCCGCGTGGTAACTTCCAGGCAGGCAACGGGCAGAACCCGCAGTTTGGCGCTCAAGCCGGCATGCAGGGCACGGCTCCCAAGGCCGAGAAGAGTGAAGACGCCAAGTGGAAGGAGCGAGAACTCTCGCTCATCACGCAGAACAGCTTGGACGGCTCGACCGGTCTCTTGCGCTCGCACTTCGCGGGCTCCGGCGCTCCCGGCACCTTCCGCGTGGGCTTCCAGTTCGATTGGTTTACCTCGAGCGGCTTTCTCTGTGACAGCGCCGACTCGACCGACGCGGGCGTGCCCATCACCTGCAGCGGCCAGAACAACGACGACGAGGCCTCGCACGTCGGCGGCTTCTTCTCGCTGAACGCGACGCCCTTCAGCTTCCTCGAGGCCTACGCCTCCTTGCGCACGTACGCCAACTCCAACTCGGAGGGCGCACCGCAGCTCTTGCAGGTCCTCGGCGACACCACCATCGGTGTGAAGGGCTTCACGCCCGCCGGTTTGATCGGTCCGATGCAGGTCGGCGGTGAAGTGCAGCTCCTGCTGCTCAACGGCACCGGGGACGTAGGCGTCGCGGGCGGCGCAACCAGCGCAGACATCCGCATCAACGGCACCTTCGACGGGCGTCAGCTGAAGAGCAACATCCCGATCCGCGCCAACTTGAACCTTGGCTACAAGGTGGACAACTCCGGCGTGGCCGTGGAGGCCGTGGAGGCCGCCCGCGCTCAGAACTTCAATGACGGCCGGGATTTCCAGCCCATCAGCCGCATCGAGCGCTTCGGCCTTGGCATCAACAAGGTGGACTTCTTCCAGACCAAGCTCGGCGTGGAAGTTCCCTTCTCCTTCATCCAGCCCTTCGTCGAGTGGAGCGTAGACGTGCCGGTGAATCGTCAGGGTTATGAGTGCCACACGAACCGCGTTTCGCGCGGCGACGTGTGCCTCGGCCTGACCGATCTTTCGGATTCGGCGGGCTCCGCTGCGGGCTTCTCGTACATCCCGTCGCGGCTCGGCCTCGGTACGCGGGTCAGCCCGTTCCAAGCTATCAAGGGCACGGACGGCTTCCGCGGCCTGTCGGCCTTGGTCGCCTTCGAGGTCGGGACCTCGGGCACCAGTGCCTTCATTGAAGAGGTTGCGCCCACCGCGCCGTGGTCGCTCTTCCTCGGTCTCGGCTACGCCTTCGATACGAAGTCGCGCCCGGTCGAGAAGCCCGCAGTCCAATTGCCCCCTCCGCCGCCGGTCGTACTGCCGGCTCCGCAAAGTTTCGTTCGTGGCCTCGTGCACGAGCAAGGCAAGAGCGAGGGCATCGGCGACGCGATCGTCGCCTTCCAAGGCGCTGTTCAGCCCCCGGTTGCAACCGGCGCTGACGGCCGCTTCCTCTCGCGTCACGTTGAACCGGGCAGCTACACCTTCGAGATTTCGGCGCCGGGCTACAAGCCGGGCACCTGCACCGCAACGGTGGCACCGCGTCCGGCCGCCCCCGCTCCGCTGCCGACCTTCCCCGGCGGCCCGACGATCGTGCAGCCGCCGCCGCAACCGCAAGGTCCGAGCTTCACCGACGTTGATTGCGTGCTCGAGGCTCTGCCGCGCACCGGCAACATCGAGGGCGTCGTCAAAGACGCCTCCGCGGGCAGCCCGGTGACCGGCGCCATCGTCACCATCACCGACTCGAGCGGCAAGGAGCGCAAGGCCACCACCGACGGCGCTGGCAAGTTCAAGGCTGAAGGCCTGCCGCCCGGCGACGTCACCATGAAGGTGGAGGCCTCAGGCTTCATGAACAACCTCTCGTCGACGCAGGTTCGCGCCAACGAGGACTCCAAGCCCACCCTCAGCGTCAACAAGCGACCGAAGAACGCGCTCGTGAAGATCCAAGGCAACGAGCTCAAGCTCGGCGACAAGATCTTGTTCGAGACCGACTCGGCGAAGATCCTCGGCCAGTCTAGCGCCCTGCTCGAAGAGGTCGCCGAGGTGCTGCAGAAGAACCCGAACCTCGATCAGATCGAGATTCAGGGTCACACCGACAACACCGGTGGTCGTGAGCTCAACCAGAGGTTGTCCGAGGCCCGTGCCAACTCGGTTCGTGAGTGGTTGGTCAAGGCTGGCATCTCCGCCGGTCGCTTGAGTGCAAAGGGCTACGGCCAAGACAAGCCGCTCGCGCCGAACGTCACCGAGGCGAACCGCTCGCGCAACCGCCGCGTGCAGTTCATCATCGGCAAGAAGAAGTAGTCAGCCGCCTCCCGCGAAGGGAGACAGCGCAGACGCTAGACCGGGAGTCCGAAGGGGCTCCCGGTTTCGTTTTGTGCGCCGGAACGTGCCAACGCGCGGCTTGTTCCCGGCTTCGAAAACATTCGAAAAGAAAATTGCTCCGAGCGTGATCAAACCGCGAGGGCCTGGGCATTGACTCAACAGAACATCGACGGCGCGGCCAATCACCTTCGCGCGCAATGTTCGTCAACATCCCAAGGAGGGACTTATGCGATCAGGGCTTTCCGGCCTCAAGGCCGTCGTTTCGTTGTTTGCAGTGATGGCGCTCACCGGCGCGAAGACCAACGGCTGCGGCCCCGATCTCGGTGGCGGCGAAGACTGCCCCGAAGGCACCTATTTCGACGGACAGTCCTGCGTCGAGATCGAGCAACCCGAGCCGATTTGCCCGGATGGCAGCGTCGCACAACAGGTTTGTTCGGGTGGTGGCGGTGTGGATCCGCAGAACCCCGAAGAGCTCATCTTCGAAGAAGAGCAATGTTGGATCGAGTGCATCCCCGTTGACCCGGGCTGCCCCGAAGGCACCGTCGAGCAGGTGGTGTGTGAGGGCTACGCAGGCTCTGAAGACGGCGCTCCCGAGCCGTATCCGCAAGAGGAGTTCTGCTACTCGGAGTGCGTCCCCACTTCGCAGTGTCCGCCCGGCTCCCATGAGGAGTGGTACTGCGATCCGGGTTGTGATCCCGAGTCGCCCGAACAAGGCCACTGCGAGCTCTACTGCGTCTCCGACAACCCGTGCGGCCCCGACGCGTACCTCGAGACGATCTGCGATGAGCAGGGTTGCTACGAGACCTGCACGCCGATCAATCCGTGCCCGCCCGACTCGTACCTTGATTACGTCTGCGACGAATACGGCTGCTACGAGACCTGCATCCCGACCGAGGTCTGCCCGCCCGATTCGTACCTCGACTACATCTGCGATGAGCAAGGCTGCTACCAGACTTGCACGCCGATCTACGATCAATGCCCGCCAGGGACGCAAGCTCAGCAGACCTGCTGGGAAGACCCGAACGGCATGGGCGGTGGCTGCTCCATCGAGTGCGTACCGGTCGACTACACCTGTCCCGATGGCTCGCCTGCACAGCTCGTGTGCGCCGGGTCGGGTGGTGACCCCGGCACCGGTGGCGGCGGCATGGGCGGCTTCGAGCCCGGCGTCCCGCCGGAGTTCGAGCAGTGCTGGTACGAATGCCCGTCCGAGTCACCTTGCCCTCCCGGCTGGGGTGTTTCGCAGTGGTGCTTCGAGGACCAGACCTGCACCATCGAGTGCATCCCCCCGGAAGCGATGTGATTGACCGTCAACGGCCCTAGCAGGCGCGTGACGAGCTTTTGAACGACCAAGACCCCGCCGGTAGCCCGGTGGGGTCTTTTGTCGTTTGAGCGGCCTCAGAGAGGCTCCAGGAACCAGGGCGTACCGGCCGGGCTAAACCTCCGCGGCAAGGTCCGCCTCACGTCAGCGGAAAGTCCGCTAACTCGAGTCCCCGCTCCGCTCGCGGGCGATCTCGTGCAGCAACTCTTCGACGCGAAGCTGGGCGTCGATGCCCTCGTCGTACATAAAGCGAAGTTGCGGGGCCACCCGCAGCCCAACCGAGCGGGTCACGTCGCGACGCAAGCGACCGCTGGCAGCCTCTAGTCCCTTCAGCAGCGCCTTCTGGCGCAGGGCGTCGGCTCCTTGGTCGCAGCGCACGAACACGCGCAGGAACGAAAGATCGTCCGAGGCCTCAACGCGCGTGATGAGAACGCCGACGATACGTGGGTCCGACAGATTGCGTAGCAAGAGTGAGAGTTCCTCGCGAACTCGCCCGGCTACGCGCATTGAGCGTTTGACTTCGGTCGTCATCGTTCATCGTCCCTTTCCAAAAACACACCCGCTTGCCCGCTGCCGAGCGCCGCCTCAATGCCGCCCTGAATCCCTCGCCCGCCCTCACCGAACGGGACGATCTCGGTCGCTCGATCGGTCAAGATAGCATTCGGCAGGTTGGACGCGACCCCAGCCACCTCGGCCAGCACCGAGTCGCAATGAGCGGCCTCATTCGAAACCACCACCACGCCAATCACCGCGTGGCGGTAGTTGTCGAGCGCCGACACCTCGGCCGCCGAGACGCGGAAGCGCGAGATCACCCGTTCTTTGAACGAGGCCACCACGCGGCGTTTGTCCTTGAGAGACTGCGAGCCGACGATGGTTAAGGAGACTCTGAGCACGCCTACAAACATTGAAAATCCTGATCGCGTCGGCCTCACAAGAGCCCGCTCTGCGCACCGACGAGCGATGGCCTTCCGCCTGACACCGCACCTCGAAAGCGACTGCGCCTCTCCCACCGACCAAGCTTGGCAGGCGGAAGAGGCGACGGTCACTCGAAGCAGCAAGCTCAGAGCTTCTGCTTCTGTTCCTCGATCTCGAAGGCCTCGATCTTGTCGCCTTCTTTCATGTCGGTGTAGTTCTCGAGGCTGATACCGCACTCCATGCCCTCGGGCACTTCCTTGGCGTCGTCCTTGATGCGACGGAGGCTGCTCAACTTGCCGGTCCACACGACCACACCGTCGCGAACCAAACGAGCTTCAGCACCGCGCTTCACGACACCGGAGGTCACCATACAGCCGGCGATGATGCCGACCTTGGTGATCTTGAAGACCTTGCGAATCTCCGCCGTGCCGAGGTTCTTCTCGAGCTTGGTGGTGGGCAGCAGGCCTTCCATGGCGGCTTTGATGTCGTCCACGGCGTTGTAGATGATGGTGTAGAGGCGAATCTCCACAGCGCCGCTCTCGGCCAAGGAGGATGCCTTGCCAGCCGGCCGTACGTTGAAGCCGACGATCAAGGCGCGCGAAGCAACCGCGAGGTTGACGTCGCCCTCGGTGATGGCACCGACCGCCGAGTGAACGATGGTGACCTTCACCTTGGGGGTGGAGAGCTTCTGCAGGGCCGCAGCCACCGCTTCCACCGAGCCTTGGACGTCGCCCTTGATGATGAGCTTGAGGTCGAGCTGCTCGCCCTCCTTCAGCCGCTCATTCAGTGAATCGAGCGAGATGCGAACATCTTGACGACTCGTGGTGCTACTCGCCTTCTTGCGGCGTTGCTCGGCGATCTCTTCCGCCGTCTTGGCGTCCTTGACCGCGTGCACCGGATCACCGGCGCTGGGCACCTCGTTCAAACCGAGGACCTCCACCGGGGTTGCGGGACCAGCAGCAGCGACGTTGCGACCGTGTTCGTCGGTGAGAGCACGAACCTTGCCCCACGCTGCACCTGCTACAACCACATCACCGGGTCGCAGCGTGCCGTCTTGAATCATGACGCGGGCCACCGGGCCTCGACCGCGGTCGAGTAGCGCCTCGATCACCACACCGTGAGCGCGTCGCTTGGGTGCGGCCGAGAGCTCCAAGACCTCGGATTGAAGAGCCACAGCCTCGAGCAGTTGCTCGACGCCTTGGCCGGTGAGCGCCGAGACCAAGCAGAACAGCGTCTCGCCGCCCCACTCTTCGGAGGTGAGGCCGAGGGCCGAAAGGTCGCGCTTGATGCGCTCGACGTCTGCCGAGGGCTTGTCGATCTTGTTCACCGCCACGATGATCGGCACCTTGGCTGCCTGGGCGTGGCTGATGGCTTCTTTGGTTTGCGGCATCACGCCGTCGTCGGCTGCGACCACCAGGATCACGACGTCCGTCACCTGAGCGCCGCGAGCACGCATGGCGGTGAAGGCCTCGTGGCCGGGCGTGTCGAGGAAGGCGATGGTGCCCTTCGACGTTTCAACGCGGTAGGCACCGATGTGCTGCGTGATACCGCCGGCCTCGCCAGCAGCGACGCTGGCTTTGCGGATGCGGTCGAGCAGCGAGGTCTTGCCGTGGTCGACGTGACCCATCACCGTCACGATCGGCGGTCGAGCTTCGAGCGCGTAGTCGCTCGTGTCATCGAGCCCCATCGCCGCGACGAGCGTTTGCTCTTCGGAGAGAGCAACGTCCTCAACCGTCCAGCCGAACTCGCTGGCGAGGATCTTCGCCGTGTCGGCGTCGATCGAAGAGTTGATGTTGACGCCGGTCATGCCCATGCCGAGGAGCTTCATCAGCACGTCGACGACCTTGAGGCTCATCATGCCAGCGAGCTTCTGGAGCGAGACCGACTCTTCGATCTTGATGACCTTCTTGTGGGCAGCCATCTCCATCATCGTCGGCGGGCGCTTGCTCTGGGACGACGACTGGCTGCCAAAGCGATTGCGGCCCTGCATCTGACCGAAGCCGCCCGGGCGTTGGCCCGGCCGACCGGAACCGCCACGGTTCGGGAAGTTGTTCGACATCGGGCCGGCCGGACGAGCCGGGGCAGCCGATGCGCGAGGATCGTAGGTGGTGCGACGCTGCGGCGGCGCGGTGGTGCGAGCCGCGGGCATCGGCACGCCAGGGCGACCGCCCCAAACCTCAATGCCGGTGCGCGGAGGAGTTGACGGGCGCTTGGGCGCATCCACCACCCGCGGGGCCGGGGTGCTAGGCGGCGGGCCAGGCTCCACCGCCGGAGGCGGCGGAACGACTGCCGCAGCGGGACGGCGAGGCTCAGGCTCACGGGCCGGAGAGACCTGCGTTTGCGGAGCCTCCTCCACAACGACGGGTTCAGGCTTTACCGCGGCTTCGACCACGGGAGCGGGAGGCGGAGGCGTGGGCTCGCGGACGACGGGAGCTGCGACCTCGACGGGCGCGACAACCGGAGCGACAGGCGCGACGACCGGGGCGGCCTCTCGGTCATCCCCATCGAAGTCAAGATTGCCAACGCTGGTCGAGGGCGGGGCGGCTGCGCCGGACCGGCTTCCCTTTTGGGAGCGCTTTGCAGATGAACGAGGAGCAGGCTCAACCGGCATTGCTACGGCCGGCGGCGCCGGCTCGACCGGAAGGTCCGAACGCAGCGTCGTCGTTCGTTGCTCCGAGGGCGGAGCGGCAGGCACCGACGCTACCGAAATCTCCGGTTCAGCGTGTGAAGGCGCTGACTCAGGAGCAGGCGGCGGCGCGATGAAGGGCTTGGACTCCGGCTTCGCTTGGATGCTGACGCCGCGAGAGGAGCCTTCGGCGGACCTCCGTACGACGGTCCCAGCACTCGACGCCGGGGCGTGCGGAGCTATACCCGAGTGCGACGCAGGTCCAGGGCCTGCGGCCCCCGACTGCGATGGCGCGCTCACAGGCACCTCTGGCTCGTTGGCGCGTGCCTTCCGCTTCACGACCGTGGGGCGGATTCTTTCCTCGACAACCTCCGGCGTCTTCTGACGTTCGAGGTGCCTCTTCAGGCGCTCCACCTGATCGCTCTCAACCGCGCTCATGTGATTGCGCACATCGCCGACCCCAATGGATTGAAAAAGCGCAACGAGCGACTTCTGATCCATGTTGAGCTGCTTGGCGACTTCGTAGACCCGGACTTTGCTCATGCGCTTCACTCCGCGGAACCGAGGGGCGGCTCTTCGGTACCCGACCCGGGAAGGGCGGGGGGCGACAGAGTAGCAGTACCCTCGTTAAGAATCGATGCGTGCCGAATGGCGGGAGAATCTTGACGGAATTCCCCGTGTCTTTGCGGACCTCGGGGAGTTTGCGCCACCGAATCAATGACGGTGCGCGTTTCACGGATTGCAGCTGCAATCCGAGTATCAGTAATGGCCACAACCCCAACTTCCGGGGCTGAATCTTCGAGTGCGGGCCGAAGCAGCGCACCGAGGCGCGCCTTCGTACCCCAGGCGATGCCAGCGCCCTCTCGAATGGCAGCGCGCACCTCCGTGCGCTCGGCGGCGGCGGCGGCGTCAACCGCCACGAGCACCAGACTGGCCTCACCGGCGCGCAAACTCGCGCAAGCAGCGTCTGAGCCAACCTGAACTTTGCGCGCCCGCTTGGCTGCGGACAACAAGCCCTCGAGCCGTCGGTCGTAGGCCTCAGCAATTGCGCCAGCGAGGACCGAAGCAGAAAGCGGCGCGCCGCTCATCATCGGTGCGCCGCGCACAACCTTGGGCAAGCCGGCTTTCACGGCTCTCTGCAAGCAGGCGGGCGAAGCGTGAACGTGCGCACCCCGACCGAACGTGCCGTCTCCCGAGTCCACAACGATCTCGTTGTTTGGACCGATCAACAGGCGAACGATCGGAGCGGATGCAACGTCCACATCAGCGAGCCTTGCATCGGCGGTGCGAACATCATCCAGTGATGCCCCTGCGTTGCAACCGACGCAAGAGCGGCGCCCCTTCGAGTTCGTGTTGGAGCGTCGATCCGCGCGCGAAACCACGCCATCGCTCTGCGGCTGTGCCGCAAGCGACGGAGCCGGCGAGCCACTGGGCCTCGCTGGCTGCCCCTCGCGAGCGACTCGCGAGGGCGTGGAAAGAGCGCGGGCAGCCACGTTTAGTTTTCAGCTCCTGCGTTACCGGCCGTTTTTCGAGCGTCCGCAAGCATCTGCTTTTCGTTGGTTAGGAACTCGCGAGCAGCCACGCGAAGGGTGCGCACCTTGGCAATGCGAAGCCCGCTGCGAATCGCCAGACGGTCCTCATCCTCGCGCAAGAATTCACCGATCGACTTGTATCCAGCCTCTTCGAGCTGCGAAACAGTTCGCTCGCCGACACCCTTGATCAGCAGGAGCCGCTCGCGTTCAGTCGGGGGCTCGACCCGCGAGCCAAGCTCGCTGAGCCGATTGATGCGAATTCGCTCCAACGTCGCGTCAGCTTCTTTGCGCAAACGCTCCGCTGCTTCGGGACTGCCAAGCCCTTGAATCGAGACGAGCTCCTCGACCGAGGCCTCAGAGATCTCTTCGAGAGCACGGAAGCCCTGACGGTAGAGCGCCTTGGCCAGTGAGTCGTTGACCTCTTCCATCTGCGAGAGGGCGCCGATCGCGTCTTCCTCCATTTGGCGGAACTTCGATTCGCTGTAGATGTTCAACTTCCACTGGGTAAGTTGTGCAGCGAGACGCACGTTCTGGCCCTTGCGACCGATCGCCAAAGAGAGCTTCTCGTCGGGGACGACGAGTTCCATCCGGCCGTCCGACTCGTCCACGATGACCTTGTGCACCTCGGCGGGTTGAATGGCTGCGATAACGTAGCGAGCCGGATCCCGATCGAACGGCACGATGTCGATCTTCTCGCCACGAAGCTCCTGCACCACGGCCTGCACGCGGGCGCCCTTCATACCGACGCACGCCCCGACCGGATCCACATCCGTGTCACGTGACGTGACCGCGATCTTGCTGCGTGCGCCTGGCTCACGCGCGACGGCAACGATGCGAACGATGCCTTCGTAGATCTCGGGGACTTCAGCCTCGAAGAGCTTCTCCACCAGCCGCGGATCCGAGCGCGAGAGAATGACCTGTGGACCACGCGCCTCGCGGTCGATGTCCTTCACGTAGGCGACAATGCGATCGCCGGGACGATACGTCTCACGCGGAGTCTGCTCCTTGAACGGCAGGATGCCCTCGGTGCGACCGATATCGACGAGGATGTTGTTGCCCTTCTCGAAGCGACGAACGATGCCTCGGATGAGCTCGCCCTTCTTGTCCTTGTACTCGTCGAAGATCAGGTCGCGCTCGGCATCCCGCATGCGTTGCAGCAAAACTTGCTTGGCATTCTGTGCTGCGATCCGACCAAAGGTGGTCCGGCCCTGCTTCAACTTGAGCAAGTCACCGTACTCACGGTCCTGCTCGCGAGCGCGAACCGCATCTTCGGGGCGCCAGAAAACCTGGAACCCGAGTTCCTCACCGAGCTCGGCGTCAAGCTTGCGCCGTGAGACCTCAGCGACCGAAATTTGCCGCTCCGGCTCAACCACCTCTTCAACCACTGTCATGTATTGGAACAGGTCGACTTGACCGATGTCCGGGTTGTAGCGTGCCTCAAGCTCCCGCGTGGGACCAAAGACGCTCTGGGCTGCCTTGAGAATTGCAGCCTCCATCGTCTCGACCAGCACTCGCTTCTCGATCCCCTTTTCTTTGGCGACCTGTTCGATTGTGCTGTCTAGCCCTTCCGAGCTCATCGACGAAACCCCTTTCATGACTCTCTCCTCTAGGATTGATTCTTCTCGCTTGGAGACATCGTGGAAGTTGACCTCGCCGGCTCGCCTCGTGGAGAGACTCCGGAAGCCTTGCTGGGCGAGCCGTTCCGCTTACCGCTCTTGGCGGCGGAGTGCTTTGGCGCTTTCTTTACCGGCTCGGCAGCCGCTAGAGCTGCCTTCGGTAGCTCGTAAACGAGGTTGGCAAGATTCACGGCGGCCAACTCGAAGCGCTGCTCTTTGCCGTCCACGAGCATGATGATCGGTCCGCCTGGCTCCACCGAGACGATGGTGCCACGCAAGACACGCTGCCCGTCCGCCACTGGTCGCGACAGCTTGACCTTTGCCACGCGGCCACAAAACCGGCGAAAGTCCGACTCCGTGCACAGCTCGCGTTCAACGCCGGGCGAGCCGACCTCGAGGTGATAGGCCTCCGGCAAGAAGTCTTCACTGCTATCCAAGAGCTCGGACAAGGAGCGACTCAGCCACGCGCACTCTTCAAGCGAAACGCTGACGTCTGGACCGGACATCGCTGAACTTCCCAGCGCCGACTTGGGCTCGATCGTCACGCGCAAAATGCGCCCCGAACGGTCGGCCGCCCAGTTTACGTTCACCAACAACAGCCCACGCGACTCACACAGCGGCAAAACCATTCCCGCGACGCGTTCAAGCGTCGGGTCTGCTTTTTGGTTTTTCGTGGAGGGGGTGGGCATTTGAAGTGACGAGAGAACAGCAACGCAAACAGGGATTCCAGCGCAGAAATGCAAAAAGCCGGACCCAAACGGGAACCCGGCTTGCGGATCCACCAGAATTCCGGCGGACCCTAGTCCAAGAGGCGAGGGTCTGCAACCCTCGTCTAGAGCCATCACGCAGGAGAACAGTTCCAGGCCGCCCACGGGACGCAAGCAGCGAGCTGGCAAGTTGACTCAGTTCCAGGATGACGCGAGGACCTCACCTAGAAACGGCCGAAGGCTCCTTCAAGCAGGAGCCTTCCGCGGAGAGATCAAGCTCGGTTCGGCATCTGAATGATGTCGACGTGCAAGGTCTCTCCGAAGGCGGCGATTTCTTTGAGACAGGAATCAGTGGGGCGCCCTGAAACTCGCAGCTTGGTGCAGGTGGCGCGCGCGCCGTCAAAAACGGTGTTGGAGATCTCCTCGATGTTGATGCCGTGCCGCTTGAGCACGGCCAGCGTATTCGCCAGGGCTCCCACTTTGTCCAGTTGGCGTAAAACCACGACGAAGCGCGCCGGACTCGTGGCGCAAACGTTGACCACGTTGGGCACGTTCTCCTCCGTTAAGAAGCAACGCACTACGCGCGTTACCTCCTCAGCGATGGCTCGTTGCGCCTGACGGCTGGCTCCACCGATGTGAGGCGTACACAAGAAATTCGGCATGTTCGCAAAGCGGGAGTCGAACTTAGAGCTGGGCTCGCGCGGCTCCCCCGCGTGAACGTCCAGTCCGACACGCAGCCCTTTGCGCGGTGCAATCTCGGCGAGGGCGTCGAGATCCATCAGCGCTGCATGCGACGTGTTGATCACGATGGCCCCTTTCGGGAGCGCCTCGAGCACGGTGCGAGACACCAGGCCTCGCGAGCTCGGAGTGAGCGGCAAATGCACTGTAAAAACGTCGCTAACCGACGCCAGGTGCTCGAGAGTCGGCGCGAAGGCGACGTCCAAGCGCTGTGCTTTTTGAGCGGTCATGGCTCGACTCATGACGTGCGGTCGCATTCCGAAGGCGCGCGCCCTCTGCAGCACTTCCCTCCCCGTCGCACCTAGGCCAGCGATACCGATGTGACGACCCAAAAGGCCGTGTTCACTGCCGTACTCGCCGCGCTCCCAACGACCATTCTTGAGCGAGTTGTGCGCATCGACGAGACGCCTGTCGAGCGCGAGCGCGAGGCCCATCACCAGCTCGGAAACCGCTGCCGCGTTCTTGTTCGGACAATTCGCTACGTAGATACCGCGGGCGCTCGCCGCCTCAACGTCGATGTTGCCGGTACCGCTGCCGGCGCGAACGATCAGATTGAGTTCCCGCGCACCCTCGAGAGCTTCCTTGGTCACTTCGGTGCGCCGAACGACAAGAATGCCGACTCCTGCTAGAGCTTGCGGAAGCGAGTCACGTGTCAGCGTAGGGTCGGAGACAATCTCAATCCCCAGCAGTCTGAGCTCTTCGAGAGGTTGCGTGTCGATAGCATCGGCAATCAAAAGGCGCATCGTGGTGGGCACGTTACCACTTCGGGCGGGCCTTCGTCTTGTGGCGCGAAGTCTTGCTTGGCTGGCCCCTTCCCTATTGGCGGCGTGCCCTTCTCCTTCGGTCTCGCCTTGGGGCCAGAGCGGCGGGCCCAGCCTCCGACTTTACCTAGAGAAGGCGGACCTACAGGCAAACCTTCAACAGATCGCAGCCGAGGTTCAGGGTCTAGCGCTCGAACAAACCGGGAGCTTCGAAGTGAAGGATGCAGGCGGCGAGAGGTACAGGGTGCTTTCGTTCGAGGGGCGCAACTCGCTCGGCCACAAGACCACCGCCGTACGAGTCGCGAGCGAGCACGGCGTCATCGTGGCGCTAGGCCCATTGCGAGAGTTGGATACCCCGCAACCCACTGAGTTCGTTCGTTCCTTGGCAGAGGAAGGCGGAGGGACCATCTCCTTCCCACGCGACATCACCAGCGACGGGTTGCCTGACCTGCTGCTTAGCGACGGCCGAGGGCAAGAGCTACTTCTCGGCCTGCAACCACATGGCACGCGCACCACGAGCATTGAGACAGGCGGTAACTTGTGGTCGATTGAGCGTCGAGAGAACGACTTCCTGCTGCTGCGAGCGCTCGGTTGCATTCGTGGACGACAAGGGCTTGACTCGGCGGCGATCGAGCTGGAGGCAACGCTCAAGCCGTGCCCGTCGTTGACTCAAATCGAGCGCCCGCTGCTTGTGCCGCTGTTCCTTTCGGGCCAACGCTTCGAGCGCAGTCGGAGCGCCGCGCGCGAGTGGCACCAACTGCGAGCAGACCGGCTTCAAGCTCGCCGCTCACCTAAGCTGAGCGCGACCGCCGACCTTATGGAGCTTGAAGCCGCCTTCCATGCTCTCAGCGCTGGAGCAGACAGCGAGATCGTGCTGACGGAGTTGCGAGCCACGCCCAGCGCCCTGTCGAAAGAAGCCTGGCTACGTGCGATTGCGAGCCTCGAGCAGGTCTGCGATCAGCTGCCCACGAACTAGCTCTCACAAGCCGAGCACTGGATCTCGCTGTAGACCAAACAGCTCCGCGCGAAGCGCTCCAATCATGTAGATCGACCCAGCAGCGACGACGAAGGCGCCGTCGCGCGTGGCGAGTGCGAGAGCATGAGCTGCGCTGTCTGCGTGTTCGCCTGGCGCAATCGCCGAGAGCTCAGCTAGCGGGGCAGCGGGCCGGCCCTCTGGCGCGAGGAATACGCAACGGTCGAAGTGTGGGGCCAGCAGTCGCAACATCGGTTCAAAGGCCTTGTCCGCGAGGGCACCAAACAGGAGGACCTTTGGGCCTTTGACGGCCAGCGCCTCGAGTCCCTCGAGCAGCACGCGCACACCGTCGACGTTGTGCGCGCCATCGAGCAAGACGTCTCTTCCGTGATGACGAACCAACTCCATTCGCCCGGGCCACTCCGCCTTCGCCACACCTTCGGCGATCTGCGCATTGCTGATCAGCAACGCGTGCCTCCCGGCGTACAGCACCCCAGCTGCGACAGCCGCGTTGTAGCGTTGGTGCTCGCCGACGAGCCGAGGACGCAACTCGCAGCGGGTGCCATCGGGTAACAGCACACCTTCGTGGTCGAGCAAGAGCGCTGTCGTGCCGGGGACCGTGTTCGGCGCGGTGACCACCTCGAACAACGGAGCATCGACTGCCTTGGCCGCAGCGCGCGCGACCTGCAGCGCCGCTTCGTCCAACGGGCCTACGACGGCGGGCACCCGCGGCTTGAAGATCGCCGCTTTCTCGGCAGCGATCTCGGCAACGGTCGAACCCAACAGCTTTTCGTGTTCGAGATAGCGCCCCCCGAGGCCGCGGGCGATGCTGGTGATGGCGGTGGCTGCAGGCTCGGGCACGACGTTGGTTGCATCGAGTCGCCCACCAAGCCCTACCTCGAGTACCAGCGCCTCGACCTTCGCTTCACGAAAGGCCAAGAAGGCCGCCAACGTGAGCGTTTCGAAGAAGGTGAAATCGGCTGGGCCCGACGCGAGCACGCGATCCAGCGCCGCCTCGAACGGCCCATCCTCGATAGGCTCGCCATTGATGGCTACGCGCTCGTTCCAACGACAAAGGTGGGGAGACGTAAACAGCCCCGTGCGCTTTCCCGCCGCGCGCAAAGCGCGCTCGATCATCGCAGAAACACTGCCTTTGCCATTGGTTCCGGCCACGTGAAAGACCGGAAACTCTCGTTCGGGGTGACCAAAGGTCGCGCAGCCAGAGCGCATGCGCTCGAGACCGAGAACCATGCCCCGACCACCGCGGGCTAGAAGGGCTGCTTGCAAATCAGTGCGCACGCGGAGAGGCTAGCCAAAGCTTGCGCCGCTTCGTCATCCTTTCGTGCCTCTACTTTGCACAGGGTTTGCCCTTCGGCTTCTTTTCGCATGCTGTCCCGGTCTTGCTCAATCGCAGTCACCCGCCAGAGATCGCAGGGCTATCGAGCCTGCTGGCGATTCCGTGGGCCTTCAAGTTTCTACTCGGGCCGCTGATCGACAAACTCGGCCCTGGCAGGCGCAAGTTGGCCATCGTGCCGATGCAACTCCTCACCCTGTCGACCTTGATCGTGGTCGGGCTGCTCGACATCTCCGAGGCGCGGCTCACGCCGATGCTGATCGGCTTTTTCTTGGTGTCGGTGTTCTCGGCGGTCCAAGACGTGGCCACCGACGCCCTTTCGATCGACGTACTTTCGCCGAGCGAGTACGGCTCGGGGGCAGGCATTCAATACGGCGCTTATCGAGCCGGCATGATCATCGGTGGAGGCGGCGTACTCGCCATGGTCGATCACATGGGCTATCGCGAAGGTTTCTTCCTGATGGCAAGCTCGATCGCGTTGGCCTCGATCCCAGTCTTACCCTTTCGCGAGCCTAGCGCCAGCGGCGCAACGAAGCCTGCCGCCAATCGTGGACCCAGCTTCCTCGCACGCTTCCGTAAGTTCATCGTGCGCTCGGAGAGTCGACGGCTCTTGCTCTTTCTCGGTTGCTACAAGTTCGGCGATGCACTCGCAGCGGGCATGGTGACCCGTTGGTTCGTCAAACAAGGCCTCACCACTTCTGACATCGCGCTCTCACGCGGCTTCACAGGCGGCCTTGCGGCCATCATCGGTGGCGGCTTCGGAGGTCTCTTGGTGCGCAGATTTGCCACACGCTCGGCGCTCCGTTGGCTCGGCGGCCTGCAAGGCGCAGCCATCCTCGTCTACCTCGTTCTCGCACTGATTCACCCCGTACAAATCGGCATGGTGCCTATGGACCTGCGCGTCTACTACGCTGCCAGTGCGTTCGAGCACTTCTTTGGTGGGGCGGCTACGGTCGGGCTATTCGCACAAATGATGGAGGCCTCAGACGATGACGCGCGAGCCACCGACTTTTCGGTTCAGGCCTGCTTGCTCGCGCTGGTCACCGGGGTGGGGCTACTGCTCAGCGGCTTCATCACCAAGTGGAGTGGGCTCTTGGGCCTGTTCGTTGTCGCGTCGCTATTCGGCTTGCTGTCACCGCTCGCCGTGACATTTCTGCCACGACGAGCGGTAGCACGTTAGCTACTCAGCCGATGGCGCCGTCTTGCCCAAGATGGCCTTCACGTGCTCGCCCACGTCGGCTGCGGTGCGCCCAAGGTGCCACGAGAAGGTCTGCACTGGGAACATCATGTTTTGGAAGTAGCGGTAGAAGAAGTAGGCCTCGCTGACGAGGTCGAACGGGTACTTGAACTCGTCGAACATTTCGTCGGCGATCGCCATGGCCGAGACCAATGCTCCCTCCTCCGAGTCCACCGTAGTGTTGTTCCCGGCAAACCAAACGTGCCCCAAACCCTGCACGCGATGCAGCTCCTTCTTGGCCTTGTCGAAGAAGGAGGCCACCCAGCGACCGTGACGCCAAGTCTTGGTGTAGATCACCTTGGCCGGGTCAGGCAGTTTGCTCCCCGCGCTCTCTGCGTACATCGACACGTGGCAATCCACCGGCGTGCCAAGAATGTTCTTCATCAAGTACGTCTGGAACGTCGTCGCGAGGTTGTACGGAAGGTTGTAGGCGTTGCCCTCAGGGGCTGGCGTCTCCGAATACGAGCCGACGTATTGACCATCTTCGAGCTTGTCGCGAAGGTGGGGCGACAGGCACTCGTCGTCTTGGTGGATGTAACAGACGCCCGGGATCAGCGCGAACTTGTCGGCGCTGATGTACTCCTTCTGCACGCTGTAGAGCGGGTTGTCAGCGTTGTCCAAGAGGTAGCGATTGGTTGTCATATCGGTGGTGAGCACCACCTCGTCGAATACTTCTTGGCTACGCGGCACAGGATGGCTCGGGTCGAGTTCGTTCGCTTTGACGTCGCTGGTGGCGGCGTACTCCACGACAACCTTCTCGTCGGGCCGCGTGAACACCTTCAGTACGGTCTTGCCGCAGTGAATGGTGGCGCCGTTGGTCGTTGCATAGGCAGCCATGGTCGCGACCCATTCGGTCGCCCCCCTGGTGAAACGATCCCAACCGGTTCCGGGGCTCGTGAACGAACCGTACGGACCAAGTTTCTGTAGCTCGGGGATCTTCACGAAGATCGGGAAAAGATCTTCGACGTTGGTCGATAGCAGGTCGGTCGTGCCGTAGCCGTTGATGATCGCGAGATACGGGATCAGCAGGTAGCGAAAGAAGTTGGTCGACCAGGCGACGTCCTTCACGTTGAGGTACTGCTCCATCGAGGTCGAGAAGGCGATGCCGTCGAGAGGCGTGAAGGGCCCCCAGGCTAGGTCGTGTTGGAAGTTCTTCGCCAATTGGACGGTGTCGCTGTCGTAGCAATCGTCGAAGCGAGGCCCCGATTGGTACGCCGGGAAATTGCCCCAGTTGAGCGTAGGTCCGAACGAGCCGGAGAGCTTCAACTCGGGGTGGTTGGTCAGGTCCACGACGCCGTCGAACTCGGGCAGCTTCAGCTGCTTGTACAGGTTCGGATAGAGCGTCGGGCAGACGAACTGCACGCCGATATCGACCGGGTAGATGGTCGCGTCGTCGGGCGCCGGAGTTACCTCAGTTGCGTACCCTTTACCGGCTGCATCGAACCAGACGTTGATGGTCTTGGAATGACCACCGACTTCATCCTCATCATGAAAAAGCGTTACCTCACAAAGGCCACGCGTCTCTTCTTTGCGCAGCGCCCAGGCTAGTGAACACCCTGACGCGCCGCCCCCCACGATCCCGATCTTCCTTGTCATTTCGTCCCCTCGCTGTTGCGGCAAAGTACAGCAAACAGCGGGCGCTCGGTGGCTCAGAGTGCGACGTTTGGAAAGCTGATATCGGGGAAGGAAAAGGCCTGCCCGAAGGTCCACACAAATCGCCCGGGGAACGCCGAGGTAACGCCGACGTCAGGGTCGAGCTGCAACGGAACCGCCCAATCAATACGCATACCGGTGCGCTCGAGCTGAGGAAACACGATGCGCAACCCCGCGCCGATGTCCTGTCGAAAGTCCGGGCTATCCCCGTTGTTCCACACAGCAGCGGTGTCGAAGAACGCCGCCGCACCGAGCTGGACCGTCCAGAGTTGGGCGGGCACCGAACGAAACTCGAGGTTGTAGGCCGTCAGATTCTCCCCGCGATACGCGCCCGACGGATAGCCGCGCAATCGACCATCCCCGCCCACCGAGGATCGTCGATTCAGACCGTTCTCGAAGCGTCGAAAGTCCACCGCATCCAAGTGCAAGCGGCCCACGGGGCTTGGCGGCGTGACCAGTCGAACACCGTAGGCGGCGTTGGCGTCAGACACCTCGTCCAAGGAAGCCTCCACGGTGGCTTGTCCATACACGCGAATGAGAGCTCCCGCGACCGCGGTGAAGGAGAGACCAGCCGTCGTACCAAAGAACGAACGGTCACTGCCAAAGACGTCGAGCACCGGGTAACTTTTTACGTATGCATCGTGACCCAAGCGAAAGTTCTCTTGGAGTCCGAGGGTGTCGAGATTCAGGTCGTTGAGAAAGCGCCGTGAGTACGTTGCGTAGCCCAGGTAAGGGTAGAGGCGCTGCTCCGACGAGGGAACCTCGGAGGCAATGAACTCGCGCTGTACCTCACGCGAAACGCCTGAGAGATGGTCTGCGCGGAATGAGTTCCGTGTGGCCTCGAGACCAAAAAGAACATCGTGATTCACTGCAGACCAATCATCACGCAGCGCAACGCCCGGAGTGGACTGGCTGAAGGAGCGAACGAACGCGACTCGACCAGCGAGGGCCTCCGTTTTGTATTGAATCGGAATGCGGTCGTCCTCGACGGTGGCTTGCGCATCGAAGGTCAAGGGCTCCAGCCCCTGAAAGAATCGGGTGGTCTCACTTCGCACGGTCATCGAACCAACCCACGACCAGCCGGCGCGCGTCGAGTACAGCGGCTGGCCGTAATAGAGTCCACCGATCAATCCCTCGAACTCGCCGCTGTCGCGGTTCACGATGAAGTTGCTGGAGAGCTGCCCGATGATCTCGCTGCCACCCACCCGAGGAATCTTGTAGCCAAACCCGAACTTGTACGTCGCAGGATCGAGTTCGAAGCGCAACGAGGCCGAGTGATGCAGTCCGCCAAGGTTCTCCTCCGCGGGCTGGAGCAACAGGTATTCGAGGCCACCGCTAGAGACGCGGAAGTCCGAGTTGAGCCGCAGACTCCAGATGTCCTTGGTGATCACCAACAGCTTGACGCGGTCCGGCGCAGAACCGACCAGCGGCACCATCAAGACCAAGGAGAGCTGTCGAATTCCTCTCAACCTGCGGGCCGACTCCTCCACGAACTCCGCTCGATAGGGCTGTCCACTTTTGACCAGCAGCAGCTGCGAGATCAGGCTCGGTCGGGTCGTCGCGTGGAAAAAGTTCAGAAAGTCGATCGCGAATTGCGGCAGTGGGTCGCGCTCCTCGAGCACGTCGAGCGGGCGCAACACGATGGCCTCGATCGTCTTACCCTCGGGCGCTGGGTCCACCTTCGCAGCTGTGTCCGCGAGCGCTGCCTCCACCGTCTCGGACTCATACGGTGAGAGCTCGGTTTCGGCGGCGGAAGCGACCGAACCGACAAAGAACACGCTCGTTGCGGCAGCAAGCTTGAGAAGCGCGTCGAATGAAGCTTTGCCGACGCTCACCGGCCCAAGACTACTTTTTCTTTTCACCCTTGGGTGCTTGTTTGGGTGCGGACTTGGTCTTGGTCTTGGTCTTGTCACCAGGCTTGGATGGCTTTTGCGGCGCGAGTGGCTCGACTCGATTCTCGTCGCCAGACGAATCCACCGAGGCTGGGTACGTTGCCACAGCGTTGAGCGAATAGCGCTGGTGCTGGTGCGGGATGCGGTCCCACTCTGGTGTGGCCAAGGCCTTCTCCACGCAGCGAAGTAGCTCGCGACGGCGACTCTTCGACAGGGTCGTGGATTTGCCGAAGAACAAGTTTGTTTGCTTCTTTCCGAAATGCGCTTCCAAGACGAAGCTCACGACGTAACCGGACTTGCTAACAGGCGCGCATGAAGCGCTGTCCCGAATCGCTCTCGCGAGCGAATCCTCGAAGAAGCGCACACCGTCGCAACGTTCCGGTGGAGTTTTTCCCGACCCTGGGTTCTGACACTTTAGGGTCTTGATCGGTGCAACTTCCACCTTCGGGCTGGAGTTCGACGGGACCAGCTGCGTCGGTGACGGATCCGCTGGATCCCTCCCAGACATCACTGGTGGAGGCATGATGGGAGACGCCCCCGCCGGCGCAGCATCAGCAGAGGGCAACGAAGCGGGCTGAGGTCGGCGCCAAAGGTAAAGTGGCACAGCAACCAAGACGAGCGCTGCCACTAACGCCAAGATGACCTGGACTCGCACTGGACGTTCTCCGCCCCCACGCCCCAAATATCGATAGGGCGAGGGTGACGTTGGCGGGGTGGAACGGAGCGGCGGTCTCATCGGGATGGCGCGTGCGCGGGCGGAGCCATAGAACGCATTTGGGTTGGTGAAAACCCCTCACCAACGAGGCAAGCCAAGTTCCGACAAGAAGTTAGTCGAGCAGCGTTCGGCCGGGACGACCAGGCTCACCCTTCACCAACGCAGCTGCGAGTTCCAGCGTGTCGGGAATGATGCCTTGCACCTGAGAGACGACCTGCTCGACGATGTGTCTCGCCTCATCAAGCGAAGGTCCGACCATCGAAACCACGAACTTCAGCGGCCCTGTCCGACCAGCGACAACGGGGGTAAGACTGAGGAGAAGCGTCTCCGAGAGCTCCACTACTCGCTGCGCAGCCTTACGCAGCGCCAACATCTCTAGGATGGTCGGGCGATCACTTACGTGACGATTGGGTCCACGAAGCTCATAGCGCGCGAGATGAAAGGGCATGTCGGCCCACTCAGCGAAAGCAGCCTCCTCATCGATTGACTTCAGCATGTGCTCGCGAATGAGCAGCCCTGTAAGGCCGTCCCGCTTCGCTAGGAACTGACGTGCTCGCCGGTGATGAGGGCCATCACTCACGAAGCTTACGAGCTTGAGCCGCAACTCCCCGACCTGACCTTCACCGCCGTGCATGAAGGTGACCTGCTGCTTGCGGTCATAGCTATGGTCCGCGTAGCTGCCGTTGGTGCTACCGAGGTCATCGAGGATCCACGACCCGGACTGCCAACGTAGCGTTGCGTGTCCACCGCTGACTGTAGCCTCGGTGACGACGATGTCCTGGTCCCCACGACGACCGACTGAGATTTGGGGTTTGGTGAGGGCGAGAAGCTGACCGACGACCTCTGGAGCGTTGGAAGCGTACGTGACCAACATCGACTGGGCTTCAGGAGAGAACGTCTGTGTCTGCGAACGCCCTGGCGGGGGCCCGGGATCCAAGCGAGGCCGAGGCAGCTGAGCCGTGCTTGTGGTGAGCTGGGTGGGGTTGAAGAAGCGCATGTGCCGCGCCTGCGGACGCAGCTGCGGGTCCTCACTCATGCCGCGGAAGATCTGCCGCACCTCATCGATCGACAGGCCGCTCGGCACATCGAACATGATCTGAGCTTTCATCGTCTTACCGCGAGGCCGCGCGCCGGGATCCGGAACCTTGCAGGTCCACATTTCCCAGAGCGTGAGGGCCATCGCGTAGACGTCATCATCTTCGCTAGCACCGCCGTTGCGCAGCCGTTCGGGAGACATGTAGTTGGGCGTTCCACCATCCGGCGGCGCTCCCGGACGACGCGCCGAAAGCCTCGCGCGCTCCTGCGCAAAACCAAAGT
The DNA here is from genome assembly GCA_903892415.1 of uncultured delta proteobacterium. GTDB lineage: Bacteria > Myxococcota_A > Polyangia > Polyangiales > Polyangiaceae > Xiheicaenibacterium. The sequence goes on along the minus strand of CAITIQ010000587.1, from coordinate 29,873 downwards.
CCAGAATGATCGCCCGGCCCTCGGAGATCATGACGTTGCCAGGCTTCAAATCCCCGTGGACGAGCCCTTGTTCGTGAATAGCGGCGAGACCAGCCGAAACCTGCGAGGCGATCTGCCGAAACTCGTCCGAGCTGTAGCCACCTTGCGCTTTTTTGCGACGGATGTGCGTGTGCAGCGTTTGACCCGGGATGTGCTCCATCACGAGGATGGGGCCCCACGGACTGGGGCAGAGGTCATGGACGCGACACACGTTCGGGTGGCTCACTTGGCGAGCAAGCAGCAGCTCTTGCCGAAGCGCCTCGTCGTCACCGGGCATCCGCGACTCCTCGCGAACGACCTTCAGAGCAGTTGGCTGCTGGGTCGAACGATCGAAAGCGAGGAAGACCTCACCCATGCCGCCTTTGCCCAGGCTTTGCCTTATGTCGTAGCGATCAGCTACGACGGTCCCAGGTCCAATGGGTGCCGGTTTGTTCACGGAGGGGAGGAGGTAGGGGCCACGAAGAGGTGGCTGCGGGAGAATCGATCATCAGATGGAGAAGCGCAACAAGCAAGTGGCGCCTCTTTCAACAACAGTCGTTTTCCTCGCTTCGTGCAGCTTCCTTTTTCCTCTCATCGCTCCAAGCAGGGGTAGCGGTCGTGCCATTTCGGGCTCATTGACTCCCGAGGGGAATGCCTGAAGTCTTGTCGTATGACTCGGCTTAGGTCTCCCGTTTCAGCCGTCGTTTTTCTTTGGGTGTCACTATCCGCGTGTTCGGACACTGGTGAGGCCGACACGACCGGAAGCGGCGGCGCCATCCCTGGTGGAGCCGGCCCGGTTGGGGGCGCGGGTGGTTCGGGCAACGCGGGTGGCTCCGGTGGCGCCGGTGGTTCGGGCGGTGGGAACGGTGGAAACGGTGGGAGCGGGGGCTGCATGAACCCATCGACGGCGGCACAATTCTTTGCGCTCAACTCGGAGGAACTCTGCATCCTCGAGCGTTGGGATGCTGATGGGCTGGAGCTGCAACCCGGCGTGGAGATTCCGTCGTTCGGTCGTCATGGTGGCCCGCTCATCGCCGAGTCAACTCCACAACAGGTGAAGCTGACGCGCTGGGCTCCCGGCGCGGCAGGAAAGCTCGAACCAACGGTGACGACCACCGCGCTCACCGGCCTACCGTCCGACGCCTTTATCGCAGGCTACGCAGTGGACTTTGACTCAGCGGCAGGTCGAGCCTGCGCCTCGGTTCCGGTCACAGCCATCGCTTGGACCTCGGGAAGCGACTTCTTCAACGTCGGCGAGCTGTTGACGCTGGGCCCGAACGCTGTGGAAACGGCGACGGCAACCGGCGTCTTCGGCATGGCCGCAGTCGATGGTCGGCTCTTTTACACTGGCTTGTCGGCGATCGAAGGTCCCACCAACGGGGAGCTCGCGCTGTACGCGGCAGCGAGCGACGAATGTGCAGCAACCCTAACGAGCGCGGGCGTCGCAGAGGCTGAGTTTGGGCTAGCGGCTGGCCCAGTCACGGCGGACCTGGACGGAAACCTATTCGCGATCATGACGGACTTCGTCCTCAACACGCAGACCATTCACGGGTATCGAGCTCAGAGCGTTGGTGGAACGCTCCCACTCGACGCGGTGGAACTCGCGACGTTTGCTGGCTATGGAGACGCGTTTGCAGCGTTGCCACCCTCAGCGAGCAAGCCCGGACTCTTGGTCCTGCAGCCGAGTGACGCCAGCAACATTCACCAGGATGTCGTCGCGGTGGAATACACCACTGCCGGCGGCTCGTTGCAGGCCGGTACGACGTCTACGCTTTTGTCCCTCAGCGAACCCGACACCAATTTGACCTTGTTCAGCGACGACGCCGGTCGGATCTGGGTAGGTGCCACCTCCACCGGGGAAACACCCGTAACAACTTTCTTCGTGCTCGGGCGCCCGTAGTGTCTCCCGCAAGAGGTAACCAAACGACGGGGGTGCAACCCAAGGGCGGACGTGATGTCATTGAGGTCGCTGAATGAGCTACCTCACGCTCGATGCTGACCGATTGGTACGCGACGCGGTAGACGCGTACCTTGAGGATCGCCTGCGCGCTGATTCGGGCGGTGATTGCGTGTACGCGACGCGCAACAGCCAATACCGCGTCGTTGAGGGCGTGGTTCAGGAGGCCAGCGACACCAGCTTGATGGGCGCGGAATTGGTGGGCTGGCTTGTCGAAGAGCTAGGCCAACCGATGATCGAGCCACGTTGGCGCCCCTTTGGCCGAGCGATCTTCGTCGAGCGAAAATCACGGCACGTGGTCGTAACGTCACGCACGCTTTCGCGCAACGCCATCGGAGGCAATGTATCGCCCGTACCGGTGATGCGACGCAAGCCGAGCGTCATTCCTCCCAGCCCGCCAATTCCGGTACTGCGGGCGTCCAGCTCCTCTTCGAGCTTTTCGCGTTTGGCGGACGGATCTCCAACGCCTTTTCGAGTGCCCGAAGGTGTACGCGAGTCCGCGCGCGCGATCGTCGACATGCCGCCAACTCCGGCACTCCGCGACCGTTCGCAACCAAGCAGCCGCCAACCAAACCAGCCGCGCGTCACGCCTCCCCCTTCTTCCCGCCCCTCGGTCGAAGACGAGCGACCAACCTCGCGACCTCCCCCGGAGGAGGCCACCGTCTCGGCCGATCGGTCGTCGTACGAGGACCTGCTCCAGGCTTCGAAGTCACCACCGGTTCCCCAAACGCCTGGTCCAAGCTTCCGACCGACAGCGGATCTGCTAGGGACGCCGCCGCCGACGCCGAGTCGACCGCTGAATTTGCCGCCGGTTCAGCGGCCGGCGCCCGCCACGCTCGTCACCTTGAACCAAGAGGAAACAGTCGAGATCGACATGAGCGCCGAGGTGGAAGAGCTTCGGGATGGGTTTGATCCGGAGTTGCCGACACGGGTCGATAGCTAGCCCGGAACGAAGGCTTTTCGACCACTGCACGGCTCTTCCGTGTTATTGAAGTACCTATGCTTCGAGCCCGGTGGCTCGTCCGAAGAAGCCCGTCGTGCGCGGGTTTGGGGGCAGCCCTGATGCCGTCTTCGGTTGAACTCACGTCTACGGAGGTCTGCTCATGCCTTCCTTGTTTCCGATAGTTGCCAGTCCGCTGCGACGACCCGCGTCTGCGCGCGCGAGCCTTCCGGCCTTGTTGTTTTTCCTCCTCACGGCTTGTCCCAGCGGCACAGACGCCACGAGTGGCGGAGGTGGTGAAGCTGGTAACGGTGGTGAAGCCGGCAAGGGTGGAGAAGCCGGCAGCACCACCGACGGCGGTGGTGGTAACGGCGGAGAAACCGCTGGTGGGGGTGGCAGCGGTGGCGAAACTACCGGTGGCATGGGCGGCGTCGGCGGTGTTGGCGGCAGCGGTGGTGCTGGTGGTGCGGGCGGAGGCCCCATCGATCCGAACTACCCACCGGAGACAGAACCGAACGGTTCGCTCAACACAGCCAACCCGCTGCAAGACAACACGCTCGGCTTCACAGCTGAGCTTTCGTCGCTGAACGACGTCGACATCTTCTCGTTCTTCGCACCGCTCGGCAGCACCGTCAGCGTGGCGATCTCCGACGGCATGGGCGGCTGCCCGGCCGACGCGACCGTCAAGCTCGACATTTACGACCCGTTCAACCTCGAGATCTCGACGCAGACGGGCCTGTGCCCGGTGATCGATGGCACGGTTGACACCGACCTCGCTTCGGTTGCCGTTGAAGGGCTGTACTTCGCGCGTATCACCGCACCTGCCGCGGTCTCCTCGTACGTGGTGGAGATCTCGGTCAATCCCCCGATCTGTGGTGACGGCATCATCCAGCTCGGCGAGGAGTGCGACGACATGAACATGGTCGCGGGCGACGGCTGCGAGAATGATTGCACTGAAACCCCGGTGTGCGGAGACGGCACCGTTCAGAGCGGTGAAGAGTGTGATGACTCCGACATGATGAGCGGCGATGGCTGCGACTCGATGTGCCAGCTCGAGGGGAACTACTGCCCCGAAGGCGAGCCCAACAACACCATCATGGACGCAACTCTGCTCACAACCTGTGACGGCGGCGCCGGTGAAATCAGTGTTGCGGGCGATCAGGACTACTACGAAGTGGTGGTCACGGTACCGGGCTCTAGCATCCGTGCGGAGGTTCTCGACATCCTCGGAACCACCTGCCCAGCGGGGTTTGACTCGGTCATTACGCTCTTCAACTCGACCGGCACGCAGCTCGGCAGCGATGATGAAGACGGAATCAACGGCTGTTCGTTGATTCACCCGGCGGCCGAGCAAGCCTTCGCTCCGGACGCGTTCGCTCAGAACCTGCCAGCAGGCTCCTACTTCATCCGAGTGGACGACTTCCTCAACAACGGAACGAGCCCGCCCTACGTGCTGAAGGTCGACGTCAATGCCCCCGGCTGCGGTGACTCGATCCCGCAAATCGGCGAGGAGTGTGACGACGGCAACAACGCACCTGGCGATGGTTGCAGCGCGACCTGCGAGGTCGAAGGCAACTACTGCGTCGAAGCTGAGCCGAACAACGACACCATCTCGGCAACGCCGCTCGCCGGCTGTGACGGTGGTACGGGCGCAATCAACCCCACCGCCGACGGCGACTACTACTCGCTGGTTGTCACCGTACCCAACTCGTCGATTCGCGCCGAGACGGTCAACACCACCGGCGCCGGTTGCCCAACCAACGCGAACACCATCATCCGCCTCTTCAACTCGGCCGGGACTGAGCTTGGCAGTGACGACGAAGACGGCAACCTTTCGTGCTCGCTCATCAACCCGACGATCGACAACTTCGCCCGCAACTTGCCGACCGGCACCTACTTCCTAAAGGTCGAGGAGTCTGGCAACAACGCGACGATTCCGCCCTACATCCTCAAGGCCCTGGTGCTCGCGCCAGGTTGCGGAGACAACATCATTCAGGCTGGTGAGGAGTGCGACGACGGCAACATGACCTCCGGCGACGGCTGTGATGACATGTGCTTCATCGAAGGTGATTTCTGCGCAGAGAACGAGCCGAATGACTCGTTCGGTGCAGCAACGCCGCTCACGGCTTGCTCCGGCGGCTCGGGCCAAATCAACTACGTGGCGGACTCCGATTGGTTCCGCTTCGACGTGACCAACGCCAACTCGAGCGTTCGCATCGAGGTGACCAACACGACCGGTTCGGGTTGCCCCGCTGGGTTCGACTCCTTCGTGCGTCTCTACAACTCGAGCATGGTGCAGCTCGGCACCGACAACGACGACGGTGCAGACCTTTGCTCGCTGATCAACCCCGGGGTTGACGCCTTCGCCGCCAGCGTCCCGGTTGGGACCTACTACGTGCGTGTCAACGAGAACGGTGACGACGCTACCGGTCTGCCTTACCTCGTGTACGTCACCGTTTCACAACCGGGTTGCGGCGACAGCATCATCCAAGCCGGTGAAGCCTGCGATGACGGCAACATGATCGACAACGATGGTTGCTCCAACAGCTGCGCAGTCCTGAGCTGCGGGCCTGGTGAGACCTTGCTGCAGTACTCAGCAATGGGCCTGCCTTCCCCCTCGTTCGACTCCGGCACGCCGACGAGTTCAACCATCAACGTGCCCGACATGGGGAACGTGACGCGCCTCGTCGTGGGTGTGAACATCCAGCACACCTGGAACAGCGACGTCACCCTCAACATTGACGCACCAAACGCGGCGCCGGTGGAACTCACCTCCGGCAACGGTGGCTCGTCTGATAACTACACCAACACCTTCTTCAGCTCGCAGGCGTCAAACAGCATCACTGGTGGCACGGCACCGTTCACCGGCGTGTTTGCACCCGAGGCCTCGATGATGCCAATCATCGGCACGTCAGCGACGGGAGCGTGGGTGCTCAACGCCTCCGATAGCATATCGAGCGATTCCGGCACCATCACCGGCTACACCCTGAGCCTGTGCGTCACCCCCTGACACGGTGCGTTTAGGAGTCTAACGCAGTCGCCGGATCGCAAGTCCAGCGTAACGAGTGAAAGAGGCCCGCATCTGCGGGCCTTTTTCTTTGGTACATTTCGCGCCCATGCCGTCGTTCGACATTGTCTCAAAGGTTCCGTGGCACGAGGTCGCCAACGCTGTGACGCAGGCGGAAAAGGAGATCAGCACCCGCTTCGACTTCAAGGGAACGGGCGCTGAGATCGAGCACAACAAGGAGACCATCAACCTGCGTGCGAGCGCTGATGACCGCGTGAAGGCCATTCTGGAGGTACTCAAAGAGAAGCTGATCAAGCGCAAGGTCAGCCTCAAACACCTTGACGTCGGCAAGATCGAACCTACCGGAAAGGGCGGCGCCAAGATCTCGGTCACCATCAAAGAGGGGATCGACAGTGATCACGCCAAGCAGCTGGTGAAGTGGATCAAGGATGAGAAGCTGAAGGTGCAGGCGTCCATCAACGAGGACCAGGTGCGAGTCACAGGTAAAAAGCGGGATGACCTGCAGGCGGCGATCGCCTCGATTCGCGCGCGCGAGTTCGATCTCGAACTTTCTTTCGTCAACTTCCGGGAGTAGAAAAGGTCACCATGAGCACGAGCAGCGCACGCAGCGTCTTCGGCACCGACGGCATCCGAGGAATGGCCAATGTTCACCCAATGACGCCCGAGTTCGCCCTGCGACTGGGACGTGCCATCGCCTTCGTAGCGGGCCGAGGAAAGAGCCGGGCCGCGCGGGTTTTGATCGGCAAGGACACGCGGCTTTCCGGCTACCTGCTCGAGACGGCGATCGCGTCGGGGATCTGCGCAATGGGCGGCCACGTAATGTTGACCGGCCCCATCCCAACCCCCGCCATCGCCCAGTTGGCGCAGAGCATGCGCGCTGACGCTGGGGTCGTGATCAGCGCAAGCCACAACCCGTTCGAGGACAACGGCATCAAGCTGTTCGGCTTCGACGGCTTCAAGCTGCCCGACGCAGAGGAGGCAGCGATCGAAGAGCTCGTCGCAGGCACCGAGCTCGACAACGTGAGTGTGACCGGAGACAAGATCGGTGACGCGTTTCGGGTAGAGGATGCTCGTGGTCGTTACGTCGTATTCGCGAAGAACACCTTCCCGGCGCACCTAACGCTTGATGGCGTGAAGATCGTCGTCGACGCAGGACACGGAGCGGCATACCGCGTCGCCCCGCTCGTTTTTGAGGAGCTTGGCGCCGAGGTCATCGCGATGGGCGTCAGCCCCGACGGCACCAATATCAACAAAGACGCTGGTGCGCTCCACCCCGAGCACATGGCCAAGATGGTCGTTCAACATGGCGCCAACTTCGGAATCGCGCTTGACGGTGATGCCGATCGCGTGATCGTTGCCGACGAACGCGGCGCAATCGTTGACGGCGATACCATCATGGCTTTGGCGGCCATTCGTCTGCTTCGAGATGGGCGCCTTCCGAAGAAGACGCTGGTAACCACCGTCATGAGCAACCTCGGGCTTGAACGCGCGATGAAGAAGCGCGGTGGCCAATTGGTTCGAACTGCGGTGGGAGACCGCTACGTGGTCGAGGAAATGCGGCGCGGCGGCTACTCATTTGGTGGTGAGCAATCGGGCCACCTCATCTTCCTCGACCACGCCACCACCGGGGACGGCATCGTCGCCGCGCTCCAAGTTGCGCGGCTTTGCGTCGAGGACAACCGACCTCTCTCGGAGCTTGCTGCAGGTGCCTTGGAGCGCGTTCCCCAGGTGCTCCTGAATGAGAAGTTCGCCAAGCGCGCCCCGCTGGAGTCTCTGCCGGCCACCCAGGCGGTCATCAAAAAACTGGAAGCCGAGCTAGGAGACAACGGCCGAGTGCTCGTGCGCTGGAGCGGCACTGAGTCGAAGTTGCGCGTCATGATCGAGGGTGAGAACGAGGCAGCAATCAAGACGATGGCTGAAGAAGTCCTCGCGGCCGCACGCACCGAACTGAACTGACGCAAGCAGGGGCGCGGAGCGCGGAGCTGGCCCTAAAAGGTCAGCTCTGCGGCGCTAAGTGAGAGAGAACCAACGCCAGCTGAGCTCGCATCTCGAGTCGCGATACGTTGACGTCGATCATGCCGTGATCGATTAGAAACTCAGTACGTTGAAAGCCCCGCGGCAAGCTCTGCCGCAGCGTGTTTTCGATCACGCGTGGACCTGCAAAGCCGATCAATGCCTTCGGCTCGGCGATGTTCACGTCCCCTAAGAAGGCGAAGCTAGCAGCGACGCCGCCTGTCGTTGGATGCAGCAATACAGAGATAAACGGCATGCCTGCATCTCGAAAGCGCTCGAGCGCTGACACCGCTTTCGCCATCTGCATCAGCGAGAGAATACCCTCCTGCATGCGAGCGCCGCCCGAAGCAGAGAGCAGCACCACCGGCAACCGCTGCTCGCGTGCGCGCTCGAACATGCGGGCGATCTTCTCGCCGCATACCGAGCCCATGCTGCCGCCCATGAACTGAAAGTTGAAACAGCCAAACGCGATCGGACGCTGCTCGATCATTGCGGCGCCGGTCACGATGCTCTCTTTCGTTTTAGCGCGCTTGGTCGCAGCGACCACCCGTTCAGCGTAGGGCTTACCGTCACTGAAGGAGAGCGGATCGGAAGGGATTAGGTCGGAGTCCCAGGCGTCGATCTTGCCCTCGTCGAGCAACAACCGGATCCACCCCGCGAGCCCCAACAGATGGTGGTGCCCGCACGCAGGACAAACCTCGTAGTTCGCTGCAAGATCAGCGCTCGGAACCGTGGCTCCACAACCGTCACACTTGCGGAAGATGCCCTCTCCCAGCGTGCGCTTTTCACTGGCATCGAGCGTCGGACTCGTCTTTTCGGGCCAAGACATCGTTCTGATCTTTCGCTTATTGAGCTGGTAGCGCCATCACGGTGATATCCGGCGGAACCAGCAAGGTGGGCTCCGTTCGTTCTTGCACTTCCCGAGCCGAAACTCCGGGTGCAAGTTCGCGCAGCACCAGCCCGTCAGCGGTTACGTCCACCACCGCCAGGTCCGTGATGATCCGGTGAACCACGCCTCGTCCCGTGAGCGGGAGAGCGCACTGTCGAAGGATCTTCGGCGCGCCGCCCTTCGCCGCATGATCCATGATCACGACCACTCGCTTTGCGCGCGCAACGAGGTCCATGGCGCCGCCCATGCCCTTCACCATCTTGCCGGGGATCATCCAGTTTGCGAGGTCCCCCTTCTCCGAAACCTCCATTGCCCCGAGGATCGCCAAGTCGATGTGTCCGCCTCGAATCTGGGCGAAGCTCTCTGCGCTGGAGAAGATCGCCGAGCCGGGCAGAATCGTGACCGTCTCTTTACCGGCGTTGATCAGGTCAGGGTCGATGGAGGCCTCGTCGGGATAGGGGCCGATGCCCAACAGGCCGTTCTCACTCTGCAGCACGACCTCCACCCCCGCAGGGATGTAGTTGGCCACGAGCGTGGGCATACCGATACCGAGGTTCACGTAAAAGCCGTCCTTCAACTCGAGGGCGGCTCGCTTTGCAATTTCATCTCGTGTGAGAGCCATCTTCGTTTCCTTGTGGTGGACAGCGCTTCAGGTGGACGGTGTTGAGCGGCGAAGCGTGCGGCGCTCGATCCGCTTTTCGTAGCTCTTTCCCTGCAAGATCCGCTTCACGAAAACCGACGGAGTGTGGATGTGGTTTGGATCCAACGTGCCGATCGGAACGATCTCCTCCACCTCAGCGATGGTGATGGTTGCTGCCATCGCCATCATTGGGTTGAAGTTCATCGCAGTGTTTCGGTAGACGAGGTTGCCGTAGCGGTCACCCTTCCACGCCTTCACCAAGGCAAAGTCGGCTTTGATGGCGGGCTCGAGTACGTAGTCCTTGCCGTCGAACGTTCGGATCTCCTTCTTCTCGGAGAGCTTGGCGACGGTGCCGTCTTTTGCATAGAGCACGGGCATCCCGCCGTCGCTCACAGCCGTGTGGGCGCCCGTTGGGGTGTAGAACGCCGGAATACCTGCACCGCCCGCGCGAATACGCTCGGCGAGGGTCCCCTGCGGAGTGAGTTCTACCTCGAGCTCACCGCTCAAGTACTGGCGCTCGAACTCTTTGTTCTCTCCAACGTACGAGGAGATCATCTTTCGGATCTGACGGTTCGCGAGCAGGATGCCCAGGCCGAAGTCGTCCACACCGCAGTTATTGGAGATGAACGTCAGGTCCTTGGTGCCCAGCTCTCGAAGAGCCGCGATCAAATTTTCGGGAATGCCGCACAGGCCGAAACCACCTGCCATGATGGTTGCGCCATCGGGGATGTCGCGCACTGCGGCGATGGCGCTCTCGACGACTTTATCCATAGGGCCGTCGTACTCGATCCCCAAGCTCGCCGTCTACCGGCAGGCGAGCCTGCAGCGCGACTCTTCGGCCACACAATGGGAGATGCAGGCCTGGTACGGCGCATAGCGCGATGCGTCGCTCGGTTCGCGCCCGCATGACGTTTGGCACTCCCCCCGCGAACTGTTGCACGCACCTCGGCATCCAGCCTTGGGAGCGCCCGTGGTCGTCGTGCGTCCTGGCGAGGGTGGAGCGAAGCCAGGGCGTGGCGGTAGCGGCCGGGAGCTTGGGACGGTCGGGTCCGGACGGTCGCGGTCGTCTTGACGACTCTCCAGCATTTGACGCTCTTGTTGCCGTCGCAGCTTGTCCACCTCGTCCCGACCGCACGCCTCGAGCGAGAGTTCAAGCACTTCGACGGTAGGTTCACCTTCGACTTCGACCTCGCACAAGTCGCCGAGAGCCGTGAGAGCCCGTTCCAGCAGCGTGGCAGCCTTTGCCGCCGCACCCTTTCCTCGCGGCCGCGCACTCTGCTGCTCGCTCGTGGGCTCACTTGCGCGCTTATCGCGATTACTTGCTACGAGGGTGCCAACCGCAAAGGCGACGCCGACCAAGCCGACGATTCCCCCGACGATCGCGAGCAGTTTCCACGGCGGACCACCAGCAATCGGAGGGTAAGGAGCAAACGCGTAGGGGGCGGCCGGGCGAAGAACGGAAGGGGCGGGCTCGACGATGGTGGGCGCTGGCGTCGGTGCCGGCGGAACGGTGCTGGGAGCGAGCTCGCTCTCGACCCCACCTTCGAGCTGGACGACGGCTCCGGGCTCGATTGCGGGCTCGGACGCCTCCCGTGCCTCGGGAGCAGCCAACGAGGGCGGCGGAGCTTCGACGTTGAGCGACATTGGTCCGGCCCAGCGCTCATCGTCATTCGGGACCTCCGGCCATTCGACCAACGGCTTTTCGTTGGAGAGTTTCCGCAGCAGCTCGCTCAGCCCGTGCACCTTGCAACCGAGCTTCACCACTTGGTGGGCCAGCTCTGTTTGCGAGCCGCTCAGTTCTTCGGGCTTGCCGCCCCAAGCCTCGAGCAAACGCCGCAATTCCGCACCGGAAAAGGCTCCTCGAACCCGTAAACGCAGGTCTGCCGCGTCGAAAGACTCCACTGCTGGTCGGCTCCTGAAGGCGACTCTACCAGAGTTCTGGGTGAACCCACTTCCACCGTGAGAGGTGCTCGACTAGATCGGCGCCTCGCCCCGGGGGACCTCAAAGCAGCATGGTGAAAGAGAATCTACCGTTCGGACTCGTAAGCGCCTCGCGCACGCCTTTCATGGGTCGCGAGAGCGAGATGGCTCAGCTCGACCAGGCGCTCCGTGAGGTGGAGGCGGAGAAGAAGACGCGCGTGGTCACGCTCGTTTCGCCAGCCGGCTTGGGCAAGAGTCGCTTGATTCACGAGTTCGTGATGAAGCACCGCTCGGGTAGCTTGCTGTTGCCTAGGATCTATCGCGGAACGGCGCGCGACACCGATTCCTCGTACGGCATCTTCGCCAGGCTCCTGCGCATGCGCTTCGGTTTGATCGAGGGGATGGATCCCGAGACGCTGAAAGCTGCTGTTCGCGACCAAGTGTCGAAGGTCGTCGGTGACCGCAAGGTCGGCGATGTTGTGTACTTTCTTGGTCAATTCCTCGAGGTCCCGTTCGAGGAAAGCCCCCTGACTCGAGCGATCGCGGATGACCCTCGTCAAGGCAGGCAGCTGCGCAGCGCGGTGGTGAAGTCGTTCATCGAGGCGGATGCCGCGCACAGCCCGCTTTGCTTGGTGTTCGATGATCTTCACGCAGCCCACGCAGATTCATTGGATCTGCTCCGCTACCTTTTGGAGTACCTGACCGGACCGATTCTCCTCATTTGCGCCGCGCGGCCCGATCTGATCGGCACCGCAGAGGATTGGGCGCGCGCCGGTGAAGAGAGGCACACGCTGGTTGAAGTGCCACCGCTCGAGGATCGCGTGGCCCGCGAGCTTGCCACGGCGCTGCTCGCTCCATGCGTGACGGAGAACGGTGCTGTACCCGGGTTGCTCGTGGATACTGCCCTAACTTTCTCTGGAGGTAATCCCAGCCTGATCGAACAAATGGTCCGGCTCTTCCACGACCGCGGCGTACTGGAGGAAGAGGAGCCGCTGAGCCCCTCCCCTCGTTGGCGCGTTCACCTCGATCGCCTCGATCGAGCTGCACCACCGCTCACCGTCGAGGGAGCCATCCAATCACGCATCAGCTCGCTCTCGGCGGCTGAGCGTCGGGTGCTCGAGCTAGCCGCGACCGTGGGCAGCGTCTTTTGGCCAGCAGCGCTCGTGCCGATGCTGCGCGCGGGAGCAGAGGCACCGGACCTGTGGGCGGTGAGCGGAGACGGCGAGCCAAAAGCGCTGGCAGATACGCTCGCTGACCTCGAGAAGCGTGACTTTGTGCTCAGGGTTCCGGACTCCTCATTGCCGAGTTCCGATGAGTACGTTTTCAAACACAACAAGGAACGCGAGGCGATTCGCGCGCAGATCAACCCTTCGACGCAGAAACGTCACCATGGGATTTTCGCGAATTGGCTGGAGCAACAGGGCCTTACGCGAACGACCGAAGAAGCGAAGCTGTTGCTCGCTGAACACCGCGAGCGCGCCGGAGATTCTGTCGGAGCTGGGCTCGCCTACCTCGATGCCGGAGATGCTTCCCGTGCGGCTTACGCAGCGCAAACAGCGTGTGAGCACTACCAGAAAGCGCTCGTACTGGTCGGGGACAGCAACGTAGGGCGGCGCATTGATGCTCTCCACAACTACGGTGATGTCTTACTGCTAACGGGCCGGATTGACGATGCGCTCTCCACCTTCCGCGAGATGCTCTCGCTCGCCTACCAGCTCGACATCAAGTCCAAGGGAGGAGCGGCGCACAACCGCATCGGCCGCCTGCACCGCGACGCCGGTGCGCTCGATGAATCGGGGCTGCACCTCGAGGCAGCCATGGCCTTGTTCCAAGCCGCCGCCGACGACCGCGGCGTCGCTTCGAGTACCGATGATCTGGGCAAACTCGCGTGGCTCAAGGGCGACTACCAGGCCGCGCTCGAGCTGCTTCGAGACGGCCTTGCTCGTCGCCGGCGGCTAGGCGACCGGCGCAGCATCGCACTCAGCTTCAACAACCTCGGCATTGTTTTGCAAGAAACCGGAGACTTCGGTCAGGCTGCCGAGTCCTTCGACAACGCGCTCACGATTCGCCGCGAGATCGGAGACCTACCGGGCGTGGTGCAGACCCTCAACAACCTTGGGGTGGTTGCAGAAGAGCGCGGGGACTACCAGCTAGCTCTGCGCACGTTCGAGGAGGCGCTCGACGTCGCAAAGCAAATTGGGGATCGCAACCGCATCGCGCTGGTGCTGGTAAACGTTGGGGATGCGCTGCACAAGAGCGGGCAAACCGACCGCGCCATCAATGTGCTCTCGATGGCGGAAGAACAACTGGATGAGCTGGGTGACAAGTTGGGGCTGGCCGACGCGCTGCGCGCCATGGGGGAAGCCCACCTCGCCCGCGGTGAGCTAACGCGCGCCCGCGACTGCATCAGCCGATGTGTCGATCTTTTCGCCACCGTTCGCAGCAAAGTTCAGTTGGGAATCGCGTTGCGAACGCTGGGAGAAATCACCGCCGCAGGTGGCTGGGGCGCGTCCCATACAAAGAGCGCGCGGGAGTACTACGCTCGCAGCATGTCCATCTTCGAGCAGACCGGCAACGAGCTGGAGCTGGCCAAATCGTCCTCGGCCTTCGCTCGGTTCCTTGCGGGCCAGCCCGACTCTGCGGACGCGCAGGTGCAGCTCGAGCAGAAGCGCATGGCCGAACGCGCGGCGGCGATCTTCGCTCGCTTGAAGGTGGGCGCTGATGCACGCCCCCGACCGCAGACGACGCAAGCCGATCCACTCGAGTAGCTCCAAGTTCAGCGTCGCTCTCCGTTGACGCGCGGAGCTCCGTCATTCGACGCAGGTTTGGAGCGCGGGCGAATGTTACAGCTGCAAGTGTGCCCTCGTCGAGGGAAGAGGCCCGAGGACGTTCAATAAGCTGGCGACTCTGTGCCGCTGGCAAAAATTGTTGGCTGAAGCGGGAATGTTACCTTCCGTTCACCTCTTGGACTTGTACGATCAAGAAAGCGAGCGTCCCTCGGATTGCCCACCGGGTCGCGCGCAGTTTGAGGAGGATTCGAATGAACATCTCGATCACGTTCCGACAAATGGAAGGAACGGAAGCGATGAAAACCCACGCTCATGACAAGGTCTCCAAACTGCAGAAGTTCCTGAGACAAGCGATGACAGCTCATGTGACCTTAGCCGTAGAAGGACTGGATCACGTTGCCGACGTTCGAATTCAATCAGGTAGCAACACCTTTCACGCCAACGAGCGCCGAACGGACATGTATGCCTCGCTCGACATGGTGATCGACAAACTCGAGCGGCAAATTCAAGCTGCCAAGGGGGCTTCGGTCGCCAAGAAGCACGGCGGGATGAGCGCCGGTGAATTCGCGATCGAGGTAGAGCGAGAGTCACAGCGCGGGACGCGCGGCTAAGCAGCCGCTACAGCATCAGACTTACCGAGCCGCGCTCCGCGGGGACCTTCCAAAGCAAGGCCCGCGGGGCGTTGTTCTTTGTGCGTCGCGCCTCTGCCGTCATGCTAGGTTCGAGAGCGAGCCGTCCGATGCAGGTCGTCGATATCCTAACTCCTGCCCGTGTCGCAATCTCGGGCCCACAAGCGCGCACCGTTCGCACGAAGCAGGACGCTTTGCGACTGCTGGCGGAGCTCTTGTGCGATGGCCTCGTTAGCCAGACCGGCCAGTCCTCGCTCAACGCCGACGAGGTTGAGAGCTTGCTGATAAAGCGAGAGGAGCAGCTTTCGACAGGCGTCGGAGGGGGCGTGGCCATTCCGCACGCCTTCGGCGAGTTCGCCGAGCTCAAAGACATCCGCGGCGCAGTGCTGCTTTGTCGTGACGCGGTCGGGTTTGACGCCATTGACGGTCTGCCGGTTCACATCTTTTTCGCTGTCATCAGCCCTCGTCGAGAAGTCGGACAACACCTCAAGACCCTTGCCCGTGTCTCCCGACTTCTACGGGATGAGTCCTTTCGGAAGCGGCTAGTCGACGCGAAAGACGGTGACAGCGCCTTTGCTCTGATCGTTGGCGAGGAGAGTCGCCCCCAGTGAACGCTGACGACGATCCTCCGTCACGAGTGGCCCCGTCTAGTTCGAGGCAGGCGGGGCCGCCGGAGCGCGATTTGTCGGCTCTTGATTGGCCCAGCGGCGAGGACGCCAAGCTGCCGTTGGCTGCTCCCCCGCCCCACGATCGAAAGCCGCCCATGTCGGTGCGTGCGCTCTTGGACGAGTCGCTAGAGCTTCACCTATCGCTTCTTGCTGGCGCGCCCGGGATCGATCGTCCAATTGCGCATACGCGTATCCAGAAGTCCGGCCTGGCCTTGGCGGGGCATTTCCACGGCATCGTCCCAACGCGCATTCAGATCCTCGGTCAGACGGAGCAATCGTTCATCGACGCGTTATCGAATGAACAACGGCGCAGCGCACTCGACGGCTTTTTTGGGCTTGGTCTGAGTTGCGTAGTGCTGACCGGCGGGCGCGGGCGTTTCGGACACGAGATAGCGGCAGCAGCCGACGCGTCGGGGACACCGCTTTTGCATGCGTCGGAGCGCTCGAGTCTCACCATCACGTCGTTGCATGCCTTGCTTGATGAGCGCCTAGCGCCTCGCAAACGTATGCACGGCGTGCTGATCGACGTGTTTGGGGTGGGACTCTTCCTGATGGGCAAGAGCGGTGTCGGAAAGAGCGAGTGCGCATTGGATCTCGTCATGCGCGGTCACCGGCTAGTAGCAGATGACGTGGTGGAGTGTGACTACCGACCTCCTGGCATGGTGTTCGGTGCGCCGGCGAAGCTACTTCGCCACCACCTCGAGGTGCGCGGGCTCGGCATCCTCAACATCAAGGATCTGTTCGGGGTTACCGCCATCCGTGAGCGCAAGCGCATCGACGTCGTTGTGCGGCTCGTCGACGAAGATGCCGCCGGCGTGGAGATTGACCGAATGGGGGTGGAAGATCGGTTCCACACCATTTTGGAGGTTTCGATTCCAGAGTTGGCCATCCCAGTGAGGCCTGGGCGCGACATGGCCTCGATCCTCGAGGTAGCCGCCCGTAATGAGCTACTGAAGAACGCCGGCCATCACGCCGCACGCGAACTTTTCGGCGCAATCGAGGCCCAGCTGGCCGATCAAGCGTCGTCGCGACGAGCAGGCGCGCCCAACGTGCCAGGCCACACCTTTGTGCCCGCCCACCGGTCGGATCCGCGCTCGGTCGCGCGTTCTCGCGAGAGCCAATTCGCGATGCCTTCCATCCGCCCGCGGCCCGATGAGTCCTCGGCGCCTCCCCCTGGCAGCTCAAGCATTCCACCCAAGGACCGCCGGTGAATCCAAGCCGAAACACCAAAGTGGTGGTCGTGACCGGCCTCTCGGGCGCGGGCAAGACCACGGCGATCGAAGCGCTCGAGGATCGTGGCTATCACGCCATCGAGAATCTCCCACCGGCCACCACCGAGAACGCAATCGTCGCCTGTGAGCAGGCCGGAGTTACCGAGATCGCGTTGGGGCTCTCCAGCACCGTGCGCAGCTTCCTCGACGGCGCTTCCTTCGCAATCAAGTCCTTGTCGCGCGATGGGCTTCGCGATGTACGCGTTCTGTTTCTCGACGCCTCCGACGAGATGCTGGTGCGCCGCTTCAGCGAGACCCGAAGGCCGCACCCGATCGAAGCGGAGGCCCACCGCGCTCATGCCCCCCACCTCTCTAGCGTGCTCGAAGGGATCGAACTCGAGCGGCTACGCATGTCGAGCCTTCGTTCGCTCGCTGACGTGGTGATCGATACGAGCAAATTGAACGTGCACGAACTCAAGCGACGAGTCATCACGTTAACCTCGGTCGAGCCAGCTCGAATGAGTACACGGCTGATGAGCTTTGGCTTCAAACTCGGGGTTCCCGCCGATGCCGATTTGGTTTTCGACGTGCGTTTCCTCAAGAACCCTTACTTCGTTCCCGAGCTGCGTGACCTCACTGGCCACGACGCAGGTGTGGCCGAGTACGTCGCACAGGACGAGGGTTTCGAGCCATTCATGACTCACCTAACCCAGCTGGTGACCTTTCTTTTGCCGCGCTACCAAGCCGAGGGGAAGAGCTACCTCACGGTGGCCATTGGATGTACTGGTGGACAACACCGCTCCGTCGCTTCAGTGTTGGAACTGCACAGGAGGCTCTCGCTCACGCAAGAAGGCCCCTTCTTCATCTCACACCGCGACGCGACCAAGAAGGCTCGTCTATCCGGTGAATTTCCGCGAGTGACGATCGGCGAACCGGGGGGTACGCAATGACTGAATCAGGGGGCGCGGGGCAAGTCGAGCAGGCGGAGGCGGACTTCGAGATCGTCAACGAGCGGGGCCTGCATGCCAGGGCGGCAACCAAGCTCGTCCAAATGGCAGGGAAATTCCCGTGCGAAGTGCTCGTCAGCTCGGATGCTTCGGAGGAGGTCAACGCCAAGAGCGTGATGGGGGTCTTGTTGCTTTGCGGAGCAAAAGGAACCGTCGTGCGAGTGGTTGCCCGTGGCCGTGAGGCCCAAAGCTGTGTGCAAGCGATTGGAGAGCTGATCCGAAGCCGATTCGGTGAACCGGAGTGAGCAGCATTCTCCAAGGAATCTGTGGCTCTCCGGGCATCGCGATCGGCAGGGCGGTCGTGATTGGCAACCCGCTGGGAAAGGTCAATCGACGCAAGCTCGACCCAGCTGAGATCCCAGCGGAGCTCGCCCGCTATGAAGCGGCGACCCAGCGCGCCAAGGAAGAGCTTCGCGCCATCGTCTCGGGGCTCGACGACAAGCCTCACGCGCACGCTGTGCTCGAAGCGTACGCCTTGATGGTTGATGACCCGTTGCTCAAGACCTCGGTCAACCGCTGGATTGAAGTCGAAAAGCACGCGGCAGAGTGGTCTGTGACGCAAGCGATCGAGGAACTAGCCCAACAAATGGGCCGCGCTACCGACCCGTATCTGCGCGAGCGCAGCCGCGATATCGAATTCGTGGGGGAGCATCTACTGCGGGCTTTCGGACGTGACCGCGAGCAACTAGCGGCCACGAAGCACGGGAGCGAAGAGCATGAACAGTCGGTGCTCGTGGCGCGTGACCTCTCCCCAGCCGACACAGCCGGCTTCGTCTCCAATTCGGTGGTCGCCTTCGTAACCGAGCGCGGCAGCCGTACGAGTCACACCAGCATCACGGCGCGTGCGTTGAAGATCCCTGCCGTGGTTGGCGTGACCGATGTTACGCGCGCCGTTTCGCACGGAGATCGGGTGATCGTCGACGGACTGCGCGGCATCATCGTGATCGACCCTTCCCCGGAAGAGTTGCGTGAGGCGCAGGTTCGTGCCGAGAAGGCGCGAGCTCGCAGTCGTGACCTCGCCACCACCAGAGACTCCGCGTCGCGCACGCGTTGCGGGGTTGAACTGGTGCTGCGTGCCAACGTCGAGGTCCCGGAAGAGGCAAAGGAAGCCCACGACGAAGGAGCGCTCGGTGTCGGCCTCTATCGAACGGAGTATCTCTTCATCGACCGCGCGCATCCGCCCACGGAAGAGGAGCAACTTCAAGCCTTCGCCTCGGTGATCGAGATGGTGCACGGCGCGCCCGTGGTGCTGCGCACCTTTGACATCGGAGGAGACAAGTTCGCTTCAACGTTCAAGCTGCCAGTGGAGCTCAACCCGATGCTCGGCTTACGAGCGATCCGCTTGGCCGAGGCGCGGCCCGAGGTCTACCTGGAACACTTGCGAGCGATGGTCCGCTCCTGCGCCAACGGGGACGTGCGCATCATGGTTCCGATGGTCTCGTCGCTGGCCGAGTTTCGCTGGGCCAAACACATGATGCTGAGCGCGCTGAGTCAGGTGCGAGCCGAGGGCTTCGATGTGCCACGCGAGCCTCCGCTGGGCGTGATGATCGAGGTGCCGTCCGCAGCCATCCTTGCCGACCATTTCGCGCGGGAGGCAGCTTTCATGAGCATTGGGACGAACGACCTGATTCAGTACACGCTGGCGGTGGATCGAGCGAGCCGCAACCTCGCCTATCTCGCCTCCCCTTTCGACCCGTCGATCTCGCGCTTGATCCGAAGCATCGTCGAGGCCGGACAGCGCCACCAATGTCCCGTAAGTGTTTGCGGAGCGATGGCCGGGGATCCGCTCTCCGCGTGCCTATTGCTGGGACTCGGGGTGAGAGAGTTCTCAATGGAGGTCGGTGCAATCGCCGAGATTCGCGAGACCTTCCGACGGGTAGATCTGGAGGAAGCACGCACCGTAGCGAAGGCGGCATTTGAGCTCTCGACCGCGACGGAAGTCGAGGCGGTGGTACGGCGCATGTTCGAGCCTAGGCTGCATGACCTTCTTACGGGAGACGACGATCCGGTCGAAGAGACCTGATGCAAGCCTTCGCAACCCGTCTACTGAGCGGTGCATTGGTCTGCATAGGGGCAACCGGCTGTGCGGGGGCGGTCCGAGCCCAGATCGACGTGGAAGCCCCAGCCGCCTTCACACCTTCGAGCGACGTTGAAAGCTATGAGCTTCGGTCTCCAGCGCTCACCATTGAAACCGACGTCAGCGCCGGGGCCGCCTACACCGTCTCGTTTCCGCGTTCGGTTGGGGTCCTTAAGCTCGACCGCAAGTCGCTCAAGGCCAGCGCGTTCTCGGCCGAAGTGGACATCACCAGTGCGCAAGCATCATGGCAGCTGGTTGCTGACATTGCGCGCGATGACTTCCTGCACGCGACGCAGTTTCCGCATGGGAGTTTCAACTCGGTCTCCCTTGCCAAAGCGTCCTGCGACACACCCCCATGTGACGAGTCTGCCTTCACGCTGTTTGGAGACCTTACGCTGCATGGGAAGACTCGCAGGATCTCGATGCCGCTGACCCTCGCCATGGACCTGTGCGAGGCAAAGGCTACGCTCGAGTTCGAGATGGATCGGCAGCAGTTCGACATCCGCAATGACGGCGGCTACGAGGGACTCGTCAGCGATACGGTGGTTGTAAGGATCTCGGCGCGTGCAGCCTTGAACGGCCGTCCGCCGAGCTGCGAGAGCGCCCCATCACCGCCGTAGCTACTCGAGCAACGCCCCGTAAGTCTTGCCTCGAACCGCGTGCAACCCGCGAGTAGCTACGACCAAGCCGACGTCTCGCGGGTCGTCGACGCGGCCGTCCTCGGCTTGGTCAGCGACAGCCATCGTCGCGCCCAGCAGCCACTCGAGGTAGCGCTCGCCAAACGCAGTCCTCTTCGGCAACGTTAGGGCAACAGCGGTCATCGCGACAGTGAACAAGAGCGCGCAGGACCACACAACCAGCTCTTCCAAACGCCCTCCCTCGGCCATCTCTAGCAAGCGAACGAACACCAGCGTTGAGAGCGCAGCAGAAAAGCAAACCGAGGCCAGCGCGACGGCCTTCTGCCACACTGGCCGAAACACAGCCAGCTCGACCAACTCCGATGAAAGCTTCGGGATCTCCCGCTCGACGACGCTGAGCGCGCTGCGCATGACCTTCGCTCGGTTTGGTCGATGGCCCAACTCGAGTCTCAGCGTGTTCACCCAGGCCGGTGCGCCAGGTCGTGGATCGAACACGGAGAAGAGCTCTCCTTGAGTCGACGGACGCTCACGCAGAAGCCACTTGTCTGCCAGAGCCTGTGCCACCAGCAGCTCCGCGCCGCGCTGAGCGCCGCCGCTGGCGATGGCCAGCTTGAGCAGGTCCTCCCGCAAAGGCATGCGGCCGACGACGAAGCCGGCGCGCTTCTCGTTCGGAGCGTCCTCGAGCAGCGACAGCACGACCACCACCAGCCAGCGTGTCGCAATCACCCAGATCAACGCAGAGAGCGTTGCAACGATGACGATGCCGAAGGTATCCAAGGGTTACTCCACCGCGCGAGCCGAGTTCTTTGCGTTGCGAGAGTCGGCTAGAGCAATCGCCCGCGCGCATAGCTCGAGCAGCTCTTCGCAAGCCCGCATCGGTCGTTCGCGTGCACGTTCGAGCACCGTCGAGTCGAGGCGGAACTTTCGGGCAGCCTTGGCCACGACCAATGACAGCTCGTGGCCAAGCTCGATGCCTTCGGCGCGCAACAAGGCTCGCAAAGGGACGCGGATCTTTCGCAAGTAGGCTTCAACTCGAAGCGCGATCAAGGCGTCATCCTCGCGAGCGTCAATCAAACCTCGCCGCAAGCTGCGCAGCGAGTCCCGCAGCTCCTGCTCGATGGCAAGATCGACGTGCTCCTCTCGCACGACGACAGCTGCGAACACGTCTGTACCAGCGATAACGATGCGGTGCTCGCAGATGTCGCGGAACAGCAGCGGAGAGACGTCTGCCGAACGCGGGATCTCCGCCTCCTCGAGCAGCAGCACGTCAAGCCGAATCGCGGCCTGGGCCACTGCGACGGCTTCGGCCGCAGAAGCAAGCTCTTTCGAGGTTAGCTGTTTGGCAACCAGCACCAGGTCAACGTCACTTCGACCTTGAGTCCACTCGCCCCGCGCGACGCTGCCCAAAAGGGTCACGCTGCTGAGCGAGCTGCCCCAGGCCTGCTTGATCTCGCGAACCAGTTCCTCGAGCCGACCTTGGGTCGCGCGGGGAAGCTTCCGGAAAAAATAGTCGTCCGCCACTGGCACCCTCGGCGGCCGAGGATAGAGGCCGTAACGCTGGATGCGCTAGTGTCCCGGGCAGACTCCGCTTCGTCACAACCTTTTTGCTTGAGGTCTAGCCAGACCGTACCTAGTAACCTTAGCCCATGGCTCATTGGCGACTCCGAGCGCAGGCGCTTTCATGCGCTGCGCTAATGTTTGGAGGCGCCGGGTTCGCCGCCGCCACCATGGGTGGGTGCGAAGAACCCCCGCCCAAGACACAACTCCGCGGTCAGGTTCACCTGACGATGTTGCATACGTCGGACATCCATTCGCGGCTTTTCCCCTACAACTTCCAAGTGGGCCAGGTGGATGCCGGGCTAGGGCTGGGAGAAAACGGGAGCATTGCGAACGTCGGTGGAATTGCGAGGATCTCGCACATCGTCGGCCGCGAGCGAGCTCGTTCAGGCCGCTCGGTCCACATCGACGGTGGCGACTGCTTCCAAGGCGCCCCGGTCTTCAACTTCTTCAACGGAGAGGCGGAAATCAAGGCGCTTTCAACCATCGGCATCGACGCAATGTTGATCGCAAACCACGAGTTCGACTCGGGCGCGCGCAACCTAGGCGTTCAGCTGCAGAAGTGGGCAACGTTTCCCCCGCTGGCGGCCAACTACCAGATGGAAGACGCCTCGCAGCCTGGAGCTTCGCCGCTCGGGACGCTGTTCAGGCCGTACACCGTGCTCGACTCTGACGGCCTCCGCATTGCGGTGATCGGCATGGCCAATCTGTCGAGCCTGACGTCGATCTTCGATAGTCCGAACAGGTTAGGAATCACTCCGCTCGGAACGACGCAGATCGCCCAAGCGTACATTGACATGCTGCGTCCTTACGTGGACGTGGTCACCGTCATCTCACATCTTGGCTTGGAGAATGACGAGGAGCTGATCGCAACGACTACCGGCCTGGACGTGATTCTAGGTGGGCACAACCACATCGTGCTGCAGCCGCCGAAGAAGGTCTTCGACTGCTCGCAAAACTTCGACGAGGAGAAGCAGAGCTTCTACGTCGAGGTGGATGGAGCAGAGAGCGGGAAGAAGGAACGTCGATACTGCAAGCCGCGTGAAGTCGTGCTCGCCCACTCAGGCGCCTTCGCCAAGTACGTTGGCCGGCTCGACCTCGTGCTCAGCAACGCTGAGGAGGATTTGCCGGAGACATGCGACCCGAGCAAAGCGCAGGATGACTGCTATGACCCGGTCAACGGGTTCGAGGTGTTGTCGAGCTCATTCAAGCTCTTCGCCGTAAATGAGAGCGTGCCTGAGGACCCGACGCTCATCAACTTGCTCGAGCCCTACGCACAGCAGCTGGACACGCTAGCCAACCTTGATCTGCTTGTCGGCTACGCACCCGATGGTTCGCGCCGCTCCAGCGCTTCGGGCGGGGATTCAGCGCTAGGCAACCTGATTTCCAACGCAATGTGGTTGCGGCTCGGCATCCAGACCGACTTCTCGCTGACCAACACCACCGGCATCCGCGCGGACCTCGTGCCCGGGCCGATCACGGTCGAGCAGATGTACAACGTCTTTCCGTTCGACAACTCGATCAGCAAGATGCAGTTGTCGGGGGTCGAGGTGCAGCAGCTCTTCGACTTCGTAGCGCGCCGTTCAGCGGGCCGCGGCTGTGTCTCGCAGGTCCAGATCGCTGGCGCGCGCCTCGTGATCGACTGCGATCAGACGTCCGTTAATAGCGACGGCTTCGAGACCAACGGTGTAGCCGCCGGGATCTTCATCGGTGCCGAGCTGGACAGCAATGAGAAGCCGCGGGTCTGCACCGCGGACAGCGAGTGCGGTGCCAAGGTCTTTGGACAGTGCGACATCGAGAACAACATCTGCTGGCAACCGATCGATGACTTTGGCTACTACGAGCTGGCAACCTCCAACTACCTGGCCGGCGGTGGCTCGGGCTTCCGGGTGTTGCAACGAAACACCACGCAGTTCGACACCAGGGTGCAACAGCGTGACGCGCTGATTGACTACATCCGCGGGGGTTCGCCGTGCGGCTCAGGCTCGAACGGAGAGCTGCGAGACTGCTCGGTGGACACGGACTGCGGCTGCAAAGAAGGCGAGGACCCGGCGCTGTGTGGCGTGGAGGACGGTACCTACGTCTGTGCTTGCGAGAACGCCGTCAACGAAGGTGAGCTGTGCGAGACCAACGCCGATGCCAGCTGCGGGTCGGCCGGCAAGTGCGTGCTCGCGGCATGCCGGGTCGACATCGCCGCCTTTGACCGAGCAACCTGCGATGCAGCGCCAAACGCAGACATCGCCGAGAAGTGCGAAGCGGACATCAATCCGTGTGCTTCGGCTGGTGAGCAATGCAAGTTCCTCGCGTGCGTCGATCGAACCATCGGGAATTTCTCCGACGGGCGTTTGCGGATGGTGGGCAAATGAGAAATCGCAGACTCGTGAACGCCGCAGGTGCTGGGCTCTTCGCAAGCACCCTCATGCTCGGCAGCTGCTACGAGACCGTTGGCGAGGTCGAGGAGATACAAACCTTCCGCATCCGCCTTATCTCGGTGAACGACGCTGACCCGCCGTCGAAGGACAACCCAATCGCCCCAAACACGGGTGAGAGGGATGACAGCTTCGAGATCGAGGTTGAAGCGGTTGGCGGGTCGGGCGAGCTCAAGGACTTCGAAGGCTACGTTCGCCTGACGATCGAGCCGGGCTCGGTCGTTTCGGTGGTTGACCTCGAGGACAATTCTACCGAGGGACGCAACCTACGGCTGCGCGGTGGCAAGGGCAAAGCGCGAATTTTGGCGACTGCCAGCTACGGACCCACACGGATCGAGGTCGAGGACCTTGGCTACCTGCCGGCGCCCGACGGAGAAACGCCGGCGTGCGCCAATGGGAAGAACGACGACGCGGACGAAGATGTCGCGGTGGACTACCCGAACGACACCGGCTGCCAATTCGCCGACGACGACTCGGAGACGGGGGGCACCTACGCTGCCGGCGTCTCGCCGACGATTCACTACGAACTCCCATCGATCCAGGACGTGCAAGGCACTGGAAGCACCACGCCCTACGCGTACGAGTCGATCACAATCAACACGTCCGGCGAACACGAGGTGATCGTCACGCGAATATCAAAGGACGGCTTTTACGCTACCGATCTCTCGGGGCAGGAAGCTGGCTTCAATCACATGTTCGCCTTCAGTTTCTCGACCCCGCGTAACCTGCGCGTGTGTGATCGGCTCACGCTGCTCTCGGGCACGGTGAGTGAGTTCTTCGGCTTCACCGAAATGAACTTCCCGAGCTACGAGTCGCTCGGGCTGATCAAGGGCGATGAAGATAAGTGCCGGGTCCCCGCCCCCGTTGTGCTCGACGCCGAAACCATCATCGACCCAACGGCAATGGAGGCCCTCGAGAGCGGGCTGGTTCGCATCGAGGGCTACCACGTCTCGGGGAAAATGGGCCCCGGCTTGGCGCTCGGCGGGATGTTCGGCGCGAATGCAACCAACTGTGACTTCAACGGTGATGGGCGGGTTGATTTCGAGAGCGACGCCGAGGGCAGCTGCGGCAACCTTTGCTCCGACGACCCGGAGTGCACCGAGTGGACGAGCTTCGTCGCACGCGGCAACTACAAGGTCGCCAAACAAGTCATGAGCGGAATGAGCGTCATCCAGGTCCAGACGGATGGCGCGGCTGGGTTCAGTCCGGTGGCCAATCGAGGTGCCACGCTGACCAGCTTGACCGGCACCTTGCGTAACTTCTCTGGCGGAAATCTCAATTGGACGATCGACGCTCGCTGCACAGCGGACCTCGTCTGCCAGGAGGAAGGCTGCGCCAAGGAAGTGAGCACTTCGAAGCAAGCCTGCGTGGACCTTCGAACTGAAGACGACAACGACGAAGGCTCCAACTAAGCGTCCAAGGCTAGGAACGCGCACAGTTCTCATCGCGCACAAAGCTCATCGCGCACAAAGCTCATCGTGAAGAAAGCAAACGACATGGCACGGCTCCGCTCAACCATCGCTGTTCTCCTCCTGCTCTGCCCGACGACGCTCTACGCCCAGGAAAAATCGGCGGATGAGGTCAGGAAGGACGCTGAGGCCGCTCTCGGGCGGAACGACTTACAGCAGGCCTGCCTACTGTTCGAGGAGG
This sequence comes from uncultured delta proteobacterium, assembly GCA_903892415.1. Taxonomy (GTDB): domain Bacteria; phylum Myxococcota_A; class Polyangia; order Polyangiales; family Polyangiaceae; genus Xiheicaenibacterium. The sequence goes on along the minus strand of CAITIQ010000587.1, from coordinate 3,813 downwards.
CCTACGGAATCGCCAGCAAGGCTCCCGCAGACTCCCCTGGACCAAAGCCGCTCGAGTTGCTGTTCAACCTCGCCGACTGCCACGAACGGCAGGGCTTTGCATCGCTTGCTGCAAGCGAGTTCGAGCAGGTTGCGCAAGCCGGCTCGGGTCGCTCGGAGGAAGCAAAGACGCGAGCCGCAAAGCTCCGCGCTCCTACTGCGCCGCCGCCCCCGGTGGACCCGCCCAAAGACCCGCCGAAGGATCCAGCGAAGGACGCTGCGGTCGAGCCTGCCAAGCCCGTAGAGCCGAAGAAAGAGGAAAAGAAAGAGTCCCCGACTCGCGTGGGCGACTTCATGGATACCCGGCTTACCTGGGTGTTCGGCGATGACGACGTGCTGAAGCAGACGGGGCAAGCGTTCCCGCTTTCACCGCTCGTCAGCGTTGGCGAGCGCAGGCAGTACCGCTTGTTCTTCGACAACCTGAACTCACGTTTCGCAGGTCGCGAGAACCTCACGCACCTCGCGCTCTACAAGAAGATGCCGGGCTTCATCGAGGACCTGGACACCGAGGCCTCGCTCATCATGCGCCTCGACCTGGCAGCGCTTTCATCGAACAGTGGCAACGTGAACCAGGCGTTCTACGACGCTGGCTCGTTCATCCGAGCGTTCTACCACACGGCCAAACACGACGACCCGAAGAAGGTCGAAGGGCTCGGCTTCACGTTCTGGCCGATCGATACCGACCGTTTCCGGCTCGGCTATCTCTACGATCTCTCGTGGGGTGGTACCGCGGCGAACATCAACCAGTCGATCTTCCCTCGCATCGTCGGCAGCTCCCCCGGAGCGAAGTTCTCGTTCGAGCACCCGAAGTTCAACGTCTTCGTCGGCTTCAAGACCGCGCAGATCGTCCAGGTCGAGGAGACGCTGACCCCGGGGACGAGCGAGGTTGAGCAAATTCGTATTGGCCAAACCAACGTCGGTTTGCTCGCCGGCGGTGGCTTTCAGCCTGCAGACAACTTCCACTTCGACGTTGGCGGCGGCTTCTTCACGCAAGGCAAGTTCGACCTACCCGACGTTGAGGGGCAAGGCGTTTACACTGGTGGCGTATCGGCCCGCCTCGTCGCGCACCACGAAGACCAGCCGGTCGGTCAATCGATCGACTTCTCGCTGTACCGCAACGATCCCAACAAGCCGCAGCAGATCTTCAGGCCCGAGACCTATGTTGAAGACAAGGTTCTTTGGCAGGTCAGCCTCGAGGGCGACGCGCTCTTCCAACGCTTGAAGGACTTCGATCGAACCGGTGTGGTTGCGATTCAGCCCGCTCTCGCGGGAGCGCTCTCGGCTCAGATCAAAGCGGACTATTTCCGCGCGAGTCTGACCGGAATCTTCCGCGACCTGCCCTACGTACTCCGCAACCAGCCGAGCTTCATTCCCTTCGAGACGGTTCCCGAAGGGGCCGAATCGACGCCGGAGTTCTTCGCAGCACTCGCGCTCGACTACCACTTCAAGGACGCCCATCTAACGCCCGGAATCGGCGCCGGTTTGCAGCTCCCTGCGACGTTCACCAGCACCTCGGTGGATTTGTCCTCCGCTCCGATCAGCCGCACCGTGGTTATTCGCGAACAGGGCAACATCGCAATTCTCCCCGTCAACACAGGCTCCACGCCGATCATCCAGACGCGCGCGAGCCTCAAGTGGGACATCTCGAGCATCCTGTCGGCGTTGGTTTGGATCCAATACGTCCGCGACAACAACGCCACCTTCATCGAGCGAGATCCCAACCAGGGAACCGTCGCCTTGCGCACCTTCGTCAGCCCAGACTTCTTGGGCTTTGGTACCGCGGCGCAGGCACGCTTCTAGCCCTGAAAGGCCCAGTGGAGACGCCCTACCCGCTCAACACCTTCCTAGCACTGTGGAGGTCGAGAGCGTCGCTAGCGCCGTCTCCAGACGCGCCCCGCACGTTCGGCGGCCACATGGCTGCGATGCGGTCCGGGCAGCTAGCCTTCTTTACGAAGGCCCACCGTGAGCACGGGGACGTTGTGCGCTTTCGCTTTGGCTGGGCGACCGCGCACCTCGTCGCGCACCCCGACGCTGTGCGCCACGTGCTCGTCGACAACGCGAAGAACTACGACAAGCAGACACCAGGCTTCGACAAGCTGCGCCGTATCTTAGGCAACGGGCTGCTCACGTCGGAGGGTGCTTTTTGGCTTCAACAGAGGCGCATTGCACAGCCCGGCTTCTCCCGTGAGCGCGTGGCCCGCTTCTCGAAGGTGATGGTTGAGGCCACCGACGAGCTCGTCGACAGTTGGCTCGCGCCGCCGCGCAAGGAGCCGGTGGACGTAGCCGCCGCGATGATGTTCGTCACACTACGAATTGCTGGGCTTACCTTGCTCTCGACGGACTTCACGCGCGAGGCCCGCGCGGTGGGCGAGGCGCTGAACCTCTTGCTGTTGCAAGTGCAGCGCGCGGTCTTTTCGCCCGTGCAAGACATGCTGAGGCACCTGCCAACGCCGCACAACCGGCGCGTCACCGAGGCCATGGCAGAACTTCGCAGCATCGTGCGCACGACGATCGAAACGCGACGCAAGCAACAGAATCGGCCCGATGACTTGCTCACCATGCTGCTCGAGGCCCGGGACGAGGAGACTGGCCAGGGCATGTCGGATCAGCAGCTCGGGGACGAGGTGCTGACCATCTTCTTGGCCGGCCACGAGACCACCGCCAACGCCCTGGCGTGGACGCTGCTACTGTCGTCCCAACATCCAGGAGAGGTGGCCAAGGTGACCGCCGAGATCGAGTCTGTGTTGGGCGGGGAAGCCCCCACTGCAGCCTCGGTGCAGAAGCTGACTCGAGCTCGCGCCTTCGTGATGGAGGCCATGCGCCTGTATCCCCCGGCATGGATGATCACCCGCCACGCCGTCAATGACGATTCGATCGCTGGGTACGCCATCCCGCGCGGCAGTCTGGTCTTCACCTCGCCCTACGTCACGCATCGCCATCCCGACTATTTTCCGAACCCCGAGGGCTTCAATCCCGAGCGTTTCGCTGAGGGGACGCTGTCCAAAGAGCTGCGTTCGGCCTACTTTCCGTTCGGCATGGGCCCGAGACTTTGCATCGGGCAATCCTTCGCCATGATGGAGGCGGTGCTCATCTTCGCGCGCATTCTGCAGCGAGTGACGCTCTCGCGAATCAGCGGAGAATTGCCGCGCGCGCAGCCGAGCGTCACGCTGAGGCCAGCTGGACCGGTGCTGATGGATGTGAGCCCGGTGCAGCCCCGACGCGTCACCGGTTGAACGTCGCGAGACGCCCACCTGGCGTGCTACCGTAGAGCCGATGACCAAGCCGACTGAGCCCTCTCCCGTGTCGCGGCGTGATGACCGTTTTGGCAACCTGCCCGCGGTCGAGGTGGAGCTGGTTCACGAGGTGCGCCGCCCGCCCGCAGTGGAGCGCACCTGGGCGATGTTGGAGGTTTGGACGCAGAATCGCGTGTACATGATCGACACCAACTTCAAGTGCATTGAGGTCGTCGACATCGCCACGCAGAAGCCGGTCCACGACCACGGCCTGCTTGGTGCCCGGCTGCTCGGTGGGCAACACAATAACGAGAACGAGACCTTCCTCTCGCATCCGTTTCCTCGCCCCGGGACCGAGGCGGTCTTTGAGCAACCGCGGCCTTCGGAGGGCGTGATGTTCTCGCACTCCTCCACGGTCACTCGCTGCGTGCTGCGACTCCGTCAGTTGACGATCCTGAGCGGGGGGGAGAACCAATCGTGGGACCAAATCGCGTCGGTCGGTCGCAAGACCCAGGCTCCGACCGAATAACGAAGCACGGGCT
>CAITIQ010000586.1 GCA_903892415.1 uncultured delta proteobacterium | reverse complement strand
GGGATCTCGCACGACGGCGGTGATCGGCAGCCCGCGGACTGGCAGTGGAGGCAGAGAAAGCACGCTCTTGAGGTACAGCACGACGTCGGAACCGAGCGAAGTTACTGCCCCCGTCGGCGCGCCGAAGCCATCGATCGTGCGGCCAAAGAAACTTGGTTGTTCTGCCCCACCGTAGACCCCGAGGTTCCAAAGGCCGAGGAAGCCAGTGTCGGTTGGGACCACGGTGGTACCGAAGGCCCACGAGCAGCTTGAGCACGGCTCTCCGCCGGTGTTGAACTCGTCGCTGCGGAGGGTCATGGCTTCGGTCAACGGACCGAGGTTAAAACCTTCATCGACCTGGCCGTCGCAGTCGTCGTCGATCAGGTTGCACTGCTCGGGAGAGGGCTCTCGCGGCACGCAGGTGGGCATACTTCCGTTCGTGCACACGACCGACTGCTCACAGCCGAGGTTGCCGCAGGTAACGGGAGCGAGGTCTTCGTCGACGAGTCCGTCGCAGTCGTTGTCCACACCCTCGCAGCGCTCTTCCTCGACGCCGTCGCAGGTCGGCCTGTCGAACTCACTCTCCTCGAGCTCCGAGCGGGCACCACAGGCGATGAGCAGAAGGCACATGGCTCTCAGCACGCCAAGCTGCTGGCGTTCGAACGAGGATCCCTTTGGGACTAGCTTTGATGGAACGAGAGCTACCTGCACGCACTTACGTTAGCGCCACGCCGTCTTGAAGACTTCAACGACGGCAATACGCGAGCTTTGCATCGAGGTTGCACGCCTCTTCCTGCAGCGCATGGGCGTCCTCGTTCTTCCCTCGCGCCCGTTGTAGTTCCTCCGACTTGACGCAGGCTTCGAGCGAAGGTGCTGTCGAGCGACATCCTTTCACGAGGGCGGCGACCCGGGTCTCCATCGCTGGCAACGTCCTCGCTGCTTCGGGGAGCTTTAGCCAGGCAGCATCCACGGCCTTGGCGAGCTCGTAGCACGCGCCACCAGCGCCTCCGGCGCAGGCTTCTTCGAATAGCCGCTTGGTCGTCGCCGGGTCGGAGCTTCGGCGCGCTTGCAGCTCCTTCGAGCGGGCGCACGCCGCGAGCTCGATCGGTTCGAAGGCGACTTGCACAGGAGCGCAAGCCCTTGTGTGAAGCTCCTCACGACGCTGCGGGTCTTCGCTGCGCGCCGAGAGTTCCACGCAGCCGGTTGGGTCTCCACCACTGCAAGCTGCCTCGAGCGCGCGCAGTAGCATGGTGCCGTCGACGATCCAGCGAGCGCGCCGGGTTTGCGCATGGGCACAGGCTCGTTGGCCCTCCGGATCTTGCACGCTCACGTCCCGGCAGGCTGCATCGTAGAGCTGCTGTGCTCGCTGCTCGTCGCGCACAACGCCGAGGCCTTGCTCGAACATGCGCCCGCGATCGAAGCACGCCAGCGCATCGCGGACCTCCCCGTCACAGCCTTTCTCGAGCAGCCTTGTGACCTCGGGCCACGCGTCGCTCTTTCGCCATTCGGGCCAGCGGAGCCGCGCCGCCTTCGCACAGCCGCGCGCAAGTCCACCCTCGCAGGCCGTAGTGAAGGCTTGCTCTGCGCGAAAACCATCCCCGGTTGCGCGCGCGTTCGGTAGGAGATTGGCCAAGGCCAAACAACCTTGGGGGTCTCGCTGGCCGCAGGCTGCGTCCAAGAAGGATTTGGCTTCGGCTTCGTTGGGGGAGGGCCCTTCGAGCGCCATCGCGCCGCGTCGCGCGCACGCGCGACCGTATTGGTCTTTGCAGGCGTGTTCGTAGAGGGACTTCGCCTTCACGGTGTCGCGGGATACGCCCGCAGCTCCCTGCTCGTGGATCATTCCGAGCGCGAAGCAGGCGCGCCGATCCGGGATCGATCCTTCACATTCCTCACGAGCGAGCTCGAGGGCACGCTGGGGATTTGCAAGGCCGCCGGCCTCGCTGAGCAGCAACTCGGACAGGGCCGAGCAAGCTTGGTGGTTGCGTTTATCGCAGCCCTTTTCATAGGCGCGGCGCGCCTGTTCCAGATCTTTGGGCGCGCCTCCTCGCCCTTGCTCGTACAGCTCGCCAAGCAACGCGCAGCTGTTCCCACCGCCATCGTCGCAGCGGGCGAGGCAGTCGTTGACCTCGTATTTGCACACGACTTCGGCGCGCTTGAGGTAGCGCACCCCCAGCCCCAAGCCGACGATTGCTATCGTGCTCCCGAGGGCAGCCGCGACTTGGTGCTTCCAGCGCGCTGCTTGTGGAGCCGCTATGGGCGACGCTCTGACGGCTTGCCCGACTGGGCGATACACGATTCCGGTTGTTTGAGCCAACGGCGCCGCCGCGCTGGTCGCGGCAAGTCCAAGCGGTACGGCTAGGACTGTGGCCCCTGCGGCGAGGATGGGCGCTAGCGCGTGCATCGCGACGCTGGCGTTTTCGAATCGTTCGCGAGGCTCGCGCGCGGTGCAGCGAGCGAACCACCCATCGAAGCCTGCAGGCAACGAGCCGGTCCAGCCGAGTTGGGCTGCGCGTTGCGAAGCCGGCACCATCGGATCCAGGACGATCTCGCGAAGCAGCGCGCTCACGCCAGACTCACGGTCACTGGCAGCGAGCCAATACGGTCGGCCGGTCAGCATGGCGAAGGCGATCAAGCCGAGCGCCCAAACATCCGTCGGCGGGCCAATCCGACCTGCGCGCTCGGTCTGCTCCGGTGCCATCCAAAGCGGTGTCCCCATCGCGTCGGTCGACGAGGTCTTCGCTTCAGCGATGATCTTCGCGATGCCAAAGTCGAGCACCTTGACCGTGGTCGAAGCACCGGCTCGCCTCGCGTCTGCGACGAAAACGTTCTCCGGTTTGAGATCGCGGTGCACCACCCCAGCGACATGTGCGGCGCCGATCGCGTGACAGAGCTGCTCGAAGATCTCGAGGGTACGCCGAGCTGAGAGCGCGCCCTCCTGTTCCAGTACGGTCGCAAGATCCCGGCCCTCGAGCAGCTCCATGACGAGCCACGGCATCCCGCTCTCGATATCCACGCCTGCCGCGAGCACCGAGACCACATGGTCGCTGGCGATCGAGGCGCCAACACGCGCCTCCCGCGCAAAGCGCTCACGCAGCACCGAGTCGCTCACTAGCTCTGGTCGCATGAGCTTGAGCGCTCGGCGTACGCCGGTGCTCAGCTGCAAGGCGACGTACACGGCGCCCATGCCCCCCTGACTGAGAGGACGTTCGATGCGGTAGTCGCCAGCGAAGATGGAGCCGATCGGCAAGAGCGAGGTCACGACAGGAGCACGATAAGCCACGGCCCCCGACCGACTCAAGACGTGCGGGCTAGACTCTGATGCCGGAGTGCTTGAACGAAGTCACGCGCTCTGGCGCAGTGCCTGCTCTGCGCTCGCGCCTGCCTCAAGAGCGACTTGCAGAAGTTGATCGGGGCTGCCAGGCAAACTGCAGGCTGCTGCTGTATGAAAGAGCGTCAACGGCAGTTCGCTCGTGGCTCCTGATCGAATCGCCTGCACGAGTTGGGGCGCGGCAGTCCGCGCAAACACGGTAAGTCGCGCGAGCATCGTCCAGCTCGACGGGTGACGATCGCTCGCCGTACCCACGGCTTCGCACACATCTGCGGGGAGGTTGTTGCGAGCGAGCAAGCGCGCGCCAATTTCGTAGGAGCAACCACCGTAGCGATGGCGTTCGAGCGTCATACGAAGGAACTGATTCCCTCCGGCTTGGCGAAAGAGAGCCATGTAGCCGTCGTCGTCAACCGAGAGGCACGCCATCGCGCCCACCTCCGAGAGCAAGCCACAAAGGAACGCTTCGCTGCGTGATACCCCCTGCAGGTCCTTGGCCATCCGACGCGCAAGCGCCCCCGTAAGCACGCAGACTGAATGGAGCTCGGGCGCGAGTTCGTTGTTCGAGCGAAACGCCGCGAGCATCGCCATCGCCGCTGCCATGTCTCGGATCTCCCCGAGCCCAACCACGGCGACAGCGTGCTCCAAGTCGCGAATTCGGCCCGACATGCCAAACGCTGAACTGTTCGCAATGCGCATGATCTGTGCAGCCAACCCTGGGTCGACTGCTATCGATTCAGCAACCTGGCGAACATTCGCTCGCTGGTCACCCGCCACCGCCATCACGCGAGTTGCCGCCGCCGGAATCGGACAAACTTCGCCGACCCTTTCCAACAACCGTTGCAACCGTTCGCTAGGCATTCAAGGCCCCCTTGTCTGAACGGCACCCGACCAATCGACATTAAGGGTCGTAGTTCAACTTCGCACTGTCGCGCGTCTGCTGCCTTTGCCTTGCAAGCTCAGTACGCGTGCTCCAAGCGGTAGACCTCTGCACAAGGGCGGCACAGCGAGGAAGCGATGCCGGTGTTGCGTCGCGTTCGTCCCGCGACAGACTTGAACACAGCGCCGCTCTGCTCCTCGTCGCAACGCAGACACGCGTTCAGCTCACCGTTCTCCTCGTGGTAGGGCTGACCGAGCAGCTCGAGGCACACTTCCAGGCAGGCGTCCCGCGTGTGCTCGGTGTTGTAGGCCCAGATCTGAGCGCAAGGCAGCGAGAAGCCAAGCGCCTCGATGCAGCTGACCAGCCCTTCATGGTCGCTCAGGTTGGCGATCCCGCAGCTGCGCACTGGGTCGGTCAGGTCGAGCTGCTCGGCATAGACCGCGAGGTCCTGCAGCGTAGAGCAGAGCCCGCACGCGTCGCCGTGGGTCACGATGGCTGCTTCGGCCTCGGCCGTGGCGGCGCTTTCATAGGTCTCCAGGCGATATCGTTTTTGCGCACTATCGACGACTTGTACCGCACAGACGCTACCCTCGACGGCCGGGCCCGGCGGGCTGAGGTAAGGATCGGCCGAGAGCTCCGTAAGCGGCTCCTCCAGCGTCCACTCGCGCAACTGTGCGACGCGGTCACTCGTCCAGGCCGCTTCCTCGAAGCGATCGTCGCAATCGCTGCAGCTCGGTTGGCACTGTGCCGTCGTCAGTCCGGTCTTTTCGCTTGGCCGCCCAAACAGCGGCGGTTGGGCGGGCGGCGTGCAGACGGTGTCAGTCTCATTCGAGCAGGCGGTGATCAGTCCCAACAATAGCGTAGCGGTCAATCTCACGGTGCGAAGCTTGAACCTATCGCGGCTCAATGTGGAGTTTTCTTCGCTGTGGGCTGTGCTCGAGCACGCTACTCCGTTGCATGGAGGTCAGCCTGTGCTGGGACCTCCCTCACCATGCGCGAGCTAATGATTTGATAGGCCTCGGTCCACGCGGCCTCCAGCTCCGGCGTCCAAGCTTCTCCCGAACCCTCGCGAAAGGTTGCTAGCAAAACCTCCCCAAACCAGCCGTACATCTCCGGGGCGACTCCGTACCCACGATGACGAAGACCCAACGCTGCAAGGTTATCCTGTACCCAAACTTCGTCGTCGAGGTTGGCCATCAAGAGGACCAACGCATCCAACAACATCGTGCCTTTGGCCCTCGCTGACCGCCCACGGAACAGCAGGCGCGTCGCGGGGTAGCGCTCGAAGAGCAACGTGTAGAACCGGTCTGCCAGGCGCTGTTCGCGCTTTGTGAGCAGGGTGAAACTACGGCGCAGCAAGTCGGTATCCATGCTCTCAACAGCGTCACCCGAGGACGCAGCTATATCGGTACATTCCTGTAGGCCTCGGGGCTGCGCTCGCTTCCCGGGTGCCGCGGGGGGACGGGTCACAGTCGCGTGCAGCGCTTGCTACTTGAGAGGCGAAGCGCGTTCGGCGCGCGGTGTCGTCGTGCCGGACCCAGCTCCTTCAAGGATTGCCTGGACGGCGATGGAATTTCCGATGGCCTCAAGCACCCTGCCACGCTGGAGCAGCTCCCGTGCGAAGCGGAGTCGGTGGTTGGGGTCATCGAGCGTGGAGATCGCGCACACGCGCATGACGTCAGTGGCGATCTCCTGGGCCTTGGCTGCACCGAAAACACGTGCCAGTTTTGCGATCGCTGCGCTACTCGACACGGCACAAACCTGAGTGCCGCCTGCGACACGGCTTGGGCCTTGGCCTTGGTCATTGCCGAAAGATGGGCGACGAACGTGGCGTTCGTCATGCCATACCAGATGAAGGTCTTGCGGTAGTTCTCCAGTTGCGTCGCCTGAATCGCGGCGCTTTCTGATCGTTGAAGGTTCGCTTGGTGGCCTCTGCCAGGGTCCGCACGTCCAACTCCGCTTGTTGCTTCAAGAGCCCGTCAAACGCTTCGAGAATTCCGAGGTACTCGTCCGCTGCCAACTCGAGAGCGGCCGGCGTGGCCACGCTAGCGAGCTTGTCCAGCTCGAGCGCGTCGATCCTTGCGTGCTGCGCTTCTTCCAACCAATGGTGCTTCAGCAGGCTCTTGAACAATGGATCCACGTCGGCGTCTTTGACGCACTCTGTGAAGTGCTGCTGCGTCATCAGCTCGATGTGGAGCGTAATCAAGAGGACCGCGATCGGGCTGTGACTCATGATCACTTCGGCAACTTCCTGCGCCGTCTCGAGCACGCCGCACGGGTGGCCGAAGTCGCGCTGGAAGGCCAGCTTGTAGCGATCAAACAGCGCCTGATGCTTCAACTCTTCGTCAACGAAGCGAGTGAGCGCCCTCAGTGCGCTCGGGTCCCCGAAGACCTCGGCCTGCGCATGTTTGAGCATGGTCGCGAGGATGTACTCCTCGACGAAGCTAAACAGATTGAGGTACGCATTGCCCGATATCTGATTGAGCGAACGCCGCTCGATGTCGTTCAGAAAGGCCTCACCTGCGAGCACACTTAGTCCGCGCGTGCGTGCCAACTGCTCTGGCAAGAACGGACGAGTGAAGTCGAGCCGTGTGTCTTGCGGCATCACCTCGTCCACGCGCCAGTTCACTCGCTCGGAGACCTTGACGCAGCCCGCGTAGTCGAAGTTGAGGTTCAGCATCGACAACGAGAGCATCACGCCTGTGAGCCCCACTCAAGCCCCGCTCTCGTTCGAAAATACCGAAAGATGCTGTCAAACTGGCGCCAATCGGCCGAGGTACGAGAGCGGCAACGATCGATGAGCAACAGCTACCGTGTCTCGCGAGTCCCTCAGCGGGCGTGCAGCTTCAATCGCGAAAACAGGTCCGAATCGAAGGCCACTTTGTTCGCCGCGAGCCACTTTGAGCACTGCTCGACCGCCTCTTCCAACGTAGCCGCAGCAACCACCGGAATCGATGCGGGGGCGATCCAGTGAATCGCTGTGATCGCGCTCCGAAGCAGAGCGTTGTTGACCACGATCACTGTTCCAAGAGACCACCGCTTTGACTCGTCGCGGGTGCGCGCTACGAAGTCGGCCATCTTCTGGCGCACGAGCGCATCCGGGCGTTCGCGGACTCCGCGTGCATCAATGATGTTGACGTGAGTGCTCTTACGACCAAACGCCTCGTCGAAGCCCTTGGCCATTTGCTCGACCTCTTCGGCGCCCAGCGAGCCATGCAGAGTTGCCAGCGCCACCGGCCAATAAGCCAGCGTGAACTCAACCGAGTTCGGCTTGCGGCTGTGATGTGCTCCCCCTCCAATCACTTCCTTCATCGTCGGCCTAGCTCTCTCCGTCGTCAACCAATCCCGCCTTTCGCCGCTGTGGCAATCGAGTGGCTAAGCTTCGGCATAAGCCGATGTTGCGCTAACTCCGTCGGGGGTGACGCAGCGCCTCGAGCAGCCGCAGTTCAAATGGCTCACGCTCCGAGTACGGCGTCATTGGATCGCGAAGTGCGATGTTGGCGACCGAAACCGCCATGGCAATCAGCTTCGACTTCAGCAAAACGTGAACGCCCTCGAGCTTGTCTTGGTTCACTCTACCCCAATCAACCGACTTTACCCTGGCCGCAGAGTCGTAAGAGGTAACCTCGGCAAGGTCATCCATCAGCAACAAGCGTCGCTTTGTCGCACCCAACGCGCGCTCGCACAGGGTGATGCTCACCTCGACCAACCCCGTGCTGATATGGCCGCTCACCTGCTGAACGACGACCCCTTCTTCGCTGAAGATCCACCCCTGGTACCAGGCTCGCGCGTCCTCTTCCACGAGGGTGGGCTGCCCGAGCCGGGCTCGCACCTGCTGGGAGAACGCACTGACGACCATGTCCCTATCCGTGGTTCAGCGGATCACGCTGGATACAACTCAAGCTCACTGACTTCATCGCTTTGGCGAGCTCGCAGGCTGTAGGCGTTTCGTCCTTCTCGCTAGCGTCGGCGGCCAATGACGTAACTCGTTCCAACGGGTTTGCCGCGCGGCTGTTCAAGACCGGGCGCGTACTGTTCGTGGGATCGATCGTCGACCCGACTTCGAAGCAGTAGCTGTCAGTCCTGGGGGAGGCCTGCCAACGTCGCTAGTTCCACCGGGTGAAACGGGGGACGCGGAGTGATCGGCTTGTCGGCGGTGCCGCCGTGCGACTCGATCACCCGCGCACAAAGTCCCAAACAGTACTTCCCTTGGCAGAACCCGGTCGCAAAACCGGTGTAACGCTTCGCCGACTCGATGTCGCGATGCCCTCGCTCGATGGCTACGTGGAGCTCATGCAGCGTGACATCCTCACATCGGCAAACGAGCGTTTTCTGCAAGTTACTTGGCTGCCTTCTTGTCGGCCGCCGGTGCTGCGGCTTGGAGTTGCTCCTGCGCTTGAACCCAGAGGGCCAGCTTCTTGGCGCGTCGTCGTTTCTGTTTCGCTCGGACCATCGGTTTCTGCGGCATGAAACTTCCCTACACGCGCCCATCGCGCAGGGCAAGCCGCTTGACTACGACTTCTTCCGTGCGGTGGCACAACCAAGGTTAACCGTCAGGTCGAACTGACCATCTGACCAATACTTGGACACCGCCCCACGCACGTACTCGAGCGACTCGGTCGCATCGCTCTCGCTCAAAATCGAAAACTGGCGTGCGACAAACGCCTGAAACAGCGTGCTTTCGGCGAAGCGGCGACCATCCGAAAACGGCACGCTGAGCAGCTGAACGTCGACCTCCACCTCGACAAAGCCCAGCCGCTCGAGCTCTTGCACGAGCGTTTCCGGCGTAGGTCTGCCTTGCCCCGAGAGTTCGACGTCCTCGTTGAGCTTGGGCCGATCATGTTTGAGGGCGCACTCGCGCAACATGTCGGCGATCTCAGGAAAGCTCCCACGCAACGGGCTCGCGAACACAAGCTGCCCACCGCGTTGTAGGACGCGCTGCGCCTCTGCCATCAGCAGCAAACGCTCTCGTGCACCGCTCAGCGGGTGACACAAGAGCGTATGGGTGAAGGACTCATCCCGCTCGGGGAGCGGCAACGCCGAGAGCTCCGAACTCTTCACCCGCGCGTCTGTCGCGCGCAACCTGGCGGTCTCCGCCGAAGGCTCAAACACGCTGATCGAGGCGTTTGGCATCCGCTCGAACAGGCGATCGAGAAGCAACGTAACCAGCGGGCCGGCGGCCAGCACTCGGCTGGCCTGCTCGGTTGCATCAAGGCGGTCCACCGCCATCCATCCAAAGCCCGACAGATACGACGGAAACACCTCGCTGCGCAGCAGCTCAGCCTCAGCCTTGCTGAACATCGGCCCGAGGGGAGGCGAGGGGGCGTCGGGCTTTGTCACGACCGCCAACTCAGCCTCAGTTGGGCCGGTCGTTCTTGGCGGGACCGTCGTCCTCGTCCTCGTCC
>CAITIQ010000585.1 GCA_903892415.1 uncultured delta proteobacterium | reverse complement strand
GTGGCTGCGGTAGTTCTTGCCGTAGCGGCTCTGCTACAATGCATTGCGCAGCCGCCAAGTACTCGCCCAACTTGAACGCGTTCGAGTGGTTCAAGCCACGTGAGTAGACGCCTACCAAGTAGCTTCCGCTCATGCGAACGTAGTCGCGTCGACGATAGTGGTCCGTCGCGACTAGTTCGGCGTGGCGCTCGAGCGCGAGTCGGGTCGGGACGAGCCCGCCGCGGAAGCGCGTGCCAAGTGCGGCTCGAAGGCCCTGTATGAGCGCACATCGCATCGAGTTGACCTCCAGCAGATCCTCATCGCTGGATTCTCCTTGCTCCCAAAGTCGCGTTTGAAAAATGACCCCCTCGATGGCGGGCTGCGCTGGCGAACGTTGGAAGTCGGTCACCAGGGGAAGCTGGAGTAGTAGTTTCAGTTCCTGTTTCAGCTGCACGAGTTGGCCAAGGCTCGTGAGGCTTTGCGGGCCTCGCTGCACCAGCCATCGCGGAAGAAGCCGCGCACTAACGCCAAGCCGCTGGCATGGGTAGACAAGACCAAGCGGTTTGATTCGGCTGACCCAAGCGGCTGGGAGGGTGCTCAGCGCCGGCGGCTCGAAACCTCGTTTGAAGTACAGGTCACACGTTCGCAGCGCGCTGCGGTTGAACAGCCAACCCTGGTCCTGCAGGTCAAAGGCCACTCGCACCGAATCAGCTCCTTGCTGTACTGTCCAATAGACGGTGCCGACGGCTTCGTCATTGGGGCTCGGTTTGCCGGCCCATGGCGCTACTCCGAACTGGAAGTCGAGGTCGAGCTTCGAGCTCTGCTCGAGCAGAACTAAACCGATTAGCAACTTTATAGGGTAATGAAGACGGACTGACGCAGGTATCCAGACAGTCACCAGCGGTCGTTCGAGCTTGTCGTTTGAGCGGCGCAGCATCAGAGCTTGGTTTGGGTGCCGCGTCCGCAGGCGAGGACGGCCGCAAGGGGATGACCAACAGGTGCTCGCGACTCCAGTAGTTCACGAGCCACAAGAAATGCTACGGCCAACTCCATCAAGGCATCAGCAAAAGGCAGCTCGCCAACGAGGTGATCGCCAAAAAGGCTCATCCGTAAGGCGAAGGCCTCGTCGCTGCTTTGCTGCTGGGAGAACCGTGAATTGAAAGTTTCTGTGGATTGAAGCGCTAAAGCCGCATCTGCTACAGCATTCCTCAACAAGCGAGTACGATCGGTTTGACTTCTCCAAGCGTTACTCGACTGGGCCGCCTGGGTCATCGTTGTCGAGTAAACATGAAGGCCCTCGCGCATGGCTGTGAGCGCCGATGCTCGCAAGCTCTCGTCTCGTTCACTTGCGTCGAGATCGCGAAGTCCTCGTTCGCCGAGGCCAGCTGCCAACGTTGCGCAAGCCCACGGCGCATTGGTGGATGTGTACGTGTCCCTAGACCAATGTGCATAAAGCGAAGTCGGTACAGACCGGGAGTTCGTGAGCCGTAGCTCCTTAGGCAGCCGACGAATCGTCAACCCTGGGGGCAATTGGTGGAGCGAGCTAGTTGTCGAAAGCAAGCTTTCGCCCTCTATGTCGTCTCGCGAGTTGAAGACACAGTCACATTCGAGGGCTGCAGATAGTCGAACCCGCTCGCCATCTTCTACCAATACAGTAGGGAAGGCCGTACAAGCAGCAGGTTTGGCCAAGGGCCCCCCTCGTTGATGAAGTCCGCACTTGCCATCTCCGGTAAGCTGGAGGCAGCGGCCTTCGACTAGGGTCATGGCCAGCCGATCCGCTCCGCCATAGAGTGGCAGCGTGACGCGCTCCTCGCGATTGTCCCCCGGCAACGTCTGGAGTCCAGCCCGCCGAGCTCGAATCAGGTCACCAGCAGTAACTCCAATGGTTGAGTACTGGGTGCAACACGCACCAGAACCAGAGCAGCGGAACAGATGCCCTTCCAGTCTTTCCAGCGGAAGGTCGGGAAAATCCAACGACTCCGCCGTAAGGAGGCGGTGTTCTGTAACGGCAGGCGAAACTGGCTCAATGCCGTCCGTGAGTGCGCCATAACCGTCCAACGTATCCAGGAGTGAGCCAATGACGCTCATCCTAGTAAAGCGGCCATCGCGAGCGGCGGCGAGGGCTATTCCGTCGAGGTCACGTGTGCCATCGGCATAAGCGACGAGCGCGAAAAAGTCCGCGGGGAGCTTCAGCAGTTCTCCTGTTTGCGCATTGTGGAGCACGACGACCTCCTCGTCGTCGATGACGTGTCTCCGTGGTAGCACGTGCACCGCGAGCCTAGGTCGCTCGTGTCTCATACTGATTTGCCGGAGGCGACTGAGCGATTGGCTACTTCGCTGAGAGCGTTACGGAGGTCAGCATTTTCTTCCTGCAATGATGCTTGCTGCACGAGGCGTTGCACGCTCGCGCACTCGAAGTAGGAGGCGACCACGCATGCAAAGGCGCGATCCCGACGCTGTTCGCTGTTCAATAGCAGTGTAAGGGGCTCCAATGCCGTCGACTCGTCGTTCGACAGGGCTGCCACTGCCAGACGTCGACGCGGCTCCGTCTCGCCCCCAGGCGTGCTCAACCGTTGCTCAAGCGCACCGGCCAGCGCTGACGAGTTGCTGCCCGAAACGACAGCGTAGTAGAGGTCGAGTCGCCGATCCTCGACGAACTGGACTGTGTGTGCTGCCCCGGCGGATCTCGCCACGAACTGCCCTGGCCTCTCCCTCGATTCCCGGATGACATTGACGAGCACAAGTCCCAACTCCAGCATCGCATCGTCAATCTCGTCACGCGAGATGTCCGCACGCAAGGCAAGTCGCTTAGGGCCAGTCGTCAAGCTGTTCCGCTCACAGCGCCCAATCGCTGCAGTTCGCCGCGCATGACTCCGTGAGCTCCGAGTTGTTCAAGAGCGTGCGCCAAGAGCGCCATCCCAGGTTCTCGCTTGTGCCACGTCGACGCGCCGCTTGGGTGCGGCAGGGCGATCACGTCTGTCTCCTGACCGTGGTAGCTAGCCTGTAGCACTTTGCCAACAACCTCGGTCAGTTGGCCTGTATGGCCAAGTACCTCCGCAATCGCCATCGTGCCAACTGGGATGACTAGTCGCGGTTTGAGTGCGCCCACCTCTCCAGCGAGGAAGGGCCGACAGTTGGCTATCTCGTGCGGGCTTGGCCTGCGGTCCCCTCCGCCCTTGGCTTTGCCGGGAAAGCAGCGATTGACGGCAGCGAAGTAGACCGAGCGCCTGATGGCTTCCTCTTCCGCGCCCGTGGCCTGCATGAACCAGCGAAAGAGCGTCTTGCCCGCCGTCCAAGCAAAGGGTTTGCCGAACTTGCCTTCATGCGGACCAGGTGCCTGCCCGACGAGAAGCACTCGGCTCATCACAGCAGCCCCGTGCACCACCGGTCCGATCATCTCTGGGCATCGCTGGCAGGCGTCCAGCTCG
>CAITIQ010000584.1 GCA_903892415.1 uncultured delta proteobacterium | reverse complement strand
GATGTCGTCGTTGGTGACCTTTATCTCCTTGATACGGGCGATCTCAGCCATCAACAGGCCTGCTCGAACCTTGACCTCTGCATCCATACGGATGCGGGTCCGCATGTCTTGGGTAAGGTTGAACGCCTGGCCAGAGCGGCGCGTAGCCTGGGCCAGCTCACGCTCTGTCATTTGGCCTTGCTGGTCAACGAGGCTCGGCGGAACCGGGATCGGGTTCGCCTTGCATAGCTCCACGACCAGCTGCTCTGCGACCTGCTCGCTTTGACGCTGCTTGGCGTTCTTCTCGAGCTTCTCGGTGACGTCCTTCTTCAGGGCGTCCAGGTTCTCGAACTCGCCGCAGTCCTTCGCCAGTTCGTCGTCGATCTTGGGTAGGATGCGCTCTTTGATCGACTTCACGACCAACTTGAAAACGCCCGGTTTGCCGCGTAGGTCGGGGGCCGAGTGGTTGGTTGGGAACGTGATCGTGACCTCACGCTCCTCATCGACGTTGGCGCCGGTGACCGCCGTCTCGATGTCCTTCATCGTCTCGCCAGAGCCAAGCTCCGTCGTGATCGTCTGCTCGCCCGAGGGATGGGGCTTCCCATCCACGAGCAACTTAAACGAAAGCTCGACCGTGTCCCCGTCCTTGGCGGGACGCTCGGGATTGGGCGCCTCCAGCGTCGAGTGCTCGCGGGCTAGGCGGTTGAGCTCAGCTTCAACAGCGCTTTCGGCGATCGAGAGCTTCTGCTTCGAAACAGGCAGACCCTCCCACTTAACTTCGGCGACCTCGGGACGAACCTCGAAGCGAGCCTTGTAGGAGAACGCCGCGTCTGGGCTGAGCGCACTCGGTGCCACCGAGGGCTTCGACAAGGGCTGCACGGACTTCTCGGCCAGTGCCTTGTCCAAGGTCTCATCCACCAATCGCTGGGCCACGTCAGCGTGGATTCGCGGGCCGTACAGGTGCACGAGCACTTGGCGCGGCGCCTTTCCTGGCCTGTACCCGCGGACGCGGGCGGTTCGGGCTATTGCGGCAAAGGCCTTGTCGACCTCAACGCGCACCTTGTCGACTGGGATCTCCACGGAGAACTCGACGACGACCGGAGAAAGCTTCTCGACGGATATTTGCATGGGTAGGGCTCGCGGCCTTAGACCCGACTCCCTTAGGGATCAAGCGCCATTCCCCTACCCTTGCCAAAAAGCGTAGGGCGCCCGTTCTCCAGGCGCCCAACCATCTGCGCGGCTCCGAGGAATGGTGCCCAGAGCGAAACTACAGCCAACAGGCCTAGTAGCGGTCGTTGCTCATCTCACTGAACGGATCTTCGGAGTCGAACTCTACTTCAGCGTCGAAGGCGTTGTCCTCGACCATGTCCTCGAGCGAAAGGCCGATTCGACGCTCGCTGCTCAACACGTCCCGTTCAAATTCAGCGAAGTTCTTGAAAGACTTGGGAAGCGACATGAACCCTCCAGGAAAAGACGTGGCTTCGCGGTCAGGCCGCGAAAGCGGAATTAAAGAAAGCAACCAAGGAAGCGGCCGCTCAGGAGCGGCGGGACAAGATCGAAGTCACGCTGGCCAGTCGCTCGGTTCCAGGCCCAGGCAGCTGCCTTGGTTCCCGTTGCCAGAAGCCCTGCGCCACGATTCGGTCCGCTGCTTCCCCCGAAGAATCGACGAGAGCAGCGCTCAACCCGGCCCGCAGGGAGCTGCGCGATTTCGCTTGACTCCGACTTAGACCTACATCGTGCGACATGTCGCTGAACGTAGTCGGGCGTGGGTGCTCGGCCAAGTTTCCACGTGCGTTTTTTGAACGCCGCTCGACGACCCGCCGGAGGTCGTGTACCCGGGGCACGCCTTGGGAATCACATTGGCTGTTGCAAACCAGAAGGGCGGCGTGGGGAAAACCACCACGAGCGTCAATCTCGCGGCGAGTCTCGCCGCCGCCGAACGCAGGACCCTGCTCATCGATTGCGATCCGCAGGGAAACGCCACGAGCGGGAGCGGCGTCGATCGCCGCACCATTGAACGCTCAATCTATGACGTGCTCTTGGGGCACGCGACGCTGGCCGAGGCAGCGGTTCCGACTGCGCTCGGCAACCTGAAGGTCGTTGCGGCCACACAAGACCTCGTGGCAGCCGAGCTCGAGCTCATTGACCAGCCGGAGCGGGCGGCGATCTTGCGCAAAGCGATCGCCTTGGTGCGAGCTCAATACGACTTCATCGTGCTCGACTGTCCACCCTCGCTCGGGCTCTTGACGGTGAACGCACTCACCGCCGCGGACCGGGTGGTCGTGCCGCTGCAATGCGAGTACTTCGCGCTCGAAGGGCTCACCCACCTGATGGCCACGATCGACCGCATCCGTGGGGCGCTCAATCCGACGTTATCAGTCGAAGGCATCGTCCTGACGATGTTCGATGGTCGCAACTCCCTTACGCATCAGGTCGCCGACGAGGTGCGGGGGCACTTCCACGTTTTTGACACGGTGATACCGCGCAATGTCCGCCTTTCGGAGGCACCCTCTCACGGTAAACCGGCGTTGCTCTACGACGCTCAATCACGTGGCTCGCTGGCCTACTTGAGCCTGGCTCGAGAGCTGGTCGACCGCCTCGAACGAAGCAGCGGGCAGACGGCGGTAGAGATGGTCGAGCGCGGTTCCACCGAGGCGGAGGCCAAGAGCGAGCTTGAACCCGCGGCGACGCCGGGTGAAGCGTCGACCGTGGATGAGACTGCGCCTCAACGAGCGAGCAAGCGAGTGCCCACTGAAGGTCCGCGACGGCCTGCGAAGGCCGCCAAGTCGAAGGGACAGCCGAAGTCATGAACGCTCCGCCCGAAAAGAAGCGAGCCCTCGGCCGAGGCCTCGATGCGCTGTTGCCGGCCAATCCACCGCAGTCCTCACAGCTGGCTGGCAACGTCGCGGAAAAAAGCGTCTTCTCGTGCCCGGTCGAGCGAATCGTTCCGCAGCCGGGACAACCGCGACAGCACTTTGACGACGCCGAACTGGCCGAGCTCACCGCCTCAATCGAGGAGCACGGAGTGATCGAGCCGCTCGTAGTTCGCCGCGTTCCTTCAGCAATGGGAGACGCGCGCAAAGACACCTTCGAGCTGATTGCAGGCGAACGACGTTGGAGAGCGGCGCAGAAGGCGGGCCTTCGAGAGGTCCTGGTGGTCGTCAAGGACGTCAGTCCCGTTGCTGCGTTCGAACTTGCGCTGGTCGAAAACCTTGCCCGCGCCGACCTTAACCCGATCGAGATTGCGGAAGCCTACGACCGCTTGATCCGCGAGCACAACTTCACGCATGACTCCCTAGCCCAACGGATGAGCCGCGACCGCACGACCGTCGTCAATGCCCTGCGCCTTCTCAAGTTGCCCACCGCCGTTCGCTCGCTCGTGATTTCGCGCGAGCTTTCAGAAGGTCACGCACGAGCCTTGTTGGGTGCGCCAACCCCTGCGGCGCTGGCCGACATCGCCGACAAAACGGTCCGCGGGCGCCTGCCAGTGCGTAAGGTGGAGGAGCTTGTTCGGCTTGCCAAAAGGAAGACCGGGGCGCCCGACAAGTCGCCCAAGAAGGATGAGAAGTCGCCCGCCATTCGGGACCTCGAGGCACGGCTTGCGCGACGGCTGGGCACTCGCGTCGAGGTAAGGGATGAGAGCGGCGCAGGGCAGCTCGTCATTCACTATGGCTCGCTTGATGAGCTGGACCGATTGCTGGCCCAGCTCGGGGTTTAGCGAGCGAACATCATCACTGCAGGCTGTCGAGTTCCTTCTTCGCCTTCTTCCCGATCGGCGTGTCCTTGCCAAGGTTGAGTGCCTTGCGAAAGTGAATCTTTGCTGCCGGTTTGTTCTTCAGCTCCACCTGGCTTTGGCCGAGGTAGTAGTAGGCCGCCTGGAACTTCGGATCGAGCTTGATGGCCTCCTCGAAGTCGGCGGCGGCGGCCTTCTCGTTCTTGAGCGAGTGTTTGCAAACGCCGCGGCGAACGAGAATCTCGGGATCGGCCTTCTTGAGCGTAACAACGCGGTCCAGTAAGCGGACGCAGTCGCCGAAGGCCTTACCGGGGCCGAGCATTCGAGCAATGGTAGCCAGGCTCTGGGCGTCATCGTTGCGAGCAGCCGCTGCCTTGAGAAGGTGCGGTACGGCCTCTTCGGCCTTGCCGCTCTCAAACAACACGATACCCAGCTGCAAGCGAGTCTCGGCGCTCTCCTGAGAGGCCAGCGCCTTGCTGTACGCTTTCGCTGCGTTCTCCGAGTCTTTCTTGAGGAAGTGCGCGTAACCAAGATTGGTCAACAACACTGGGTCGCTGGGCGCCTTGCGGAGCGCATCATTCAGCAACTGTAGAGCTTCATCTGGGCGCGCCGGCTCCGAAAGGTAGACAGCAGCGAGGTTGGCAGCCGCGTCGACCAAGCCAGGATCTTGCTCCAGTGCCCGCTTATAAAAGGACTCCGCTTTCGCCAAGTCCCCCCCCGTCTGCTCGACAATCACGCCGCTATAAAAAAGCCCCTCTGCGTTGTTGGGCTCGAGCGTAAGCGCGTTTTGCAGATGCACCTCCGCTTCCTTGAACTTGCCCGACTTGATGAACGCGACGCCGCGATCGAGTTCGGGATTGCTCTTCTTCGCAGTTGGAGACGGATCCGACAGCGGGGGGTCCGCCTTCAGCGGCTCGTCGACTGGCGGTTTGGTAGTGGGGCAACCCGCAGTTAGAGCCATCAGGGCGAACAGGGTCAATCGTGAGCGGAGCATGGGATTTCGGTAGCACCTTTTCCACCGAAGGTGGATGGAGTTGGTAGGTCGGGCGCCGAAAGCGCCCTCGGTTCGACACGTGCAAGCTGCATAGCTTGGGCGTCGGGTTGAAAGACGGCTCAACCCGCGGGGGGCTGCAGGACCGAAAGCAAACGTTGCTCAATCTCGACCGATCGCGGCCCCGGCCGAACCTTCGAGCCGTCGGCCTCCGTTACGTAGAAGACGTCTGCGATGCGGGTTCCCTCGGTGTTGATCTTGGCGACGCGGATCGATAGACCGAGTTCGAAAAACGCGTTGGCGATCGAGAACAAGAGCCCCGGACGATCCAGCGTTGAAACCTCGATCACGCTCTGATTCGAGGAGGCCCTGTGGTCGATCGCTACCCGCGTTTTCACCTCGGGACCCGAGCGTTTAGGCCAGGTCTTGCGCCTGAGAATGGATTGTGGCGAAAGACCATCCAACATCTCGGTCAACGCCTTTCGAACCGTCGGCAGTGCGCGAGGGATCGCTTGTGCTCCCTCGAATCGGCCCTGCACCCAGAACAAATCCACAGCCGTGACCGACTCCGGCCCGCGCCGCGAGTAGACCTGCGCTGCCAACACGTCGAGGTTGGAAGCGCTCAACGCCGCTGCAATCTTGGCTAAGAGACCTGGCCGATCCTGCGCAACGACGCAGAGTTCCGCGGCCTCGGGATGACTCGAGGGGACGATCTCGATCGAGACCGGTTCGACGTGCCTTCTCACCACGGAGGCGTGCGCGACCACGGCGGGTGCCGAGCTCGAGGCCAGGTATCGGTCCGGCATCGTGGCGAGGAACTCGGGAAGGAACGCCAGGTCTTCATCCCGGTAGGGCTCGTCGACCAAATAGCCCTCTGCGAAACTTACGATCTCCTTCCGCAACCGCTCGGCGCGCCCAGTCTCACCACCAGCACCGGTAAGAAACGCG
This sequence comes from uncultured delta proteobacterium, assembly GCA_903892415.1. Taxonomy (GTDB): domain Bacteria; phylum Myxococcota_A; class Polyangia; order Polyangiales; family Polyangiaceae; genus Xiheicaenibacterium. The sequence continues at coordinate 5,088 of CAITIQ010000584.1, read as the reverse complement.
TCCGTAGCGATAAAGAGCTCGTCCAGCATGTGAGCTTTCCACGAGGTCATCGACGTCGGGCTGGTGGTTGCAACGTCGACCACGGTCAGTAGGAATAGGTTGCGCAGAGTGTCGCAATCCCCAACCGCACTCGCCAGTTCCGCCAAGGTTGACTCGTCATCCACGTCGCGCGCAGTGGCCAAGCGATACATCGTCAAGTGGTCTCGAATGAGGTGCGCCGCGGAAGCCATGTCCTCCTCTCCAAAGCCAAGGCGAGCGAGGATTCCCGGCGCAACCTCGGCCCCGCGTAGGCTGTGATCCTTTCTACCGATCGCCTTGCCCACGTCGTGAAGCAAGACGGCGAAAGCCAGTGTTGGGTAGCGCACGACCTCTGCCGCCAATCGCGAAGCAAGCGGATGCTCCGTCGTTAGCTGCCCACGCGATAGCGCTGCGAGTCGGTCGACCGCGGCCACGCTGTGAACGTCGACCGTGTACACATGGTAGACGTCGTGGTGAACCCGGCCGACGAGCGGCAAGAACTCCGGAATCATCGCGGTCAGTAGCCCGAGTTCATGCATCTCGCGCAGGGGACTGCCCTTCTTGAGGCTGGTTTCCTTTCGGACCGAAACCAGCTCGACGAAAAGACGCGCGGCCTCGGGGGCTGCACGCAACCGCTCGCAGAAGGCTTGTTCGCTACTGAGCCGCATGACCGCCTCGCGCGCAAAGGCGTAAAGTGGCTTGTCGTGTTCCACGGCGGTCGCGACCAGTTTCAGCGCAAGTGTTGGGTCGAGTTCCAACGCGGCTGAATCGGCGAAGGTTACTGCGCCATCGAAAAGCCGAAACCCATTGCCGAGGTCCTCATCCTTGGGGCGCTTCTGGCTCACGCACGTCGCACGCGTGAACATCGACGACACCGCCCGAGTCACGACCCTCGCGCCCCTGTAATAGTCGCTCATCATGCGCTCGACAGCCTCGCCGTCGACACCAAAACCAAGCCCGCGCGCAATCAACTCCTGCTCATCGAAGGTGAGCCGGTCGCTACGTCGCCCAGCGTGCGCGTGAAGGAGATGTCGAATCGACCACAGTCGCGCCTGCGCCTCGGCGACCTCCTTCGCCTCGCGTGGAACGAGGGCCCCCACACGCACGAGGTTGCTGAGTTCTCCGCCGCCAAATCGAGCTGCCGCTGCCCAGCGGAAGATGTCGAGATCGCGTAAACCTCCAGCGCCGTTCTTAACGTCTGGCTCCAGAAGATAGACGCTGTCACCAAACCGTTCGTGCCTTCTCTCGACCTCCGCAGCGAGCCGTGCTCCCCAGCGTTCAAGCTCGCTGGTGGAAAAAAGACTTCCGGAGACCCGCCAAACGAACTCGTCAGACAGAGCTCGATCGCCAGCCAAAAAGCGCCAATCCAAGACGCTGGTGGCCGTCGCCAAATCCTCGCGCGCGAGATCCACCACGTCCGACAGCACCAGCGTTTGGTGTCCGACAGTGAGCCCCGCGTCCCACAAGGGATAGAGGACCGCCTCGGAAACCTCCTCAGCCTCAGCTTGCGACCTCGCAAGAAAACGCAGGTCCAAGTCGCTACGCAATGCGACAGCACCACGGCCGTAGCCGCCCACGGCGGCCAACGCCACGCTGCCACCGTTGAGCGGGCGTATCGTTTCGAGCAGCAACTCGTCGTACAAGCTCGAAAGTTCACGCGCCAGCTGCATGCCCCATTCAAAGCTGGCTGAATCATCCCTCAGCCTTTCCTGAAGGGCACCATCGGAGACGAATCGTGTCTCTAGTTCGGACCTTCGACGCTGAATCAAGCCCTTGAGCGCGGGTGCTGCCAAAACGACCGTACTCATGAGGCAGCGAGCACGCTCTGGAAGCTGCGAATGCTCTGCGCAACGTCCGCAGAGCCCGCCATTTCGCGGCACGAGTGCATGCTGAGCATCGGCGCGCCAACGTCAATCGTGGCTACGCCAATGCGCGCGGCGGTGATGTTGCCAATCGTACTCCCGCACGGGAGGTCACTTCGCGTGACGAAATGTTGGAACGTGACACCTGAATCGCGTGCAGCCATCAAAAGCCGCGCCTGGGTCTCGCCCGTTGTTGCGTACGACTGATTCGAGTTGGTCTTGATCACGAGCCCCTTCCCCAGTTCGGGCACGTGGTTCGACTCGTGAACCTCGGCGTAGTTGGGGTGCACGGCGTGCGCCATGTCGGCCGAGACCAGGAATGATCTGGCTATGGCGCGCTCGAAGCCGTTCTTCTCGTGGTCGTCGAACGAGTCGACCACACGCCGAAGTGTTGCCTCGAGAAATGTGCCCTGGGCCCCCACCGCACTGCGCGAGCCACATTCTTCGTGGTCATAAAGCACAACGAGCTGCGTGCTCTTGGTGGGGGGCTTGGAAGCGCGGTCCACCAGAGCCCGCGTCGCCGCGTGACAGCTGCCCAAGTTGTCGAGTCGGGGAGCGAACACGAGCTCGCCTTCCAGCCCGCCGAGCGAGCTTTTCTGCGTGTCGTAGAGCATCAGGTCAAAGCCAAGAATGTCGCTACGCGGGGTTCCCAGCTCCTTCGCCAAGAGGCTCAAAAGGTCGCTCTTGTCCCCTATTCCGAGCAGCGGTGGGAGGTGCTTTTGCGCGTTGAGTACATTGCCTTCGGTGTTGACGCCCCGATTGAGGTGGATGGCGAGTTGAGCCACCCGCGCCACGGGCTTCTCCAGGTCGACGAGCCGCGAAACCACACCTTGAGCGCTGGCCATGCTAACCCGACCGGCAATCGACAAGTCGCGATCCAACCAGGTCGAGTAAATGACGCCGCCGTAGGGCTCGACGGCAAGCTGCCGGTAGCCTTTTTGATGCACGTCAGGAACCGGTTTGAGTCTCAGATTGGGTGAGTCCGTGTGGGCTCCGATCATTCGGAAACCACCAGTCGTAGGTGGCTCCGCACCGACGACAAAGGCCACGACGCTTCCGCCGCCGCGCACCACGAAGTGCTTTCCTCCGGGGCCGAGCAGCCAAGGCTCCCGTTCGTCCAGTTCGCTGAAGCCAGCCTGCGACAGTCGGCGTGTGACCTCACCTACGGCGTGGTAAGGCGTCGGGGAACGATCGATGAAGTTGCATAGATCCAGGGCGTCAGCGTCGTCGAACATGCGATAAGACGTAGCAGTTGGTCTTGAATTCCCCAAAGCAGAAACCCCTCACCGTGCGGACGTTTGGCAGCTTCAGCGAGCTGTCCCCACACTACGCCGCAATTTCTACTCGCGGGAACCCAACCCTATCGGCGAGCTGGCTGTCGGCGTTGGAGAGCACAGGCTGCGTGTCGGAGGAGCGCGGTTGGGTGCCGAATCATATCGGGGTCTTCGAGGACGAGACGCTCGTGGCTGCCATGCCGGCGTACGTGAAGTTCAATAGCGAGGGCGAGTTCATCTTCGACCATGCGATTGCGCGGGCCGCGCCGCAGTTCGGTGTGCGCTACTTCCCCAAACTGCTCATCGCGGTTCCCTTTACGCCGGCAACCGGACCGCGCGTCCTCTACGCCGAGGGGACCCAGCCAGAGCAAGCGGAGCCCGCCGCCGTTGCGGCTATCAACGCGCTGCTACATCAGCTTCCCGTCTCGAGCGTGCATATGCTCTTCGCCGAGCAGGCGGTCGCTGAGCGGATGCAGAACAGTTGGCTGCTTCATCGGCACAGCCTGCAGTTTCATTGGAAGAACCGCAACTTCGACTCCTTCGAGGGCTTCCTGGCGACGCTACCGTCCAAGCGGCGGACCAACATCCGTCGCGAGCGCCGTGCGCTCGCAGAGCAACAAATCCGCATCGAGAATGTGCGCGACCAAGCGCTCGAGCCTCGACATGCGGACCTCGCGTATGAGCTGTATCTGACCACCGTGGACAAGTTCATGTGGGGTCGGCGCTATCTCAATCGCGCGTTCTTTGAGGAGGTGGTGCACACGATGCCGAACGCGATCGACCTTGTGTTCGCCTTCGAACGTGATGCAAAGACTCCCATCGCTGGGGCCTTCAATCTTCGCGGGGACAGCACGCTCTACGGGCGCTACTGGGGCGCTCACAAGGAGGTCCCGTTCCTCCACTTCAACGTCTGCTTCTACCACTCGATCGCGCGCTGCATCGAGGAAGGGGTGCAAACGTTCGAGCCGGGCGCTGGAGGTGAGCACAAGCTCGCGCGCGGCTTCGAGCCGACCCTTACCCACAGTCTTCATGCCTTCCGAGAACCGAGGTTGAGCGCCGTCGTTGACGATTATTTCACGAGAGAGCGCGCTCTTCTCGCTTCGGAAATTGGCGAGAAGGCTGCAGACGGTTGACGAGTGCCGCGGTTGTTCGCCATGCTTGCTGCATGAGTTCACTTACCCTCACGAGGCTTTCTTCGTCTCTCACCTTCGCCGTCGCGAGCCTGCTGGCGTGTGGAGAGGCGGTAACCACGCAGAACGACAGCGCGGTCAACGTGACTGTGGGTGACCCTCCGATTCAGAACTGCAACGGCGACGCGCCCGATGGGTTCTGCAACATCAAAGGAGGCAACCCTGAGACCTGTTCCTGCTTCGACTGCGTCGAGGATCCGATCTGTCTCAATCTTTGCACCGATGATGGAGATTGTTCGGCCAAGGAACTCGAGGGTGGTTGCGCGTGTGCTGATTGCGCGCAGGAGTGCATGACGACGAGCAGCAGCGAGGCAGGCCCCGGGCCTGGACCCGGCGGTGGGGGCGCGGCAGCGGGTGGGGGCGGCGCAGCAGCCGGGGGCGCAGCAGCCGGGGGCGCAGCAGCCGGTGGTGCAGCAGCAGGCGGCGCAGCAGCCGGTGGCGCAGCAGCTGGTGGCGCAGCAGCTGGTGGCGCGGGTGGAACGGCTGGCGCTGGCGGAGTCTGACGACACCGCGAAGCGACCGACCTCAGCGAGGGCCGCGCGCTCCCAAAGGAGCGTTTGCGGCCTTCAGCCTTTCGAAAGGCCCAGTTTGCGAATGAAGGGCCGAATGTGATGGCGCTCCATTCCGCTGCGACGAGCCATCTCGCTGACATTGCCGTTGGTCGAGCGGAACAAGTCTCCGAAGTACTTCGCCTCGAACTGCGCGATAGCGGACCGCTTCGCCTCGCCGTAGTTCGTTGAGCAG
>CAITIQ010000583.1 GCA_903892415.1 uncultured delta proteobacterium | reverse complement strand
GTGGTACTGCAGCCACGGAAGCATGCCATTCAGCGGGTCGCGTATCACGCGCTTGAACGTGCGCGACTTGCGCTTGCGCAGCTTTCTGGCACGCCTCGACTGGAGGTCTTCGGCCGACTCCGAGGGCTCGAGGTTAGTGAACTCCGTTTCGACTATGGACGTGTCATCATCATCGAAGCTCACTAAGAGAGAAGGCTCCCCATCGACGTGCCCGCGAGTTATCTGAATGACCCTGCAGGGCTTGCCCTTTCGTGGGTGCCAGAATTTCTGGCCGACGTCGACCAAGTCCGACCACCTGTTAACGCTCACGCAAGTGCCCTTGGACTCGCCCGCCAGCAGCTCCACGGTCACAGACGGCCCAGCCGGCTTGTCATCCACGCTGACGACTTTGCACTCCACTTTGTTGTACGTGAGGATCTGGCCGATGCGGAGCAGCTTCCACCATGCTCTCGTCTTAGGCGGTGTGGCGCGCTGCGGGCCAACTGCTGACGTTGTAGCCGGGCATTCCGCGCCGTCGTCGTCGTCGGTGCCAGGGTCTTCACGCTCGTAGTCGAAGCTGTCGGCGTTGTTGGGATCGATCGGCTGTAGCCGTCGGTCAGCAGCGGCCTTGTGCTTCGTGAGCTCATCCTGGAGGGTCTTGTTCTTCGCCCGCAACGTCGCTATCTCCTGAACGAGGTCCGTCGCATTCCTTTCGCTCTCAGCCACCGCTTTGCTGTGCGCCGTTTCCTCCTTCTGTTTCTTCCATTCCGCATTGTGTACGTCAAGCCAAGTGCCTTCACGTTGGCGCTTCGTTGGGGGGTTCTTGTTAGCAATGAGGGTGGGCGTGCACTTCTCGCCACAGTGACTGCGGTGTATATAATCCTTCAGCAGCTGACATGCTTGTGCCCAGCCCTCGACACTGCCCATCTTCTGATTATGTTTGAGTACCTTGAGGTCCGCCAATGTCCGTTCGTCGTTCACGGCACCGCCGGCAGCCACGCGTTGCAAAGACGTGCATCGACATTTGTACAAAAGGGTGCAACTCTTTTGCACGGCGGATCCAGTGATCTTGCACGCCATCTCGTCCCAGAGCTCCCCGAACTCCTTGCACCCAACTTCGTTCGCGATCCGCAGCCGATCATCATTTGTTGCGGCCGCAGCCGGCTCGTTTCGGAACTTCTCAGCATCCATTGCCGGCGAATCCGAGTTCGGTCCCTCGCCTGGGAACCCGCGCGTGGAATCGAAGCAGGCGGTGGCATTGGGGCGAGGCCCGAGGCAGGCGGGGAGGTGGACGAGTGCTGGCACTGCTGGGCATCCGACAGAGGCTAGCCCGAGAACTTGGAATAAAGCAGCCTCTCCTCCGCTGGCGAATCGTCCGACTTGTGCTGACGTTTCATCGGACGGGTCGTGGGCTCGGGGGCTCGCTGGTGGCAGGAACCCGGCGAAGACGAGCATGACGGCGAGAGAAACCATGCAGGCGAACTGGAACGAGCCGAAGTTCGGCTTTGTAACTCGGCCATCCTCGCCTCGTGATCTGCATGCGATACTCGTAGCATTTGGTCCGACGACTGAGGTTGTGTGCGGTGGATCGTTGGACGACGTACCGTGAGCCACCGAGCCAGGAAATTTGGCCAGAGCGCTTGCCAGTCGGGCGGCACCGCTGCTTGGTGTTGTTCCCGCACATTGCCGCTCTCGGACCCCTCCGAACGTCCAACGCACCTGTTTTTTCGAATCCCTGTTGAGTCCTGTACTGTAGTACGGTTCTTTTGTTTTTTGCACCTCTAGTCCCCTAGCCGCCGGTGAACCGCGGTTCACCAATCAAAGCGAGGACACTGGTGCAAAGACGCGTCCAACGAGCCCCTTTGGGTCCCGATCTGATGACTTGACCCTCAGGTCACGCTACTTGCTACGGAGG
>CAITIQ010000582.1 GCA_903892415.1 uncultured delta proteobacterium | reverse complement strand
GCATGATCGAGGAGGCCGCCGTTTCAGCGGCTCCCCTCGGCTGTGCGCCGCGCGCGCCGCTCGTGGTGCGCGGCACGAGCATCACAATCGGTACAGCGCCCGACGCTGAAGCCGGCACCTTGCGTTCACCGCGCTTCTCACGCGAAGGGCGCTTGGCCTACGCGCTCGGGCGCAAACGTCGCACCGCAGAGCCCGCCGTATTTGTTTCCCGTGACGGTGGGCGCAACTATCGCGCGCGGGTGATCGAGAGCCCGAGCGCCGGTTGGGACGCGAGCGAGGAGCCCGGCGAGCCCTCCGACCAAGGGTTCTACGTGGACTCGGAGACCGAGCTGACGATGGACGAGTCTGGCTTGCTCGGCATGCGTTGCGCGCGAGGAGCCGGCGAGTGTTGGCTGACTTTTGACTCGGAGGGCCGCGTCGCCAACATCGGCACACCGCCGGAGCTGCTCAGTTTGGTGTTGGGACGAGGCGCGCGCGTTTTCGGTCTCAGCGCCGAAACGGGCGTGCTCAAGGGCTTTGAGTCCTTGGATGGTGGAGCCGCGTGGAGTGAGGTCAGCCTTTCGGATGCCTTCCGCGAGAGCGTCATCAACGGTGGGGGCGCTTGCTTCGCCTCGGGCTGCGTGTTCAGCGCTGGCTTGGTCCGCGACGGGTGGGAGGGCCAGGAGGAGAAGCCCGTCGTGGGCGGTGAGCCTGTGCTGCCTCAAGGTCGATCGCCGACGATTGGCTTGCCCTTCGCGTGCGAGGTCCCAGCCAAGGCCGAGGTTACGCGCATTCTTGGCCGCGGAGAGGAGCGCGGCGGAAGCTTGCAATGGAGCCCCGCGCTTCCGCGTCTACGTGACCTGGGCCGAGGAAAGACGGCCTTTAGCGTGCTGGCGGTGACGCCCGAGGGCGCTGTGGACGTTCACTCGATGCCAGCTCCCGATACCAGCCCCAAGTCGCTGGTCTTCACAAAAAAGACGTTGCTCAAGCCGCCCAAGGCCAAGACTTGGACGATGCAAACCGTGCGCTGGCAAGTCGAGGGCTACGCCGCCGTGCGAGGCACCGTTCCGACCAACAAGGGTGGTTTCGACTCCTCAAAGAAGCTCACTGGGCTCGAGGTTGCGTGGCAAAATCAGTTCACCGGAACAACGCTTGAGAAGCGAGTCGATCTGGACGTCAATTGGTCATCGGGCCTCACCGTCGGTTCGTCGTTGCGCTTACAGCAAGTGTCGGTCGCGGGAGTCGGGCTGTTCTTGCAGCCGCTAACCACTCCCAGCGGTTGGTTCGTATCGGCGCAGGGGCTGGCACCGTTCGAGGTCCCCAACTTGCGATCGCGCGTGACGGATCGCGGATCGCTGGGCGTGCTCGACACCCTCGCCTTGGGCTCGACGCCGTTCTCGGTTGCCTTCCTGAATCGCGAACAAGCCTCGATTGTGGCCTTTGCTCCGCTTAGCGAGCCTCGTGCAAAGCCGGCGGATGGGCTGGAGGTCTCTGCCTTGGCGTTCGCCTCGGAGGGCGCGCTGATGGGCTACACCTATCGCGGTTCAACGGTCGGGGTAACGGCGATTGAGCCGATGCCCGACGAGCCCTCGGCTGAAGCGCGCGCCTTCGCGGCGTTCTTCGAAGGGGGCGAGTTGGGTGCTCGCGTGGAGCTCCCTTCGTTGGAGGATTTGCCGTCGCGACCTCGCGCTTGTTCGCTCGAGGAGCGCCTCTCGACCCCGCGGTCGGTGGTGCCCTTCTTCTCCTCCAACAACCTCCCGCTGTTCGCGCAGCCACGCTCACCGGTGGTGATCCAAGATTCCTCCGGAGCCGGCGCTTCGCTTACTGCCGCTGTGCTCACAGGGCCGCAGTGGCTGCTCGTGGATGGCGCCGTGCTCTATGGCACCCGTAAAGACCCCTGCGTGGCGTTCTATCGCGCTTCTGGGCTGCGCTTGGGCTCTGTGGCCGTCATTAGTGGCGATTTGCAGAAGGCCTGGTGGCTGCAAACGGTCAATACTCCTCAAGGCGGTAGCGTTGAGGTCAAGCCCATGGCTTGTCGGGCCCAGCCCGACCTACCCCTGCCACAAGAGGTCTTTCACCGTGTTGGGCATCGGCTTCCGGACGACGTGTTCTAGGCCGGATCCCTTGCTCCCAGCGCAAACGTGAGGGTAAGGTGCCGAGGTGAGAAGTCGTCCCGGGCGTCGTCGCCTCAATCTCCGCAAGACCTTGTTCATCTTGCCGAACCTGGTGACGGTCACTGCCATCTTCTGCGGCTTTGATTCAATTCGGCTGTCGGCTGCGGCCACCAGCGAGGACGATCTCTACAAAGCTGCGCTGCTGATCGTGTTCGCGATGTTCTTCGACATGATGGACGGTCGCGTCGCGCGCATGACCAAGACGCAGAGCGCGTTCGGAGTGCAGATCGATTCACTGGCGGACGTGATCTCGTTTGGTGTCGCCCCTGCGATCCTCGTCTACTCGTGGACGCTGAAACGGTTCGGCGTCGTTGGCCTGCTGGCGAGCTTCGTCTTTTGCGCTTGTGCCGCCATCAGACTCGCTCGCTTCAACGTGCTCACCATGGGAGAAGACGGCAAACCGAGCGTCCCTTCCAAGTACTTTTTGGGCCTGCCCACTCCGGGAGCTGCGGGCATCTTGGTTTCCCTCGTGGTGGCGAACCACGCGGTGGGCGGAGCTTTTGGTGCGGGTGAGTACGCTTCGTTCATTCTCGCCATCACGGTGGCCTTGGCCGGGCTGATGGTGTCCAACGTTGAGTTTCGCACCTTCAAAGACGTGCGGTTGAATCTGCACTCTGCAGCGTTCGTAGGCTTTGCGGTCCTTTCGAGCGCTGTCATTTCCACGCAGCTCAAGCCGGCCTTCGTGCTGGTCTGGCTGCTCGGCTTCTACGTGTTGCTTGGTCTCTGTGAAAGCTTGTGGCGGCTGCCTACCAAGCTCCGCGCCAAGGCAGAGGCAGCTCGCGTAGAGGACGCGCAAGTGTCTTCGGCTACGTCCCTTCAGGCCATCCAACAAGGTGAGTCACAGCCGTGAGGAACCGAATTTTTTTCCCCCAGGAAACGCTCGATGTTTGGGTCGCCTCCGACTGCGTCGACTTCTCGTTCGAGGAGCTGCTGCTAAAGGGCGAAAATCGTCGCTATCGCACCATTGAGGCCGTGCGCGTGGTGGAAGAGGTCGCCGGAGGTGGTGACCCCAACGAGCTCATCGGCAAAGTAAAGTCGCGTGCCTACTTGGCTGAACTTGGCGCCGAGATTCTCGAGGGGTCGATGGTCATCGGTGACAGCGCCTACGACATCGTGCCCGGCTTCGCCGGCGTGCCTATTGGCACCATCGAGGACCATCGGCTTCAGAACCCCGACTCTTCGGGTACCGACGAAGAGATCCTCGCGGCCTTCATCGCAAAGGCAACGTAGGCTTCATCGTGGGCATGCAGCTCGCCCTTACCTACCTATTGATGTCGCTCGGCGCGTTGTCCTATGCCGGGGCCTCGGCGTTATTCTTCTTGCAGGTTGCTCGCAAGGACGGCCGGGCGCCCAGAGCCTCGCGGCCGGACGAGGGAGAGGCCAATCGGGCGGGACATCTGCGCGAGGCAGCGCCAGCGCTCGCGCCGCGTTTGCTCGCCGTCAGCTCGCTGCTGCACTTTGCCTACATAACCTCGGCGAGCTTCGTCACTCACACTTGTCCGGTCGGCTCGGTTCACTTCGTACTCAGCTTGGTGGCCATCACCACCGGCTTTGGCTTCACCCTCGCACGCGCGCGCGCAACGGGCCCGCGGGAGAACATCGACGCGCTCGGGCTATTGGTTGGTCCGCTCGGTTTGGCCTTCCTGCTCGGTACCTTCTTCCTCGACAAGCCGGCGGTGAGTTCATCGGTCGGCACGGTCTTTTTGGCCTTGCACGTCCTCGCCAACGTCATCGGCGTTGCGTTGTTCTTTCTCGCCGGTGCGGCAGCCGTGCTGTACCTGGTTCAGGAGCGCCGGCTGAAGCAGAAGAAGCTCGCGCGCATCGGCGGTCTGCCCCCGCTGGACACGTTGGACCGCGCGATTCACCGCTTTCTCGTGATCGGGTTTCCTCTGCTCACAGTGGGGATCTTGTCTGGCACCTTTTGGGCTTACCAGCTCGAGTCCGGCAGCACCGACGAGATCATGCGCATCGTGTTTGGCTATGCGACCTGGCTGCTGATCGCGCTGGTTCTATTGCTGCGCGTCGTGGCTGGTTGGCGCGGCAAGCGCAGTGCGTACGGCACCCTGCTCGGGCTCACCTTTGCGATGGGCGTGATTGGTGTTTACGCGCTTCGCACGACCACGCCGGGTGAGACCAAGCACACGCGGCTAACGGCCCCCGCCAACGGTGGGGGATCGCGCTAATGTTCGTCAACGTTGGCCTCTCCCACCGCACTGCACCGGTGGAGGTGCGTGAGCAGATCGCGGTCCCCAAAGAAAGCTTGCCCGAGTTCCTTGATGAGCTGGTGGAGAGCACAGGTCTTGGTGAGGCGGTCATTCTTTCTACCTGCAACCGCTTTGAAGTGTACGGAGCTCTTCCGCGAGGCGCCGCCACCGATGCCCAAGCGCTCTCCCGGGTGAGCCAAGCCATCGCCGAGAGGATTGGCGCGCGCTCGAGCCGAGAGGTCATGCTTTCGCTTCATCGCAGGGATGGCCAGGACGCACTGAGGCACTTATTCCGCGTAGCGAGCTCGCTGGACTCGTTGGTGGTGGGCGAGCCACAAATCCTCGGTCAGTTGAAGGAGGCAATCTCAACCGCCAGTGAACGCGGAAGGCTCGGCCAGGGGCTCGGTAAGGCGATGAGCCGCGCCTTGTTCGTCGGCAAACGGGTGCGCTCAGAGACTCAGATTGGCGCCGGTCAAGTCTCCATCTCCAGCATGGCAGTGGACCTTGCGGTACAGATCTTCGGTGATTTGCGCGGTACAACTGCGCTGCTCGTGGGCGCCGGGGACATGGCCGAGAGCGCGGCGAAGCTGCTGGCCAAGGAGGGCGCCAAACTTCTCGTGGTCAACCGCTCTCGAGAACGAGCCGACAAGCTGGCCGCCGAGGTCTCAGGTCAGCCTCGGGATTGGGGTGAGCTCAACTGGTGTCTGATCGAGAGCGACATTGTGATCGCCTCCACCTCGAGCCCCACCTACGTGGTCACCGAGGCGGCGATCAAGACCGCTCGCAAGGCGCGCCGAGGGCGCAACCTGTTCCTGATCGACATCGCTGTGCCGCGCAACGTGGACCCGGCGATTGACTCGTACGATGGCGTCTATCTCTATGACATCGACGATCTCGAGCAGCAGGTCTCCGAGTCGATGTCGGGGCGAGCCGCCGAGGCCCAGCGCGCTGAAGCCATCGTTGAATCGGAGGTCGCACAATACCAAGCGAAGACCAGCGAACTGTCGATGAACCCGGCGATCGTCGGGCTGCGTGCGCGCGTACGCGCGACGCTCAACGCCGAACTCGAGCGCAGTCTGGGCGGTCGGCTCAAACACCTTGCAGCGACGGACCGTGAAGCGCTCCTCGCCATGGTCGACGCCGCAACGAACAAGATCTGTCATCGGCCCACCGTGCGTCTGCGCGCTCTTGCGAATGAAGCTCGAGGCAGAGACATGGTCGAAGTGCTGACAGATCTGTTCGATCTTCCCTCGGACCTCGCGGGGGAGGGGCTCGCCTCCGAGGCGGGGGGACTGCCTTCTATCCAACCCAGCGAGCCCGCGGAGGCCTCGGCCGTTCGTGAGGTTCGCTCCATCGCCGGAAAAAGCTCGTGAACGAACTAACCTACTGCACCCGAAAGAGCGCGCTCGCGCTCGCCCAGTCCCGCGCCTTCGTCGAGAGCGTCAAAGCTCGAGCGGCGGGCCCTGCTTTTACCGAGCTAACGCTAACGACCAGCGGGGACCGATTTCTCAATCAGCCGCTGCAGGATATTGGCGGTAAGGGATTATTCATCAAGGAGTTGGAGGAGGCGCTGCTCGACGGTCGGGCAGACTTTGCGGTTCATTCCATCAAGGACGTACCGGCAGAGCTCCACCCTGGCCTCGCTTTGGTGTGCATACCGGAGCGCGAAGACCCTCGGGATGCGCTCGTGAGTAAGTCGGGAGCGGGCCTTATGGAGTTGCCGCAGGGCGCGCGGGTAGGGACCTCGAGCCTGCGGCGCGCGCTATGTCTGCGGCAAGCCCGTCCTGATCTGCAGATCGAGCCTTTGCGAGGCAACGTCGATAGTCGACTCAAGAAAGTGACCGAGGGCCCGCTCGACGCCATCGTACTCGCCTATGCGGGGCTTCGTCGGCTAGGCCTTGGTTCGCAAGCCACCGAGGTACTCGCTGTGGACGTGATGCTGCCAGCGGTCGGGCAGGGCGCGCTCGGTATCGAGGCTCGCCAAGAGGCCAGTGAATGTCATCAGGTCCTCAATCTGTGCAATGACCCAGCGACAAGCTTTTGCGTCCACGCCGAGCGAGCCGTGATGCTCGCTGTCGAGGGGAACTGTCGCATGCCGGTCGCGGCGCACGCTATCCGCGAGAACGGCAAGCTACGTTTGGCCGCTTTGTTGGCCGACGCGGATGGCAGCAATCTACGCCGCGCCGAGCGGACCATGGCGTGGCCCGAAGTGCTTGGCCCGGCGCAGCTATTGGAGGCCGCCGCGCTCGGTCGAGATCTTGGCCAAGAGCTCCGCGCTTTGCGCTCATGAGAAAGCCTTCGCAGCGCGGCTCGCTCGCGGTTGTCCTTCACGCGCACCTCCCGTGGGTGTTGGAGGAAGCCTCGCTTAACGCCAATGCGCCCATGTCCTTCGAGGAAGCGTGGCTGCATGAAGCGCTGTGGGAATGTTATCTCCCGCTCGCCGCGCTGCTCGAGCGAGTGCAGTCCCTACGCGAGGCCAATCCGGTCGTTGATGGTGATGAGCGTACGCCGTTCCTGTTGCTATCGCTCAGTCCAACCTTGTTAGCGATGCTGAAGAGTCCTCTGCTTGGGGCTCGCTTCGAGCGCTACGTACAAGGCGTTCGCGCTCAGTTGGAGCAAGAGCGAAGCAAGGGTGTATTTCTATCGGCCGTCGCAGCGCACGAGGCGCGGCTCGAGGCCTCGTTTACCTATTGGCAGAAGAATCATCGAGACCTGCTCGCCGTCTTTCTGCGCTTGCGGGATCGGGGAGCGCTGGAGCTTGGCACCACGGCCGCAACCCACGGCTTTCTTCCCGGCTTGCTTACCGCGGCAGGCGCTCGCGCGCAGATTCGCTTAGGTTTGCGTTACTTTCGAGAAGTAACGGGGCGACACTCGAGCTTCTTCTGGCTGCCAGAGTGCGGCTACCATCCTAAGTTGTTGCCGCTGCTCGCGGACTCGGGCGCTTCGGCGACCATCCTGGATACACACGCACTCGAGCTGGGTGAACCGCGGCCCCAGCATGGATCACTACAGCCCGTCTTTGCCGACGAGCCGTTTGCCTTCTTTGGGCGGCACCGAGAACTTTGCAGCGCTGTATGGTCCCGCGAGGTCGGCTATCCGGCTGCAGCGGTGTATCGCGACTTCCACGCTCGCCTTTCGGAGGGGACGCCGTATGAGCTCGCGTTCAAGCCCTACGCCGTGACGGGCCAAGGAGTGAAGCTTCCGTATGAAGCGGCTGTCGCAGAGCATCGCGCCGCCCGTGACGCGGTGGACTTTCTGCGGAGAGCGGCAGTCGTGCTCGAAGCCTCCGAGGCTCCACGGCCGATCGCGACCGTAGCGTTCGACGCTGAACTCTTTGGTCACTGGTGGTGGGAGGGCCCTCAGTTCCTCGCTGCATTGCTCGAGAATGCCGCGCGCAAAGATAGTGCGGTAGGCCTCGATACCCCAACCTCGTATCTGGCCAGAGACCCACAATTGGCGTTGTCGTTGCCCGCTAGTTCGACCTGGGGGCGCGGTGGCTTCTCGGAGGTATGGTCGCACCCATTGGTCAGCCACGCGCTGCGCTTGGTTCATCGCGCTGAGCGGATGATGCTGCAAGTTGACGCAGTCGTGCGCGACCGCCCGCGAACGGAGACCCAGCGTCGAGCTCGACTACTAGCAATAAGGGATCTGTTCTTATTGCAGAGTTCCGACCTGCTCTTCATGCTGCGGACCGGCCAATCGCATCGATTTGCAGCTGCACGTGTGCAGCTCCTCGCTGCGCGCCTTGACCAGCTTTTCGAGGTAGCGTTGCGGGACCGCGAAGTTGCGGCGGACCGGGCTACCGTGGCGGCGCTCGAGCCGCAGATAGCGCTCTTCGCCGAGCTCGAGGAAGACGCTTTCGCCGATACGTTTGACCCGTTCTGATGAAGACAATGAGCAATGCGCAGACAGCTATCGTTCCCGCTCTGTTGCTTGCGCTCTCGGGCGGCTCGAGCTGCGTGAACGGCAACGCCTCCGTTCGGACGGGGAGCGCGCCTCCTGTCTACGGTGGCGCCGTCGTTGGTGCCGCGGCAGAACAACCCTTGCTCTTGCCCGCCGGCTTCGAGTCCGGCTTGATTGTGCTGCGGCCGGCGACGGAAGACGGCGTGAGTCTGACAATGCTGGTCAGCTCAACGGAGCGCTCCCTCGTGCGCGAGGCGAAGGCTAAGCAGCTCGCTCCCGATCTAGACTCCGAGGCAACCTCGTTGATCTTACCGAAGATGGCTTGGGACGCCTTCATCCCTGTTAGTCGAGGGGAGGAAGGTCGGCTCGCTATCGCAGAGCGCGTGGATTCTGCGCCAGCGCTTCCTACCAATGTCGACGGCCTGCTCGGAACCGGCTTTCTCTTCGACCAAACGCTAACCATCGACTTCGCCAATCAGCAGCTGCTCAGTCGTCAGCCTGGGGAGGCGCCGTTTGGCGATAACTTCGAGCGCATCAACTTGTTGTCCAAACCGTTGGAGCCCAGCACCTCAGGCGAGAAGCCGGAGCGGCGCGTGTTCTTTCTCACGGTCGCGCTCGCGGGGCGTCCCCTCGAGATGCTGTTTGACCTCTCGGCTCGCCGCACACTGAGCGACGCGCAGGCCAGCTTGTTGGGCCTCAAACCCGGGGTCAAAGTAGGAGCGTGCTTTCTTGAAGCCGCGATCTTCGATGAGCTCCGCGTGACCAACCCGGTGTGGCGGGTCGGCCCGGCCGATGCCAATCCAAGTGAGCTCGCCATCCTCGTTCCGGACGTTCGCGTCGCCAACAAGCAGACGGGCCCTGCGTGGTTCCTGAGGGAGGCCGAGCGACCCGTGGCGGAGAGCAGCGGAGCCACGCCGGAACGGCCTGCGCAAGCCGGTCGCGTTAGCGGAGCCTGCCTTTCCAAGCTCGCACTCACGGTCGACTTCCGCAGCGGCCTCGGCGTGGTCACTGCGCCCACGCGTGTATCGGATGAGCCTGCCGTCCCGGTGCCTAGCTCGGCTCCGCTGGCCGCACCGCTCGAGCCTTGAGCGTTCCGCCGCATTGGTGATAGGCCTTTGCGGCATGAACGTTCATGCACTGCTCGTTACACAGCCAATCAAGATGCTCAATAACCTTGCCGGGTGGCTCGACAAGGCGAGTTCCTACGCACAGGAGCGCAAGTTCGACGCGAACAATTTGTTGCAGAGTCGCCTTTTCGCCGATCAGTTTCCGCTCGTGCGCCAGATCCAGAGCGCCTGTGACTCAGCGAAGGGCAACGCTGGAAGGCTTGCGGGCAAAGAACTGCCGAGTCACCCGGACACCGAGACGTCAATTGAGCAATTGAAAGCACGCATTGCTACCTGCGTGGCGTTTTTGGAGTCTATCAAAGAGGAAGACTTCAAAGACCTCGCCGGCCAAAAGATCTCGATGCCCTGGATGCAGGGCAAGCACTTCAAAGGGGACGAGTATCTCCCGCAGTTCGCCGTGCCGAACTTCTACTTCCACGTTACGACGAGCTACGCAATCCTGCGACACAACGGTGTCCCTCTCGGTAAGCTCGACTTCTTGGGCTCCATACCCATGTACGAGTGATAGCTATTTCGCGTCGAAGCCCAGCGAAAGAGCGGGAATGAAGCCAACGGCTATGCCGTCTTCGACAAGGACGTTGGCTTCACCGTTGGGCGTGACATTGTTGACTACGAGATATCGCTGCCCAAACATCAGGCTTGCATCAAACGCCAGGGTGAACTGCTTCCGGCGCGACGGCTGCTCCTTGCCGAAGCCGACGCCGATGCGAGCCTTGAGCCCCGGCAGGATGCCGGAGAACACGGAGGCTGTTACCCCGGTGGCGGCCTGCGTATCCGCGTAGATCGACTCGCTGACAAAGCTGCCCCAAAGGATCTGAGGCCCAGCCGCTACGAAGAAGACGTTTGCGAAGGTGGCCTCAAACATCGCGTTGAACGCGAGCGCTGCGCCAAGGGAGATCGTCCCGCTTCCCCCGGTATCGCTGACGCCAACACCAAATCCGAGTCCAGCCATCGCGCCGATACCGCCATACGCGGCCAACATGTCATTGATCTGGTAGCCAAACCGGCCTTCTGCTCCCAAGAGCACGATCGGCCCGGGTACAAACGCTCCCAGATTGCCGCTTACTCCGCCTCGAAAGCGCCCGGCGTTCTCTTCGGTCGGGTACTCCCCGAGCTCTTTGCGCTTCTTCTTCTTTTTCTTCT
>CAITIQ010000581.1 GCA_903892415.1 uncultured delta proteobacterium | reverse complement strand
GTTGAAAGAGAAGTTCTTAGATAGTCATCACCATAGGGGCTGGGGATGACGGGGAGAAGTCGGACAACGCCGCTCGCAGCCTGTGGTTGGAGCCTGTCGAGGCTGGGGATGGGACGGGGGCGCTTTGCGAAACGCTCCCCAACAGCCACGGAATCCCCCAACGCGATCGGCGTGACTGGGGAGGGCGACACGGGCTCTCCCGCACCCCACCCCTGGTTGCACCCAGCGTTGTACCCAGCCGAACGCATCAGCCCAGCCGCCGGATGGTCGAGGTGAGCTCTTGAATGATGTTGTAAAGCGAACGATCTTCCTTCATACGCTTGGCGATCTTGTCGTGTCCCCAGTGGACCGTCTTGTGATCGCGCCCGCCAAAGAGCTGTCCAATGCGGGGGAGCGACATGTCGGTGAGCTCGCGACTCAAGTACATCGCGACCTGGCGCGGGAAGACAACGGTCTGCGTGCGGCGCTCGGAGCAGAGGTCCTCGATCGTCAGCGAGAAGTACTCGGCAACGACGCGCTGCACGCTCTCCACGGTTACGGGACGCGAGTCCTCGGGGTACTGCGAGCTGAGCACGTCGCGTACGAGCTCGACGGTGAGCGGCTCGCCGTTGAGCGTGGCGAAGGCGATGCTGCGCGTCAGGGCGCCCTCGAGTTCGCGGATGTTCGTCTGTACGCGCATGGCGATAGCGGCGAGCACCTCGGCGTCGTCGATCTGGATCTGATCGCGCGCCGCCTTCTTGCGGAGGATCGCGATGCGGGTCTCCAGATCCGGGGGCTGGACGTCGGTCATCAGGCCCCACTCGAAGCGCGAGCGCAGGCGATCCTCGAGCCGGGTGATCTCCCGCGGCGGACGATCCGAGGCGAGCACGATCTGCCCGCCGCCCTCGTGCAGCGTGTTGAACGTGTGGAAGAACTCCTCCTGGATGCCCTCGCGCCCGGAGAGGAACTGGATGTCATCCACGAGCAGGACGTCATACGTCCGGTACCGGTTCTTGAAGTGCTCGATCTTCTTCTCGCGCAGTGCCTCGATGAACTCGTTCGTGAACGCCTCGCACGTCACGTAGCAGGCCGTCAGCTCGGTTGAGGTCGTCACGTAATGGGCGATTGACTGCAGCAAATGCGTCTTGCCGAGGCCCGTTGCGCCGTGGATGAAGAGCGGGTTATAGGCCTGGCTCGGCGACTCCGCCACGGCCAACGCGGCGGCATGGGCAAAGCGATTCGACGGGCCAATCACAAAGGTCTCGAACGTGGCGTTCCGGTTGAGGTTGAGCGTTCGTGCCTCGGGCGACACAGGCAAGGGCGTGACCGGCGGCAGCGCGGGTGCGTCCTCAGCGGACGGGGCTGCGATCGGTTCAACTGCTGCCGAGGCAGCAGTTGCCACCGGCGTCTCCTCCGTACCGACCGTCAGCGCGACGGCAAGCGGTGCGCCATGGGCGGTCGAGGCCGCCGACGTAACGAGATCCATGAAGTGGCCGCTAATCCATGAGCGCACGAACTCGTTGGGCACCTCGACCTCGAGCTCGTCGGGCGTGAGCGTCTTGCCGCTGGCCCGACCGAACCACGCGCTGTAGGTCGGCGCGGCGAGCGTCTGCTGTAGCTCGTCGGCGATCGCGCTCCAGAGCGCAGCGGCGGAGGTGGGGTCGGTGGACGCGGTCATACTCGAAGGCGCGACGGTAGCAGGCGGCGG
>CAITIQ010000580.1 GCA_903892415.1 uncultured delta proteobacterium | reverse complement strand
TTTACTTCCCCTCACTGCCGACCATTGGACGGCGTAACG
The DNA here is from genome assembly GCA_903892415.1 of uncultured delta proteobacterium. Classification (GTDB taxonomy): domain Bacteria; phylum Myxococcota_A; class Polyangia; order Polyangiales; family Polyangiaceae; genus Xiheicaenibacterium. Next base: position 1,581 of record CAITIQ010000580.1, on the reverse strand, counting down.
CGACGCGGCATGGACTATAGTGCCCAGACCCCTCAAGTCCTACGCAATTCACCCGACGAAAGCCAACCCGTTTTGCTGCTATCGCAGCAGTTGCGGGATGAGCTGACTAATGGGCAGGCTTGCTCGCTTTTTCCGAGGAATCACAGCGACTCACTCTCTTTTCGGTCAAGCGAGGGCTCGTTAACTTCCGCAAGGTAGCGGGTGCAACGCCGAAATTCGCTGTGATTTGGCCGCGGGCGCTGCCATGCATTCGCGCATCCTCATCAGAGAAGCACTTTTTGCCTAGCTTACGATACGAGAAATCACCGCAATGCTGCGATTATTGAGAGGTGTGTGGCATTCGGGGCTGCTGCCGTCGGCGCTCCGCCACAAACTACGTCCCACAGCCAGCATGCTTGTCTTGCGGTTTGTGGGCAATCAAATCGCGTCAGCTGACGCCTTGGCACGGGGGCCCATTACGATCTCCGGCTTCTTTGGCGAAGTGCTTGGTATCGGCCGGGCAGCGCGCCTGACTGCAGACGCATTGGAAACTGCAGGATACCAAGTCATTCGACACGACATCCGAACGACACTTAACGCCAAGGGCGAGGCAACGTTACCAACGCGCAATTGTGGCGTTTGGCTTCTGCACTGCAACCCGCCCGAGGCCGCGATCGTGATGTCTCGGATTCCGCGAGCACAATGGAATGCGCGTTACCGCGTCGGGTATTGGGTCTACGAACTTCCAAAGGCGCCGGAGAACTGGCTTCGTTTTTCAAGAACGTTCCACGAGGTTTGGGCGCCCAGCAGTTTCGTGGCGAGCGCATTGACCGGCGCCGCTTGTCCGGTCCGGCTGCTTCCTCATCCAGTGCCGAACACTTTTGCTACCTCACGCAAGGGCGACCCGAACCAGACGCGTGTTATCGCATTTGCGGACCTTCGCTCGTCAGCAGCACGAAAGAACCCCCTCGGGGCGGTACAGGCATTCCTTGCGGCCTATCCCAGCGCCCAGGAACGGGTCGAGCTGATCGTCAAGATTGTTCAACGCAGCGCAGATCCAACCAGCTTCGGGGCAATTCAGGCGTCGGTCGCAGGCCGACCAGACATAAGACTGATCGACTCGGAACTGTCGGACGCAGCCACCATCGAACTCCTGCAGCAGAGCGACATTTTCTTGTCACTTCATCGGTCGGAGGGCTTCGGCTTGGCCATCCTCGAGGCGATGCAGGCGGGATGCGCCGTGCTCGCGACGGGCTGGTCCGGCAATCTCGACTTTATGAGTGGGATGGGCGACGCCCTAGTCCCCTACTCCCTCACGCAGGTGTATGATCCCGCCGGCGTCTATCCTGCTGGTGCCCTGTGGGCTGAACCCGACATCCGAGAGGCTGCAATCCGCCTCCGTCGGTTGGCGTCTGAGCCGCAACTCCGGGCCGCCCAGAACAGCGCCGCCCAAGCCAACTTGAGCAAGTTGCGCACCCGATGGAGCGCTGAGCTGCTTTCAAAAGAGCCATTCAGCGCTTGGGCGGCACGCAGCTAGAGCAAACGCAGCTCCAGCTGAATCTGGGGGATTCCCGCTTCAGGCGGCTTGTGATTCCGTTTGTG
>CAITIQ010000579.1 GCA_903892415.1 uncultured delta proteobacterium | reverse complement strand
AGGCCAACCTTGCGCGGCCGCTCTACAAGCGAGCTCTCGATGCCGGCCTGACTGGCGCCGCCGTGGAGCGCGCCAAGACGCGCTCCACAGCAGCGGCCGTCACAACGGGTGGAACTACGCCTCCCGATACCACGCCTCCCGACGTTCCCACCGCGCCGCCTACCGCGACCACCGAGCCGGTTCCGACCTCGACGACGCCTCCGCCCTTCGGCCAAGACCCTCCGCCCTTCGGTCAGGACCCGCCGCCTCCGCCAGCGCCGAAAGACCCACCTCCTCCAGCTCCGACCAACACCGTTCCAGGAGCCCCGCTTTGAGCTTCCGCCGTTTGTTTCCGCTCGCCCTCGGGGCGCTCTCAGTGGTTGGCGCGAGTTGCGACGGCCGCAAGGGCTTCAGCTCGAAGGGCTTTGGCATCGCCGATGCCACGGTGCTCGAGTTCAACCTGTCGAAGGGCGTCTCCGAGCGTGGCGCCTCCACCTTGTTTGGCCCGCTGCCGGACACCTCCTACGCCGATCTGCTGGCCCAACTGCGGCAGGTCGACGCGAGCGAGACGAAGGGCATCTTCATTCGGCTGGGCACGGCCAACCTCTCGCTTGCGCACGCGGAGGAGCTGGGCCGGCGCTTCAAATCGTTGCGCGATCAGAATATCACCGTGACCTGCCACGCGGATGACCTCGACAACTCAACCCTGTTCTTCTTCGCGCGGGCCTGCTCCAACATTTGGGTGACGCCCACGGGTGGAGTGGACAGCGTCGGCATCGCCTTCCAGTTGATGTTCGCCAAGTCTTTGCTCGACAAGCTCGGCGTGGGCGTGGACTTCCTGCAGGTCGGTAAGTTCAAGGGCGCTCAAGAGCCGTACACGCGCGATGAGCCGAGCCCGGAGGCGCGACAAAGTGTCGAGGAGGCGCTTTCGAATCTGCGTGCAGCTTGGATCAGCGGCCTCGAGGAAGGGCGCGGCGCGGCTGCCACCGCCCACGTCGAAGACGGTCCGCACACCGCCGTGAAGGCCAAAGAGCTCGGCCTGATCGACTCGATCGGTTACTTGGATGAAGCTCGCAAATCGGCGCTCGATGCGGCCGCGGCGAGCGATACGCGGCTCGCCTTCGGTGGGGCCCCCAACCAGAAGAACAACGACTTCGGCGATATTCTGCGCGCTCTTTCGGGCGCAGACGGCATGGGCACTCCGCACGTCGCGGTGGTTCGCGCCGTGGGCGCCATCACCATGGCGGGAGGCGGCGGTATCGGCGGTGGCGGTGACGGCATCACCGAGGCCGCGTTGGGCAAGGTGATCACCAGCCTGACCGAGGACGACGATGTGAAGGCCGTCGTGCTTCGCATCGACTCTCCCGGCGGCTCGGCGCTGGCCTCCGATCTGTTGTGGCACAAGCTGATGCTGCTGCGGGACAAGAAGCCGCTGGTGATTTCGGTCGGCGGCATGGCCGCGAGTGGCGGCTACTACCTGTCCTGTGCTGGCTCCCGCATCTTCGCCGAACCGTCGAGCATTCTCGGCTCGATCGGTGTTGTCGGCGGTAAGTTTTCGCTCGGCAATACGCTTTCGCAGGTGGGCGTACACGTCGTGACCATCCCCGCCTCGCCAGACCCGGTAAAGGCCAAACGCGCGGCTTACCTATCGCCCTTCGATCGTTGGGACGACCCAACGCGGGCCAAGGTGCGCGAGGGCATGGAGTCGATCTATGACACCTTCATCGATCGCGTGTCGACGGGTCGAGGGCTCTCGGTAGAGGAAGTTCAAAAGGGCGCGGAAGGCCGTATTTTTGGCGGAAAGCGAGCCGTTGAACTCAAGCTGGTGGACGAGCTTGGCGGCTTGGAAGACGCCATCACCTACGCTTTGGGCCAGGCCGGTCTGGACAAAGACGGCACGGTCCGCATTCGCGGCGAAGCGGGGGGTTTTGCAGAGCTCCTCGCTGGGGACGCCGAGGCAGAGTCAAAGGTTGTGCAGCAGGCTGCTTCGCAGCTCGACCCAAGCCAGAAACTGCTGGAGGCCTTCCCGCCCGAGGTGCGCTCCTGGGTTTTTGCGGCGATGCCGATGGCTTCTGGTGAATCGGCGGTGCTCCTCACCCCGTTTGCCATCGTGGTGCACTGACGTGGTCCCTGCCCAAACTCAGGCGCGAGGGTGTGAGGTTGGAAGGCCTCGTTCGCCCTGGCCTTATGCAAACAACGCCATGGATTGGGCGTCGCCCTAGGCTTGGGTGGTACTCTCCTCGGGCACGAGCATGGACGCGACTGAAAGTGGGGCCAGTGACGATGGGGGAGGGACGCAGTCCATTCCCTCCGAGGTCAGCTCGGAGACCGATCTCCCTCGGTACGAAGGCCCTCTCGCGCTCCTGGCCAACAAGGACGCCAAACTAAAAGACGCCGAGTTGCGCGGCGATCGCGCTGCTGAACGAGGCCTGGCGGTCGAGCTCGCGCGACTCTTTGCCGAGCGCGGTACCAACCTCGAGCTGGCCCTCAAGTTGGCTGAACGCGCGACGAAGCTCGGAGGAGAAGAGGCATCGCTGCGGCTGGAGCTTGCTGGCTGGCGAGCCGGTTTGGGGGACCCAGCGGGGGCGGCGGCTCATCTCGAGGCTGCTGCAGCTGCGGAGCCGAGCAACCGCAACCTCGTGCGCGCGGGCGTCCTATACGGCCGCGGGCGACGCCCTGTGGAGGCACTGCGCGTTTTTGAAGCTGCCAGCGCGCGCGACAGCAAAGACCCAATTCCGCATGAGCTGATCGGCACGCTCTCTTCGTGGGCCAGCGACGTGGTCAGCAAGGATCGGGCGGCGGCGGCTTACTTGGATGCGGCCGAGCTGCGGGCCAGCCTCGGCGAAAATGACGGTGCTCTCGAAGATCTGCTGCGCGCCTTCGAGGTGAATCCTGCGTCGTCGGTTGCGGCGGAGCGCGTAGCCTCGACGCTGACGGCCGAGGGGCGAGCTTCGGCCGCCGACGAAATGCTGCGTGACCATGCCGCGGCGCTCGAAGACCATGGGGCGCCCGAAGCAGCGCTCATGGTGCACGCCAACCGCTTGGCGCGCGGGCTCGCGGCCGATGACGTTCCCGCCGCTCTGTCGGCGGTGCTCGACCTTGGGTTGTGCCAAAACTCGCCGGCGACCTCCTTGAGTCCCGAGAGCGAGCGTCGAGTCGACGAGGTGCTGAACCGCATTGGCTTGCCGGAGCTCCTCGCGGTGCGGCTGACCCAACGCGCAAAGGCGCGGCAGGGTGGGGCGCGGGCGCAGCTATTCGACGCTCTGGCCCGGCTATTTTCGGGGGATCTGAAGTCGGACCGCGACGCGATGCGCGCCTTCGTCGAAAGCGCGGTGGCAGATCCAGCCCAAGCTTCGGCGCTTGACGCACTGCGCGCGTATGAGAGCCGAGACGACGATCACGAAGGCTTGGTCGAGGCCTTGGTGCGCATCGTGGGCGTCGTGCGGCCGCCCGAGGCGAGCTTGCAGACCCGAGCCAATCTCGCGCTTGAGTTGGCCGAGCTGGCTGAGTCGCGCGTGGGCGACCCGGCGCTCGCGGATTGGGCGCTCGAGCGGGCGCGGAGCTTCGAGCCTGGGCGTTCGGAGGACGTGGCCCATTCGCGTGGGCGGTTGGAGGCCGAACTGGCCGAGCGCGATGAAGAAATCAGCCGGGTCGAGTCGGCGGTCGAAGGTCGCGCGTCCGCGCAGCGAGAAGCTCGTCTGCTGCACTTCCGTAAGCTGGTCAGCCTCTATGGCCGTGCCCCGGCGTTCGAGACGCGGACCTTCGAGGCACTGGCTTCGATTTGCCGAGCGGATTCCGAGGACGTCCTGGCCTTACGTTCGCTCGCGCTGCTTTTCCGGCGCTGCGAGTTTCAGAACGCCGCCTGGTGCGAGCTCTACGAGAGCATCCTGCTCGGGCGCCTCGAGACCAGCCTCTCCAGTCGTGAAGAGCTGTTCGTGCGCGGCGAGTTGGTGGAGTTGGCCTTCGCCAATGGCGCGGTCGCCGCAGCGTTGCAGACGGTGTTGCCGTTGCTCGAGCTGGTGGAGAAGAACTCGCGTGCCGACCAAGCGCTCTCGCTGGGCGTGAGCGCCATGGTGCTGGTGGTTCGCAGTGGGGATGGGCCAAGTCGCGAACAAGCTCGAGCCTACGCGGTGATCGCCGAGGTGCTTGGTGAGGCCTTGGGAGCGCTCTTTTTGGCCGCTGCTTCGGAGACCTATCGCATGGTGGGCGCCCTAGCAGACGCCCGGCGCACGGCGGAGCGCGCGCTCGAGATGGACGCAGGTTGCACGCGCGCAGCTACGGCTTTGGCCCGTGTTTCGGCGGTGCTCGGCGGGCGCGAGGCCGCCGTCGCCATCGAGCGAGCGCTGGGCATCGTGGTGCCGCGCGCTTGGTTGTGTGATGCGCTCTCACGCAGCTTGGAGTCGATCTCCGAGCACGAGCTCTCCTTCGCTTGGACCCAGCGTTGGTTGGCGCTGGTACCCTCGGACCGCCGTGCGATGGCCGAACTCTTGCGACGCTGTCTCGCAGGCACTGACGCCGCGCGCATCGGCAACGCGCTCTCCTGGGTACTCGCGCAACCCGACCCGCCCGAAGAACGCGCCCAAGTTTTTTTCGACGCTCTGACGCTGCTCTACGGTCTCGACGCCAAGGCCGCCGGCCAGGTCGCTCGGCGTGCGCTCGACGTGTTTGGGCCGAGTCACGCGCTGGCGCGCGAGCGACTGATGTCGCTCGCCGACGAACATCACGATGCCGGCTTGGCGATCGCCGTGCTCGAGCGCTTCGTCGCCTCGAGCGCCGATGCCCCGGTTGACGTCTTGATCGAATTGGCCCAACGGCGACAAGACGTCGCGGACTTCGACGGTGCGGCGAGTGAGCTCGCGCGTGCGGCTGATCGCGCGGAGCCGAGCCTCTTGCTGCAGGTTGTCGCCGAGATCGAAAAGGCGAGCGACGGCGCGTTGCAGTCGGACGGGCTGATCGCGCTGACTGAGGCGCGTAGTCGAGCGCTTTTGCGCAAGCTGCGGCTCACTCCCTCGCAAGCGCCCAAGTCCAACGCTGAAGCGGTCGAGAACGAGGCGCGCGCGCGCAGCAACCTCCTGCGCGAGATCGTCGAGTCCTTCCGCATGCTCGGCGCTTTGCGCTGGGACTTGGCCGAGGATTCGCGAGGCGCCGAGCAAGCGCTGTTCGAAGCGGCCGAGCTCGACGTGGTCGCAGGCTTCGAGATCTACGCCCACGATCTGGCCGAGCTCGCCGGTCCCGAGCCTGCGGTGCGTGCGATCTTCGAGCGCGCGAGCCTCTCGGAGGAGGAGCCAGTCGAGACGCGGTTGGCGCTCGCTCTCGCCGCGGCGCATCTATCGGCCGAGCACGGCTTGGCGAAGTTCGCGCTGGAGGCTGCGCGCAAGGCGCTGGCGATCGAGCCTGGTCACGCCGAGGCGATCTCGATCGCCGAATCACAGGCTAGCCACGTGCCTGACGGCGATGCACAGATCGACGCGATCTACACGGCGCTGGCCGCTACGGCGATGGGTGTTTACGGACGACGTGCAGCCCACTACCGGGCGGCGCGCACGCTAGAGCGGCTCGGCTCGAACGATCTCGCCGAGAAGCACGCCTTGGCTGCGTTCGAGGCCGTCCCCAACGAGGGCACCAGCTGGCAAATCCTCACGCGCTTGGTCGATCCAATCACCGGCTCGCAGCTGGCGGTGGACGCCTTCTTGGGCGTGGCCCAAACGGCGAAGCGTCACGAGGTCGGGGGTTGGTACAAGCGGGCGCTCGAGCTGTGCGGCAAAGACTCAGACGGTCTCAATCGCTCGCTGGACGTGCTCTTGCGCGCTCTTTTCGCGGCGCCCGAGATGTCCTTCGCGCTCGCGCTGCAGGAGACTTTGTCGCAGCTGAAGGACTTCGGGCCGTACCCTGAGCTGCTCGCCGAGCGACTCGACAAAGCGGCGCCCATCATCCTGACCAAGCTCGAGGGGCCAGACGGCGCACGAACTGCGGCGCATTTGTCCAAGGCCATGCTGCCGGTAGGCGCGACCAAGGGCGCTTTCGCCTGCCTGGAAGCGGCGGTGGAACTCGATGGTGGGGTCGAGGTCTTTGAACGCTTGTTCGGCGATGTTTGGCAATACGCAGAGAGCGTCGAGTCCTCTTCCGCCTTCCTCGCGAAGGTCGAGATTCGAGCCGCGGACCCGCGCAGCGTCGTCGGGGCGCCGTTGCTCAACCTCGCAGCAGCCTTCGCTGCTGAGCTCGGCAAGAGCGATGCGGAGGTCGCGCTGAGCAAGCGCGCCGAACAGCTGGCCGCTGATGATCGTCCGCCGCCGACCGAGGCCAGCGAAGACCCCTTCGCCGACCCAGCGTTTTTGGCCGATTCGGTGCCGCCAACCACCGAGTTGGACGCCGCCGAGCCCGCGGCCTCGCTGGAGGCGCCAAGCACGCAAGAAACGTTGCTGGTGGTCGAAGACGAGGACGACGACGGCGAAGAGCCGATGGCGTTGGTTGCGCCGTCCTCCCGGCTGACTTCGGCTTCTCCCTCCAGCTTGCCGCGTACGCGGCGCTCGGCTTCGGCCGTCGATTTTCACGTCGTAAAGGATGGCTTCGACGCGCTGTTCGCGACGCTCGAGGATCGCCCGCCGGATTCGACTGTTGGGCGCCCCAGCACCGCGCCCTCGATGTTGCCGACCTCGGCTCCTCCCGATTCGCTCGACGCGCCGCCGCAGCCGATCGTACCCAGTGCGCCGCCGCTCGCGAGGAACGTCGCGCGCTCACAGCCCGCGCCCGCTCCGCAGCCCTCGAGGCCCGCGGCGGCTGCCACGCCGAGCGTCGCCCCGCTGGCGTCGACCTCCGTCGCACCGAGCTCCCCAACCCGTCGTTCCGTTGCGCCCCTGTCGCCACGCAGCCTGCAGGCGCGCGCACGCGAGCTCGAAGACGAAGGCCGTTTCGAGGAGGCCGCAGCGCTGCATCTGGAGCTGGTCGCGGACGCCTCGCAAGCTGCAGCCGAGCGCGTGCAAGCAGCTTTGTCGGCCGCTGAGACGTTCGCGTTGGCCTCGGATCCGCGCTCGTCGCTCAAGGCGCTCGATGCGTTGCCCAAGCAGCTCAACACCGTCGAGGTCGCCACCAAGCGTATCGAGGTCCTGCGACTGCTCGGCGATTCGTTCGGAGTGGTGGTCGCGATCGATCAGCTGATCGCGCTCGGCGATCTCTCCGATGAGAAGACCGCGAAGTTGTTGGTGGACGCGGCGCGGGCTGCCGCTGCCGCTGGCGATGAACAGGGTGCGCTCGTGCGGGCTCGGCGTGCAGCGCGACTTGCGCCGTTGATGCCGGTGGCGGTGCTCGAGTGTGCGCAGCTCGAATACGCGGCGCGCGGGATGGGCACGCCCCGTGATGCCGCCGCACAACTTGAAACGCTGCACGCGATCGAGGCCGATTTAGCGCCCGAGTTCGTCGAGCTGCACGCCTTCTTGTTGGCCGAGGCCACAGACGTGATTCACGGTGGCGGCGCTGGTCTGCGCGAACTTTCCAAGCGGCACGCAGTCGTAGGAGCGCTGCCGTTGATCGCGCTGGGCATGGCCGAGCGGCTGCTGCGAGCGCGCAACTTCGACGCGGCGGTGCCGCTCTTTACGAAGGCGCTGGACGGCGACTTGCGCAACGTGCGCAACAAGGCGCGGGTAGCGCTGGCTGCCGCCGACGCAGCCATTCAGGCCGAACGGCTCACCGAGGCCACGCAATTCTTGCAGCGGGCGGAAGAATCTCCCGATACGCGGATCCAGGTCGAACGTCGCCGTCGCGAGATCCTTGCCTACGACCCAGATCCCAACGTGGCCAAGCCGGTGCTCAAAGCGTTGGTCGAGGAGAGCTCGGGCCTCGTGCGTGCTCGCTACCTGCAACGGCTCGGTCGCGTCGTCTCTCAAGAAGATTTCGAAGAGGGCGTGCGTTTGCTCGAGGACGCGATGGTGCTCGCGCGTCGCGATCGCGTGGTGGTGGAGGAGCTGCGCGCCGAGCTCGTCGCCATGATCGAGGTGAAGAGCTCGCGCGGCCGCCCTGCTTCGGAGCCGCAGCCTGAACCGCGGCCAGCCGAGTCGAAGCGTCAATCGCCCCCGTTGCCCGCTTCGTCGCCTGCAGTCGAGCCGATTCAGCCCTTGGTCGACGAGCGCCCACCTCCTTCCTCCGGCTGGGTGACGCCTGTTGCGCCGATCGCTCCGGCGCCGAATTCGGCTGCGCCGAGCTCGGCCACACCGCGGGTGATCCCAGCCCTGCCCGCCGTCCCCGCGTTGTTGCAACCGCCGGCCACTCCTGTACGGGTTGCGCCGGTGGCTCCGGTTGCTCCGGTTGCGCCTGCACTGGTCGCACAGCACGAGCCCGCCGAAGCCAGCGATCTCGTGCTGCTCGATGTGCCTGCGATCGAGTGGGATGACGCCTCGGAGTCGGTCGCGGTGGCCGCAATCGTCGCTAGCCCGGCGCCAGCGCCTGCGGAGCCAGCGCCTGCGGAGCCAGCGCCTGCGGAGCCAGCGCCTGCAGCGCCAGCGCCCACTCCCTCGGTGTCCCCGCGGCAGTCGTATGAACGTCGGTTGATCCCGCCTGTCTCGCATACCTGGCCGCCGCGCCCGAGCTTGCTCACCGCTGCGGAGGAGCATCTCTATGCCGAGCTGCTCGCGGGCTTTCCAGAGGCGGGAGACAAGCTACTCGCACAGCTTGACGGAACGCGGCGTCGCGATCGCATCTTGGTGTTGCGTTACTTGGTGCTGCTCGCACCTGGCGAGCGTTTGCACCTGGAGATGCTGCGTCGCGAGGTCGAGCAGGACGGCGATGAAAGCTACGTCCAGGCGCTCGCCCATGTGCTTTCGGTGGTGGACGGCCGTGCAACGCCGGCGCCGCCGCTCGCCTCCCAGGCTCGCGAGCCCGAACTCGTGCATTCGCTGCTGACCCGTGGGGTCACTTCGCGCGAGGTGGAGGCGCTGCGCATCGTTTGGGACGCCGGCTTGTTTCGCAAAGACCCAGCGTCCTACGGCGTTTCCTCGGGCAACCGGCTGGCCTTGGGTCAGGCCACCAGCCTGGGCGACGCCTATCGCGAGTTGACCCAGTCGCTTGGAGCACCACGCCCAATTCACCATTTACCCAATGACCCGACGCCGGGCGTCAGCGTCGCGCTCGTGGCGCAGCCTGCGATCGTGGTGCGTGGCCCAGCGGTTCGCACACGCGATCTCGTGTTTCAGCTGGCCTGTGCTCACGTCAGCTCTGTGCCCGACTTGATCTTGGCGGCGCACCTGCCGAGCGACTCACTGAGGTCGTTGTTCACGGTGTTGATGGCAGCCTTCGGTCCGATTGGGCCAGGCAACGACGATGCTCCGGGCTCGAGCGACATTTTCCGCGAAGAAGCTCGGCTCTCGGCCGAGCTTTGGCAAAGAATCAATCCCGCCGCCGAGCGTCGGCTGCGCGAACTGCTCGCACCAGGGCCGCTCTCGGTGGCAGAGGCTCGTCGAGTCGCCTTCCTGATTTCCTATCGCGCAGGGCTGTTCGTGACTGCGGACCTGTTCCACTCGTTGTCGCTGGTCGCCCGCACCGAGCAGGTCGACTGGCCGCTCGAAGGGCCAGAGCCGCTCTTTGCCTTGTGCCTCGCGAGCGAGTTGGCTCGTGATCTCGTGAGCCTCGCTGTGCGTGGAGAGTTCGCTGGCGCGCGTTGGCAATCTCATTCGCCGCGTTCCATCCGGCGGTGACGTCGTCACGCGCTTCAGCCTAGAATCGATCGATGGATGCCCCCAGCAAGACGCCAGTGACAGCCCGGCCGCAGCCGCGACAGGGATGTCATGGCCAGCTCGCCGCTCGGCCGCACGATGCGGCTATGCGCGCTGGTTCCGCGAGCATTTCAGTGGTGGCACGCGTCTTGGATAAGACCCTCGTGACTCGAGTTATCTCGATCCTCGGCGCAACCACCATGAGCTCCTGCCTCGTCGTTTCTGATCCGCAGTTTGATGCGCCCATCCGGCGAGCGCCGGTGTTTCTTCCGGATCGCGCGACACCTGACTCCCGTCGCGTGATCAAGATTGACCAGACCACCCCGTCGGTGGACTTCGTCGCGCCCTTCGTCTCGGAGGACGTCGGCACCGACGTCGAGACTAGGCTCTTCATCGACTACGGCGTGCCCACCGGGGACAACAAATACGTCTCGCTGATCCTCGGGAACGTGATCCCGGCCGCCACGCTCGAAGACGGAGAACGCATCGCCAAAGCCACCTGGCGCTCCGACCAAGCGACGCTCTCGCCAGGGTGTCATCGCATGACGTTGGTGGTCGCTCACGACTTTGGTGAGAACGGCTGTCCCATTCCAGAGCCCAATGACCCCCTCGGCTACGACGCCATCTCGTGGACGGTCGTGCGCTGTGACGCTGATTGTGCCTCCTTCGACCTAACCACGCAGTGCCCCGCCTTCACAGATTCCTGCGCGCCTGAACCTTCCAACTGACCTAACCCGCCGCTCAACCGAAAGCAGAAACATGTTCTCTCCGAACCAGCTGAAGCTTCGACACTCCCCTCTCCTGATGGTCCTCGCGGCCCTGGGTTTGGGCGGCTGTTCGCTTCAGCTCGAGTCGGACCCTCTGCTCGATAACGGCTGCTTGGCGAACACCGATTGCGCGGACGGAGACGCCTGTGTGGATTCCGCCGTTCTCGGGCGCGGCGTTTGCGTTGCCACTAAGTCTGAGCTCGGCCAGGTCGTGTTGGAAGTGAAGCGCACGGACCGCGGTAGCGCCTCGTATGTCTTCGCCGATGTCATTACGGTGAATGAAGAGTCTTCGACCGGGTTGGTGAAGACGATCGAGCTGCGGCTGCCGAAGGACTTGCCCGTGGTTGGTAAGCTCTTGGTAAATGACGACATCGGCGGCGAGGGCTGCGTCGCCAGTGATGGCTCTGTGCCGGTGGAGGTCACCTTGCATCGGCGCTTTGAAACGGGTCCGTTCCGCTCGGAAGTCACCGGGCTTTCGAGCATCGTTCAAGACGGGGATGGTTCAAGCGCGGCCTTCTCGTTGTTGGCTCCTGCCGGCAACTACGACGCCTACCTGGTCCCGAGCGAGATTGAGGGCTGCCCGTTCATCCCGCCGCAGCTGGTTTCTGTGGTCGTGAGTGAGCCCGACAAAGCGGGTGATCCCGGCTTGGTGCTCGAACTTGCTGATGAATCGTCGAGTTTGTTGCAGGGAACGCTGACGGTCCCTGTCGATGTTGCGGTCGAGGGCTGGACGCTGGAGCTGGTGGACCCGACCTATGGGCACGTCATTTCCGAGTCGTTCGGTCTGGTGACTCCGCCCGCAGGCGAGTCAACGCTCAAGATCGGCGGTGACAAAGGCATCGCCTACAACCACGTAGACGGGGCCATCTTGCGGCTGCGCGACGCGAGCGGCGGCCTCTCGGTGCATTGGTCGGTGGAAGCGCTGGATCTGAATTCGGACCGCGTGGTCGACATCGATATTCGCGACTTGGTGGCCGTTCCGGAGCCGGTTGAAGCCACCGTGATCGACAGCTCGGGAGCGCTCGTGGCCAACGCTCAGGTGACCCTGCAGAGCGTTTCCCTCACCGGCACAGCCAATCAGAACGCCTCCTTCCGAGTATCGACCCAAAGTGATCAGGACGGCATTGTGCGAGTAGCGCTGGTACCGGGCACCTACTCCGTGTCGATCGTGCCGAATGAATCGGCTCCTGGGGTTGCGGCCTTCATCGGCGAGTGGACGATCGCTCAGAACCTCGGTGGGAGCGGTAAGGGATTCGAGCTGACTTCGAAGACCACGGTCGCTGGCACGATTCAGAACCGTTTGGGAGAGGACCTGGGCGCGGCGCCGATGTTGTTCGGCCCGCGGCAAACGCTGGTGGCCAACTACTTCTCACAGGCGTTTCAGGTCGACGGCCAGGTCACGCGTTTTGCAACCACCACCACCGGTCTGTTAGGAGATTTCGAGGCAACGCTGGATCCGGGCACGGTTGACGTCGCTGTGCAGATGCCTGCTAATTCAGGCTTTCCGTGGCTCGTGCTGCCTAGCTTGGTGATCCCGCCAGTGGCGCAGTCGGCGACGGTGGACCTCAAGGACCTCGAGATGCCCAGCCCCGTGTTGGTCCAAGGTGTGGTTCGGGACGCCGACGGAAACCCGGTTTCGCTCTCGCTCGTGGAGGCCTACGTACCAGGGGCTGAGCTTGGTTCGCCGTTGATTCAAGTTGGCTCGTCGGCCACCGACGGTAGCGGTGCCTTCATCTTGCCCCTGCCATCGCGAATCACTGTGGCCCCCTGACCAGCAAGGAACGACTTCGGTTTGCGGGCAGCGTGGGCTACGCTGCAGACGGTGCATTCTCGGACCAAACGAGAGCAGGAGCTTGAGTCCGCGCTTCATGACGTTGGCAACTCGCTGACCGTCATCTTGGGTTGGATCGAGGAGGCTAGGCAAAAGGCCGGAAGCGAGAGGCAGGCTCTCGATCTAGGGCTTGCGCGCGCCAAACGCGCTGTCCACATATGCCGAGCTGCCATTGGTGCCGAGCCCGCACATGCTCCTGCAGAAGGGCTAAGCGAGTTGCTGGCTGAGTTGCGGGCGACCCTTGCGAAGGAGGTCAGTCGGCGCGGAGCCTCCCTGGAGGTCCGGCTCCCCGCAGAGTTCGAGTCCGCCTGGGTCGCGCGCGGAGCCGAGCTGCTTTCGATCATTGAGAACCTGGTCCTCAATGCGCTGGAGGCGGGCGTTGAAGTCGTGTCGCATACGCTCGAGCTTCGGATCGACGTCACGAGTGCGGGTCCACGGATGATCCGTTTGCAGGTCAGCGACAACGGACCGGGCGTTCACGAGGAGCTGAAGTCGAAGTTGTTTACCGCCGGGTTCACTACCAAACGAGCCGGCGCGGGCATCGGTTTGGCCCATGGGCGCGCGGTAGCCCTAAGCGTCGGCGGGTCGCTGGAGCTCGTGTCCGGCGCTGGGAACGGCGCCACCTTCGAGCTGCATTGGCCGCAAGCTTCGCGCAACCAGCCGTTCGAGGCGACACCTCACACCCTGCGTCGGCGGGATCTTTCCGGCGTTCGCATCGCCTTGATCGAGGATGATCCGAGCGTGATCGAGCTGCTCGAGATGGTGCTCGCGGCTCGCGGCGCCGAGGTAAAGTCCTTCGCCGATCACGAGCGCTTCCGGATCGCGCTGAGCCAGGCCCCGTTCGACGTCGCATTGCTCGACGCCTCACCCTTTGGCGCCACACTCGAGGCCAACCTGCAGCAGCTGCGCGCCCAGCACCCGCACATGGATCTCGTGTTGATCTCCGGCGCCAGCGATCCTGGAGCAACCCTCGGAAAGCTTGGCGTGACCTGGATTCGCAAGCCCTTCGATGTCGAAGAGGTGGTTTTCGTCGTGCAGACCCTCAAGCGTTGAACATGAAGCAAAAGTCGATTGAGTACGTTCCGGAGCAGCCCCTCGCCTACCTGAGCGACGCAGGCCTTTTCACCGCAGGTGTCGCCGCGGGCATCAAGGCGAGTGGCCGTCCTGATGTAGCGCTGATGGTGGCGCCGCGCGCAGTTCCGGTGGCAGCCCTGTTCACGCAGAACGCGTTCGCGGCCGCGCCGGTGTTGCGCTGTCGTGAGCACCTCGCCAAGACGGGCGGCTTGGCGCGCGCGATCGTGATCAACTCAGGCAACGCCAACGCTTGTACCGGCGCCCAAGGCGAGGCCGACGCTCTCGCGATGTGCCGTCTCACCGCCGAGCTCGTTGGCTGCGCAGTCGAGGAGGTGCTTTGTGCTTCGACCGGCGTAATCGGCGTCCCGCTGCCCTTCGAGCGGCTCGCCCAAGGGATTCGTCGGGCGCACGCCGAACTCGCCGTCTCCCGCGAGGCCTCTTTGCGTTGCCTTGCCGCGATCCAAACCACCGACGCTTTTGAGAAGCAGGCCGGTGCCAGCTTCCCTCACGGCGGGCGGACGCTCAACGTTGCGGGCATCGCGAAGGGCGCCGGGATGATCGAGCCGAACATGGCGACCATGCTCTCCTTCGTCGCTTTCGACGGCAAGGTCGCACCGGCCGAGCTGGCCCAAGCCATTCGTCGCATCGCCGCGGGCTCTTTCAACGCGGTTCACGTGGACTCGCACACCTCGACCAACGATTCCTTCTTTCTCTTGGCGACGGGCTCGGAGGAGGGAAGCGCAGGTTGGGAGCAGCACGTCGCTCAGGTCTCCGAGCGTCTCGCCTGGTTGATCGCACGCGACGGTGAGGGCGCGACCAAGGTCACGCGCATCGAGGTGCGCGGCGCCGAGAGCGACGCCATCGCGAACGAGATCGCACGTACCATCGCCAAGAGCGCGCTCGTGCGAACGGCGCTTTTCGGCAATGACCCGAATTGGGGCCGCTTCGTAAGCGCCGCCGGTAACTCGTCGCACGTGCGCGTCGCGAGCGAGGTCTCCTGCGTCCTCCTGGGCACCACCGTGTTCGAGCGTGGCGAGCCCACCACCTTCGACAAGGCCGCGCTGAGTCGCGCCCTCTCCCAAACCGATGATGTCCGTCTCGAGCTACGGGTGGGCCAGGGCCCCGGTAGCGCGACGGTGCTTACCAGCGATCTCGGCTACCGCTACGTCGAGATCAACGCCGAGTACACGACCTAGGGGCTGGCTGCGCTGTGCGCCGCTGTAACGGTGGCGCAACAACGAAAGCCCAGCTCGTAGCTGCGGAAGCCCGTCGGGTGGGCGAAGTTAACGTACTCACAGCTCGGCGTGTGCGGTGGTCTGAAGCATTTGCCCCAGAAGCAGCCCTTCACCACATGCCCGTAGTTCGTCTCGTTCTTGCGCGTGCGCACCACCCACTCACCGACGTTGCCGGTGAGGTCCACTACGCCCTCGCTCGTGGTGCAGCCTGCGCGCGTCCCCGAGGGCTCCGATTGGTCGAGCCGCTCGGCCTCCAAGGTGGCTGTCTCCGCGGGCCAAGTCCCGAGTTTTTTCCAGTTGGCGGCGCGAAACTCCCCGTCGTCGTTGCACACGCCTTCCTGGTACTTCTTGCCGTAAGGAAAGGGATTGCCGGCTTTACCTTCACAGGCGCGCAGCCACTCGTCCTCGGTGCAAAGGTGTTTGCCGCGCTGCTCGCAATACGCCTCGCCGTCTTTCGCCGTTTGCATACGCAGCGGCTTCTCGCCTTGCTTGTTGGGCGCCTCATAACGATCGATGCAGGCCACGCCAACGTCCACCATGTCAGCGGGGCACCGTGCTTGCGGCTCGTTCACAGGGGCGCGGCTCGAGCTTGCCGTTGAAGGCGCGCTCGAAGGTTGCGGCGCTGCGCTAGCAACGCCGCTCGATGAACTCGCCATCGCGGAGCTCACCTGTACAACCTCGGGCGTCGCCTCGAGCTGCTTGAGCTCCGGCGCCGGCCCCGCGCAGCCGATCAAAATCAAAAAATGCGCAGACCAACGCAAGGCCGACCTACGAGGCAAGCGATGCTTGAATCAGCCCCAGGAGCTCGTCCGGAGAGAACGGCTTGGAGAGAAACGAGCCGTCTTCCATGGCGCGCGGATCGAGCATGTCGAAGGTGTAGCCCGAGACGTAGATCACCTTGAACCGCCGGCTCACGCGCAGCTCACTTACCAGCTTGGGACCGGCCATCTTGGGCATGACGACGTCGGTCACGACGAGCTCAATATCGCCCGCGTGGGCGTTGGCGACGGCCAGCGCTTCTTCGCCGTCTTTGGCCTCGAGCACGGTGTAACCGCGAGCGCTCAACGTACGCAGCGCCGCACGCCGAAGCCCTGCGTCGTCCTCCACGAGCAAGATGGTCGCGCTTGTGACTGGCGTCTTTGCGCGGTTGCCCGCGACCGCCTCGAGCACCAGCGAACTTCGCCGAGCCGTCGGGAAAACGAGAGTAAACGTCGTACCCTCGCCGGGCGAACTGGCCACGCTGATGTGACCACCGTGCTTCTCTACGATGCCGTACACCGTGGCCAGCCCAAGTCCGGTTCCCTGGCCCGGCCCTTTGGTCGTGAAGAACGGCTCAAACAGCCGTGCGCGCGTGGATTCATCCATGCCGCAGCCTGTGTCCTCGACCACCAGCGCGACGAACTGCGCCGGGTCTTTGGGCAGATCCGAATCGGCCAGGTCTGCTGCGGTGGCTTGGCGCGTCGATAGCCTCACCACGCCCCCGTCGCTCATGGCGTCGCGCGCGTTCACCAGCAGGTTCAAAAAGACTTGCTCGAGCTGGGCTCGATCCGCGCGTACGGGCGGGATGGTTGGATCGAGCTTGAGTTCGATCGTCACGTGTTCGCCTACCAACCGGCCGATGCCGCGCGTCAACTCGGTGCCCACGCGGTTTAGGTCCAGCACCTCTGGCCGACCCTCGTTGCGCCGGCCAAACGCGAGCAGCTGACGGGTGATCCGCGTCGCGCGCTCCACCGCTTCTCCGATCGCGAGCACGTCGTCGGACTCCTCGGTACCAGAGGCGAACTTCTCCGAAAGGAAGTCCACGTGATTTCGAATCACTGTCAGCAGGTTGTTGAAGTCGTGGGCAACGCCGCCGGCGAGACGGCCAATCGCCTCGAGTTTGCGAGCTTGCAGCAGCTGCTTCTGGGTGCGCTCGAGGTTATCGAGGCTCTCTTTGAACCGGCGTGTGCTCTCGGCGAGCTCCTGCCCGCGAGACTTTAGATCGGAGACGAGCAAGGCTGCTTGCAGCGCTCGATCGACGTGGTTCTCGAGCAAGACCAGAAAGGTCGCGTCCGCCTCTTCGGGGCCTTCTTCCTGGCCGCTTTCCCCAGCCTGCTTCACCGCAACGATGGCGCCCATCGTCTCGCCGGGCTTGGGCCGCAACGGGATGAGCACCACCCGACTTCCTTCCCAAGGCCCTTCATTCGGAAACAGCGCTTCGAGCAAGGCGGAGAGCGCGGGCGTATCGGGCGATTCGTCGAGTTTGAAGATGTTCGCAACGGGTTGCGCGCGAACGTATTGAACGACGGACACCGGGATCGGGCCTGGCGCGCGCGAGCTTTGTCGGCTCCGTTTCGCGAATACGCGCATGTCGATGCCCGAACCATCGAGCCCAAAGGCAGCCTTCGAATCAAGTGACAGCACCTGCCCGAGCACGAGCAGCGCTCGGTCGAGGACGTCCCCGGGCTCTTCAGCGCTGGCACAGCGAAGCGCAAAGTCACCAAGCGCGATGACGCGGTTGAGATCCCGCACGAGATCGAGACGCCCGCTACGCAAAGTAGCGTTCTCTTGCCGAAGGCGCTCGATCTCCTGGTCACTCACGTTGCATTACTCACTTCGCGAGACTCACTTCGCGAGCTTGCAATCCGAAACGGTGCCGGCGAACCAATCCTCGTTCTTCTCGTTCCAGGCCCCAGCAATGTCCCAGCGCACGGCGGGCGAGTTGATCTTTCCTTCAACCTTGAATTGGCACTTCAGCGTGAAGCGGTCTTTCGGGCGCACGCTCTTCTCGAGCTCGGGCGCGCTCCAAACACCGGCCGCCAGCAGCCTGGCCGAGCCATCCGCAAGCGAATAGGGCCTGAGCATGTTGCCGTCCTCGAGCTTCTTCTCGTGGCGCTTGCTCTTCGACTCGTACTCACAGCGCTTGCCCGCGAGCTCCGTCTCCGAAGCGCAGGAAAGCTTGGTGTCATCGGCGGGATCCAACGTGAGGTCCACGGGATAGCTTTGGCCGACTCGCCACTTGGGAGCTCCCCCACCAAACGGATTGTCGAAGCTGCCGAGGAACCAAAATCCGCCCGCGAGCAGCACCATCACAGCGAAAAAGACGAACACGCTCTTGCCGAGGCCAGCCTCGGGTAAGGGCGGCTCAACCTCCTGCGTCGAGTGTGGCTTCGGGGTCGGGCGAGGCTCAGCGCCTTTCTTAGCCGAAGCTTTCTTCGGCGCGGGCGCCTCCGCTTCCTCCCCGTCGTCCCCTGCTTCATCGCCGTCTTCCGCAGCGGAATCTTCGCCTGCGAGCTCTTCTTCAGCCGCCTTGTCGTCGTCCTTGGCCATTGCGCGCCGACCATATCAACGACTTGGCCCGATGTCACAGCCGGAAGGCGTACAGGCAGCAATGACTAGCTGCATTCGCCCTGAGCGGA
Organism: uncultured delta proteobacterium; assembly: GCA_903892415.1. Taxonomy (GTDB): domain Bacteria; phylum Myxococcota_A; class Polyangia; order Polyangiales; family Polyangiaceae; genus Xiheicaenibacterium. Next base: position 20,116 of record CAITIQ010000579.1, on the reverse strand, counting down.
GCCGCTCCCGGCTACCAGTCGGAGAAGCGAAACCCGAGCGCTGCGCCGCCCGCGTAGCTTGCGCCAAGCCGCAGTTCGCCGATCAGCAGCCCAACCTGGCCGCTCAGCCCGAGGTAGGGGTTCCAGACTTTGTTCATCAGCGGGTCGATTTCCATCTGGACCCGCAACAGGATTTCTCCGGTGTGATCGAAGCCTTCGCCGGTGCCTCGTCCAAGTGCGTGGTAGGCACCGCCAAAGCCGCCACCGAGACGAAACCACCGCCAAGGCTTTTGGTACATGGCGTTGAGGCCGGCGCTGAAGGCTTCATCACCACCTAGGATCTGGCCGCCCGCAAAGCCGAGTTCGGTATAAAAGCCTCCGATTCTCGTCTCGCTGCCGAGCGAGATGGACGCAGTTCCCTGCAAGACGGCGAAATCGGGGACGCCGTCCAAGTCGTCATCGGCCGGCATCCCGCGAATGACCGCTCCGGCGTCGGCGCGCATGCTGAAGGCGAGAGACGGCTGCCGCTGCACAGGAGCGATGCCAACGGGGAGGCCGCCGTTGCCCGTTCCGTTGGCCGATCCGTTGACCGTTCCATTACCGACCACCTGTGCTTCAGCCGATTGCCGCGAGAACAGCGCACCCAGCGCAGCTGCAAAGAACCAGATTCGCCTCGGGGACAACCGCCGCATTCCTTGTTCTACGTTGGAAGAGGCGGGCGGTTGCGCGGCGGAATACTGCTCGGGTGAACTACGTTGTGCACAGCTCGGAGCGCGTAAGAAAGCGTTTTCCGCTCGGAGCCTCCAGGGAGAAGCCGCTGCCTCGGCCCTTGACCACGTCAATGGTCAGCTCGGTGTGTTGCCAGCGCTCCCATTGATCACCGCCAATGTAGAAAGGGCAGCCCTCGATCTCGCCGAGCAGGACGTCGCGCTCGCCCAGGCGGAAATCACCGAGCACGAAGCACATCGGCGCGCTGCCGTCACAGCAGCCTCCCGACTGGTGAAACATCAGCGGACCATGCACGGCCCGAAGCTCGCGGATCAGCTCTGCAGCTTCGGGAGTGCAACGAACCGTCGAGCTCAGAAGAACCCCATCGGATTCGGATCGTAGCTCACGAGCAGGTTCTTGGTCTGTTGGTAATGCGCCAGCATCATCTCGTGGTTCTCTCGCCCAATGCCCGACTGCTTGTAGCCACCGAAGGCCGCGTGCGCCGGATACAGGTGGTAGCAGTTGGTCCACACACGACCAGCCTGAATCGCGCGTCCCGCGCGGTACGCGGTATTCATGTCGCGCGTCCATACGCCAGCACCGAGTCCGTACAGTGAGTCGTTGGCGATCGAGATCGCCTGGTCGAAGTCTTTGAAGGTCGTCGTCGACACCACCGGCCCGAAGATCTCCTCCTGGAAGATGCGCATGCTGTTTTGCCCGGCGAACACGGTGGGTTCCACGTAGTAGCCGCCTGCGAGGTCGCCGGAGAGTTGGGCGCGAGCACCGCCGGTGAGCACCTTCGCGCCCTCCTTCTTGCCGAGTTCGATGTAGCTGAGGATCTTCTCTAGCTGATCGTTCGAGGCTTGGGCGCCGACGCTAGTCTTGGGATCCAGCGGGTTGCCGGGCATGTGGTTCTTCGTTCGCGCTACGGCTCGCTCGAGGAACTCCGCGGCGATGCTCTCCTGAATCAGCGCGCGCGAGGGACAGGTGCAGACCTCACCTTGGTTGAGCGCGAACATGTTGAAGCCTTCGAGCGCCTTCTCGACGAAGCTGTCCTTCTTGGCGAGCACATCTTCGAAGAAGATATTGGGTGATTTACCACCGAGCTCGAGCGTCACCGGGATCAGGTTCTCCGAGGCATACTGCATGATCAAGCGGCCGGTCGTGGTCTCGCCGGTGAAGGCGATCTTCGAGATGCGCTTGCTCGAGGCGAGCGGCTTTCCAGCTTCGATGCCGAAGCCGTTGACCACGTTGACGACGCCGGCAGGCAAGAGATCGCCGATTAGCTCCATCAATACCAAGATCGACGCGGGCGTTTGCTCCGCTGGTTTGAGCACCACGCAGTTGCCGGCCGCGAGCGCTGGCGCGAGCTTCCACGTCGCCATCAAGAGCGGGAAGTTCCAGGGAATGATCTGACCCACGACGCCGAGCGGCTCGTGAAAGTGGTAGGCGATGGTGTTGTCATCGAGCTGCGAGGTGCGCCCTTCCTGGGCACGAATGCAGCCAGCGAAGTAGCGGAAGTGGTCGACGGTCAGGGGTAAGTCTGCAGCGAGCGTCTCGCGCACCGGTTTGCCGTTGTCCCAGGTCTCGGCGACCGCCAACATCTCCAGGTTTTGCTCGATACGATCGGCGATCTTGTTGAGCAGGATGGCCCGGTCACCGGCAGAGACTTTGCCCCACGAAGCCTTCGCGGCATGGGCGGCATCGAGGGCCGACTCGATGTCTTCGGCCGTGGAGCGAGGGATCTCGCAAAAGGGTCGGCCGGTCACCGGCGTAACGTTCTCGAAGTACTGGCCTTTGGCTGGCTCTTTCCATTGTCCGCCGATGAAGTTGGCGTAGCGGCTCTTGAACTGGACCTTGGAACCGCTCTGATTCGGGGGGACGTAAACCATGGAGACCTCCTGGGTGATGACTCACATGAGCAACCTCTAGGCCACGCCTGCGTCATCGCGAACTTGTCCGGAGATTCGAGAAAACCGCCTATTGGAACGCTGTTCGAGCGATCTGTTCGCTCGTTCTGAACGCGATCAGTTGCGCTGAAACGGAACAACATGACGCGTTGCACAGCGACCCTATTCGAGCGAGCAAGGCGCTGACCGACTGACGTTGTCATGCGACAATCGGCGAGTGCTACTCCTCACCGAGCCGAAGCATGAGAGCGTGCGTGAGCGTTGGGCTCGCGTGGCGAAGCTCGGCTTGGCGCGTGAGTCGGAGGCCGACCCGGTGCTCACCTCGGAGCACGATCTGCTCACGCGTCGCGAGGGGCTCGTGGAGGTCTTTCGCGAAGAGCGTGAGATCCTAACGTCCTTCTCCGGCGAGCTCTTGAACGGGCCGCGCGTGGTGATCGTGGCCGACGCCGAGGGCGTCATTCTCTCGGCTCGCAGTCAGTGGAATGAGGTGGAGGGCTCCACTCGGATGCGCCTGGTCGAGGGCGCACATTGGGGGGAGTCGACTCGCGGCACCAATGCGATTGGTACTGCTGCGCTGGAGGGCCGGGCCGTCGCCGTGGTCGGCGGTGCGCACTACGAGCTGCGCAACCGCGAACTCTACTGTTACGCGACGCCCGTTCGCGACGCCTATGGCGAGGTCGTTGCCATCCTCGACGTGTCGGGCCCGCTCGCGCGGCATGACGAACGCATTGGCATCGCAGTGCAAGCCGCAGGCCTGGCCATGGAGCGCGCGTTGCGTACGGTCGCGTTCGCCGACTCACGCAGCGGCGCGCTGGCGACGATCGAACGCTTGATCGAACGCGCTGGCGACGCCTCGTTGCTGGTGGACGCGAGCGGCCTGGTGCGCGCCATCAATCGCCCAGCGCGCGTGGCTCTCGGGCTCGCACCCAGTTTGCACATCGCAGCTTCGTTGACCTCCGAGCAGGTGTTCGGCCTCAAGTTCGCACAGCTGATCAGCGGCGCAGGACGCGAGAGTGCGCGCTTCGAAACGCAGGGCGGTATCTTTCGCGTGACGATCGAACCGGTGTTGGGACGGGCGGGTCGGCCACTCGCGGCCCTGGTTCGGCTCGAACCCGAGCGCGTGCCTCAGCCGCGCCCGAGCGAGTCAGCGGCCTTTGCTCGCATTCTTGGTCAGGACCCTCGGATCACGAAGGCCAAGACGTTGGCTGCGACCTTCGCGCGGACGCCGCTGCCCGTGTTGCTCTTGGCTGAGACAGGCACCGGCAAAGAGCTGTTTGCTCGCGCGATCCATGCTGAGAGTGATCGCCGCGACCAGCCCTTCGTCGCCGTCAACTGTGGCGCGCTCGCGCCCGAGTTGATCGCCAGTGAGCTATTCGGCGTAGCGCCCGGAGCGTTCACCGGCGCAGCTCGCGCTGGGTCTGACGGGCGAATCGCGGCGGCTCACAGGGGAACGCTCTTTCTCGATGAGATCGCCGAGATGCCCGCCGCGTTGCAGGCCTCTCTGCTGCGCGTACTCGATGATGGCGTCTATCAACGAGTCGGCGATACCAAAGATCGTAAGGCTGACTTCCGCCTCGTTTGCGCGACCTGTCGAGACCTCCCGGCGATGGTCGCCGACGGACGCTTTCGCAAGGACCTCTTCTATCGCATCCACGGCGCCTGTGTGACGTTACCGCCACTGCGCGAGCGTGAGGACGTGGTGTGGCTCGCGCAGCGGCTGCTCGCACCTCATGCGCTGCGACTAGCGGATTCAGCGGCCGATTTCCTTCGAGCGCATGATTGGCCGGGTAACGTGCGTGAGCTGAAGAGCGCGATGGCGCACGCAGCTGCGCTCGCCGATGGCAGCGAATGGGTGCAACGTGAGCAGCTGCCGACCGTGCTCGTCACGCTGCAAAGCAAGCTCACGCCACAAACGCGAGATGGCATCTTGCAGCAGGCCATCGATGAGGCCCTACGCGCCACGGGCGGCAACGTCAGCGAAGCGGCGCGCCGACTCGGGGTTGGCCGAGGCACCATCTATCGCGCGATGCGTGGACGCGACGAGCCTGGTCGTTGAGCGAAACAAGCTCCGAGGACGAGGCAATCCTCGCGCAGCTTGAAGCAGCAGAGGCTAATGAGCGCAGCGGTCGCTTCAGCTGACCCTGAACGATGGACAAAAAAAAGCGCCTGCTCGACGGTTGGGGGGGGAGTCCGTCACAGGCGCTCGTGTACCCCTTTGCAGCTCGCGTGCCATAGCCTTCTTGCGCAGAATCGAGGTGCTCGCACCCGGACCACGTTTCAACGCTGAAAACGTGGTTGCAGCTTTGAAGCCGAACTGTTGGTCAGCAGCCCGGCGGTCAGCGCACGATGCGCAGCTCGCGGCCGAGCCTTCCGAGGTAGGTCGGGAAGGGCACGATCTGACCGCGCTTGCGATCCTTCAAGCGGAAGCTCGGTCGAAAGTCCTTGTCCACGAGCTGCAGTAAGCGACCGCCGGCCACCAAGCGAAAGTCCTCCTCCGCTGGATCGCGAGGGCAGGTCGGGTCTCCGTCTTCTGCGAAGACCCGCAACATGTCGCCGACGTCGGCGCGCAGGAACTCTTCACTCAGACCGTAGGCCTTGCCGGCGTCCAACATCTGAAGCTCGGTAAGCTGCCAAATATGGTCCACGTGCTTGCCTCTCACGGCCGCGTCCAAGGCCGCCAAAACCGCGCGCGCTTCCTCGCGCAGGGCATCGTCGAGCGTCAGCACCGGCCAGCTCTCCCACTGCCACGGGCCGAAGGCGGAGCCCATGGTTACAGCGGTCGACACCGAGTAGGGGAAGGTCAGCTGGTTGGGCTTCGGCGCGTCCCACTCGAAGGCCGCCTCGGCGAGCAACGTCCCGCTCTCGGCGGTCCCCTCGGCTCCTTCTTTGAAGCGCAGAAGTCGAGCAACGGCTCGCAGCTCTTTGCGTTCAACCAAGCGCGCTTCGCTGCGGGCCTTCGACGGCGTTGGGCCCGGCTCGACCAACAGCTCTAGTTGATTGTCCCCCCGTGTGAGCCACTGCTGCACCGCAATGTTCTCGCCGCCCATGGTCACCCCGTGAGCCAGCCGAATCAGCGGCACCGAGTTTAGGTACAGCTCCGCAGCGCAGCCGTGGATCTCGAGCTGCGCCATCACCACCGAATCAGGGTCACTCATACCGACACCTAGAACTTCTTGAGCGAAGTCCCGGGAAGAATTGTGTACGGGTCGATCGCTCGCGGTGACGACCACCAGCCTGCAGAGACCGACGCGGTGAACACCAGCGGCTTGGTCTTGAGTTCACCGTGAAGCCCGAGATCGCGCGGCAGATCGACAACGAACTCCCCTTTGAACTCGAAGCCAGAGTTCACCTCACAACGCGCATCGGCCACGGTGTATCCGGCCGCATAGGCCGTGGCGTAGGGCGTGAGTGCCGCCAAACAATCCCCAACGATCGGGAACTTGAAAGGCCCGTCGGGCCTACGCGGTCCCGGTCCCTGGGTGACGAACAGATCTTTTTCAACGATCAGCTTGAAGGCGATGCTGCCCTCGATCTTCGCGACAAGACCGGTTTTCCAACGGTCTCCGCCCACGGAGAGATCGATCCCGAAGCTCAGCGCCAGCTTGAGGTTGATCACCTCCATGGCGATCTTGAACTTGAACTCCTTGTAAACCGGCCAGTAACGATCGTCGATGCAGGGAGCGTTTTTGGGCGTCCACTCGCACACCACGTAGCCGGTGAGCACCTTGAGATCGAACTCGAACTTCCAGCCGACCTGCGGCAACTTGCGGAAGAAGTCCTTCACGCTGGCGATCGCGTCGCTCAGCGTGGTCACGCACATGAAGATCTGCGAAATCGGGTCGGCGTGATTGAAGTTGCTAAGGCCTGTGCGCGCTTGTTGTACGCCTTGCTTTGCACTTGCAGCGCCCTGCTTGGCTTCTTTGCTCGCATCGAAGAGTTCGTTCGTGCCGATCTCGCGATCATTGCGGGCAAACACCAACTCGAGCCCGGAGGTCGGCGTCTCGAGCTTTGACTTCAGCTTCTCGAAGTTGACCTTGTCTTGGCGGCCCGAGCGCGTGTGCCGACGCACGTCGAACTCGCGACCGAAGTCGCCGCGCGCGTCGGCGTAGTTCTGCCGTTCTGCGTGATGCTCGACGATCTGCTTTTTGCCGTCGTCGTACGTCTTGGTCGAGCCGCTGACATTGCCGGTGACCTCGCGCTCATTGACGCGCTGATTGACGGTCTTGGTCGTCTTCTGGACGGTATCCCCCGTGACCATTCCTCGCGTCTTTTCCTTCGTGTAGTTGAACTTGCCGAAGGGCGGGATCTTCAAGCCGATGAGCCATTTGTCGCGTCGGTACACGCGCACCAGCGCGTTGATGTCCTTGTTGATGGTCTTGGTCGCGCCCTTCTCTCGTTTGCCGCAGCCTTTGGCGACAACTTCGATCTCTTTGACCGGCGTCCTGAACAGACTGATGACCCACTCGAAAAAGACGAACCATCCGACGCCCATCTTGGCGAAGTCGGCGTCGAAGGTGGCGCCGTACATTTTGATCGGCGTGTCGTGGGTGAGGTTGTTCACCTTGGCGCGATGCAGAACGAGCGGGCTCTTGAAGTCCTTGCCGGCGGCCGTCTTGCTGACCACGCTCAGCCACGGGTGTTGGTCCCCTTGGCAGTCAGGAGCGGTAAAGCCCGCTTGAACCTTGTTGATGGTTACGAAGTCACCAGGCTCTGGAGCCGTGAAGGACCTGGGTGTTTCGGCCGAGTTGAAGTCGGCGATGGTCTCAATCACGAGATCGTAAGCGCCGAGGGCCGGATCACGAGCGGGCTTGCCGGCCACGAGCAGCTTGCGGTGGCGTTTCTTCTCCAGCGTCTGCGCGAAAATCGTGCGCTCGGTGGGCTCGTCGACACCGTTGCCGTCGTACTTGTGAATCACCTGGACGTTCAACGTGTCGACGTCGCACGGCTTGGTGACGAGGTACGGGCACTGAGCTTTGGCCTGGGTCGCTTGTTGGTTCGGCGTGGTGGCAGGCGGCTTCGGCGGGGTACCGCTGGTCGCTACAGGCTTGCTCGGCTGTGTTCCCGTTCCCATCGTTGCTCCTTGCTGCGCGGCCGACACCTACCGCCGCTGGAGAATACATCGCGCAGATTGTCCTTGGTCTCACGCTCGTTGAGCTGGTTCGAACTTGCTCCGACATGTCGGCCGATCTGCGACTGCTTCTTCATGTCCGCAGCCCAGGGACTCGGGTACAACCATGCCTACGATGGACGAGGGTTACCACAGGCGGTTGCTCATCTTTTTGAGCGTGGCGTCCTTCTTTGAGGGCTACGACTTTCTAGCGCTGGCGCAGCTCCTGCCGAACCTTCGAGCGCACTACGGCCTTACGCCCGAGCAAGGTGGTCTGCTCGTAGCGGTGGTCAACGCTGGGACGATGATCGCGTACCTGCTCGTGCGGCAGGCCGATCGTTGGGGACGCAAGCGCGTGCTCGCTCTCACCATCCTCGGTTACGCGGTGACCTCCTTCTTGTCGGGGTTCGCGCCCAACGCCTGGGTCTTCGGCTTTCTGCAGATGCTCGCCCGCGTCTTTCTGATCGGCGAGTGGGCCGTCTCGATGGTGATCGCCGCCGAGGAGTTCCCCGCCGAAAAACGTGGCAGCGCGATGGGCATCATCCAGGCGGCCTCCACGCTCGGGGCGATCGCCTGTGCTGGGCTTGTGCCTCTGTTGCTCAAGCTGCCAACCGGCTGGCGCAGCGTCTATTTCGTGAGCGCGGTGCCCCTGGCACTGCTCGCCTTTGCACGTCGCAGTATGCGCGAAACCAAGCGATTTGAAACGCAGGTGGCCGCCGACCCCAGCGGCAGCAAGCTGAGCGGCTTCTTCGATATCTTGAAGGGGCCCCATCGCAAGCGCGTGCTCTTGGTCGCGCTGGTCTGGGCGCTGACCTATATGTGCACGCAGAGCGCAGTCACCTTCTGGAAAGAGTTCGCTGTAGGAGAGCGCTCGATGACCGATGGTGACGTCGGTTTGGCCATCACCATCGCCGCCGTCGGCTCACTGCCGCTCGTGTTTCTTTCGGGGAAGCTGCTCGACAAGATCGGTCGCCGCCGCGGATCGCTGATCATCTTCCTGGCGACCAGCGCAGGCACCGTGGGCGCGTACAACCTGCAGTCGAAGCTCTCGCTGACGGTTGCGTTGGTGATCGCCATCTTTGGAACGACGGCCGTGCTGCAGGTGTTGAACGCGTTCACCGCCGAGCTCTTTCCCACCGAGAACCGCGCGGACGCCTTCGCCTGGTGCAACAACCTGCTCGGTCGCATCGGCTACGTGCTTTCACCGTACTTGGTGGGCGTGATCGCCGACAGCGCCGGCTGGGGCAAAGCGGTGAGTTTGACTGCTGTGTTTCCGGTGTTGGCCCTGGTGCTGATTCTGCTCTTTTTCCCCGAGACCAAAGGCAAAGAGCTGGAGGAGACCGCCCTCGCGCATTAGGCGCCGCTGGCGGCGCCTAACGGTCAGCGGGTCACTTGCCGAGGTCGGCCTCGAGCCGGGCGTAGCTCGCCTCCATGCCGTGTTCCATCCCGGTGGCCAACATCGCCGCACGGGTCGCGGAGTCGGGCAAGGTCATACGCATCGTCATCAACGTGCCTTTTCCGCTCTTCTCGAAGGTGGTGACGACGTGATTGTCCGGCGTTGCGTCGGGCAGGTGCATGCGCTCGATGTGCTCGATGCGGCTGAAGGGCGTAAGCGCGACGAACTCGCCCGTTAGGTGGAAGCCGTTGCCCTGGCCGTCACTCCATTCGTAGCGCAGCTTACCGCCGGGGCGCGCATCCACCTGGCACACCGGCATGGTCCAACCGTCCGGCCCGAGCAGCCACTTCTGCAAGAGAGCGGGCTCCAGATGCGCGCGGTACACCGCCTCGGGTGGCGCATTGAACATGCGGGTTGCGATCACATGGGTATCCCCTTCGGTTTTGAGCGAGAGCTTGCTCATGGACGGTCCTTTCGTTTGCGCTTGCGGCGCGGGGTTGGGTGCTGCGTTTCGTCTGGTAGGTTTGCCAGCAGTCGATCGAGCCTGTCGTAGTTGGCCTCCATCGCCGAACGCAGCCGCTCGAGCCAACGGTCGATCTCGGACAGGCCGTTCGGCACCAAGCGGCAGTGGCGCTTGGTGCCCTCGACCCGCCGCACGATTAGCCCGGCTCCCTCGAGCACCTTGAGGTGGCGTGAGATCGCCGGCTGCGACATCTCGAAGGGCTGCGCAAGCTCCATCACCGTTGCTTCGCCGCGCGCGAGCCGCGCGACGATCGCCCGACGCGTCGGATCAGCGAGCGCCGCAAAAGCGCCGTCGAGCCTCAAGTCAATGGCCGTCGATTGCATAACTCAATTGTTATATAACAATTGAGTTATGTAAATGGGCGCGTGTGAGTCACCCAACAAAGGCGCTCCAAAGACGAAGAACGCCTACGCGTTGATCAGCGGCTGGGCAGCGTCAGCGTAGGTTTGGTGGCGCACTCGAGGTCGCTGGAGCAGAACTCGTTGGAGGCCACGCCGAGCTGGCGCTCGTTGTTCTGGCCCCAACAGTGAACCTCGCCGCCTTGGAGCAGCGCACAGCCGTGGTTCGTTCCGAGGGCAACCTTTGTCGCGCCGGCCAAGATGGTCTGCGGCGGAGGTGGCAGTCCGCCGAGCGGCATCTTCTTTTCCTCAAAGTCGCCGCGCCCGAGCTGGCCGAACTCATTGTCGCCCCAGCAGGCGAGCCCCGAATTGGTGGCCGCACAGGAGAACCGCCCGCCAAGCGCAAGATCCACGGCTCCCTCGAGCGCAAGCACCGGCTCGGCCGAGAGCGCTAAAGGCCGCGCCATCGTCGTCTGTCTTCCTTCTTGCTTGATGATGCGCCGTGGGTCTTTGCGACCGAGCCATGCACCCGGCTCCCCCCAACAAAGCACCTTGCCGTCTTTACGCCGCCCGCAACTCATCTCGTAGCCCAAGCTGAGCTCCACAACATCGCTGGCGCCGGGCACCTCGCGCGGCGTCTCGATGGAAGCTGCCTTGGCCCCACCCACGGCGAAGAGCTCGTTCTTGCCCCAACAGAGGACCTTGCCCGACCGTTGCAGTGCGCAGGCATGCTTGCTCCCAACAGCCACCTGTTGGACGTCCTCGAGCCCAAGCACTGCGCCTTGCGCGTCTGTCTTTACGGTGATTCCAACCGAACAAAGCACCCGCCCGTTGGTCTTCACCACACAAAGTCCGCGCCCAGGCGAGAGTCCCACGCTCGCGATGCCTAGCCCAAGCTCTGGCCTGTCATCGAGCAGCTTGGCGTTGAGGCCATAACATTGCAGCACCCCGTTCTTGCGCAGGACGCAGGTGGATTGCGCGGCTGCATAAACATGCGCCGCGTCGTTCACCCCCGGTACCATCACCGGACCCGAGGGCTTCATTACCAAGGCCCCCAGCTGACTCTCGTACCCTCGGCCCCAACAGGTCACCTCGCCGGAGGCCAGCAACGCGCACGAGTGAGCGCCGCCAGCGGCGAGCTCCACCACCGGAGAGCGGCCTGGTACGAAGGGAACGAGTGGGCTTGGCGGTACAAGGCCGCTGGGCGTCGCGCTCGGCGTTCTGGCAGTAGTGGCCGTTGTGTCCGACTCGTCCGACGCACTCCTCTCGCGGTCTTTGCTCGAGCCGGGCGCGCGAAGCACGGTGACCCCAATCGCGGCTGCGACAAGCGCCGCAGCGCCGCCGGCGAACCAAGCCCAGTGCACGCCCTTCTTGCGCGGGGGGGCCGGGGTTAGCGCGTGAAGCTCGGTCGCCGCGAACATCATCCCAGCGTTGGGCCCAGCTACCGTTGCGCCCATCACGTCCACGCGCGCGGTCTCACCCGAGAGCCGCGTATGTCCGCCGCTCTGCGTCGCGCGGAGCTCCGGCGGAATCGCTTGCTCGAGCGCCTCCCAAAGTTCACGCGCTGAGCCGAAGCGGTCTTCCGGTCGCTTCGCCAAGGCCTTGCTCATCCAGCTATCGAGCTGCGGCGGTAGGCCTTGGACCAAGGTGCTCGGCGGAGCTGGCTCGGCCTGGAAAATCTGCACATAGAGCTTCGCCAGGCTGTCGCTCTCGAAGGGAAGGCGGCCTGTCAAACACTGGTAAGCGACCACGCCCAGCGCCCATACGTCGGTGCGCCCATCGATCTCGACGCCGTCGACTTGCTCCGGGCTCATGTAGTTGGGGGTGCCCATGGTGACGCCGGCGGCCGTGAGGGAACCGTCTGTACTCAAGGCCGCATTTGCGAGCAAGGCGCGGCTCGGTGGCGCTTGTTCGGCGTGCACTTTGGCGATGCCAAAGTCGAGGACCTTGATCAGGTCGCGCTCCTCGTCGCGAGCGATGAAGATATTGGCGGGCTTCAGATCGCGATGGACCAAGCCAGCGGCGTGCGCCCGGCCGAGTGCGCGCGCCACGTACCCGACGATCTCGGCGGTCTTGGCCACGCTGAGCTGTCCCTCGCGAGCCAGTCGCGCGGCCAGATCTTCGCCCACCAAGAGTTCCATCGCGATGTACGGAATGCCGTCTTGCTCGCCGTGGTCGAGCACCTGCACCACGTTGGGGGAGCGCAGTTGTGCCGCGGACTTGGCCTCGAGCGCGAAGCGCTGACGAGCGCTTTCATCGATCGAGGTAAGCAGGAACTTCACGGCGCATGGAGTCTCGAGCCGCAGATCGTGGGCTACCCAAACCACGCCCATGCCGCCGCGGCCAAGTGGCCGAACGAGCCGGAAACGTGAGGCAACGGTGCTGCCGGTCTCGAGCTTCACGGACGCGAGCCTACCACCGACTGCGCGGCGAAAGAGCCAACGGACCTCACTGCATCCGCTTCACTTCGCGGTAGTCCCCGGAGGTTTGCAAGGTGATGACCACTTCGCTCGGACCGTCATTCTTGAAGTACCAGCCGTGGTAGCCGTTGAAGACCGCAACGATGCGGCCCTTGTCGGAGCTTTGGTTCTCGCCTTTGCCGTAGCTGTGATAGCCGCCGCGGCGCTTGTCCACGTGCGTCTCGAAGCTGACGGTACCGCCCTCGGCCGTCCACTCGAAGTTGGCCTTTGCTCCCTTGCTCATGGCGAGCTTCACCTCGACCGAGCCCGTGGGCGGAACGCGGATGGTGGTGGTGTCGGTGCGCTCTTTCGACGGCCCATCGAAGGCGAGCTTGGCCTCCTCCTCTGCAGCCCGTGCGAGCTTTTGCTTCAGCTCGCCCATCGGGGTGAGCCCGAGCAACCGGCCGAGGCCCGTTGGATCGAACGCGTACTCTGCGGGTAACACGGCGGCCAACGTAAGGAACAACAAGAGCGCCGCCGCGAAGGAGAGGCTGCGCCGGTTGGCTTGCGGCAACGCCTCCCGCTCGGGCGAGTCGGTCGGAGCAACGCTGCTCGTTTCAATAGGTTTGGACATGCTTGCTCCTCAACCCGCCTCGGTCCAGTAGCCGTGCAACTGCATGGCGGTGAGCACGAGGCCGGCCATGAGCAGCAGCCAGTTTGCGCCTTTGGCCTGGCTGGCGAAGCTCTCGCGGCTGCGCCAAACATTCATGCCCAACAAGATCAGATAGAGCGCGAGAAGCTGCCCGAGTTCGACGCCGAGATTGAAGGAAACGAGGTTCGTCAGCAGCCCGGCCGAGTCCAGCTGGAAGTCGAGCAGCTTGGTGGCCAGCCCAAAGCCATGACACAAACCAAAGACCAGGGTCGCGGCTTTGGTGCTCGGTTGAAAGCCAAGCCACTTCTGCAAGCTGCCGAGATTGTCGAGCGCTTTGTAAACCACCGAGAGGCCGATCACGGCATCGACCAAATGACTGTTGGCGCTGATCTCGCGCACGACGCCGAACAGCAACGTGGCCGAGTGGCCCGCCGCGAACAGCGTGACGTAGAGCGCCACGTCTTTCATGCGCCTTAGAAAGAAGATAACGCCGAACAGAAACAGCAGATGGTCGTAGCCGGTGACCATGTGCTTGGCTCCAAGATAGATGAACGGGCCTATCAACCGGCCTGAGCTCTCTTGGATGAAAGCAGCATCGCCGTCGGCGACCCCGTGCCCCCAGGCGAGGTTCGGCATCGCGACCACGACGAGCAGTACGATCCAGCGCAGCACGCGGCTCACCGGCCGCAGGCTAACGCCTCCCAGTCTCGCGCCAAAGACCGTCCTACGAGAGTCTCAGCGAAAGCTGAGACGGCTAAGCTTCTTGGTTTGCGGCGTGCCCTCGTGGTGCAGGTAAAAGACGCTGGCGTCCGGTCCTGCGAGCTTGAAGAAGAGCTCGAGGTCCTCGACCGAAGGGTCTTTCTCGTTGCTTTGCACCGGCCACATCGGGGCGTTCAGCTTCATCGCGCTGCGGTCCTGCTCGAGGCGTTCCATGCTCGCGCGCACGCCGCCTGGCCAGCCGAAGGCGTAGTAAACCTGCGGCAGGAACGCGTCCCTACAGTGCTTGTCGAACGCGGCGTAAGGGAAGGTCTTGTTGGGCTTGAGCCAACCAAACGTGGTGTAACCGAGCTTCTTCTGCGGCAGCTTCTTGCGCAACGCGGTGCACAGCGAAGCGGCTTCCTTGGGACGGTCTTTGAACTCGACCTCTGCGTCGACGATCACGCCGGTTACTTCAGGCACGTTCGCCACCTCCACCATGGCTTTGACCTGCTCCTCGAGCGAGCCCCAGGTCCTCCCGTCTTGGTCCGGAATGTCCGGCGAGTAGAAGTAGCCAAACAGCCAAACCTCGATGCCACGGTCAGTGAAGAGCTTGAGGTTCTCGCGGCTGGCGTTCTCGGCCCACCGTTTGGAGGGAGCGCCGTTGGTCCCTTTGATGAACACCCGTGAGACCCCGGCTGCCGCTAAAATCTCCGCCGACTTCTCGGCGCTCGGGCCACGTTTGTCGAACTCCCAGAGCCACACGCCGCGTCGGTTCGGTCGCTTGGTGGGCTTGTCTGCGGAGCTGGTGCTGGTACTCGCGCTGAGGGCTGCAGCGGGCGAGCTAGCGCTGGCACTCGGGGCGGCGGAGCCGCTCGTGTTGGTGGTAGCAGTCGAGCCGGCGGAGCTGCTCGTGGTTGGACGAGCCGAATCCGCAGGGGTCTGCGCGGTTGTCCGCGCGGGCGCATTGCGCGGTCTCGTCGCAGCGCTACTGCTCGCCTGGGGCGTCGGCTCGTCGCAAGCGGCGAGCGAGAGCAAGAGCGTCAAGCTCGCCAACAAGCTACGCCCTTCGCTCACGCTTCCGGCTTCAAACATAGCGCCAGGTCGGCGAGCAGGCGGTCCGCCGACTCCAGGCCGCTGCGAATGTCTTCGTTCGGCTGCGTGCGACGGGTTAGCCGCATGTCGGGCGTGAGTTTGTAGGGCGAGTTCTTCTTCGACACGAGCCCGAGCACCTTCTCGATATCGAGTGGCGTGTCTTCGGAGATGTGGGCGGTCGCGCTCTTCTTCGTCGCCTCGAGGCCGAGCACGCGCATTTGCCGCAGCTCGGTCTTGAGCCGCATCAAGGTGAGAAAACGCTTGGCGGCGAGCGGCGGTGCACCGAAGCGCTCCTCCATCTCGTTGCCGATCTCGACCACCTCGCCGTCGCCCTCGGCGCTGGCCAGCCGCTTGTAGAGCGAAAGTCGCACGCCGATGTCTTCGATGTAGTCCTCGGGCAAGAGCGCCTCGTCGTCGATCGAGATCTCCGGATCGATCGCGGCCTTCTTGGGCTGGCCTTGCAGCTCGAGCACGGCCTCTTCCAACATCGTGCAAAACAGCTCGAAGCCGACTGCGGAGGCGGTTCCACTTTGCGACGAGCCCAAGAGATCGCCCGCGCCGCGTAGCTCCAGATCCAACGAGGCGACGCGAAAGCCGCTGCCGAGCTCGGTGTGCTGCTCGATCGCCAAGACGCGCAAACGCGCCTCATCGCTCATGCGGTCCACCGGCGGTACCACCAAGTAGGCGTAGGCGCGCTCGCGCGCCCGGCCGACGCGGCCGCGAAGTTGATACAGCTGGGCAAGCCCGAACATGTCGGCGCGGTCGATGATGATGGTGTTGGCCCGCGGGATATCCAGCCCGCTCTCGACGATCGCCGTGGTGCATAGGATGTCGTAGTGACCGTCGACGAAGTCCACCATTGTCTTTTCGAGCGCGGCCTCGCTCATCTGCCCGTGGGCAACGGCGATGCGTGCGCGCGGGACCAGCTCCGCTAGACGCGCGGCCTTCTCGTGCAGATCGGCCACGCGGTTGTATACGTAGAAGACCTGCCCACCGCGCTCCAGTTCGCGCGTCACAGCCTCACGCAGCACGGCCGGATCATCCCGCGTAACGATGGTTCGAATGGCTCGGCGATCCACCGGCGGCGTGGTGATCACCGACATGTCGCGCAGCCCCGATACGGCCATTTGCAAGGTGCGCGGAATGGGCGTCGCGGTGAGCGTAAGCACGTCCACGTTGGTGCGCAGTTGCTTGATGCGCTCCTTGTGAACCACGCCAAACCGCTGCTCTTCGTCGACGATCAACAGGCCGAGCTTCTTCCAGAAAACGTCCTTGGATAGCAGACGGTGGGTGCCGACCACCACGTCCACCGAGCCCTCCTTCATGCGCCGCATTAGCTCGCTCTCGTCCGCCTTTTTGGTGAAGCGTGAGAGTGCGCGTACCTCGATCGGGTGGTTCTGCATACGGGCGCTGAAGTTGAGGAAGTGCTGCTGCGCGAGGATGGTGGTGGGGCATAACACGGCGACCTGCCGACCCGCCATGGCGGCGCGGAAGGCGGCTCGGATCGCCACCTCGGTCTTGCCGAAGCCAACGTCTCCGCACACGAGCCGGTCCATCGGGATGGGCCGTTCGAGGTCTGCTTCGACGTCTTGGATCGCCCGCGCTTGGTCCTTCGTTTCTTCGTACGGGAAGGTCGCCTCGAACGAGCGATAGCTGTCGTCGGGGGCGCTGAAGGGAGGACGTTCGGCGCTCTTGCGCTCAGCGTAGAGCCGCAGCAACTCATCGGCCATTTGGCGAACTTCACGTTGCGCCCGAGCCTTGGTTTTAGCGAAGGTTTGACCACCGAGTTTGTCCAGCCGCGGCGTTCCTTCTCCGCCCGAGAACTTCTGGATTTGATTCAGCCGGTAGACGGGCAGGTAGAGTTTGTCGCTGCCGCCGTACTCGACCACGATCAGATCCACCGTATGCCCAGCCACGGCCTGATGAATCAGCCCGGCGTAGCGACCGACGCCATGCTCCACGTGCACGACGAAATCCCCGACCGCCAAGCTCTTGAGGTCCTCAAGGAAGGCGCGCGCCGGATTGCCCGCTTTTGCGCTGCGTTTGGCGCGTGCTTTTACGCGCGAACGCGTGCCGAAGATCTCGTCCTCGGTGATGAAGGCGAGCCCCAACTTTGGCGCGACCAACCCGCGTGAAAGCGTGCCGCGCACGAGCTCGAGCGAGTGATGGAGATCCCGGTCCTTGTGCGCGAGCAGGCTGGAGATGCGATCGCGCTGCGTCTCGGTGCGCGCGACGATGGTGGTCTTGAAACCTTTGCGTTGGTAGTGCTCGAGCTCGAGCAAGAGCGGCGCGAGCGCCTGATCTTTGCCTCGCCGTTGCGCTTCGCGCACGCGATCGATGAGGCCGCCTTGATCGAAGGTGTAAAGCGTTGGCAGGTCGGGCGGGAAATCGAGCAGATCGCTGGGCAAGGAGACGGCCTGCACGTTGTCCACCGCCGACTCGAGCAAGGCGAGCTTGGGCCTATGCTGTAGCGCTCCACGGACGGCCGCTGGCTCGGCGAAGAACGCCTCCAGCGGGAAGGTCGGATCGAGCGCGCGCTCTTCGCGAGCGCGCTTTGCTTCCTCACGCACTTCGGCAATCGCCCGCTCGGCGCCAGCCGGGTTGACGAAGACGAAGACCGCGTTGCTCGGCAAGAACTCGAACAGCGGTACGGTGTCGACGAAGGCCGGCGTGTAGCCGTCGCTGCCGAAGAACGAACGCCCGGAGGTCACGTCCTCGATCAGCGCGCGCGCTTTCGCCGAGGGTACGTTCACCGCGTCACAAAGCTCGGCCACGCGGGCGCGAGCGCGCTGTACTGCGGCCGGGGCCAGCGGCGCTTCACGGTTCAAGCCGAAAAGAACCTCGCTGACCTCCTCGGCTGAGCGCTGGGTCTCCGGATCGAAGTTCTTGATCGACATTACGCCGTCCCCGAAGCACTCGATGCGCACCGGCAACGCGCGCCCGCCGGGCCAGCCGTCGATGATGCCGCCGCGGACCGCGAAGGTGCCCGGATCTTCCACCACCGGAGCGCGAGCGTAGCCAGCCGCCGTGAGCCCGCGAATCAGCGCGTCCCGGTCGATGTCATCGTTGGTGCGGACCAGCGTGCGATGCTCGCGCAAGACCGCCGGCGGTGGCACCAGCCGCACCAGCGCCGGCGCAGTCAGAATCAGTGCATCGAGCGGAGCCTGGCGCTCGAGATGATCGAGCACCGCCAGCCGCAGCTCTGCGGCGCGCCGATCGGCGTTGATGTCGGCGTACGGCGTGGCCTCGTTGTGCAAGAAGCTCTTCACCGCCGCGCCCTCCGGCAGAAAGAAGCGCACGTCGCCCTCGAGGCTCTCCACGTCATCGGCATTGGGCGCAATCACCACGACCGGCTTGCCTTGCGCCGCGAGCGCGCGCACCACCAGCGCCGCAGCCGAGCCGCGAACCCCGGTTGCAATCACGGTGGTCGGGCCCACGCGAGCGACCAGCTCCTCGGGCGTAACAGCCTCGCGTGGTGCCTCGTACGTCTCGTAGGCCGCGAGCCGCTGATCCTTCAGCAGCGCGTGCAGGTCACCAACCGCGTCTTCTAGCGTAGCGTTCGTCGATTCGTCGTTCACGTCAGGGTTTTCGCAGGTCGATCATGCCGAGCCGGCATCCGAAGGGTCGAGGCGTTTCTCCTTAGTTGAGTCGGTTTTTGCCTTCCGGCGCAGCCGCCTCCGAGGTGCCGAAGATTTGCTCCCAGCCAGAGCGGTAAGCGTCTGTGCTGATCTTGGCCGGGCCTTTGCCGCGGGTGCGCTCTTCGCTCGGCCTTTGCGCCTGTGGTCCGCGCGCGAGGACCTCGACGTCAAAAGCTCGCTCGTGATCCGCCCGCGGCGTCAGCTTGACGAGCTCACCGATGATCGGCTGGCCATCGACTGGAGCGCGCAGCTCTCCCGCTTCAATGCGGTCTTCGCGCAGCCGAACGATCGAAACGCCTTTACCGTCTTCCGAGGGGCCGCCCACGACGATCACGTCGGAGGAGGGCGTTTCCGCGGGTTTGGTCGCGGTGAGGCTTGTGGGTTTGGTCCCGTCACCCTTTGCGGTCATGCACTTCGCAGCGTAGCAGGTTGGTGGGAAATTTGGCCCAACCCGGCGTGATTCCCTAAGCGGGGGCTTGAGGAGAAACCCATGACGGGACGAAGCGTTGGAACGGAAGCAACATCGAAGGACCGCCGCGGCGCTTCGGGCCGCCGAGTGCATTTCGAGGCGATGGTCGCAGTAGGTGGTGCTGACGGAGGCTCGGCCTTCGATGCAGAAAGCGTCGATGTTTCGGGCGAAGGGATGCGCCTGCGCACCGCCTATTTGCCCGCCGTCGGGGATCAGCTCGTGTGCCGCTTCGAGGCCGCCGACGGGGAAGTCTGCGCCATCGGCGAGGTGACCTGGGCAAATGAAGAGTCGCGCGGCGGCGAGTTCGGGCTCAAGTTCGTCGACCTCGACGACGAGACCCGCGAAGCGCTGGCCAAGCTTTGCTCCGACGGTCTCGAGGATGAGCCGGTTCGTGAGGAGCCGAAGGTCGCGAAGAACGCGCGCATCAAGCTCCACATCGAAGGCTTGGCTTCACCGATGAAGGCGCGCGTTCGCGACGCTGATTCGAAGTCGGCCAGCGTTGGCTCGTCGCTCGAGTTCCTGAAGCTCGGCCGTCAGGTCGAGATCGAGGATGTCGACGCAGGCGATCGCCGCGAGGGTTTCGTCGACGGCGTCAAGGTCGAGGTCGACCCGAAGACCAGCATCCCGCAGCTCGTGGTTTCGTTGCGTTTCGAGGCGACGCGCGGAGCAGCTGCACCGGCCAACGCCAAAGAAGAGAAGCCGGCGCTCAAGCTCGAGGACGAAAAGGGCCCGGACACCGTGCTCGCCGGACCGCGGGCGTCGCAACCGCCGAAGAGCATGGCCAAAGTCGAGGCGCCCAAAGCCTCTGCGCGCAAAGTCGTCGAGGCCGCTCCCGCGGTCGCCGAGTCCGACTCGGAGTCTGAGTTCGACGACGCTGAACTTGGGCTTTCCGGCAAGCGCGGCGAGCAGATGAAGAACGCCGCCAAGGAGCTTTCGTCCAAGGCGCGCTCCACCTTCAGCAAAGCAACCGAAGGCGCCAGCGGCTTGTTCTCACGCATGCGCCAAGCTGTCGCCGAGAAGCGTGAATCCCGCGCTCGCGAAGCGAAGGACAACCAGCCGCGCCGCGTGACTGCGCCGCCGCCGTCGGGCGCGCTCACCAGCACCGGTCGTCGCGTGGTTCGTCAAGAGAAGGAGACCGAGGAGGCGGAGAAGGAAGTCACGCTGCCGGTCAAATCCAAGAAACCGCTCTACATCGGCATTGGCGCT
>CAITIQ010000578.1 GCA_903892415.1 uncultured delta proteobacterium | reverse complement strand
CGATTTCTTCGAGAATAGGCTAGAAACGCCGGCCGATTATCTCGTTATCGACTTGGCCCAGCATTTTCTAGCATTGTCAGCGGAGTCTCCACGGGAAAAGCCAGTTTCACGCATTGCGAGGTCCATTCGAGAGAAATATTTCGCGCGGTCGTCTGATGACATATCCGCTGCAGCCACTGCCGCATCCTCTTTGCTCGACGAACTTCGCCGCCACTACGACGAGATGCTCCCCGCGTCGGCACCGATCGATCCCGGCATCCTTTCACCGAGGGAGAGCGAGAGGGTCAGGAGAAACGTAGCGAAGTCGTTGGGGCTCAACGAGGGTGAAGTGGAACAGTTCATCAAGGATGGCAAGTTCGCGGGATACGTCTCGCAATCGTTTGTTGTCGAGCTCGTGAGGACTTGGCCTGCCCTTTCAAGCGATGGCGACTTCTTCAACCGTCCCTACTCAGGCTCCAGTGTCGAGTTGAAGCCCATCATCCTCGGCGAGATCGTCGACGCATTGCAAGACGTTGTCTGGCTGGTCGACGAAGGCGCCTCGGCAGTCAGCAAAGACACCGGGTGGCGCCTACGTTATGCCAGGGCGTTGTCATCCTTGCGCTTGCTCCAATACTGGCGCGCCTAACCGTGCCAGGATTTATTTGCGAGGAAAGGCTCACCTACGGTCCTTGGCCGGCGACTGAACGCGAGCTAGCGCGCGCCATCGAACATGCAGGCTTCACGGACGTGTCGCTTGTCGGCGGATCTGGCGACAACGGTGCCGATGTCGTCGGCGTGTTCAAGAACAAGCGCTGGGTCCTTCAGGCAAAATACCGAAACTCGGGCGGCGTCGATTCAGAGGGCGCCCGGGAGGCGATCCATGCCGCCGGCGAATACGAGGCCGACATAGCTGTATTGGCCGCGAACAGTTACTTCTTGCAAGACGCTTACAAGTTTCAGGAAGCGCAGAAGGAGCTTGGCTTCGACTTGCGCCTGTGGAACGGTAAGTACTTATTGGACTTCTTTTCACGGCTTCCGGAGTTTTCCAAAAAGAGGAGAGAGCTTCGCGACTACCAGTCGGAAGCGATAGACGAGGTCGAGCGGCGGCGCGGGCGCGGGGAGCGGCGTGCTCTCGTGGTCATGGCAACCGGCCTGGGCAAGTCGATGATCGCCAACCACCTGATAGCAAACGAGTCGCGGCGTAATCCTTACCAAGAAGTCCTAGTCCTCGCGCACATGAACGACCTCGTTCGCCAACTGGAACAATCGTCTTGGTCCGAACTACCAAAGGATGTTTCGACGCACTTGTGGACCGACGGGGAGAAGCCCGCTTATCGCGGGGGCGCCGTTTTCGCGACTTGGCAATCGGTCGCTGCAGCGATGCAGCGTGGAGAAGAGGGCTTGAGGTCTCGATTTGGACTTGTGATCGTCGACGAGGCACACCACGCACCGTCAGAGTCTTTCAGCCGGCTGCTGGCTGACCTGGAGCCTAACTTCCTCGTCGGACTGACTGCGACTCCGTGGCGAGGTGACGCCAGGGACTTGCGCACGCTGTTCGGCGAGCCCGCCTACTCGTGCGACATCGTAAAAGGAATGCAGCGAGGGTTCCTCGCTGCCGTCGATTACAGGA
Organism: uncultured delta proteobacterium; assembly: GCA_903892415.1. GTDB lineage: Bacteria > Myxococcota_A > Polyangia > Polyangiales > Polyangiaceae > Xiheicaenibacterium. Next base: position 469 of record CAITIQ010000578.1, on the reverse strand, counting down.
TGCTTACTGACGGGATCGACTGGGAGGAAGTCAGTCGCGCATCCAAGCAAGGGCTAGCCGTGTCGGATTTGAACCGTCACTTGCTTGTGCCCGAGCGCGACATCGGGATGGTGGAGACGATCTGCCACAAGATGTCCGAGGTCGCCAACCCTCGGGCACTAGCGTTCTGCCGGTCTATCGAACATGCGGAACGCCTGCAACCCTTGTTTGCAGCGCGAGGCATCCGCGCTGCGCTAATGCATAGCAAGCTCCCTAGGGAGCAACGTTTCAGGAACTTGTCTAGCTTCAGGCTCGGCAAGATCGACATGCTGATCTCCATCGAGATGCTCAACGAGGGCATCGATGTCCCAGACGTAAATCTAGTGGCGTTCATGCGGGTCACCCATAGTCGCAGGATATTCCTGCAACAGCTTGGTCGTGGACTACGAGTGAGTCCTGGCAAGTCCAAAGTCACCGTCCTCGACTTCGT
>CAITIQ010000577.1 GCA_903892415.1 uncultured delta proteobacterium | reverse complement strand
GGTTGGTGGCGGAGACAACGAGCGTGCGGCCTTTCATCGCGCGAGCGAGTGTAGGTGCGCACGCTGCTCTTTGGGGGTCGAGACCGCTCAGGGCAACAAATTCGCCAGCCGCGCAATCAACGCTTGGGCCGAACCGTTGACCTCCGGATCGCGGCAGACCGAACCTACGACGCCGCGCTCCCCGAGTCCGCGCACCACCTCGAGCTGCCGCGTGCCGGGCATCGCGAAGGATGCGATTTGGGTGGTGTTATTGCAGATCGGGTCGTCACAACTTTGGTCGATGCAGGTGCTGCAATAGATTCCGTTGGGATCCTCCTCGGGTAGGCCGAAGGTGCAGGCGTATTGCAGAGAGTCGTTCTCGCTGATGGTGCGCTCGCCGCCGTTGATGGCGTTGTCCGCCGTGACGGTATCGCCAGTGGCCGGGCTCTGGCCGGTGCGCGGCTTGACCGATTCACGCGCAAACGGGTCCTGCACCGCGCCGGTGACCCACTCCCAAGCCCCAGTCTGCGCGAGGGTGGTGGTGGTGACGGTGGGGCTGGCCGCGTTGGCCGGGTCCTCTACGATGTCCTGCCAGGGCACGCCGACGATCGTCTGCAGGGTGACCTGGCCCGCTTGCCGGCCGCCTGCAAAAATCGGGTTTTGTTGCAGATTGACGCCCACCAGCGAGAGCGAGCTCGGATCGATCTGAGAGGAGCTGAGCGCGTTGACGTAGCGCTCGGTGGGATACAAGAAGTCCACGCCGTAGCGGCCCTTTTGGTCGAAGCACTTGAGGTTGGGGTGGTCCTCATCGAAGTTGTACTTGGGATTTGCGCAGGCCGCGTCGGGTTCACAGCCGTCCGGCGTCGGTAGGCCGCAGCTCGTGCAACACGCGCTCTCCGGCGCAGTCTCGCAGATGCTGGTCGAGCGGTAGAACGGCTGGGTGTTGAGGGCGAGGAAGCCCTGAAACTCGATCATGGTCGAACAGTCGTTTTCGTTGGAGAGCAGCACCACCGCGAGGTTGGAGGTGGGCCGCAAAAAGGCAGCTCGTTGTTCCAGTACCACCGAATCAACCCCGCTCTTGGCCAGCGCGCCTTGAACGACGCTAAGGGAAGCGTAGGGCGCGGGATCCACAAGGAAGCGGGTCATCGCTTCGAGCGGCATTTCATACCCGCAGCCAGCTTCGTCGGTTCCCAGGACGATCTGCTTCGCGCTGGCGATGAAAGCCTCAAGCGAGGCCTCGCCGGGCGGGCTCATCACACCGTCTGCGTCATAGGCGAGAAAGCCCAGGTCTTGATACGTCGAGCCGGCGAGCCCACGGCTGAGCAGGCGCCCTTTGTCATCCGCATGAAGCACGACCGAGGATCTGCATGCGCCCGAGGTCAAATCGCCGAGGCTGGAGGAGATCACGCCCAAGTGAATATTTCGTACCGGCGCAAACGGGCGCGCCGAGCCGGCCGGACACTCCCCAGCGCTCTCCACCACTGCGCCGTTTGCCGCGAGGCACGGCGGGCTGGTCAGCCAGCGCAAGGTTTGCTCGAGCTCCTTGGCGAAGCGTGCCTGCGCGTGAGCCATCCCGATCGAGTTGTCCACCACCAGCAGCAGGTCCAAACGCTCATCGGCGGTGACCACGCCACCACCACCGCCAGTCCCGCCGCTTCCACCGTTGCCGCCGCCGCCGTCTTCGGGACCGTCACCGATCACCGTCTTCGACTCGACGCAGCCAGAAACCACAAGCCCAAGGGAGAGGAGGATGGAGGCAGATTGTGTTCGCATACTGGGGAGTGCGCCGCGCGCCGTTCGATCGGCTCAAAGTATTTTCGCACTGTGATGGATTGTTTGGCTCATAACTTTTTTTCGATCGCATGAGCCGATCCGAGCCCAAACTTCGCACGGAGGTGCGCGCGATGGGGTCGAACGCCCGTGGTACACTGCACCGTGGCTTTCGCTCCGCCTCCGTTTGACTTTACGGACCAGTTGACCCTCGAGCAGGAGGTCGCGCCCTATCGTGCGATGTCCGTTGAAGAGCGCGGCCAGTTACTTGCTGCAGCGTGCCGCGCTAGTGCGAGAATGCTGCGTTCCCGCCCCGACCGAGAGCGAGTGCTCTCGCTGCGCGACCCGCTGCCGGAAAGTACTCGTCTCGCCCTCGTACGGTTGAGGAAGTCTGAAGGATGAGCTTGCCGCGGGATCCACTCGAAGCCGCGCTAGCCCTTGCCGCAGCGTTTGAGTCCTACTCCGTGGACTATGCGTTGGGTGGAGCGTTGGCGTACGGGTTGTGGGGCGTGCCGAGGGCCACGGTCGATGTCGACATCAATCTCTTTGTAAAGCCTGAGGAGCTTGGTGGTCTATTTCTCGCACTAGGCTCGCTCTCCGTGTCCTTTGATGAGGAGCGTGTGCTCCGGGAAAGCCTTGAGGGCGGGTTGATCACGCTTCGATGGGACTCGTTTCCGTTGGATTTGTTTACCCCTAGCATCCCGTTCTGTTGGGAGGCGGCACGGACCAAAGTCCGTCATACGATTGATGGTCACGTGGCGTGGTTTCTTTCGGCGGAATCAATCGCGGTGTTCAAGCTGCTCTTCTTTCGCGGAAAGGACCTGGTGGACCTCGAAAGGCTCGTCGCCGTTCGCGGAGAGGCGCTCGACGTCGCCTATGTACGCCGATGGATCGTAGAGATGATGGGGGAGGACGATGCGCGCGTCGTCCGCTGGGACGCGCTGACTCAAGCACGTCTCTAACGACTTGCGACATCGTGTCGCATTTCGCCCTGGCGCGGGCATGGCAGGCTGCGCTGATGCAATTCGCTTCTTCACGTCACCTGCTCGCCCTTTTGTGCTCAATCACCGCTGGCGCGGCCTTCGTTGGTTGTAACGATGACAGCAGTGAATCCCAGCCAACGCCCGAGCCGGAGAGCTTCTCCCTGGCGTTCTCGGCGGTGCTCGCCGGCACCGACGTAGCTTGCGGCGCCGATATCCCCGGCGTCGGACCCGACGGAACCCATTCGGTCGGCGTCAGCGATCTGCGCTTCTACGTCTCCAACTTGCGCTTCCTCGACGCCAACGGCGAGGAGGTCGAGGTGACGCTCGACGACAACGAGTTCCAGCTCAATAGCGCCGCAGGATCGGTGGCGCTGATCGATCTCACCGGCAATTCGGGCGGAAGTTGTGAAGCCAGCGCCATCGCCTTTGCTGAAGGCACTGCGCGGACCAACGCCGTCATCACCGGCAAAACCTTCCCCAGCCAGGTCACCAGCATCGCCTTCGACGTTGGCGTACCGCAGCCGCTGATGAAGGAGGTGATCGCCAACAATACGCTGGAGGGCGCTCCCACCCCGCTCAATGAGATGTACTGGTCGTGGGCCAGCGGCTACCGGCACTTCGTCTTCAACTTCGCCGTTACCGATGAGGCCTCCGAATCGGGCGGTGGCTACTTGCATATCGGCAGCCGCAACTGTGGGCCCGATGACGGTTTGGCGCTGGCCGATCGTGAAAGTTGTGAGTTCGTCAATACGCCGCGTTTTGCCGCGGACTTCAACCTCGCAACCGACACGGTCCAGCTCGACCTTACGGCGCTCGTCGCCTCGGTGGACTTGGTGGCGCCGATCTATGACCCAATGACCTTCGAGGTGATCGGCGAGGGCGTCGGCGCTGAGTGCCATTCGTCGCCGATGCAGGACGACTGCTCCAGCGTGTTCGGGGTGTTCGGCCTGTCGATGGACACTGGCGCGGCCGACGCGTCGAAGAATCAGCTGTTCTCGGTCCAATGAGGCGCAAGCTCGGGTGGCTGGCGTTCGCGCTCAGCGCGCTGCTCGCCGGCTGTCCGGAGGAGTCGAGCGATGAGCCGCCGCCGGTCGATGAAGAGGCGCGCCTGCGCGAGCTACTGGGCATTCCGAATCACCTCGGGGTGCCCGCGGTGCCGGCGAGCAACCCGCTGACGCGCGAGAAGATCGAGCTTGGGCGAAGGCTCTTCTACGACCAGCGCCTTTCAGCCAATGAGACGCAGTCGTGCGCCTCGTGTCATTTGCAGTCGCTGGCCTTTGCGGATGGCGAGGTCGCGCCGCTAGGTTCCACCGGGGATCAACTGGTGCGCAACAGCCAGGGCCTGGCGAACGTCGCTTATTACTCAACCTTCACCTGGGCCAATAACGGCCTGCTCACGCTCGAAACGCAAATCCCGATCCCGATCCGCAACGATAACCCGACCGAGCTCGGCGTCTCCGACGGCGTGCTGGAAGAGGTGCTTTCGCGCTTCGAGAGCGATGAGGACTACCGCGAGCGCTTCAAGCTGGCCTTCCCGGAGGCCGAGGACGACGCGGTAACGTTCAATAAAGTAGTCTTCGCGTTAGCGAGCTTCTGTCGCTCTTTGGTCAGCGCCGGCAGCCCCTATGACCGCTACCTTGCAGGGGATACGGCGGCGCTTTCGGAGAGCGCGCGACGCGGCCTCGCGCTTTCAACGGCGAGCGGCTGGAGTGCTTCCATTGCCACCGTGGTGCCAACCTGACCGTGGCGTATCGCGACGCAGACACCTTACCGGGGAGCATCTCCTATCCCTTCTTCAACAACGGCCTGTACAACGTCGACGGTGAAGGTGCGTATCCCGCGCAGGATCAAGGCCTGTTCGATCTAACCTTCAATCCCGAGCACAAGGGCCTGTTTCGCCCGCAGGGACTACGCAATATCGCGCTTACGGCGCCGTACATGCATGACGGCAGCATTGCCACCTTGCGCGAGGTGATTGAGCATTACGCAGCCGGCGGTCGCTTGATCGAAGAAGGTCCCTTCGCCGGGGACGGCCGCGTAAGCCCGCTCAAATCCGGCCTCGTGCGCGGCTTCTCCCTCTCGGAGCAGGAGTTCGCCGATGTACTGGCCTTCCTCGAGTCCCTAACCGACACGAGCTTCGTCGAGAACCCGGCGTACGCGAACCCGTTCGAGGAGGCGCCGTAGCGGAGGCCGAACAAGCTGCGGCCGCGCTGGGCCGCGGCAGTCCAAGCGTTAGCATTCGCACAGCGAGCGACAGAATGCCGAGGATCCACGGCGTTGTTGCTGGTCCAATGATTGCTCCCGCTGCGCAGCCCCCATGATCCGAAGTGCCCGCCGGTTCGAGCTGCCCGAGACTGGATTTGCTTTTTCCCAGACCGAGCTTCGCTCGCCGTCGTTGATCCTTGCTCACCAGCGTCTACGTCGGACGCGCTGGTCGGACCACCTGATGCCGTGCCGGTCCAAACGGGCCGAGCCGTGGCCCAACGTCCGTGTGGTGCTCCGTGGGAATGTCGCCGTCGACTCGCCGTTCGGCCAAAGCGCTGGTTCGATCGAGCTCAACCCCGGCTCAGTCGTCCTGTGCGAGGACTGGGGCGCGGCGCCGTTTCGTTATCTTTCCGATGATGTCCAGCTACTGTTTGTGGCCTGGCGAGGCGAGGCTTCGGGGCCGCACGCTGCGGGGCGGTCGTCTGGCTGCACGCGCGCCTCGCGTGCGGTCCTGGCGGCCGCTAGCGAAGTAGCTAGCGTCATGGACGACGCTGTATCGCCGCTGACGCTCTTCGAGGTGGAACAGCTGATGCGCGCGCTACGCGCTGAAGGACTTTGCAATGAAAACCCGCTCGCTGAGCCCCAACTCGGTCTTGCGGCGGCTCGCTCGCTCGGCCGTTTCGGCGAAACCCTGACGCGCCTCCAGGCAGAGAGCGGTGAGCGGCTGATGGCGGTCGACCTTGCCGATGCGCTCGGCTGCAGCGAGAGAACCACCTTGCGCGTCTCCTCGGCTTACTTTCGTTCGCTCTACGTCTCGGTGGACTCGCTCCGTGACTACGTCGCAAGCGGCAGGCTATGGGTCGCGGCTGCGGCGATGCTGAGCAACGGGGCTCGCACCGAGATCGTCAGTCGCAAGCTGGGCTACAGCAGCCCGGTCGCGCTCTGTCACGCGTTCGCCGACGCGGGGCTACCGTCCCCCGGTCGGCTGCGTGACTTCCTTTGAGGTTGTGAACGCTCACTTGCGCAGCACAGCCCGGAGAGCGCGGTGCGCACGCCAGGCGCCCAGGCTCGAACGGAACCCTGGCAATGCGATTGGCTGCACGCGCGGCGCCGGCGCCGGCACTGCGGCGTCATCACCCCAATCGTCGGTGGTTCCCCACCAGGCGTTGGCGAACTGTGCGTTTGGAGCTTGGTAGAGCACTGGGAATAGGTCTTCGGTACAGGAGGTGTCGAGCGTCCCGCGGATGAACGAAGTAACGATGTCGAGACCACAAAGGCTCGAGGGGTTTGACGCCCGCGGCGACGCGAGTGCTGGCGTATGCGTCGCCGAAGCGAGCACCACGAGGGGCTGGTTCTCCGCGTCGTAGAGCGCGCTGACCGCCAGCGATTGTGTGGGAGGTGTGCGCGTGTCGAGCCCGCCCGAGAGCCACAACATCGGACTGGAGGTTGGGACAGGCAGCGGCAGCCCGGCGTAGTCGTTCGGTGGAAGCGGCCAAGACTTACGAAGCTGCGCGATGCTCGCAGGGTAGGAATCGCCGACCAAAAACGTCTGCGCTTCGGCGGCGGCGGTCAACTCCGCCGCTGTTGGCTCGCCTTCGCCGGGGATGCTCCAGAGCTCGGAGAGCGCGATGTTGTATTGAAGTACGCCCGAGTTGAGCGGTGGTGCAGTCGGCGCGCCCAGTGCGTTGAAGTAGCCGTCCACGAGATAGTTGATGGCCGTGAGATCGTCGCTGTTGCAGCGCTCCAAGCGATGGATGAGCGGGAAAACGAAGGGCTTCTCGAAGATGCCTTGGTCGACGAAGACGGACACGATGGTGCGCGCGGTGCGCCCGTCGAAGTCACCACAGGGCGTCTCATCGAGCTTCGCCCACAGCGCGCGAATGCGAGCTTCAGGGTCCGGTCCCAAGCGCGAAGAACAAGCGTTGTTTGCGGCGCAGCCGGCCATGAGCAAGGAGCCAACCTCCTCCACGCCTTTGTCGTACTGGGTGAAGCCAAACTTCTCCGGCGTCATGAAGCCGTCAAAAACGAAGCCGTCCACCTCACCGTCATTGAGCTGCAGGGCTCGGTGGGCCCAATGCGTACCGTAGGAGGCGCCGAACACATGAACCTGCTGATCGGCGGAGCGCGTGGCGCGGATGGCAAACAGCAGGTCGCTCGCCGACTGAGCGGTCGTGAAGTACGGCAGTCGCGCCAGGTCGCCTTTGGTCTCTAGTTCCGCCAAGCAGCCTGGGACGCCCTCGGCCGGTAGCACGTAGCCCCCAAACGATTCTGGGCCCTCTTGGGCGGCGCAGGTAAGGCGGTGCGACGAACCCGTTCCGCGGTGGTCAATGACGTAGATGTCCGTCTCCGGAAGCGATTCGGCGAGCAGCGGTACAAGGCCCTCGAAGATGTAGCCGCCTTGGCCGGGCCCACCGCTCAGCAGCCAAAGCTGGCGCGTTGCAGGCGTTGCGGAGCGTTGCCGCGCGATGAACAGGTCGATGGTTTCACCCGACGGATCTGCGTGGTTGAGCGGGACCTGTAGGGTCGCACATTCGTTGACGTAGCCCGCGGGGCATGGCCCAAACATCACGCCACTACCGCCTTGGCCGCCTCCTCCCGCGCCTCCGGCTCCGCCTTCGGCAGGTGCGCCGGCCGTACCTCCGCTGCCCCCAGTGCCTGTTGCACCAGTCCCGCTGTCATCACCACACCCGAGCGCGAGCCAAACCGCCGCGCAACCAACCAGCCCAATCGCTCTTGTTCGCATGTCCAAGGCGTACCGAGCGACGAGGGGAGCCGCCATTGATGACACATGCCAACGTCGGCCGGCGACTTCAGCGCAAGAGGCCCCGCCGAACGAACTCGGCGCGCAAGGCTTCGGAGTCTTCACAAACTGCGACCCCGGGCGGCGCCTGCTCCTCCCGGCCGGCGAACCAGATCGCCTGCATGCCCGCGCCGAGTGCGCCCAGCACGTCCGCGCGCAGCGAATCGCCGACGTGCACGATCGCCGCTGCGGGCAAATGCATGTCCATCGCAAACGCCTCGAAAATCCGCGCGTCTGGTTTGGCAACGCCGAATACGCCAGAGTCGATCAGAGTTTCGAACAGCGTGGCAAGCCCCAACTCCTCAGCCAGCATGTGGGCCCGCCCCTCGGAGTTGGTCAGAATGCCGATCGGCACGCCGGCCATTTTGAGCTCGCGACAAAGCTCCGGCATTCCGGGTAGCAACTTGCGCCACAGGTTGTTTCGCGGCTGATCGAGCCACAAGGCCTCGACCACGCGCTCGAGTTCGCTAGCGGGCTGCGTTCCCGCGTGTTCGAGCAGTGCGCGCATGAAGGGCTTCCACGGATGGTTGACCGCTCCGTCCGCGATGGCTGCATTGTAGGCGCTGCGCGCGCTGGGGAGGGCGGCCTCGAGTCGAGCGAGATCTGCGCTCAACCCTTCACGCTCGAGCTTCTGGAGCAACAGCCGCTCGTCGAGCGCTACGATGGTATCGCCGAAGTCAAAGGACACGCCGCGAACCGGCTCGTAGAATCGCCCCTGGGACGATTCCTCAGTCGCTCGTACGAGATTGGTCACCGGGCAAAGCTTCACACGAAATGGTCGCAGTCGCGCGAACCCAGTCGAAGTGTCTCCCTAGCGGTCGTACGCGCCCCCTAGGGCTCGAGCGTTCAATTGGGAGCAACAAACTGTTTTCGGCGTCCTGGGCGATGGCTGGAATCCTTTGCGGCCGAACCAGCTCTCTCCAAGCGGAAGGCAACAGTGTCAGCCTTCGAGGAGATGTCATGCGATTGAACAGCCGTAGTGTCTTTGCCTTTGCCGCCGCTCTTGCGCTCACCGTTGCTGGCCCAGGTTGCTCTGATGATGAGTCCACGGGCGGGGGCGGTAGCGGAGCCGAGACCCCAGGTGGGGGCGGAGCAGGAGGAGGTACTGGCGGCGCTCCCGAAGGCGGTCAGGGTGGCACTGGCGGAAACGAGGCCTCGCCGGAGAGCGACGAGGTGGAGGTGCGGCTTGCGTTGCGCGGGCTGTTCGAGGACCGCGTGGTTTGGACACGCGCCTATCTCGTGGACTCGATCGATGACCTGCCAGGCCGGGAGCTCTCTGCGGCGCGCCTGCTACAGAACGGCGAGGACTTCGGCGCTGCGGTGGCACCGTTTTACGGTGCTGATGCAGGCGAGCAGCTGGCGAGCCTGATGAACGCGGCTGTTGGTCACGCCGCAACGGCTGTGGATGCTGCTATCGCAGGCGACCAAGCAGGATTCGCTGCGGCTCGTGAAGACTGGTATGGAGCCGCCGATGACGTGGCTGCGCTGCTTGCCTCAGCGAACCCCGCTTGGATCGAAGCGGACGTCTCCATGATGCTGCGTTCATGCATCGATGACGCGGTGGCTGAGGCGATGGGGCGTATGCAAGGCGACCATGAGGCTGAGATCGCGGCCTTTGATGCTCACAAAGTGACTTCGTTTGCCGTGGCGGATGCTCTCGCAGGCGGGCTCGCGGCGCAGTTCCCCGACAAGGTCGGGCCCAAAGGCACCACCGACAAGCAGCAGGAGCTTCGTGTCGCTATGCGGTCGCTGTTTTTCGACCGCTCCGCGTTCGTCAGGTTCTTCCTGACCGACACGATCGAAGGACTTTCCTCGCAGCCGCAAACGGTCGCGCGCTTGATGCAGAACAACCAAGATATCGGTCAGGCTATAGCGCCCTTTTATGGGGATGCAGCTGCCGCGCAGCTGAGTGGTTTGCTGGACGCTGGATTGGGAGACGCCGCTGCCGCCGTCACGGCCGCTATGGATGATGACGCGGTGGCCTTCGAGGCAGCGAAGAGCAGCTGGTACGGCCACGCGGATGAGACCGCAGAGTTTCTTGCGTCGGCGAATCCGAATTGGCCCGTCGATGCGCTGAAGACGATGCTCCACGCTTGCGTCGACGATGCGCTCGCGGAGGCAGCCGCAAGGCTCTCGGATGATTGGGACGCTGACGTGAGCGCCCACGACACGTTGCGTGCCCAAGCGCGTTCCGTCGCCGACGCACTAGGTAATGGAGTTGCGCTGCAGTTCCCGTGAGCTGAATCCACCGCTGTGTAAGCCCCCGGGGCCGGCTTGATCGCTGGCCCCGCCCCGTTTTGTTCTGAGGTGGCCCAACGCTTCGACCAACGTATGCACCCGCAGAACGTTGGTTAGATTGCCGCTCTCTTGCGCCCAATCCATGAGCGCAAAGAGCTGCGTCGGATTGTCGGCCAGGCGCTCTGGAGCTGCCTCGAAATACTCCAGGTAGAAGCGCGCGACGCGCTCAGGATTGAGCGTCAACACTCGCTCGAGCGCGGCTCGCATTGTCGCATGCAGCGTAAAGTGCGAGGGCCGCGGCTCTTGTATCAAGCGGAGCGAACACAGGCTGCGAATCGCACCGCTGTCTGCGGGTTTGAGCCGCGCGAGGACGCGCAGCGCCTCATCGCCGATGGCGTCGCCCCGCGAGGATGCGAGTACTGAGAGGAGTCGCTTCTCGGGAGGACCCAAGCGGCTGAGCGCGATCATGACCATCGCACGCACCTCGGGAATGTCGTCCTCATGCGCCATCGGTACCACGCGATCAACGCCGGCCTTTGTGAGCGCGACCTCGAGCTCCGCTACCGTGGCTCGCTTGGTGGCCACGAGACCATCGGCTATGTCGAGTGCCACCGCATTCCAGCGCAGCGTGCGCGTCAGTTCCGCGACCCGTGGAAACAAGACTTCGCGCCGCTCAATCAGCGGAGCAACCACTGGAAAGATCGAGATTCCTCCGAGCAGGCAACGGCGCGCAGTTAGGAGCCAGGTGACCGGCAGATCACGCAGCTTCGCGAGTACCGCCGCCGTCGTTGCATCGCTCTCGTGGTTGTCCAACACCACGAGAGCAGGCTCCGCGCCGATCGCCTTGCGTACGATGCGTTCGGGGTGTGTGCCCGGGCTGTGCCCGAGTCCGAACGCCATCATCTCCAATACCGTTTGAGGGTCCCAGTTTCCGATGCGCACCCAGGCGACGTGCCTGGCGAAGTGCCGCATCAAGCGGTGTCCGAGCGCCGCGGCGAGAGTGCTTTTTCCGCTGCCTCCGCCGCCGACCAGCGCGAGCGTCGTTGGATGGTCGCTGCGGACGAGCTTGCTCAACGTGGCCAGCTCGCGCCCTCGACCACGGAAGCTCGTTGGCCGCGGCGGGAATGACTCGTGCCAAGTCGATGGACCAATCGGGCCTTGCGGCCTCTGTTTTCCGAAGAGGGCACGAGTCATTCTGTTCACTGCATCCACCTTCGGTGGAATGATTCGCGAAAACCAGAACTCATTCGCGTCCCTCGCCAGCCAAGGCCTCGAGTAGCGCGTCGACCAGCAACGACGCGTCGTCGAGCCAGGGGCGGGTCGCTCGTCGTCGCACGAGATCGATCATGTGGAGGTGTTGCATGTACGCAGGAGGCACTTCGCCGTCGAGGGAGACCGCGAGTACTCGCTTGTCCTTCGCGACCGCGTAGCCCACCTCGAACGCGCAGAAGGTGCTCGCGCGGAAGGCCCGCGAAACGAGCGCAATGAAGAGCGGACGATCCTCGAGCTAGCGCCGTCGGCGGCCAGTCGCTCGGCGAGGTTCTCGAGCGAAGGGCCCGCAACGAAGCAACGGTCCACGAGGGCCGACGCAGTTTCACCGCAATGCCAGCCATCCGAGCCGGCGAGCGCGGTCTGGTGTGTACCGTCGCAAAGCGGAAACACCTTCGAGCGCCCGCACACGCAACGCTTTTTCATCCCAGCCGAAGTCTCACACGATTTCGCTGCGAAGGGCTGAGATCACAACGTAGAGCGCGGAAATCCTGCTGCACGACTGGGCTCTTGAACCGCGTTCGGCGATCGTGCATCACACTCATCATGTTTCAGAAACTATTGGCTATCACCCTTCTGGCTTTTCTCGTGGGTTGTGAGGACTTCTGTGCGAGCGCTGAAGACAAGGCTGACTCGTGTGGCGTGAGCGGTCTCGAAATCGAGGACGATCTTGTCGGTTGCGGGGAGGCCACCGCGGAGTGTCGCGCGGCCTGCATCGAAGAGGCCAGCTGTGAGGACATCAAAGCCTCCTTTGCAGGCGGTACGGATCGCACGACGGACGCCTGGCTCTGCTACGAAGCTTGCGGAATCTGACGAACTAGCCCAGCTTTGAGCGCGCTTCTGGGCGGACCCGGGTTCAAATTCCCGCGCTTTTTGCCCCAAGCGGACCTTTTTTCTGGTGCGTGAGCCGATCCGACCCGAAACTCCGCACTGACGTCCTGTATGGCCGCTGTTTCCAAGGTCGCGCGCAAAGCGCCTGATGAACTTGCGCTGATCGCTGCGGCGATCGCCGGGGAGGAGCAGGCCTTTACAGCGCTTTATCGCGCGCATTCGGCCTACATCGCCGGGGTGGTCTACCGCATGCTCGGCTCCGACGCCGATCTCGACGACATCGTGCAGGAGACCTTCGTGGACGGCTTGCGGCAGCTGCACAACATCGAGGACCCGAAGAAGCTGCGCTCCTTCCTGGTGACCATCGCGGTCCGGCGCATTCACGGGCGGCTTTCTTTTCGCTATCGCATGAAGTCGATCGTGGCAAACTTGTTTGGCAACGCGCCCAGCGTTTCGGACCCCGAAGCTCGCTCCGAGGTGCACGCGCTGTATGACAAGCTGGCCAAGGTTGCGCCGAAGAAGCGCATGGTTTGGGTGCTGCACCGCGTGGAGGGCTACACCCTGCCCGAGGCGGCCGAGCAGGTTGGCTCTTCGTTAGCCACCGTCAAACGCTGGATCGCCGATGTGGATGGAGAAGTGGAGGCTGAACATGAAGCACAGTGAAGCCGCGAAGCTCGTACGCGAGAAGGTGGAGCCGCCGTGGGATGAGCTACGTGCAGCCCGCGTGCAGAAGCGGGTGCTCGAGTCGCTGCGCCATGAACAGCCGGCTGGGCTGCCGCGCGCATGGCATCTCCCGCGCGCTGCGTGGATCGTCGGGGCGCTCAGCGCTGCCGCGGCGGTCGTGCTCTTCTTCGTCTTGCGCACCGCCTCGGTGAATGACGCGCGCGTCACCGCTTCGCGGATCGATCTCGCGGATGGCTCGGTGGCGCTCTTGGATGAGGGGGCCCGCGTGGTGCCGGAGACGGTGGTGGACAACCGCGTCGAGCTGCGTCAGCTGCAGGGCGCGGCAACCTATGACGTGGTCCCGGGGCGCTCGCGCAAGTTCAGCGTGCTGGTGGAGGATGTGCGCATCGACGTGCTCGGCACCTCCTTCCGCGTGGACAAGTACGAGGACGGACTGCATGTCTCGGTGTTGCGCGGCAAAGTGCAGGTAACGCGCGCGGATCGTTCGGTCGTGCTGGTGGCTGGGGAAGAACTCACCTGGCGTGAAGAGCCGCCCGCCACCGAGCCGGTGCCCAACCAACCGAATGATGCCGGTCGCATTCCCGCGGCTGGTTCGGCTGACGCGGCCCCGGTAGAGGCACCAGCGCCTACCGCACCCGAGCCGCCCAAGAGCAGCAGCGCCCACCCGAGCCAAACACCGAGTGAGCCGGCGCCGCCCTCGAGCGCTGCACCCACCCCTGAAGCAGCGCCCGAGATCAGCGCAGCGGAGCTCTTCCGCCAGGCCGACGACGCGCGTGCAGCCGGCAATCTCGGCGAGGGTATTCGCCTATTGCAGCAGCTGATCGCCAAGCATCCCAAAGACAGCCGCGTGACCTTGGCTACCTTCACCATCGGCCGGCTCGAGCTTCAGCGTGGCAACGCCGAGAAGGCCGCGGTTGCCTTTGAGTCGTGCGGCCAAGCGCTCGGTGGTGAGGCCCTCGCCGAGGCCGCTCTGGCTCGCTTGCGCGCCGGTCAAGCTGGCGCCGCACAAACGCTCGCTGCGCGCTACTTGCAGCTCTTTCCGGAAGGCGCACGGGCCAAGGAGATGACGAGGCTCGCGCCTTGACCGCACGCGGCTGCTGGCTTGCAGCCTTGGTACTTTGCAGCAGCTCATCGGCCTATGCGGATGAGCTGCCGGCTGCGTCCGGTCTCGCGGTCGAGGGCTGCAACGTGGACCGCGCGCTCTGCTCTCGCGCCTGGTGCGGCTCGAGCTCGCGAGCGTGCTCGAGGCCAGCAGCGACGCCAGTCGCTACGTGGTTTGGATCACCTGCAACGCAGACCGCGCGCGTATTGCATTGTTCGATCCATTGACCAGTAAAACCCTCGAACGCGGGGTGATGGCGCCGCGCGCCGATGAGCTCGAGCCGGAGCGGCTCTTGGCGCTCACCGTCGCGCAGCTCTATCGCGCGTCGTGGCTGGAGCTTGCTGCGGAAAAAGCTGATCCGGCGCCGTTACCACCGGCACTCCCGCCACTGCGTACGCCGCTCGCGGTGGAGAGCGCACAGCGGGTGGTGGCCGAACGAACCGTGCCGCGCGAAGATCCACACTACGTTTCGATCGCAGCGCTCGGCGGTTTCCATGCGCGCGAGCTGAGTGAACCGACGCTGCTCGGCAATGTCGAGATATCGGTGGCTTGGGCGCCCATCGCCGAATGGTTCTGGATTGCTTTGGGCACCGGCATTGAGTTTACCTCGGTAACTCGCAGCGCTGGTTCGCTCGATACCCTGTTAGTGAAGGCCCACGGTGGGGCAGGGGTGGAGCCGCTGCGAGCTGGTCCGTGGTCGGGCTTTGCCGAAGTGACGGCGGGCGTCGGCATTCTTAACGTCGCGAGCGACGAGCTTTCGCCCGGTTACACCGGTGGCTCGGTCTTGGGGCCGGGCTTCGAGGGCACGCTGGGCCTCGGCGTTGCTGCGCGAATCGAGCCAGTTCGCATCGAGCTGCTTGGTCGCGCGGGCGTGCTCGAAGGGACGCCCGCGGCGTTGATCGCGCGCGACGCGCCGCTCTCCTTCGACGGCGTTTCGGCTGGGCTCGACCTGCGGCTGCGCTGGCTTCTGTAGCGCGGTGCGAGCCGCTTGCGGCATGGCAAAGGCTCGTTCTTCGTGCTGCAATCAGGCCCATGAACGCCTTCAATCGCTTGGCAATGTCGCTTGTGGTCATGGTTCTCGCCGCAACAGGGGCGGCTTGCGGTGACGATGAAGCGTCGTCGTCCGGGGCGGGCGGCAGTGGGGCCGCGGGCCCTGGTGGAAGCGGCGGTGGTACTGGCGCAGCCGGAGGGCAGGGCGGCGCCGCAGCGGACACGCAGCTGCGTATCCTTCTCGACCGTGAGGCCGCTGACGGTCCGGACACGGTGATCATCAATGCCTTTGTCGTGCGCGACGGCGAGGCGCTCAGCGATCAGCCGGTGAAGATCTCTGCAGACGGTACCCCTCTCGACGTGGCCGAGATCGAGCCCGGCGTTTATCGCGCGCAAGTGACGCCCAGCGCCGAGCGCATCGAGTTGCCGATTCGGGTTCAGCTGGGAGAAATCACGCTCGATCGGGTGGCGCTCGTATTGTTCGAGGTGAATGATCGTTGGGCGCAGGCCGAGGTGGTGCCTGGCCTCGTCAATACTCCGGCCTACGAAGATTCCCCGGAGATTAGCCCGGATGGCGAGTGGCTGATCGTCAGCTCGTACTCACCAGTGGACCTGCTCTCGTGCATCATTCCGCAGCTTGCGGACCCGCCCGCCGGCAACACCATCCCTGCCTGCAACACCGTGCTCGGCCCGATTGACGCTCCCGAACGACCGGACCTGCCGGGCAAAGAGCGCATCCTCTCGCCCACCCAGATCGACCACACCATCCCGAGCCTCGGTTACACGGCTGAGGCGCTCCAGGGCGCACCGCTTCCGCCGGTGGCAGCTTACGGTTTTCGCCGCCAAGCCGACGACAGCTTCGCCGAGCCGTTCGTGATCGCCTACGACGCGGGCGGCTACACCGGAGGGCCCTTCGGCTTCAACTTCGTGAGCACGCCGCAAGGCACCAACGCGGACGTGGTCTTCGCCTGGTTTGACCCGAGCTCCTTCGATACCGACGGCGATCTGATTCGCGCCCAGATTACCCTCGGCCAGCCGAACACGCTGGGCGTCGTGAGTGGCACCTTCCCAGCGCTCCAGGTCGCACCAGCACCGAACAGGCTGCAGCAACCCGACTTCAGCGACCTGCAGTCCAATCCCGCCGTGGTCGAAAGCGGCGTCTACTTCGACCAACACGACAATAACCCGCGCGAGTTCGATATTTTGTTCTACCCGGGCTCGATTGACGCGCCGCTCGCGGCTCAAGCTGTCGTTCCGGTGAGCCAAGACGGGCGCGCCGAGTACCAGCCGTTCGAGTTCGAGGCGCAGCTCTATTACGTAAGCGAGTTCAGCCAGATTCTCTCCTCGCAGCGCATCAACGCTGGAGATCCAACCGCAGACGCAACCTGGGGCCCCGAGCAAAGTGAGCTCTCTGTGTTCGGCGGAGAGGGCAACGTCGTTTCTATCGGCGAGCCATCGCTGGCCACGGTGGACGGCGTAACCTGGATGTACTTCCTTTACGGAACGACCGAGGCCGGCGGTCTCGACGGCAACATTGGCCGGATTCGGCTCCGCTGACGTTTGCGCAACCACGCTTCGATAATGCCAATCTTTCGGGCGGTGAAATTGCAGATTCCAATCGGCGCGCCGAGCGAGTTAGCTAGAAGCATGGCGGGCGAGGGCGTAGTGACGCCACGTTTGGTGGTGGGGATCGGGGCCTCGGCGGGGGGGCTCGAGGCGCTCGAGGTGTTTATTCGCGCGGTGCCGCCGCAAAGCGGCATGGCCTTCGTGATCGTTCAGCACCTATCGCCGGACCACAAGAGTCACATGGTGGAGCTGCTGGCCAAGCACACCACCATGAAGGTGGTCGCCGCCGAGGACGGCGCGACCATCCTCACCGATACCGTCTACTTGATCCCGCCCCGCAAGGTGCTCTCGGTGCAAGGGCTGGTCTTGCGACTCGAGGAGCGCGGGGCGGGTTTGACGCTGCCGGTGGATGTGCTCTTTCGCTCGCTGGCGGAGGAATTGGCTGAGCGTGCGGCAGGCGTGATTCTTTCGGGAACCGGCAGCGATGGCATGCGTGGCGTGCGGGCGCTGAAGGAGAACGGTGGTCTGGTGATGGTGCAGGAGCCGACGACTGCCAAGTTCGACGGTATGCCGCGCTCGGCGATTTCGGCCGGTATCGTCGACTACATCCTGCACGTGCACGAGATGCCGGAAAAGCTGCGGCTTTATGCGGAGCATCAGCGTGTCCCCGCTGCCGCAGGGGCTACTTCGGATGATGACGCCTTCGATCAGCTCACCGGCCTATTGCGGCGTCAAACCGGTGTGGACTTCTCGAACTATCGGCCTACCACCCTACACCGCCGGATTCAGCGGCGAATGGCGGTCAATCAGAAGAGCACGCTTGAAGACTACGCGGCGGCAGCGCAGTCCTCCAGCCGCGAAGTCAACCTGCTGTTCAAAGAGCTGCTGATCAGCGTAACGCGCTTCTTTCGTGATGCTGACGCCTTCGAGTACCTGCGCCAAGAGGTGATTCCGGCCCTGGTCGAGAAGACGCGCCCGGGCGAGGGGCTGCGCCTTTGGGTCGCGGGCTGCGCTACGGGGGAGGAGGCCTATTCGCTAGCGATGTTGTTCGAGGAGTACTTCGAGAGCGGCGGTAGACCGCGCGAGGTGAAGATCTTCGCCACCGACATCGACAAGGATGCGCTGGAGTTCGCCGGGGCAGGCGTCTACCCGGAGAGCATCGCCGCTGACGTATCGCCGGAACGGCTGCAGCGCTTCTTCGTTCGGCATGGGGACGCCTACCACGTGGCCCGCTTCGTTCGCCAGCGGGTGGTGTTTGCCAACCACGACCTGAGCCGAGACCCGCCGTTTAGCCGGGTATCGCTGATCAGTTGTCGCAACCTGCTCATCTACTTCAACCCCGTCCTGCAGCACCAGGTCATTTCGGGCTTTCGCTTTGCGCTCCGTCCGGGGGGCTTTCTCTTCCTCGGTAGTAGCGAGACCCCAGGGGAGTTGGGCACCGAGCTGCAAGTGGCCAACGCTGGGTCGAAGATCTTTCGTCGCACCGAGGCGAAGAGCCGGCTGCCCGAGCTGCGTGACGGGCTGTTGTCGGGCGCGGCGGAGCGCTCGGCTCCGACGCCAAGCACCAATCCAAACGTGACGGCGGCCACCGCACTACTGCTCGAGAGCTATGCCCCGCCCTCCGCCTTGATGACCGAGCAGCACGAGGTGTTGCATCTGTTCGGTGCATCCAACCCCTTGTTACGTTTCTCGGCGGGTACAGCCACGCTCAACCTCCTGCAGCTCTTGCCCCAGTCGGTGGCATCGGTTTTGAGCCTAGCCACCCATCGCGCCGTTCGCGACGACGCTGAGGCTCGCTATCGTTCAGTACCAACCGAGCACGGGCTTATCACCGTCACCGTACGGCCGCTGCCCCGCCGCGGAGCCGCCAATCTATTCGTCGCAAGCTTCGAGACCGAAAAGGACACTCCCCCGGTTCAGACGCTGACCGCCTCGGGGGCCAGCGTGGTCGCCGACGATGCTGGCCGCCAAATCATCGATCTACAGCAGGAGCTGCAGTTCTCCCGCGAAAACCTGCAAGCAACGATCGAGGAGCTCGAGACGTCGAATGAGGAGTTGCAAGCGACGAACGAGGAGCTGATTGCCTCCAATGAGGAGCTGCAAAGTACCAATGAAGAGCTGCAGTCGGTGAATGAAGAGCTGCACACGCTCAACAGTGAATATCAATCTAAAATAGGTGAACTGGTGCACCTCAACGAGGACATCAACAACCTGCTGATGAGCACCCGCTTGGGCAGCGTTTTCCTCGACGCCGACCTGAACATCACCCGCTTCACGCCAGCGATATCGCAGGTGATGAACCTGCTGGAGCGCGACGTCGGCCGACCGATATCGCACCTATCGCTGAAGTTCCCAGCCGATCTCTTCTTCGAGTCGCTGGGTGAAGTGCTGCGTACTCAAGTTGAGCTCGAACGGCAGTTTTCACTCGCAGACGGGCAGGACTTCGTGTTGCGGGTTGCACCGTACATTACCGATAACGGAGGCAATAGTGGTCTCGTGGTCACGGTGCTCGACGTCTCGCAGCTCAAGCGTTCGGAGCGTCGACTTGCGCAGGTGCTCGACGCATTGCCGCATCAGGTGGCCTTGCTTGACTCGGAGGGCATCATCCGTTTGGTCAACCACGCGTGGACCGAATTCTCCCGGCGCAACGGCGGAAGCGGTAACGACTTCGGGGTTGGCAGCAACTACCTCGCAGCATGCACCAGCGGCGGCGCTCGGAAGGTAGAGCCGGAGGGCTCCCTTGCTGCTGAAAAGCTGAGGGAACTTCTGGCCCGCCGCATTCAGTTCTTCGAGCTGGAGTACCCCTGCCACTCGCCGACGGAGCAGCGCTGGTTTCTAATGCAGGCAACGCAAGTGCGAGGATCCGAAGACCCAGCTGGAACTCTCGCGCTCGCGCGACAAGTTTCAACGCCTGTTCGACGAGGCGCCGCTCGGTGTCGTGACCACCACGCTTACTGGCGTGGTGCTGGAGGGAAATCGAGCGGCGGTCCAGCTGTTGCGTCCGCAGCAAAGACTAACGAACAAGCCCTTTGTGGTGTTCCTCGCTGAGGGGCAAGCGGAGCGGTATTTCAAGCACGTAAGCGCGGTGGTTGAATCGACCGTCCCACAAACGGCCGAGCTTACGGTGCGAATCGGCGCGGAGCTGCGCTTAGTCTCGATGCGCACCACGACCATGAATACCGTGCCCGTCACGCTGCTCTCCTACCTGATGGACGTGACCGACCAACGCGCTGCCGAGCAGGCTAAGCTCGCGTTTGAGGAGCGGCTGCGGCAATCGGACAAGCTCGAGGCCATCGGTCGGGTTGCCGCCAACATCGCCCATGACGTCAACAACATCCTCGTGTCGGTGATCTCTCTCGGAGAGTTCGCCAAGGTACAGGCGCCCGCAGCCCGCGCGGACCTCGACGCGCTCACCGACGCCGCGTGGCGCGGCGCCCGGCTCATGCGCGGCTTGTTGGGGCTCTCACGGGGAACCGGAGGCTCCGCCCGCGTCTTTGAGCTTGGTGCGTTGGTCAAGCGGGTTGCTGGTATGCTCAAACACAGCCGGGCCGGCATTGATGTGGTTTGCGAGGTTGGCGACGAGCCGCTCGGAGTGCTCGGGGAGGAGGACGCTCTGCTTCAGGCCCTCCTCAACCTCGGAACCAACGGCCTTGAGGCAATGACGGCGGGAACGCTCACGCTGCGCTGCACGTCGCAGGATGGGCAGGCATTGGTCGAGGTGCAGGATGACGGCGTTGGAATAGAAGATGCGCAACAACGCCTGATCTTCGAGCCGCTGTTCACCACCAAGGCGGCGCAGGGTGGATCGGGCCTTGGTCTAACCATCGTGCAACAAGTAGTGCACGCATTTGGCGGTAACATTCGGTACGAGAGTGTTCCTGGTAGGGGCACGACCTTTAGCGTGCTGCTACCGACGACGCAGAGCCTACCGCGGGATCTTCGGCAATCGAGCCCGGCGAGCCGTCCGCTCCTGGTTCGAGTGCTGCTCGTCGATGACGACGATCAAGTGCGCTTGTCCACCAAACGCTCACTCGAGGCAGCGGGCGCCACGGTCTTTCCTTACGGTAATCCAGCGGTAGCGCTCGAAGAAGTGGTCGAGAGTCAGCTGGCTTTCGATGTGGCGCTGCTCGACGTCAACATGCCGGAGCTGTCCGGCCCCGACTTAGCGACGCGGCTGCGCGAGAAGTTGGGACCATTTCCGGTCGTCCTCGTCACCGGGGCGACGGGCGATCTGATCCCGGACTCGGAGGTCTCCCGGCGAGAGGTGCGCGTGCTCCGCAAGCCGTGGTCGCGCGAGGATCTTGTTGGGACTCTCGCAGAGGTCCTGGGCGCCACAGGCTGAAGCGCGAGGTGAGAAGCGGCGTCCGCGCCTCGCGAGGCGGGGCGCAGACGCCACGCACGGGCTTAGCCAACCCAGTGGCCTCGGGCGGAATCGCCCAGAACTTGCGCAATCCTTCGGCCCCTACGAGGCCGTATCCCTCGTCGCTTGGCGGCACGCGGGTTGCTCAATGCTCATCATGTCCCGCATCCAGCTTGGCCTCCTCGCGCTTGCCCTTGCAGGCCTCCCGAGCTCGCTGGCCGTGGCTCGCCCCACGGCTCCGCCAATCCTTTGTGAAACCTATCCCGACGCTGCATCGTGCCTGGGCCGTCTGCCGAGCTGTGACCTCTGCCACACCTCGACCGACCCAACGACGTGGAACGCCTACGGTCGCGCGCTCAATACCCAGATCCTAGGCGACTTCGAGCAGGAGTTGGCTGGGGCGCTCAAAGCGCTGGCCGCAACAGATTCGGACCTTGATGGTTTGAGCAACGCCGATGAGCTCGAACGCGGCTCGAACCCGGGCGACGCGGAGTCGGCGTTCTGCGAACAGGAGGTCGCGAGCTTTCAATTAACGACTAGCTATTCAGGCTTTGACTATGAGCGCGCCCTGCGCCGAGTTGGCGCCTTGTATTGCGGTCGCAGCCCGAGCTACGAGCAGGTTGAAGGGCTCTTTGAAGGCTCCCCGGATGAGGCCACGCTCAAGCAGCGCTTGCACACGGCGCTCGATGACTGCCTCGCCAGCGACTACTGGCGTGACGAGGGCCTGCAGCGCATCGCCGATCCGCTGATTCGGCCTGTGGCTCCTGTCGGTCAGGAGTCGACCATCGGCATCGTGCTCGGTGACTATAAGTATGACTATCGCCTGTTCGCCTATGTGCTTACCGGGGACAGGGACGCGCGCGAGCTATTGACGGCGGATTACCACGTAGGCGAGGACAAGAAGCCGATCGAGGGCCCGATCTCCCAGACGACGGCAGGGCAGGGCGGAACCGAGAACGGCACGCAGAACCTGGTGGTTTCACGGCGCGCTGGGATGATCACCACCGAATGGTTCTTGCTTATCAATACCATGTTTAGCGACTTGCCGCGCACGACGGCGGCCCAGGCCTATCGCGGTTACCTCGGTATGGATATGTCTTTGCAAGAGGGGATCTGGCCTGTCGAAGGCGAGCCGGTGGACGTCGATGGCAAGGGTGTGACGGAGGCTGCCTGTAGCCAGTGCCACAGCACGCTCGATCCGCTCTCCTACGCCTTTGCCTACTACGAAGGGATCGCCGGAAACAAGACGGGTACCTACAATGCGAAGCGGCCCAAGCAGCGCATCGACGGCTGGGCTGACAACCAGACCTTCCTCTTCGGGGAGCCGGTCGCGGACCTGGTTGCCTGGGCCAAACAGGCCTCGGAGTCGGAGGCGTTCCGGCGCAATCTGGCCGAGATCTTCTTCCGCCATGCCATCGGCCGCGAGCCCAGTTTGCTCGATGAGCCGGGCCTCGTCGCGGCCTTCCAGGCCATGCCGGAGGATGGCTACTCGGCCAACCGGTTGCTGCACCGACTCGTGGATCTGCCGGCGTTTGGAGGCTTGCTATGAAACGTTGCTTGGCTTTGTTGCCGCTGGTTGTCCTGTTGGGTTGCGGCGCGGAGACAGACACGGCGCCGCCGGCTCCATCTTGTGCGGATGAAGCGCCCGTTCCCACGGTCACCTGGAAGCGCACGCACGTGCTCGTCAGCGACCTCAGCAGAGGCCTCGAACTCGAGCCTGCGGAGGTCTGTCTCGAACTCGGTACTCAGGCTTGCGCGGAAGTTCACCGCGTAGCGCTGGGCTCGAGCGACCCTTTCGACAAGGCCCTCTACGCCCCCTTCGCCGAGCCGCTGGCGACGACCCCGCTGGCTAGCGAGCGGGTGGTCCTGGCCGCGTGTGTGGCGCGGGTCACGCAAGATCGCAGCGCCCAACCCAAGCTCTTTACCTCGATGGACCTCGAGGCGGATAGCGTAGTAGACAGCGGGCCGAATAGCGCTTTTGCGCGAGATGTCACCGCGCTTGGCAAGCGTTTGCTCGGTCGTGGGCTCTCCGCCGAGGAGCTGGCCACCTTGGCGGAGCTAACGCGTAATGACGCGGGCGAGCCGATCAAAGCCTCGGACGCAGCCGTGCTCGCCTGTTTCACCGTCGGGACATCGCGTGAGTTCTTGTTCTTGTGAGGAGCCCCATGAATTACTCAGTCGACGCAAAACATAGCCGGCTCAAGCGACGTTCGCTCTTTCATGCACTCTTGGGTTCGAGCCTCGCTGGCGCGCTCGCCGGCAGAGGCTCAGGTCTGCAAGCGGCCCCCAAGACCGATCGTAAGCTACTATTCGTAGTCGCGGCGGCCGGTGGAGCTAGCATCGTCGATAGCTTCTTGCCTGTCGCTCAGTCGGAGGCGGGCGCTAGCGGCGACGCTTTAGTTGCCTATCCCGATCTGCTGGTCAAGACAGCCTCGGGCGGCGCGATCCGTTATGTGGATTCGGTAGCAGGGAGCGATTCGCTCGGCCTGTTCTCGAGCGACTACAACCTCGGTACCTTCGTCTCGCGGCATGAGCAGGACATGTTGGTGGTCACGCAGGAGACCACCAGCGTCAATCACGTCGTAGCGCAGAAGCGCGCGATCACCGGCGCCAACATCAATCGCGGTCGCACCATCATGGAGGCGGTGGCAGAGCTACACGGCGCCGGCTTGCCCCTAGCCAACTGCAACTTTGCTACGGGCGCCTACGTGGAGCCGGGGGACGACGCAACGTTGCCGGCCTTCGCTCGCGGCGAGGTCGTCGCCGACCCCCTGTTCTTCCCGCTGGCGACGCACGGTTCACGCGGGGTCTCCGGCGCTCCGGAGCGCGAGCTCTTGCTCCGCGCGCGGGCCGTGCGTGAAACCTTGGAGGGCAAGTCTCCCTTCCTTCAGCGCTACGCGAAGGCGAGAATGCTCGAGCTCTTTGCTGAGCGTCGCAACGCCGCCGAGGCGCTAGAGAAGGCCGATCTACTTAGCAAGCTGATGCTGCTGCCCACAGCGGACTATCAGCTAAGCGACTACGATCTCGAGAGTTCTCCCTTGCTCGCCCGTATGACCGAGGTGTTTCCCAACTTGGCCAAGGGAGATGCGCTCGAGGCGCAGACCGCAGTCGGCTTTCTGCTCGCGCACTACGGCGCCTCCGCTGCCGTAACCATCGGCCCAAGCTTCGTGCCCAGCTTTCTTGGCGACGGCACCATCGTGGATACGCCGTTGGTATTCGACTATTCGCACACCGACCACATCACCGCGCAAAACGTCAATTGGCGTCGCATGATGAAGGTGGTTGATGGGTTAGTCACGTTGCTCAAGGAGGAGGACTACTTGGGTGACGGTGGGGAGGGGAAGATGTGGGACCGCAGCCTGCTGTATGTAGCCACCGAGTTCGGCCGCTCCAAAACCCGTCCCAGCGGCTCGCTCAAGTTTGGCTCGGGCCATGACCTATCGAACGGCAATCTGCTCGTATCGCCGCTGCTCAAGGGCAATAAGGTGTACGGCGGCGTCGATCCGAAGACGGTGCTCACCTACGGCTTCGACGGTGCGACGGGGGAGGCGAAACCCGATACCGTGATGCGTGAGGGCCACGTTTACAGCCTCATAGCGCAGGCGATGGGTGTCTCGTTCGAGGGGCGCTTGGACATGAGCGGCCTCGTGCGCGGAGCAGGCTGAGCGCTTACGGCGGCAAGGAAGTTGAGTCGTCTGCTTAATCCGTTCGAGGGCGACTCACAGAAGATCGAACTGCGCTGGTCCAAGGAAGAAGCGCGGATCTGTCTCGTATAGCGCCACGCTCATGACTCTTCGTTTTGCTCATCTTTGCCTTCCGCTGCTCGCCCTCAGCGCCTGCAACCTGATCACCTTCAGCGGTGGATCTTCTGCCAGCCCTAGCGCAACGAGTGAGAGTTCTGCTGCTGCCGACCAACCCTACGCCCCGTCCGCGGCCTCGCTCGAATGGTTCCAGACCTGCTCGGCGCACTATGGGCGCCAAATGAAGGACTGGGAGCCGCTGCTGAAGGAATCCAGGACGCTCATCGCCGAGACCAAGTCGCTTCCGTACTACGAAGCCGCCAGCAAGCTCTCGGTGCAATCGGAGAAGCTTTGTATCGAGGGAGCCAAGGTCAGTAGCGGCGGGCTCAAGTGGCACAACGACGCTGGCGTTCGACTCGAGGTCGTGCTCGAGTTGGCCCGTCGCAGCGTCGAGCGCAAATACAAGACGTGGCTCCTCTCGTCGAACTATCGCAACTTCATCGCAGACGAAGTGCCCTTTACAGGCAATGACGAGTTCGATCGCAACTCCTTCTGTGTGGCGGTCCAGCAGAAGGGGCTCACCTTGTCGAACGGAGAGCGATTTGCGCCCTTGTCTGGTCAGCCTTCCGGGGCCGCGCATTGGTTGGATGCCGCGGAGTTCGAGCGCTTTCGCACCAAGCAGGACGCCGTCCTCAAGAGCTATCAAGACACACTTACCGGAATTGATGAGCTGGCTGCGGCTCCGGGGGACGACGGCAAGAGCTACGCCGTGCAAGGGGACTACGGCAAGGTCATCGGCGTAAAGAAGGACGGCACCGCGCTCGTAGCTTCCCTCGCTCACATCACTGTCCCCTATACCTGCCAGCATTCGGGGAATTATCGTTTCAACGGCGTCGAGTGGACGGACTGCGACTACGTCGACGCGGCGCCCGTCGTCTCCTACAAGTTCTCTGCGCGCTTCGACGAAGTCCCGGCTTCGGGCATCAAGGCTGGGGACACCATCAGCTTCGTTGGCTTGGTCAACGGCAAGGTGGTATTCGACGCGAAGAAGCCCGACGCTAAGTGGGAGAGCACCACATTGTATCGCATTGACCGGGGGAAGAAGCCGGTCTTTGCGGTCAACACCGTTGATCTTTGTAGGGGCTGATTGGCCGATTGTGCGCTACCGAGGTCCGCGAGGGTGGTCATTGAGACGCCGATCTGTTAAGGACGTCGGGAATCTTTAAGCGAGGAAGCTGCAGTGTCGATAGTTGCGCGTATCTTTTATTGGCTCAGTCTAATGACTCTGGCAGGCGTGCTCATCATCCCGATCCACAACTCGGCGATGTCTTGGAGTGAAGCCACTCCGGCGATCTTGGCCGGGCTGTTCTTCGTCCCGTTGTGGGCCACGCTGTCCCTGGTTTTTGTTCCTGCCAAGGTCAAGGCGGCGGGGCCACTGCAAGTTTCTACGTATCGGCGCAGCAGCGGCATGATGCTGAGTGGTATCGGTTTGGTCTTCTGTCTAGCCGTTGGCGGGTATGTTTGGCAGGTCTGCCTGGACAAACGCAGCGAGGAGAACAGCAGTGCGTCTCGTTACTCGAGCTATCCCAGCTACTCTAGCTATCCGGGCTCTAGCTATTCGCCGCCGCCTTACGTCGCTTCGCGGAGTTGGGGCAAGGGGGTCGATTTCGGAATCATTACGCTGGGTAATGCAGTTTTCCCTTTGGTCGCGCTGATTGTATTCGCGGTCCGCAAGCCTAAGGGAGAGCTGTTGCAGGGTTATCCGCAGCAGGGTCAACAGGGCTATCCGCAGCAGGGTTATCCACAGCAGGGTCAACAGGGCTATCCGCAGCAGGGTTATCCGCAGCAGGGTTATCCGCAGCAGGGCCAACAGGGCTATCCGCAACAGGGTTATCCGCAGCAGGGCCAACAGGGCTATCCGCAACAGGGCTATCCGCAGGGCCAACAGGGCTATCCGCAACAGGGTTATCCGCAGCAGGGCCAACAGGGTTATCCGCAGCAGGGCCAACAGGGCGAGCCATCGCCGGGCCCACAGGGTTATCCGGGCCAGCCGCCCTTCCCGCCGAACTCGTAGTCAAACTCCCCCAGTCCCACCTGCGCCGCCGGTGCCTCCTGCACCGCCAACTCCTGCGCCTCCTGCGCCCTGATTGCACTCCGGAAGGTCTTTGCAGTCGGCGCAATCACAGCCCTCGTTGAGAGGGTCGCAGGTGCCGTCGACGGCGCAGGACGAGCACTGATTGAAACATGCGGGACAAATGCACGGCGTGCGGTCGAGGCAGAGGCCGTCGCACAGCTCCAAGGCACAGCGCAGCTCGGCAGCGCATTCGGGGCAATCACAGCTCTCAGTCGCACCGCAGCTTTTGTCGAGCGCCCCGCCCTCACACGCGCTGACTAAGGGCTCACAGTGCTTGTTCTGTGCGCAATCGCTGCATTGGCACCCCTCGATGGGGTCGCAAATGCCGTCGTCGAGGCAGCACTGGAGGACGAGCGAGTAGCAGTACCCGGTGCGGTCACAATCGTTGCAGAGGCAGGTATCTTCGACCCCGCAGGCACCATTGTCGAAGCAACGGTTCACACACACGGGGGCGTTGTTGCAATCCGGGCACAGGCAGGTTTCCTCGCCGGCGACCGAGGCTGAGCAGGTTCCATCGGGAACTCCGCCTTCACAGGCGGCGTCGCAGGGAAGTGGCCGCTCGGTTCCGCACATGGGATCAAGGTCCGGCTCCGAGCATTGCGGAAGGACGGCGGGCGGCGGAATGAACGTGTCCTCGAACACCGAACAGGCGCCGCTCAAGCTCAGGCCAGTGACGGTGAGCGCGGCGAGGCGCTGAAGCGTGCTTGCGTGAAGTCGCACCGGTGCGAGCATAGGGGCAAGTGAGGGTCGTAGCCTAGAAGGCTGCGTGCTTGCGGAAACGCTGAGTCGTCGCGTTTTGGTGCAACGGCTCTGTCGAACTGCTGGTCTCGCAATCGCTACCAAGCGGACGGCGGCAGCGCCGTCGCGGGCCGCTGCTAGAGTCCGCCCGTGCGTACCTCAATTGTCTGGTTGTTCTTCCCACTGCTCGTCGCCTGTGCGGAGCCGTCTGCGCCAACAGCTGCTTCAGCGGCCCGTCCCGATAGTACGGATAGCGCGTTACCGCAGAGCCTTTATGGGCTGACCGTCAACCGTCTCAACGGCAAGCCGGAGGCGCTCAAGACCTACGAAGGGAAGGTCGTTCTGCTCGTCAATACGGCCAGTGAGTGTGGCTACACACCGCAATACAAAGGGCTGGAGGCGTTGTGGCAGGAGTACCAGTCCAAAGGTGTTGTGGTGCTGGGCTTTCCGAGCAATGACTTCGGTGGTCAAGAGCCGGGCAGCAGTGAGGAGATCGCCACGTTCTGTCAGCGTAACTACGGCGTGTCCTTTCCGATGTTCGAGAAGGTTGTCAGCAAAGGTCCGCAGGCTGCGCCCGTCTTTAAGTTCCTGGCTGCGACGGCTGGCGAGCCGAAGTGGAACTTTCATAAGTACCTCGTCAACAAGCAGGGCAAGGTTGTGAAAGGCTTCCCCAGCTCGGTGACGCCTGAGAGCGCAGAGCTGCGAGCTGCGATCGATTCGGCGCTGGCTGAGTGAGGCTCGGCTTACGACGCACATGGCGCTGGCCGCCGCTGTTGGCTGTGCGACACCATTGTCATGCGGCTCGTGGTCGTTGAGCCCATCCTGGCCAATTTTGTTGGCTGACCTTCTGGGTATGATCGTTGCTGTAGGTTAACTTCGGCGAAAGCCATATCTTCCTTCTGGCCGACCTATGCCCAAGCGCTTGTTGCTCGCCTTACTGTTTGCCTCCGCCTGTTTTTCGCCCGACTTTTCGTGCGGAGAAGACTGCAGACCAACTCGGCCAGACCACCCGTTCGAGGCCGACCGCCTCGATTGCGATGGAGGCTTTGTCAGTGATGGGGGGGGCGGTGAGGCCGGCGGCACAGCCGGAGCTGGTGGAGAGGCCGGCGGTACGGCTGGCGCGGGTGGCGCGGGTGGCACGGCTGGCACGGGTGGCACGGCTGGAGCCGGTGGAGAAGCCGGCGGTTCGGCCGGAGCAGGTGGCACGGCTGGAGCCGGCGGAGGTGCACCATGAGGACCAGCAAACGTGCGTTCTGTCTACTTGCCGTCGTGATGTTTGGCTGCGAGGAGCCACCGACAATCGAGCAAATCTGCGAACGGATTTCAAGCTGTGGCACTACCGATGCGGCGGTGCTCGAGGAGTGCCTCGAGGAGGGCAACCTCGTCTACGAGTCGGCCTATGACAACGGCTGTGAGTCGGAGCTCGAGGACTATCTAGACTGTCTCGACAGCGAGGAATGTGGTTGGTGGACCGAGTGCGAAGACGAGCGCGAGGACCTGGCGGTTTGTGTCGGTGGGCTCCCAGCGGATTGACTCGTAGGCGCGCGGCGCGAACAAGTTGGTCGCGCCGACTCGGCCGTGAGGGTCATTGCGGTACTGGCGGCACTACGACGGTATTGATGGGTTGCACGCTGGCACCTGCGGGGTAGGCGTAGCTCACCGCTGTGGTGGAGAAGGCCGCGGTGGCGCTGCTGCCCCAGCCCCAAACGGTCAAGCCGAAGGGCGCGGCACTCGAGATTTCGTGACGCCCGTTATTGCAGTTGCCCTGCGGCTCGAAGTTACCGCGCACCAAATCGAAGCGGGTGTACTCGTACTCGCCGGCCGCATCCAGCGGCTGCCAGCCTCCAACCACGCCAGCGCAATCAAGGTTTACGTCTTGGAAAACGCCGTCCACCTTCTTGCGCGTGAGGACCAAGTTCGTCTCCGAGTAGGTCGGATCAGTGAAGAAGGTATACTTGTCCAAGAACTGCGCCGAGGGGACGACGTTGACGAACTCCGGGTCACCGCGGCAATCAAAACCTCCCCCGCCGCTGACCTCACCACAGCCGGTCATGTGCGCCGATACGTAGAAGGGGTGGTCTGCATCTTGGGCCTTCACCAGGAAAGGCCCGGGGGCACGAAACTCGGCGACCTGGCCGACGGAGAGCGTGGTTGGTGCACCCGCCGGTGGCGCCGGATCCCACGAGAGCACGGTACCCTCGACCGCACCAACCAAGCGCCACGGCGGACTCTCCTCCACACCGTCGTAGCGGTTTCTGTAGCGCACGCCGAGGTACTCGTGACCCAGCGCCTTTACCGGCGGGATCTGCTGATGCGCAGAGTCGCAGGCAAACTGATCGACGTCCACGCTCAGGCAGGTTGCGCCGCCCCATACCCCAATAGGTTTATCGGATTGAATGGGGCTACCAATGAGTTGTGCGTCTTGGGTGAATTGCAGGATCTGACCGCGATTGAGGGTGTACGTCATTGGGACGCCTTGGCCGGTGGCGGCTACGCCAGGACCGCCGACGATCGCGGCCGACGGGCTAATGGTGATAGAGGTGGCGTCCTCGGCCGCTACCAGGGCGATCGAGGGCTGCGCCTCGGGAACGACCTGACTCTTGCGGAAGGCATCCACCGCGACGTAGTTGGTCTCCCAGACCGAGGTTGGAAGCAGCAGCGTCGCGCTGGTGGCTGCGCTCTGGCCGCCGCCATACGGAAAGATGTCGTAGGCGACGCCCGGCGCGTCGGTGGTGATGTGGAAGGCGTCTCCCAGTCCAGTGCCGTGCACCGCCGCGTCGGCGGAGGTGAATGCCGGCGTTACGCCGGCCGGGCAGCTCGTGAGGTTACCGCCGAAGCGGGCCAAGAACAGGATGGCGACCTCCCCGGGCGGAAGCTGATTGTTGGGTAACGGCGCATAGCTAATCGCTTGTCCGTTGCCGGAGGGGATGCGGGCGAACTGCGATATATCGAAGGTCTGACCGGCTCGCTCTACGTTGATACTTAGCGGAGAGCCCCAGGTGTTGGCGATGTAGGCCGCAAAACAAGCACCGGCACCAACCGAGATGATGTCGGGCGCTACGCTGTAATAGTCGCAGCCAATCGAGCTCTTGTTCTCGAGGGCGGCCTGGCAAGCCGGAACACAGCCAGTTGCCCCGCAGCCTTGGTCGGCGGGGCAGGTCTCGAGCACATTGCCGTCACAGTCGAGGATCGAGTGCAGATCGCTCGAGCACTTGGTGCACTGGCCGCCACCGCCGAAGCCGCCGCTGCTCGTCCCAAAGGAGCCGGTGCTACCGCCGCCGCCAGCTCCCGGGCCTGCCGGTCCAGCTGCTCCGCTCGCGCCGGTTGCGCCGCTACCGCTGCTGTCGCCGCTATCGCCGCAGGCGGCAGCGCTTAGCCCGACGACAAGGATGAATCGTAAAGACCGCATTACGCCAGCGTAGGCGCTAGCGCGGGCCTTCCGCCATGAACAGAATGGTGTTCACGGTGCGCTGCCGCGCTCTGTGCGCTCAGCCCTCTCGTGCTGACTGAGGGCCACCGGCCGTAGCGGGCTTGGCGAGCTTCTTGACCTCTGCCATATCGAGCGCCTCGACCTGCTTGATGATCTCGTCGAGCTGGGCGGCTGGAACCACGCCTGGTTGGGCCGCGAGCAGCACGCCGTCGCGCATGACCACCAAGGTCGGGATGGCGCGCACTTTGAACGCTGCCGCCAAGCCCGGTTGCGCGTCGGTGTCGATCTTGCCGAAGCGCACGTTGGGATGCCGGTTGGAGGCGGCCTCGAAGATGGGTGCGAACGTGCGACAGGGGCCACACCAGCTGGCCCATAGATCCAAAAGCACCACGCCCTCTTTAACCGTTGCCTCGAAGTTCTGTTCGGTGACCTGCACTGTTGCCATGACGTGCTCCTTTACTGTGTGAGCCGCTGCGTGGCGAAAGGGTTCTCACTTTTTGGCTGGTGGCCGGATGCCCAACCTCGATAGGGCGAGTTAGGCTCCGACCCTGTCATGGGTGAAGAGCGCCAGTTGGAGCTTGAGTTCTGCGAGTTGCACCGGCTCTTCCGCGCAACGGTTCCGCGTTGTGCCAGCGCATGGCAGCCCGTCGAGCTGCAGGCGGGCTCCTCTCTTCTTGCGTTGTTTTGGCGGCACGTCGGCTGGTTCGACGGCTTCGAGGGGGCGCTTACCCGGCCCGATGATGAGGCGGCCCCTGCGGAGTTGTCGGCGATGCTCGAGCAATGGCGCACCAGCGATGAGCGCGGCGACGGCAGTTACGATCGCGTTCACGAGCTCCTTCCCGCGAGGTACCGCGTTATCTCGTTAGGAGACGAGACGGTCACCTTGGCCGACGAGACGGGCGGAGAACTCGACCCGCCGGTCGCGGTGCTTTACGGACCGAGCACCGATGCCGAAGGGCCAGGCTTGGAACGACTACCCCAGAACTATCTGGCAACGGTTACCGCCTTGCTGCTCGAGAGCGTGCAGTTTGAGACGGTGGTTAAAGGGACGCTCACCGTCCGCGGTTTGCTGCGCCCGGAGGTTCTGCCGAGCTTGCTTCCTGGCTCTGTTTGCCTGGATGAAGCGTGCCTTCTTGCCTGTTCTCCGCCCAGCGAGCCGACGCTGTTCGAGTTGCGCGCGTCGAGCGTGGCGCAGGTCGTCGAGCTTCTCAAGCAGATCGAGGGAGAGGTCGTTGGCTTTGCCCTGCACTCGGCGCCTGTCCGCCGTGCGCGCCAGCTGGAGCTGCCTGCGAGCTTGCGCCGACTCGAACTCGGCTATCCGATGCCTTGCACGCTCTACTTTGGGGAATTGGCCGGCGCGCCTGTGCTCGTGACTCGGCCACGGGAGGCTCGGGACCCGCTCGAGATCCGTTGCGACTCAGCGCATGTCGCTGCGGTGGACCAATGGTTCGCCTCCAACCGACCTTGAGCCAATCGCCACGCTCAACGCACGGCTTGCTTTGGGCCGGCTCGAATGGCAGGAGAGGGACTATGAAGCTAGTGACGTTGATTGGCGGCTTTGCGCTCCTGAGTTCAGCTTGTACCGAGGCCTCGACGACGCGCCCGGCCTCGGCAGAACCAACCACCAGCGCCGCTCCGGCCGGCGCGAATTCTGCAGCCAAGCCGGCGGCAGCGGCTGGCGTTGCGGCGGTGGGTACAATTGCTCCCGACTTCACGCTCAAGGACCTGGACGGCAAAGACGTCTCGCTGGCGTCATTCAAAGGCAAGACGGTGGTGCTCGAGTGGTTCAATCCGGGCTGCCCGTTCGTCAAGTCGAGCCACGGTAAAGGCTCGCTCAAAGGCTTCTCCGAGAAGGCTATGAAGGGCGGCGTGGTGTGGCTTTCGATCAACTCTGGCGCACCGGGCAAACAAGGGCACGGCGTGGAGGCCAACCGCGAAGGGGCGAAGACCTTCGGTGTGACCAACCCGATCCTGATGGATGAGAGCGGTACCGTGGGCAAAGCTTACGGCGCGACCAACACGCCGCAGATGGTGATCGTCGATGCCAAGGGAGTCGTCGTCTACAAGGGCGCGGTGGACAACTCACCGGATGGTGAAGGGGAGAGCCCGCAACCAGAGGGCGCCAAGCTCGTGAACTTCGTCGAGCAGGCGCTCGCGGAGATCGCCGAGGGGAAGCCGGTCAGCGTCCCCTCGACCAAGCCCTACGGCTGCAGCGTCAAGTACGGGTCATGAGCGCCGAGCGATCGGCGGGAGCGCCCGCTCTGCGTGATCCGGTGCTGGAGGAGGCGACTCGGCTCGAACGCAGCGGGGATTTTGCCGGTTCTCTCGGGCAAATCGCGCCGCTCGCGGAGAGCGCCCGGGCATCCGCGGACGTGTTGTGGGCGAGTGAGCTCAGCTTGCGTGAGAGTCGCTTGTTGGCGTTGATCGGCGAGCGTGAGCTGGCTCTGCTGCGAGTCGATTGGGTGATGGTTCGCGCGCAAGCGCCAGAGCACCGCGAGGTCTTTTCGCAGGAGAAGGCTGCCCGTACGGTGGTGATGAGCTTTCTCCTGTTTGCCAACGCCGCCAAGGACGAGCTGCGTATGGGCTTCCAGGAGGTTCTCGGCGTTCTTGAGCAGGCCGATCAACTTCTCGAGCAGTTGAATCGGCGTGAGTGGAAGGCGGGGGTCTGTTCTGAGCGCGCTGGGATCTACGAGCGCATGGGGCGCTCGCAGGAGGCGGTGGAAGAAAGCCGCTTGGCCATCGAGCTGAAGGTTCAGTGCCCTTCGGCTCCGAGTCATGCGCTTAGCGCGATGCAGCGCAGCCTCGCCCGCCGCTTGCAACACCTTGGGCAGGTCGAGGAGGCCAAACAGCTACTCCTGAGTCTGCGCCAAACCGAGGTGTACAGCGTGCTCGAGCAGCTGGGCGTCGAGTGTGAGCTTGGGCACTTGGCGCTGCAGCTCGGTGATCTTGCGCTGGCTGAGCCGTCCGCCGTTCGCGCGCTCGCGCTCAGCGAGGGCATGGGCGCAGCCCAGCGTATCGCCGCCGCTGGCCTCGCGGTGGAGGTATTCCTGGCGTTGCAAAGGCTGCCGGAGGCGAGCACCGCCGCAAAGGAGGTACGCGCTGCCGCAACGCAGCTCGGCAGTTCGGCTGCGCTGTTTGCTGCAGCGCAAGACGAGTTCGACGTGGCCTTCGCTCAAGGCGAGACCGCGCGCGCCACGGGTCTGCTCGCGGAAATGGCCGCGCACGCGCAGGCTCTCGCCGTGCGCGGCAACGCCTCTTCGCAAGCCCAGGTCGAGCTGCGCCGCGTGAAGTTGGCAGCCAAGCACGGTTAGAGCCGGGAGAGGGAGGTTGTTCGCACTCTCCTCTGCGAGAGCTTTGCTCATAGCGGACGATCGGAGCGTACCATGCGCGCATGCCGGTCTTTCACGTGGAGATGCGTTGGCGCTGCTCTGCCTGTCAGCAGGAGAACCTCGGTCGCTTCAAAGACTGTCAGCAGTGCCGCAAGCCGAAGGACGGAGAGCCGTTCTACGACGCTCCTGAGGGCGCAGCACCGACTGTGGCGCAGGCCGTCGTTGATGAACAACTGATTCGCCAAGCGACGGCTGGCGCGGACTGGTCCTGCAAGTTTTGCGGCTCTCACCAACGGCGGGACAGCGGCCTTTGTGGCAACTGCGGAGCCGACCAATCCGGTGCTGCGCGTGAGGCAAAGTACGACGGCGCTCAGGCCGCACCGCAGCCCAAGTCAAAGAAAGACTGGCCGGGCAGGGGTTGGGCGATCGCGATGGGGGTCATGGCGTCCGTGCTCACGACCATCCTCTTCTTTTCGTGGGTGCTGCGTACCCGCGAAGTGCGAGCCGAGATCGTCGCACGCAGCTGGGAACACAAGGTCTTGGTGGAGCGCTACAAGATCGTTGCCAGCGAGGGCTTCGAGACGCCGAGCGACGCCTTCGACGTGGTGAATCAGGGCCAGCGCTTTCACCACAACGACAAGGTGCAAGACGGCACCACCCGCGAGTCCTACAGCGAACGCGTGGCCTGCGGACAAGAGTGCACGACCACGCCAACGCGTTGCACCACCAACAACAACGGCTTCAAGACCTGCACCGGCGGCGATCAGAAGTGCAGCACCAAGTACTGCTCGGAGACCCGCTACCGTGAGGTGCCCCGCTACAAGGATGTGCCCGTTCACAAGGACTACTTCAGCTGGAAGGCTTGGCGCTGGGCGCACGAGCGAGACGTGGTTGAATCAGGCACCGAAGAAAGCCCGCGCTGGCCCTCCGACGATAGCGTCGCCCTGGAAAAGAACTGCGGCCCAAAGGAGAAAGAGCGCGCTGATCGCCGGGCGATTTATCGCGTGGTGTTCAAGGAGGAGGACGGGGCCAAACATGAGTTCACTGCCCAAACGCTCGAGCAGTTCCAAGAACTCGCCCTCGGTGAGAGTCGCACGATCCGCGTCACGGCCAACCATGAGGTGACGCTGGTTCCGTGACCCGGGTTGCGGCATCGGACTTGCTCCAGTGCCCTCATGACTATCGAGAAGACCCATAGAAACGCTGTGCTCATCGGTTGTACCAGCGCGTTGCTGCTGGTGACTGGCTGCGACGACGCCTACGCGCAACGCAAGGAGGCCGAGGCCACAAAACGGGAAGTGAGCGCCACCATCTTCAACGGCGCGATCGATGTGGAGAAGGCCAAGCAGCAAGCCGCCCTCGACGTACGCGAGGCCGAGCGAACCGCGGAGAAGAACACTGCCGATGCACGCGTCGACGCCAGCAAGGCGGAGGCCGAGGCGCTGCAGAACGAGCAGGAAAGCGGCTATCAAGTGCTGCTAAATGAGGCGATTGCCAACCTCGAGAACCGCATCAAGCTGCTCAAAGTCAAAGTGCAAAGCCGTAAAGGCGAGGCACGCAAAACGATGGATACCGCGATTGTCGATCTCGAGGCGCGCCGCTTGGAGCTGGAGACCGAGAGCAACAAGCTCCGTACCTCGTCCGAGTTGGATTGGGAGGCCACCAAGGGGCGCATCGAGCAGCTGCTCGAGTCGAGCGGCAAGCTGCTCGCGGCGCCGTTCGACTGAGCACCAATCTGCCTCACTGAGGCTACCGTGCCGACTCCGAATGACTCGCTGGAGGCGCAGAGCAACCTTCGGCGGAATGACCCGTCCGCGTTCAGCGTCGATCAGCACCCAACGTTGGTTTGGGTCGGCGCGCAGCCTGGACGCGATCCTGTCCAATAGCGCGGCCGATGCATATGCGCTTTGATCGGTCGATGAACACGCATTCGCGTTCGAGCCTCCTTGGTGCGCTAGCTCTCTGCTTCCTCGTGCTCGGTTGCGAGGACGAAGCCGCGAGCGAGGCCGGCAGTGATGGCGGCGGTGGCTCGGGCGCGAACGGCACGGGCCTGTCGAACGCCGGCGGATCGAGTTCGTCGAGCGTGCAACCGACGGGTGGTAGCAGCAGCACAGGTCCGGGTGAGCCTGAGTGCACCGGTGACGCTTACGACAGCTGTAGCCCCTGCTGTGAAGCGCTCCACCCGGCCGGGGTGGCCAAATACGCTGAGACCCTCAATCAATGCGCCTGTGGTTTCGGTATCTGCCAGTTTAGTTGCGGCGAGTTTTGCGCCAGCGGCGTGATGGACGCTGCCTGCATGGAGATGGCCGCGTTCGACTTCAACTCGCCCGGATATAGCAATAGCTTCGGCGGCGGTAACTTTGGCGCCTGCGCCGCCGACTCGGAGTGCACCGCCTACGCGACCTGTCTCAATGTTTGCACCGTGGGGCGCGGGCCGATTGCGCCGCCAGCCGCTGGGGCCAGTCCGCAGGACAAGTGCGTTCACTACGTCAACGCCTACCGCGACTGGGAGGGCAAACCGCCGCTTGCGCGCTGGACCGAAGGCGAGGCTTGCGCCGATCAACAAGTGGCCATCGACGAGATGAACGGCCCACACTCTTCTTTTGGAATGTGCGGAGAAGCCACGCAGAACGAGTGCCTCGGCTTCAACCCAGACCAAATCGGCTATTGCCAGGCAATGATGTATAGCGAGAAGTTTACCGGTGAGCAGGGTATGGGCCACTACTTGGCGATGACCGGCGCCTACTCAAAAGTAGCCTGCGGCTTTACTGATAATTGGTCGAATCAGAACTATCAGTGACCTGCGCAGACCTTCGCTGCGGCATGTGGTCGCAGGGGTAGCGCGTGACCCGGTTGGGGTCCAAGCTTCGTCCAGTCATGAAACGCTGGCTTTGGATCGCTCTCGGGCTCTCACTCGCTGTGGCCGTTCCTCGTGCGGCGTCGGCCGAGGACCATGCGGCTACCCACGTTGATTCGCTACAAGCGGCGCCAGGCGAAAAGGAGCTGCTTGGTCGGCTGGTGGCGCCCTGTTGTTGGAATCAAACGCTGGATATTCACGGTGGCGCGGCTCCCGACGCGTTGCGCGCGGAGATCCGGGAGCGGTTGATGCAGGGTGAGAGTGCGAGCGCGATCGAGACGGACATGGTGGCGCGCTACGGCGAACGGGTTCGCGCGCAGTCGAGCTCGGCGGCGCTTGGAGCCGCGAGTTTGGGGCTGATCGCGCTGACGCTGATTGTAGGTGTAGGCGTTGGCTTCAAGGTTCGGCGCTGGCTGCGCGCCTCCGCGCGCAAAGCGGCGCGCGCGCGGCCAGCCGCCACGAATGGAGCTCAGCCATTGCCCGACGCGTTGGACGCTCGGCTCGACGACGAGTTGCGGGCGCTCGACTGAGTCGCTTGGGAGGTTGGGCGATCTCTTGTCCCGTCTGCTTCCTTCTGCGATCCTCTGCGGCATGTTGGCCTCCACGTCCGTCTTCGGCTCTGTGCGCCTCTCCACCGCTGCGCTGTTGCTGCTCGCTGCTTGCAGCGCAAAGGTGGTGGTAGACGACGCGACGGGTGGAGATTCTGCCTCCGGGGGAAGCAGCTCCAGCGGAACGACCTCCAATGGGACGACCTCCAATGGGACGACCTCGACGACCTCGGGCTTCGGCGGGGATGCATCGACCTCGAGCGCACAGTCCACTGGACCTGGCTTCGGCGGGGATTCGTCGACGTCGAGCGCACAGACGAGTGGCACCGGCTTCGGCGGCGATCCGTCGGGTGGAACCACCAGCGGTGCCGGCGCAGCAGGCGGTGGTTCCGTCGAGACCTGCCAAGGTGGCGGTTGCATGCAGAGCTGCAACCCAGGCGACTCCTGCCAACAAGGCTGCCAAGGTGGCGGCTGCGACCAGTCTTGCGAGGACGCCGTCGCCTGCAGTCAGGCCTGCCAAGGTGGTGGTTGCGCGCAGACCTGCGAGGGCGAAACCTGCTTCTCCTCGTGCGGGGGAGGCGGTTGTGAACAGGCTTGTCAGGCCGACGCCTACTGCGAGTTGCGCTGTCCCGGTGGTGGCTGCAATCAGAGCTGCAACGCGGACTTCTGTGTGATTGGCTGCGGCGGCGGTGGTTGCGTCATCCAGTGTGACGGTCCGTGCGTGGTTCAGTGCGCGGGCGGCGGATGTGACGTCGAATGCAACGTTGGCCAGCTGAGCTCTTGCGGAGGGAATGGCTTCGCCTGCGGGACGAGCTGCCCCTGAAGCTCGGTCCGCACCATCGCGAGCGCGCCACAGACGCGAAGTCGCGATAGCCCAACAATCTTTGTCACAACCGGTTTGAGCCGGCTCTACCCCGTACGCCCAAGCAAAGGGCGCTCTCAGGAGAGCCATGATCAAGATTCAAACCACCGTATTCGCCGCCCTTCTCTCCCTCTGCGCCGCTTCGGGCTGCAAGAGCAAACTCGAGAAGTGCATGAACGCTTGCGACAAGATCAAAGCCGAGGACCAAGCGGCCTGCGCGGGCAACGCCAGCTGCTTGGCCAGCATCGAGATGAGCTTCGCGTCGTGCTCGAACATCTGCGAAATGGCCATGGGCGACGGCCCCAAGCGCCCTCCTAGTGCGGGAGCTGACACGAGCGGACGCAAGCTCAGTCCAGAGTCCAGCCTGCCTACCCAATCGGCCGCAGACCGCGACGAGCAGGCTTGTGAGGCCGGCAACGCCGAGGCGTGCGCCAACGCTGGCAGTCGTATCTTCCTCGGTCGCGAAGGCCGTAGCAAAGACGAGGCGAAGGGGGCGACCTTGCAGAAGAAAGCCTGCGAACTCGGTTCGGCCTTCGGTTGCGAGATGTACGGGCGGGCGCTCGACGACGGACGTGGCCTGCCCAAAGACATCCCCGCGGCGAACTCGGCCTTCACCAAGGCCTGCGATATGAAGGCCGGCGGCGGTTGCCGTTCGCTTGGGCTCAACCTACCGACCCGCGATCCCAAGCGAATTGCGTTGCTCGAGAAGGCCTGCGAGCTCGATGACGGCCTCGGTTGCATCGGGATAGCAGCGGCCTACTTGCACGGCGATCAAGGCACGCGCAAGGACCTGGCCAAGGCCAAGACCTTGTTGCAGAAGGCCTGTACGCTGGGTCAGAAGAGCGCTTGCGAAAAGCTGCGTGAGCTTCCGTAGCGCTGTGACTAGACTGCGCGTGTGCAAGAAGCGGTGGAGCTCGGCGTCTCGGAGGCGATTCGACGCGGTCGCTTCGCTGAAGCGGCCTCGCTCGGTTTGCGCGGTTATGGCCCGGAGATCCTCGGCTTCTTGGTGGCCGTCGGACCGAGCAACGCCGAGGACGCCTTCTCGCAGTTTTGCGAGGACCTTTGGCGTGGCTTACCGGGCTTTCGCGCGCAGTCGAGCTTTCGAACCTGGGCCTATACGCTCGCACGTCACGCGGCCGAGCGCGTGCGGCGTGATCCCTATGCGCGCAGGCGCGCCGCGCTCTCGGACCTTGGGCCCATCTCGGCGCTGGCCGAACAACTTCGCTCAACCACCGCCACCTTCCTCTCCACCCAGGTGCGCGACGGCGTTGCGCGCATTCGCGAGGAGCTGGCGGATGAAGATCGTGAGCTCCTGGTGCTGCGCATCGATCGTCAGATGAGCTACGCCGAAATCGCCCGCGTGCTGAGCGGAGAGGCGGCCAGCGAGGCCGAAGTCAGCAAGCGCGCGGCCGCGTTGCGCAAGCGCTTTGAGCGGCTCAAGCTCGAGATCCGCGCGCGCGCCGAACGCGAGGGGCTGCTGCGCAAACGCGCTGAGCGGGGCGACGCATGAGCTCGGGCCGTCGTACAGAATGACGCGGGCTCAGCTTATTCCGTGGGCGGCGGCGGGCGTCAGCGCGCTCACGGCCAGCGCTTGGAGCTTGTTCATCTTGCTCTCCAACGACACCCGCGATGTCTCGTTGGTCGCCGGTATCGTCAGCGGTCTAACCGCCGGAGCCGCGCTCTTCTTCGCCGCGGCCAAGGGCTCTACGTGGCTTGCCGCACTGTTGGCTTTACCGAGCGCTGCCGCACTATCGGCGAAGCCTTTTGTGAAGCCGTTTGCCTCTACCTACGCCGGTAAGACCCACGTCTTTTCGCCAACCGCGGAGACCCACCTCTGGTACCTGCTCCCTGGTCTGCTGCTAGGAGCAGTGGCGGTGAGCTTGTTGCTCGTACCGACCCGCGGCGAAGAACCCTCCAAACGCGAGCTGCGGGCAGGCTTTCGCATCTTTGGCAGCATCCTCGGGTTGTTCGGTGCGGCCGGGCTCTTGCTCGTCTTCTTTGATGGCCGTTCGTCGATGGGCAATGTGTTTACGGGCTTGGGCGCGAGCTTCATAGTCGGCGTGCTTTCACTGGCGACGATGTTCCAGGGGGAACCCGCGCCGCCTCCGCCTTGGCCGGTGATGCTCTCGCCCTACGGTTCGCCTGCGCCGCCAGGCCCATCCTTCCAAGCGATGGGCGGCGACACCAACGAGCTATTGCGGGCCGTGGCGCACGCTCCAGCGCCTGCGGTAAACGCTCTACCGCAAGGGCTGCTTGCTTTGCCGTCGGGCGCGCAAGTGGGCGCCTTTATTCTGGGCCAGAAGCTCGGTGAGGGCGGGATGGGCGTGGTCTATCGGGCTTTGGATCAGCGGCTCGGGCGCGAGGTCGCGCTCAAGTTGTTGCCGGCTCACTTGGCCGCCGACCCCACCCGGCGCGCGCGCTTCTTCCGCGAAGCCCGCATGGCTGCAACGGTGACGCATCCCAACGTGGCCACCGTGTATGAGCTCGGGGAGATCAACCCGCCGTTTATCGCCCTGGAGCTTGTGCTCGGAGAGACGCTGCGCGCGCGCATCGAGCGCGGTTTCGTCGGCGTGAAAGAGGCTGAGCGGCTTTCGCTCGCCATCGCCAGCGGTCTAGCGGCGGCTCACGAACGTGGCGTGATCCACCGCGACCTAAAGCCGGAGAACGTGATGATCGCCGCCGATGGCACGCCCAAGTTGGTGGACTTCGGTTTGGCGCGCGGGGCGGCAGCGGCCGAGCAGCGTTCCACGGTTTCGGCTGCGCATACAAAGTCCGGCTGGGTGCTCGGCACGCCGCGCTACATGGCGCCGGAGCAGGCGGCGGGAGGGGAGGTGGATGCGCGCGTCGACGTCTACGCCTTCGGTCTATTGCTGGTGGAGTTGGCCAACGGCTTCGGCCTGGATGCGGCGACCCCAGCGTTTCGTCGTGCGGAGGCCGCGCGCGCCGTGGTGGCAACGACGCTGCCAACGCTGGCCGTCATCGCCGAACGTTGCCTGGCCTTTTCGCCTGATGGTCGTTACGCCGATGCGCGGGCGCTGCTCGCGGCGCTGCGCGAGGCTACGTCAACGTCATCAACGCTTTCACCGGGATAGCCGCTAGATCGAACCGCGCGCCAAGACGAAGTCGTACGGATTGGCGGCGTTCACTAACAGCAATAGGCGCTTTTGCGCTCTCGCTCGATCGAGCGCGTCTTGCGCCAGCGCTGCACGAAAGCTCTTGCGGTGCAGTTGGCCAGCCACCGGTACGTCGAGCACCAGGTCCACCCATATCTCGTTATTGAAGTTCATATAGCCCTCGGTCTCGAGCGAGAGGACGATGGCATCGATCTGCAGGCCGTGGACGCTCAGTTGCGCGCGACGCTCGTCGAGCTTGGCGGCGCTACCGCGCAACGAGAAGAAGGCTGCAACCGCGATTGCGAGCCAGAGCAGCCCGCCGCCACCAAAGCCTAGGCCCATCCAGTGGAAGAAGGCGTCGAGCGGCTTTCCGTCGTCGGTGAGCTCGCCCGGCTTCGTATTCGCCTCGGCGATCAAAAAGCCGACGCCGGCCGCGATGAAGGTGCCTGAGCCGAGCAACATGCCGCCCATCCACGCCCAGCTCGTGCCCGTGGTCTTCGCCATCGCGGGAGGTTACAAGGGTGGTCTCGCGACGGGTATGGACCGCCTGCGCATCATCGACCCGCTGCGTGTGCTTTGTGCGAACACAAGCGCCGCCAGCGGTGCTGGTAGTGGGCGTTCGTAGCCGTTCGCGGCAGGGCGAATCGCCGTACGAACTATTGCATCCATCGACCGAGCGGGTTCTCCTTGGTGCATGCGGTTCGTGCTTTCAGTGCTCCTGCTCTCACTTGCGACGGCGGGCTGCGTCGGAACCATCGGGGACGAGAGCGCCGCTGAGCAAACCAAGCCCGCGCCTCAACCTTTGTGCGGCCCTGGGCCCGCGCCGATGCGGCGTCTGACGCGCTGGGAGTACAACAACACTGTGCACGATCTCGTGGGGGACGTCACGGCGCCCGCCTCGACCTTCGTTCCGGAAGCAGGCCAATTCGGCTTCGATAACTCAGCGTCAGGCGCCACGCTAAGTGACGTCGTGGTCGAACAATTCGAGCGAGCCGCCCGCGACCTAGCGACCAATGCAGTCTCCAACCTCCCGGCGTTGATGGGCTGTGACCCGAGCGGCGCCGCAGAGGAGAGCTGCGTCGCAAGCTTCATCCAGGGCTTTGGCAAGCGCGCCTTTCGGCGGCCGCTTTCCTCCGACGAGGAGAGTCGATATCAGCTCTTCTTCGCCAGCCAGCGCGATCTTTACGGCACCACGAAGGCGGTGGAACTCGTGGTGAGCGCCTTTCTTCAGTCGCCGCACTTCCTGTATCGGCTCGAGCTCGAGAGCGAGAATCCCGAACAAGTGACGCCGGTCACCTCCTTTGAGATGGCCAGTCGGCTTTCGTACTTCCTTTGGGGGACGATGCCTGATGACACGCTGCTGGCCGCGGCTGAAGAGGGCCGGCTCGAGACAGCGGAGGACGTACGACGCGAAGCGGAACGCATGTTGACTGACGAGAAGGGCGCCCGAGCGGTGCAGAACTTCTTCTCTCAATGGGGCAACCTTCGAAGCCTGCCGCTGATTGAGCGGGACGAGGCGGCGTTCCCGCAGGCGACCCGCGAGCTGATGGCCAAAGAACTCGAGCTATTCGTTGAGTCGGCCTTCTCGGGCGAAGGAACCTGGCAGTCCGTGCTCACCTCGAACAAGAGCTTCTTGAACGAGGAGCTAGCCGGGTTTTACGGGCTGGATAACGTGAGCGGCGACGAGTTCCGCGAGGTAGAGCTGGATCCAGCGCGTCATGGCGGCATCCTAACGCGAGGTGCGCTGATGGCCATCCTCGCGCATCCCGACCAAACCTCGCCTGTGCTGCGCGGCAAGTTCATCCGCGAGCAGCTCTTCTGCGACCCTCCGCCTCCACCACCGTGCAACGCAGATACCGCTCTACCGGAGATCGATCCCAACGCGACCACGCGTGAGCAGCTCGAACAAAAGACCGGCGTCGAGCCCTGCGTCGCCTGTCACAGCTTCCTCAATCCGCCAGGCTTCGCCTTTGATCATTTCGACCAGCTCGGTCGGTGGCGCGATGACGATCATGGGCTCCCGATCGACGCGTCTGGTGATCTCACGCTCACCGACGTGGATGGCAGCTTCACTTCTCACGAACAACTCGTGGAGCTGATCAGCAACAGTAAAGACGTAAAGTCGTGCGTGGTCACGCATTGGTTCCGCTACGCGCACGGTCGCGACAAAACCCCCGCTGACCAATGTAGCTACGACGATCTGAATGAGGCGTTCATCGCGAGCGACGGTGATCTTCGCCAGCTGCTCGTCGATCTCACGCAGACCAAAAGCTTTCTTTTCCGCGGAGGCAAATCGTGATTCGCAAACCCCTACGGCTGCCCTCGCGGCGTCAGTTTCTGCGCGGCGCCGGCGGTTTGACGCTGGCGTTGCCCTTCATTGGTTCGCTCGCTCCTCGTGAAGCACGCGCGGCCACCCCACCCAAGCGCCTGGTGTTCGTCTACTCGTCCAACGGCACGGTGATCGGGGATTGGCTGCCTAGCGCAACCGGCGCGAACTTCGAGGTTCCGTACATCCTATCGCCTCTCGACACGCCAATCCTCAGACCGAAGCTCAGCGTGCTTTCGGGCATCAAGATGCAAAGTGCGATGGACGTGGGCGGGAATGGGCACGCCGCGGGCATGACGAGCATGTTGACTGGTCGCAAGTTTGCCGAGGTCGTCAAGACCGAGTTCGGTGACGTCGGCTGGGGTGCTGGCATCAGCATCGACCAAGCCATTGCGCGGGAAGTGGCAGCCGAGGGGCAGCTTCAAAGCATCGAGGCCGGCGTTCAATCCAAGAAGCAGTATCAAAACTTCTACGCGTACATGTCCTACGGCGAAGGGGGAGGCGCGGCCAACGCGATTGCTGCCGATGACGATCCGGCCAACGTCTTCTCACGACTCTTTGGCAGCGTACCCGACAGCGAGGGCGCC
Organism: uncultured delta proteobacterium; assembly: GCA_903892415.1. Taxonomy (GTDB): domain Bacteria; phylum Myxococcota_A; class Polyangia; order Polyangiales; family Polyangiaceae; genus Xiheicaenibacterium. Next base: position 30,506 of record CAITIQ010000577.1, on the reverse strand, counting down.
AAAGCCGAGCTGCAAAAGGTCGTCGATCAACGCAAGAGCGTGCTCGATCTCGTGGCGGATGACTTCAAGAGCGTCAGCGGGCGGGTGTCGAATGAGGATCAGGTACGGCTCGATAAGCACCTGGAGCTGATTCGCTCGCTGCAAGGGCGGATCAAAGTGGGCGAGGTCTGTGAGAAGCCAACGTCTCCGACCTTCACGCAACAGCAACTCGGCAGCGATGGCAACTTCCCGCTGATCGCGCGTGCACAGATGGAAACAATCGCAGCATCGTTGGCGTGCGACATCACGCGCGTGGCGACCCTTCAGCTTTCGGGCGCGCAATCCGGCACCGTGTTCACCGACTTCGTGGACGCGGATTGGGAGTCGCTAGCGGACGACTACCACCACGGACTTTCGCATCTCTCAGTCGGCTTCGATCAGATGGCCGACCCAACCCAAACCATCGCACGCCAGGCGCTCTCCAACATCAACCGTTGGGTCTCCGAGCAGATTGCTCAGTTCGCGATGTTGCTCGATGGCTACACCGAGCCCGATGGGTCGACGGTGCTCGACAATACGGCGATCGTCTGGGTGTCGGAAATATCCGAGGGCCCGACCCATCGTTTCACCGACATGCCGTACGTCGTGCTCGGCGATCTCGGTGGGGCGCTGCGTGGCGGAAGCCACTACAACTACGGCAATAGCCGCGCGCACAATGACCTCTTCATCACCTTGGGCAAGGCGATGGGCTTGTCCAACTTCGATACCTTCGGCGATCAAGAGTACGTCACCGGCCCGCTGACCGACTTCTTGGCCTGACCGCTGGTCGCGGTCAGGCAGCCAGGAGCCGTGCGCGCTACGGCGTGTACGTCGCGCTCAAGGTCGTGCTCGCGAGCGCCACCGGCATCGCGGCTGCTTCCACGCCGTCGACGTCGATCGATTGTTGATCCAAGTCGAGGCTCGCGCTTGGGATAGCGTAGAGCGTGAATTCGTAGGTGTGGGCGTTGGGGGGGCACGGTCCGGCGTAACCAGGCTGCCCGTCGTAGGCATCGCATTGCACGGCGCCGGGCACATCGGCCGGCTGGTAGTCGCGGTCCACGTCCTCCGGCAAGGTCAGTGTCGCCGCCGGGATATCCCAGATGGCGGCGTGCCCGAGGTTGTTGCTGAGATCGCGGAAAATCAGCGCATAACTCAGCGTGCCGCTCGGGCCGGCCGTCCACGATAGCGCCGGCGAAACGTTCTCCCCGTCGCAGGAGTTCGCCACCGGAATCATGCCGCCCTCGTCGTAAGCGGGGCTGGTCAGCATCATCGGTGCGGCGCCTCCTTCTCCCGCACCACCGCCACCCGAAGCCGCGCCACCACCGCCTGCCGAGGCTCCTCCGCCTGCGGTGTTGGAAGAGCCGGCACTTCCGCCGCTCCCATCATCCGAGCACGCGACCAAGGAGCCAAACAGCAACGCAACAAGCAGGTGAAGCTTCATCGGGCGAAGTTACGCGGCCTTGGGGGCGGCTGTCGACCCGTCCGCCTTAGCGAACCCAGGCCGAACGAAAGTCCTTCGCGTATTGCGCAAAACGGATGGGCGAGCGACCAGTGATGGTGCTGACGGCGTCAGTGATACCCGCCGCATAGCCGAGCTTGAAGTAGCCGAGGATGGTGAGCAGCACCTCGACGTACGGCGCCGGAAGTTGCGCTCCAAGCAGTTGGGCGCGCAGCTCCTCGGGCGTGATGTCGCGGAAGCGGATGGTCTTCTCCGTCGCGCGCGAGAGGTGCTCGGCGACTTGGTTGTGATCGAGCGACTCATCCCCGGTGAGGTCAAAGTCGCGATTGTCGAAGTCGTGGCGGGTTAGCAGCTCAGCTGCCACCGCGGCGATGTCGCGTGTGTCGATGAAGCTACCTTTGGCATCGGCGACGGGCAGTTGAATCTCCCCGTGCGCAAGAATGTTATGCAGCCAATAGGAGTTAAAATTCTGCATGAACCAGTTGGGTCGAATAATGTTGTAGGCCAGCCCGGACTTCTCCAGCGCGATCTCGGCTTTGCGCAACGGCAGCGAATCATCGGCGTTGGCGCCCATGGCCGTCATCAGCACCACCTTCTTAACGCCCTTGGCTTTGGCCTCGTTGATGACCGGCGCGAGCAGCTCGTCCTGGTTGGTGTGCCCGGGCGGAGAGAGCAGGAAGGCCCGCTCAATGTCGGTGAATGCGGCGGAGAGCCCTTCACCTGTGACGAGGTTGAACAGGCGCTGGTCTGCGCCAGGCTTTTGGCTCGTAGCGCGCACCACCTCATGACCCTTGGCTCGCAGAGCCTCGACCAGTGAAGTTCCAACCGTTCCGCTTGCACCAACAACAAGAATCTTGCTCATGACTGCTCCTTTGGTTCGACCAGTGAGGATGCAAGTTAGTGGTGTGACGGCGTACTGATAATGGCTGCTCGTACAAACGGCATGTCTAGGCGTCCGGAGATGTCGACGCTTGGACGGCTGTCCGCTAGCCTCACAAGCGATGGACCTCTTGACCGATATCCTGGTGCAGGCGGGGTTGCGGCGCCGATTGATTGGCTTGCGCGAGCTACCCGCTGCCACCACGCTTCGTTTCCCGTGCGAAAAGAGCATCGGCTTTCACGTGGTCGTCTCGGGGCGTTGCTTCGTGCACACCGGCGCCGAGGTGCTGGCGCTGCGTGCCGGGGATGTGGCGCTGATGGCACGCGGTCAGGACCACAGGCTCAGCACGGTGGAGAAGCTGTCCAAGCGCGCGATCGAACTGCACGAGTGGAGCGTATTGCCGCTGGATGGGGTGGCTGCCTCGGTCGTTAGCGGCGCCTATCAACTGTGGCATACGCCGGTACATCCGCTGTTTCAGGAGCTCCCCGATTGGTACGTTTTGCGCGCTGAAGCCGAGGGCAAACTGACGCCCTTGTCGCTTGCGATCGACCTCTTGGCGGCCGAGACCAAGCGGCCCGATCTCGGCAGTCAGACCGTAGTGAACAGCCTGCTCGACGTCATCTTCTCCTTCATCCTGAGGCGTATCGTCGCGGAAAGCAGCGCGAACAAGCAGGGCTTCGGTCAGGCGGTGCGCGATGCGCAGGTGCGTCGGGTGCTCGAGCTGATGCACGAGGACTGCGCCCGTCCGTGGACGTTGGTGGAGCTGGCAAAACAGACCGGGCTGTCACGCACCGGCCTGGCCGAGCGCTTTCGTTCGGCGATGGGAGATACCCCCTTAAACTATCTGCGCTCGCTGCGTATCCAAGCGGCGATGCGGCTCTTGTGCGAGACCGAGCAATCGCTCGAGCAGGTGGCAGGAGCTGTTGGCTACAGCGACGCCTTCAGCTTCTCCAAGGTCTTCAAGCGCTCGGTGGGTATGGCGCCCCGGGAGTTCCGTCAAAAGAACGCCCAAGAGAGCGCGCATACCTACCGCTTCCGCGAGTCTCCCAGCGTGGGCGGCGCGAGCGGCTGACGCGTCAGCCGCGCTTTGTGGCGGTGAGCAGGTTACAAACCGACTGCAACACCAACGGCTGATCTTCCCCGCCGGCGAGCGCGCTGAGGTGCTTGCGAACGTTGGCCTCCACGACCTGCAGTTGCTCCGCGTTGCAGCGACGCAACATGAGGGCCATCACCGGGTTGTTCCTCATTCCTTCCCAAGCATGCCGCCAAGTGGGGAGCACCGCCGAGGCGTGAAACTCTTTGCAGGCAATCGCCTCGAAAGCGTTGGTTGCGTTCACCTCGGCGATCAGCGCCGGTGCCTCGCTGATGTCGAGCCAATTGCCCGAACTCTGCGGCACGAGCTCGGGTGGGAGCGCCTGCACCACCGGCAGAAACTGAGCGCGCATCATCGCGTTGTGCTCCGGCCCTTGCCAAACCGCGGTGGCGAAGGTTCCCCCCGGGCGCAAGACGCGCGCAGCTTCACGCCAGCCAGCTCGGCGGTCCTCGAACATGAAGATGCCGAAGCAGGAGCACACCGCATCGAAGCTTGCGTCTCTGAAGCTGAGCGCCTGGCCGTTCTCGACCGAGACATGAACCACGTCTTCTCCGGCGCTGAGCTGGGCCGTGGCTTTGCGCGTGAACTCTACCATGCCCGGGGAGAAATCGATGGCGTAGACCCGGCCGGGCTTCGCGCCGCTTGCACGCAGACGTTGCTCGCGCTCGACGGCCGGCAGCGTCAGCGCGCCGGAACCACAGGCAATGTCCAAGATCTCGGCGCTGGCGGGCAGCCGCCCCTCGACCATGCGAAACATCGAGCGGGCGACAAAGCCGGTGAGCGTTGCAAATAGCGAATCGTAGAGCGCGACGTGATCATCCCAGGCCTGAGCGGTCGTCATGCCGCCATTTCTATCACGAGCGCGGCGCCTTGCGGCCCAATTACCCCGCTATTGCGGTGCATTGCGAGCTGCGCTTAGGCTTGCTGACGGCGGGTCAAAGACGCCGCCGTTGTTGAGCGACATCCGAGCCATCAGTCGAGTACGAAGGCCGCCCTGCAGCTGCTAGCGTGCCGCCATGCGGTTGAACGTGCCCCTTTGGACGCTGTCGAGTTTGGGCTTCGCGATGGCGTGCTCCTGCGGCGGGGAGCGCGGTTCGCAAGCGGCGCCGCAAGCGAGCCCGGATGCGCTGGTGACGCTACCGACGCCGACGAGCGCTTCTGCCTCAAGCTCGGTTTCGGCCGCCGCCGCCCTTGCGTCGGAGCTCGCAGAGTGGCCGGAGCAGGTGGACGCGCGCTGGCCGGAGAGCTGCTTGGTCGAGAACCTGGGCGTGCATCCGAGCAAGCCGTGGCTCGCGTTGGCCTGCACCAATTCAAAGGCTGGCTCGGGAGCCGTGCTGGTGTTCGACGTGGAGCGTGGCCGGTTGGTGAGCGTTACGCCGCACCACGACTACGTCGGTTGGAGCGAAAATCCAGCGGTTTTACGCTGGCATCCGAACGGCAAGATGCTCGCGAGCAACGTCGGCACCAACGGCATTGGGCTCTTCGACCGAGCGAGCTACGTTGGGGCGGCGCACCCTGACGAAACGCGCGATAGCGGGGTTGAGTACGTTTGGATCGGCGATCGGGTGTTCACCGATACCGGGGATCTTTTTGCAATCCAGCCGGGTGAGCAGTTCAAGTTCCCGGCGTCTCAAACGGTGCCGACGTGGTTCGAGTTCGCGTGGAATGCGGAGTTGCAAGCGGTTGTCGGGCCCACCGAGAAGGGCTTGGCCGCCTACGATCCGCTCAAGCAAACGCTGCTGTACGACCGGGCGCTCGATAAGCGGGATGAGCTGCGCGAGCTGGGCATATCGGCGGATGGGCGCCGGATCGCCTTCCTTTCCAGTCGCAAGCTCGCCGCGCCACAAGAGCTACTGGTGTTCGATACGAAAGACGGCTCGCTCTTGCATACGTTGCAGCCGAGCGGCGCGCAGGTCGATACGCTGGTGTGGGGACCGGAGGGCCGCTTGGCGGTGACTTCGGCCGGCGCACGCAAGCGCGGCGAGCCGGCAGCACAGCATCTCGACATCTTTCGCGGTGCGCAGCGGACGAGCCTCAAGCTCGGGGCCCGGCGGCTCAAAGCCGCTAAAACGGTGGATGAAGCGGGCAGCCTCGCGTGGTCGCCGGACGGCCGCACGCTCGCGCTCTTGTTCGAGGACCAGGAGCTGCGGCTGATCGCGAGTGACACCGCCAAGGTTATTCGCTCCTTTCCAGCGCCGGCCGCGCCGATCTCGCCTGCGTTACCGCCGTTCTACAGCAAGCCTACCGGTCCGCAGGGTCACGGCGGTGTGTTATGGGTGGGCGCGCATTGCGTACGGCTCGCGAAGCACTTCGTCGGCGTCTTTTCGGTCGAGGGGAAGAAGCTACACGAGTGGGTGGTGCCCGATCCCTGAGGGCTGGGTGCGCTCGGGCGCGCGTGCTAGGGGAGGCGCGATGAGTGCGTTCGAGTTGGCAAGTGCGCTGCGTTTGGTTGAGAGCGAGGGCGGGCGGTCTCGCTTCGAGGGCGACCTGCCTGAAGCTTGGTTGCAAGGGAAAGGCGCCTTCGGTGGCCTGGTGATCGGGCTGCTCGCGCGCGGCTTGGTCTCCTCCGAGGAAGACCGTTCACGCACCCTTCGCTCACTCAACGCCGATCTCATCGCCTCAACGCAGCCAGGGCCGTTCACGGTGGAGGTCGCGCACCTGCGGCGGGGGAGCAACGTCTCCTTCCTCGAGGCGAAGCTGCTGCAAAACGGTGCACTGATGGCGCGCGGCGCAGCGACCATGGCCTCGACCCGTGAGGTCGCTCCCAGCGCCGTGATGCAGGCTCAACCGCCGCCGGCACTCGAGCCGCAACCGCCGTGGACCGAGGCGCCGGTGCTGCCGGTGGAGCCGCCCGCTGGGCCGGTGTTCGCCGTGAACTACGAGTATCGCTCGTCGGGGCCGTATCCGTTTTCAGGCGAGACGCGGCCGTACGCCAGCGGCTGGGTGCGCGAACGAGAGCCCCCCGCGCAGCTCGATGAGGCGGCCATCGTCGGCTTGATGGACGCTTGGTGGCCGACCTCGCTCACGGTGGCCACGCGGCCGCGCATCGCTGTGACGGTGGGCTTCACCATGCAGCTGCTCAAGCGGCCGGCCTCGCTCGATCCAAAGGAGCCGCTCTACTACCGCGCCCACGCCGTCGGCGGTGGAGACAACTACTTCGTCGAGTTCCGCGAGCTGTGGTCGGGCGGGGAAGTCGTGGCGCTCAATCAGCAGACCTTCGCGATGCTCACCTGAGCGCGGCTCACGGCTCGTCGGCTTCCTCGGCTTCGTCGGCTAGCTCGGCTTCGTCGGCTTCCTCGGGGGCGGGCGGCTCCAAGCTCTCTTCGATGGCGTGCCAACACTCGAGCACCCGCTCGGCGTCGAGATCGACGTAACCGCGGCTGCGTTCGAGCTCGCGCACGGCGCCTGGCTCCATGGCGATGCATACGCCTTGATCACGCAGGCTCAGGACTTCATCGTCGCTCAGCGCTGCGCCCTTCTTGTCGCGCGCCGCCTCGAGCAGCGCGCGCAGCGGCGGAACGAAGTTCATGCGCAGCTTGGCTTGCGGTCGCCCGTTGGTTGCGGGCGGGCCGAGACGGAGCACGCCGAACGGATTGTGGCAGGCGTGGCCCTCGGGGTACATCGTATCGGGCCACCACTCCATGACGCGCCGCTGCGTCTCTGCGTCGGGCGCGAAGGTTTGACCCGAACCGAGCAGCGGGTCTTCGGCGATCTGGTAGAGCGCGAAGCTATCGAGCCAACGCTGGGCCTCCGCGCCCGTCGCCTCGATCTCGACGTCCGGGCAGGAGAAGGCGTGCATTCCGATCGTGCGCGCTTCACTTTGGCCACCGAGGCCGATCACAGCGAGCCGGTAAAGTGCGTGCGGGCCGCCATCGTCGATCAGTTTGAGCCAGGTCGCGGCGCTGTAGCCCGCCTTCGACTGCTCGATGCGAAAGGCGATCGCACCGGCTTGATGCAGCGCATGCGTGAGCTTCGCAATCGCGGCTTGGAAGCTGTGCAGTTCGCCGGGTAACTCGAGCACCAGCGCGCCGGGGGCGCTGTCGATCAGCGCGAGGTCCTCGTCACTGCACGTGCCGAAGGAGAACGCCTCGGCGAAGGAGCCGTCTTCTGGATTGGGCTCGAAGTGAAGGCTGGCGCGCAGGCCAAGATCGTCCGCTTCGAGCGCGCCGTCGGCTGCGATACGGAACGCTTTGGGAAGCTTCTTCGCCAGGTCCTTCAAGCTCTTGCGAGCCGTGGGTACAAAGAGCGTGACGCAGGTGTGGGCCCGAGCTGCGGGTGTTGCGGCCATGCGGCGCACCATAGCGCAAGCCGCACTGCCGCCACCAAGCCTCAAAGCCTTCGATTCTCAAATGGAACTCGGGCCCCTGTGACAATCCTTCTCTGAGGAGACGGCACGCTCCCACGAACGTAGCGCTCACGGTTGAGCGCAGGCGGTCTCGGTAGCGCGCCGATGCGGAAAACATGCGACAAGCACTCGGTGGTTTGGTTTGTCTGGCGATGGCGCTCTCGAGCGTGGGCTGCGATCCGGCTGATGGCGATGAGCAGGCAGAGCTCGGGGGCGCGCTAGGCGATGACGCCGAAGCGGTGAGCATTTCACAGCAGGCCGGAGGCTTTGCGATTGAAGCGCCCGGCGTCTTCAACCACTTCAATCTAACGCTTGGCTGGTCCTACCTCGATGCCGAGGGCAACTACGGTGGTGTCAGCATACCGGTCTATCAAGTAGCTCCGGCAGCAAGTTGCGATAACTGCTTATTGCCCGGCACGATTCAGTTGGGGCAGGGGATTGAGGACTTCCTCGTGCAGGCCTGTCTGGCGACGCCGGAGGCCGAAGAGACCTGTCAGCTCAGCGAGCAGATTGAAGGCTTGCGCCTCACCGATTTGCTATTGCCGATCACCACTCCGGAGGGCCAGCCGATGGAACTCAGCTCGGTCCACGCGACGTTTACCCGCAGTTATGAACGCTGGGATGATGCCGTCGACTACGACGGTGAACTCGTGCCCTTCCCGCGGGTGGATACAGCCCAGGTCGAGCTTGAGTTGCAGTCGGATGGTTCGCTCGTCCCGGTCTCGGCGTGGGTCTTTCAAGAGGACGCACTCAACGCGCAGCCGTGAGCCGGGCCAGGCCCGAGGCGACGCTCAGTCGTTGTCTTTGATCGCCTGCTCGAGCTCGGCCAGCTCCGTCTCGGCCTGGCCGCGTACCAGGCCGTTATCCACCTCCAGCAGGGCCCGATAACGCCTGGCAGCTAACGCGAAGCGCTCCACCGAGTGGAGCCCTTGGGCCTCCGCGCGCGCGGTCCTCGCGAGCACGCGCAAGAACGGTATCGCCTGCTCGAGGCAATAGCCGTGGGCCCGTGCAATCACCGCCTGCGCAGCCACGTCCACCGGCTCATCGAACCAAGGGCGCGCGATCATCAGCGCGCGCAGCAGCCCTACCGCGCTCTCACACGAGGGCGCTTGCTGCTCGAGCGCGTTGAAGCGGCGCGCCGCCGTAATACCGTCGAGGGCGCTGAGCGCCGCCTGCGCGCCGGCCAGGATGTTGATGGCCGTGTCCTTCGCCGGTAATGAGGGAAATGAGGACTCGCGCGGCCCACCGACCATCGGCAGCTCGATGCGTGTGGGCCCCGATGGGATCGGCGGAAAGCGCAGCTCGCTGAGCGCCTTTTGCAAACACGCCGCGAGCTCGGGCGCCGGCACCGAACTCCGCGTCAGCACCACTGAGCTCGGTCGCCCGTGTGCCGGCAACTCGATCGCGAAGTCGAGCTCGTATCCCACCGTCTGGGGCCCAGCATCCCAGAAGCAACGGCTGTAGGCGCCAACGTTGTAGTGCACCACGCGGGTCACCAGGTCCGTGGAGCGAGAGGGTCGCATCACGGCTCTCGCCACCCGTATCGCCGGCCGTAATGACCTGTGACACGGCGCTTTGCATGGCGGCTCCACCGTGGGTTCGGGCACTTGCGGCGCCACGATGCGCAGCGGCTCAGCGAGCCTGAATTCATCGCGCGGGACCGGCCTGGGCGCGCGCACACAATCGGCGTGCGTGACTTCGCGTCGTTCGACTCGACCCGCTGGAGCTTTGGACGGCGATGCTGGCTTTTCACCGCGCTCGAACTGCAACTTTGCGTAGATGGCGAGTTCGCGCCCTGTGGCTGCAAAGTTTGCCGCCGACGAGAGCTCCTTCGTCGCGCACTGGGTCCACTCTGCAAAGCGATCCTTAGGCTCCGGCCCAAGCTGCGAGATCGCGCCATTCGCTGCCAAGAGCAGGGCGAGGGGCAACTCGCCCTCGAGCTGCGGCTGCGCAACCAACGCTTGCGCGTAACAACTCTGCAACGCAGGCAGGCGCGCTCGCAGCCAGCGGCTCACGTTGGTCTCACTGCGCGCAAAGTCTTCCCCAGGGCTGTCGCTGAAGAGCGGCCCCCATGGAACCGCTGGCACGACGAGTCGGTCGAAGGAGAACTCCATCCGGCCTTCGTTGATCTCACCGCGCGCCTCACCGGTGCACAGATCGCTCGCCGCACTCGGCGGCAACGGCAGCGCGATCTCGCTCACCAGCAGCGGCTCTGGCAGAGTCGCTGCAAGCTGCGTCTGCGGCACAGGCTCGATTGTGGTTTGGGTGCAGGCCAGCGCCAGACCGCAGCACGCCGCGTAGAAGGGCCTCACGTGTCCTCGCTGGCCTGCGCAAGTCTGGGCGCTGTGCAAAAGCTCGGATGCGGCCATCTCGCATGAGTCTACATCGAGTTGCAGCCCACAAAGGAGCCCGGCGCGACGTGCGACTGCGCCCGAGGTGACGCGTTCATCCACCGGAGAGCCGTGCGTGAGACGCGGCTACACGCTAGCGTGAGGCCATGGCCATCGACCCGAGGTTCATCCGCGCAGATGAGCTCGGGATCCGCCTTGAGAGCGTCGCCGGCCTGCCGATTTGGGAACCAGCGCCGGCGCTGCGACATCAGCGCGCGGTCGATCGCGTGCGAGCTTCGATCGTGCCGCGTGCTGGGACATCGTGCGCCTGCGTGCGCTGACCCCATGGACGCGGCTAACGGAGAGCCGTCCCGCGAAAGGGCGTCCCATAACGTCGGTTCGCTCGGAACGACGAGGCGATATGGGACGGCGGGCGGACACGCGGATGGCTGCATAGCCGATGGGCACAGAAAGCGGATGAAGGCCGTGTGGTACGGCGCCCGTCTCGCACGCCGCTAAAAGACGATGCGACCGCTCAGCACGCCGCTAAAAGACGATGCGACCGCTCAGCACCCCGCCGTGCCCGTCCTCTTGTTCGGAGAAGCGGCGTTCCCCGAGGTATTGCGCCGTCACGCGCACGCGGTCGGCGCGCGAACCGTGTGCGGCGGGATAGAAGCTTAGCCCGCCCTCCAGAAAGCCTGTGAGTCGCGGGTCAAAGCTCTCGTCGAGTTCGACCAAACCCACCCGCGCGATCGGTTCGAGGGCGATCTGTTCACTCAGCCGCAGGAACCATGAGGCCTGCGTATACGCGCCTTGTGCGACGAGCGGTCGCACCGAGAGCTCGCTCGTTTGCCGGCGATGCAGATACTCGACGCCGAGGTAAAGCCCGCGGTAGCTCATGCGCAGCGAGCCGGACAAGCGCAGGTCCAACATCGAGGAGGAGCCGTAGCCGGTGCGATCGAAGAGCTCCGCGGGCCGCACCAAGGCGCCGGCGCCAAGCCCCAGTCGAAACGGCCCTTCGAATGGATCGCCCTCGCCGACCTGGAACGGTCCAAACGGCTGCGCATCCGCGCGCGCGCTCAGCACCACGCCACGCGGCGTGAGGCCCTCCAGCGTAAGACCCAGACTCTCGCCCAGAAAGGCGCCCACCGAGCCGGTGAAGACCCCGCCGGCGAGCTTGGTTTGCACCAGCGCTCCGACATCCGAGCCGCTGACGAACACCTCGTTGGGCGAGGCGCGATTCGGGAACATCAAGGCGAAGCTCGGGCTCTGTAGCTGGGTGGTGAACGGGATCAGCATCACGCCCGCCTTGAGGCCGAACTCGGGCAGCGGCTGGTATCCCATCGACGCTTCCTCCAGCAAAGCCGCCGGAAAGCGCTTGGACTTGGCGACGATCGCGTCGAGCGAGCCGTTACCCTCGAAGTCCACGCCCTCCACGCCGGTCAGCGCTTCCAGCGTTCGCGAGCTAAGAATCGCGTGCACCAGCGCGCGAAAGTCTTTGAGTACCGTCGCATCAACGATCAAGCCCGATTGACCGGTAAACGCTAATTCCCATTCGTCCCGCGGCAGCGCATCGGCTCGATAGCGAAAGCCGAGCCCGGCCTGGACATAACCCCGTAGCGCAAGTTCGACGTCCGGGGTCTTCTCAGCAGGAGCAGGAGCCGGCGCGGCCGCCGGCACCGTAGCTGGGGTAGGGGACGCGGCTTTCGCGGCCGGCGCCTCTTCTTCAGCCGATTCTTCCTGTGCAAGGACGTTGGTCGGTTGCAATAGCCCCAAGAGTCCGAGCGCGAGCCAGAACCTCATGGGTAGCTTACTCCAGCGGCAATCACCGCTACCGCTGTATAGGGCTCTCCACCGGATTCAAAATCGGGCCCGGCCACCAGCCACAAGGTTGTGCCGTCTGCATAGTAGTCCAGCGAATAGGGGCTTAAGAAGGGGGCTGCTCCCAAGGCCGAGACCGGCTTCTTCCACTCCACCTCACGCGCGGGGAGGGAGCGATCGTCGCGGACCAGCACGTTGGTATTGAGCGCCTTCCCAAGGTCGCGGCTGGCCTGCCACGCCTGTGCGCCGAGCTGCTTTCCGCTCGCGTCGATCGCGCTCACGAGGGCGCCCTTGTCTCCCACGCCAACCAGGTAAATTTGCTCGCCCCAGCGCTGCACGCCGCTCGGCTCCATGCCCTCGACGGCGCGAAAGCGCCCACCTTCGCCGTCAACGATGAACAGCCGCCCGTCCTCGGCCAGGCCCACATAACGGCCGGGGGATACCGGCAAGAGGTCGCCCAACAGGCCGGCTGGCGGAAGCTCCTCGGCGCCCTTCACCGCGACCTCGTCCAGCGTGGTGCCATCGCGATCGAGCAAAACCGCCTGTTCACGCGCGCCGTCCTTTGTTTGTTTGCGATAGACGATCACGCCTTGTTGCGTCGCTGGGTCGCCGCCCACGCCCAAGACCTCGAAGTCGCTGCCGGAGTCGGCGCTTTCCCCGAGCAGCGTGTAGATCCCGGCGCTGAGGTCGACCAAAACCTGGTACGGCCTCGGGTCGGTTGGGCTCTGAATCCAGGCCACGGTGCTGACGCGGCTGGGGCTGTCGATCACCAGCGGAAGCACCGCAAGGAAGGAGAGATCCGCGCCGGTGCTTGGGTCCCGCTCGAGCAACCGTTTGCATCCGCCGTGGCGGCCGGAGACGCGCACCAGCGCGCCGCCCGATTGGTAGTAAGCCGCGTCTTGCGCGCGGCCAACCCAGCGCTTTACGCCATTGCCGTCGGTTACCTGGCAGCTGGCGGTAAAGCCCCCGCTGGCCTGCCCAACCCAAACGTTGGTGGTGCCTTCGTCGGGATCGCCGAACAGTACATAGATATTACCGGAGCGATCGCTGATCGGCGGTACGAAGGCCAGGGGAAGCTCGCCCCGTACATTGGCGAAGTAGCGAGGCGTATCAAACCCACCCGGCGCAAGCTCCGGCTCACAGCTCGTAAGCAGGCCTAGCCCCGAGGCGGTAAAGCAAAGGCTCACAGCCAGAGCGCCAACTCTCACTGATTTACCGCATAATCAATGACGTAGAACGCGGCGTCTTCGCCAGCTGCATTCTGGTAGTGCTGTCGATAGACGAAGGGCGTGAAGGAGTAGCGCGAGGTCTCGAACTCGTCCTCCGGCGTCTTCGGGCTGTCGACGATGGGCGGTACCTCCCCGCCGAAGTTGGTGTCTTCACCCACCGTCAGTGCATAGGCCGTGCCGAATTTGGTCGAGACCGTGCCTTGCAGCTCGACGCCGAACGCCCCCAGTGAACCGCCGACGCCGATCTTGGTGTTTTGCGCCTCGCTGTTGGTCTCCGACTCGCGGATGCTGGCCGACCAACCCACGCGCCCGACGTCACTGACGATCACCGGCGGCAGCTCCGGGAAGAGCATATCCTCGGACGGGATGGATTGACCGTCGAGGGTGAGCGGCTGGTTTGCATAGCTATCGACGTCGCCCACCCGACTCGCCAGTGGAATCATCGGTAGCGTGCCGAGCTTCTCCGCCATGCGGTTATAGCGGCTGAGCGACCACAGCCCGACCTGGCCGCCGACCGGCACCAGCACCTCGAACGGCTTGTTGTTCGGACCGAGCTTGCCGGCGGGATCTTCGGTCACGTAGCTGTAATGATGAAAGCAGCCGCAGGAGAGCACCACGCCGGCCTGCGCACCGCCGAGCATGTTCTTATCGCCTTGCAGTGCGTAGCTCTGGCCGATCGCAAAGCCGCTGGCGAGTGAGCGGGTCAGCACCGTCTCGCGCTCGAACTGCGCCTGCACTTTGGCTTTGGCGATCGAGCCGAGATCGGCTCCGTAGCTGACGACGAGGCCCGCCGTGAGCGCGAGCATCTCCGATTGCGCCACCGATTGGCTCTCTACGTTGCCTAGCGTCACGCGCCCGAAGCCGTCGGAAACGTCGAGCTCGGTCGGTGGGACCACAAGCAAGGCCACCGGCACGGTCTCGCCGGAGATCAGCTCGGGGCCTTCCAGCAAGCGTCCGGCCGGTGAATCGCCGTCCCAATCGAAGGAGGCGATGCGTTGTGCGGTGGTGCCGATGCTCAGTTCGCTTTGGTCGTAGCTGACGAGCGTGGAGCCGTTGAAGCTCAGGCTCTCCACGGTGCGGTCGTCACGCAGGAGGTGCACCTCGTCGATGCCGTCGGACTCGTCATCGCGCGTGGTGACGTCCACACTGCCGGAGTCGACGTTGGTGGACGAGAGCACGCTCTCGCTCGACGGCGAGAAGACGTGCAGTTTGTCGCTGGCCCAGCCCCAATAACCACCGTCCTCGAGCAGCAGCATCTCGGCCACGCCGTTGCCGTCGAGATCGCCTGCCGCAAGCGAGAGCACGGCCTTGTTGAGCGTCCATGCCAGAAGCTCTTCCTGGCCGGTCTTTTGCGCATCCACGTTCCACACGTAAAGGGTGGCTTCGTCGCCCAACGATTCAAGCATCAGCACCTCGGCATAACCGTCGCCGTCCACGTCCGCCGCGCTCACATCGCTTAGTACGGCGCCCTCCAACGTGGCCTCGGAGCAGCTGCCGGTGCGTACGTCGCATTGTGCGATAAAGCTTTCCCCGACCGCGAACAGCTCGTCCACCCCATCAGCGTCCACGTCGCCCGAAGCGAGCGCGCTCGGCTCGAAGCTCAGCTCGAGGTTGCTATCCCCGTCGCCGCCCTGAAGCCGCACGCCTTGCAAACCCTCAATAGCTGCAGCGATGGTGTGGGGGCGCGTACCGGTGAGATTGCCTCCGGCGAGGTCGCGCAAGACCAAGCCCGAGAGGTCCCATGAGCCCAGGTATTCGGCGCCCTCGAAGCCGTCGACGTAGGACTGGTCCCCAACCACTGCGAGCTCGGCGTCGAGCTGCAGATAGCGGTGCTGCCCGAGCGGTGCGCGCGACTCGAGGTCCTCCGCGCAACGTTGCATCTGGCAGACGCCGCTGAGACAGGTCTCGCCCGGACCACAAGCGTCGTCGTCGCTGCAGGCCACGTCATCGCTGGTCCAAGGCTTGGACCCGGGCGGGTCTCCGGGCGCGCCGGGGATGGGTTCATCAGCACATCCGGCGACCAGAAACAGTGACAATCCTGCGACAAATCCCTTAAAATGGCTCATGGTTGCACGCGCCACTAACGCAAAGCCCGCGCCACTCGCCGCCTCCCCGCAGCCAGCCCACCTTGGCGGTAGACGTGAGCCCGGTGGGTGGATCAACGCTTACTCGACTGAGCATCCGCAGACCCAATAAGCCGTGTTTTGCCGCTTCAAACGCCGCAGGATTGTCACCGCGTAGTCACTGAAAGAGGCGCAGCCTCAATCGTCAGCTTCGCCCTCTCTCGCAAGCCACGACAAGAGCCTGTCCTCGAGCTCATCCTCGGAGAGAGCGGGAAACTTCGTGCGCAGGGAGGCGCGCTTCAGGGCGAGGCCCATACGTACCATCTCGAGCGTCTGCCGCGCCTTCTCATCCGGAGATGTGGCCTGGGCCCTCTCGATGTCATCACGTCGCAGCGGATCCAAGCGATATCGGTGTAGCACACCGTTAGCGCCTCCGGTGGAGGGCGGCCCAGTGTATCCAAGCGGCGCCTCACGGCTTGCGTGTCGAGGCAAGGTTTGCTCGCGCGGCCTCCAGCGCAGTCGCTTGGTGCGCTATCCAGCCGTCAGCGTCGAAGCGGACGGGGAGGTCGGCCGCGCGGGCTAGCTCGGCCCAGGCTAGCCGGCGCTCCTCATGCGAGGGTGGAACTGGAACCTCGCGGGCCTCGAGCTCCACGAGCGAACTCGTCGGGTTGTAAAGTTCGCCGTGCCGCACGCGCTCTGAAGCGCTGAAGCGAGCTCGCGTGCGATCGGCGATCGGTTCCCACATTGCGCGCTCCCGAGCGAAGGCGCTGATGGTGTCGGGGGAGCCTTCATCTCTGGAGTTGCTGTCCTCCGCTCGATCTGCATCCTCTCCTGCTGCACGAGGAACGGGCACGTCGGGATCGGCGAGGGCCTCCGGCTCGACTTCTCGTTCCACGATGGGCGCCTCGCCAAGGATGCGAGCAAGTGCGCGCGCTGCCGCGTTACCAAGGTCTTCGTCTGGGTGGTCGAGCGCGTCCAGGAGCAGCGTCAACGAGGAAGTTCTGCCGGCCCAGCCGAGCCCCAAGAGGCGAGCAGTCGTTGGCGCCTGTTGCGCCACGGTTTCGAACTCTCGCGCCAGCGCTGGATCTCCTGTTGCGCCTGCAAGCAGCGGCACCCAATCGGCTCCAGGCTCTCCCGCCCTACGCAGCAGGTGCGGGGCAAGCCCAGGGTCGGACAGCGCAAAGAGTACCTCGCATGCTGCTCGGTCCACCGCGCCGGCTCCACCGCGGGATAGCAGTCCCAAAGCGATTGGCGCTGCTGCTGGAACCCGTCGATGCGCAAGCTCGGCGAGCGCGATTTCGACAAGCCTAGGCGAAGCTCCACGCGCCGCATCAAGCAGCTCCTCCGACGAGGCCGCACCCGACACCGCTAGCCCCACCAACCCGAAAGCACGCAGCGGAAGCTCCGCTTCGAGCAGACTTCTCATCATCGCGTGTACAGCTTGCGAGGACACCAAGCGCGCCGCAGAAACCCAAGCCGTGAACGTGTCGGGGTCCTCCAAATCAAGCTCGCGCAGCGCCGCCTCGAACAGGAACGCAAGGTCCCTCCCGCCTGCGTGTCCTGCGATCAAGCCAAGAGCGAAGAGCCGCCAGGGATCCGGCACCGGCGCATCTCGGACGAGCGCATCGAGGGACCCAAACGCGGAGTCACCCAAGCCTATGAACGCATCAACCGCCGAGAGCAGGCGCTCCTCGGCGAAACCTCGCGCCCACGGATCATCATCGGCAAGCGGAAGACGCTGCATGCCCAGCGCCGCGATCTCCTCGAAAAGGTCGCGTGCCCAACCTCGTTCGAAGGTCCTCGAGTCCTCGTCTGGCGCAAGAGCATCGACGGGCTCACCGGCTTCGATCAGCGCGTCCAAGGCGTCCCCGGGCGTCGCGTCGCCGCTGGGAAGTTCCGGCGGTTCTGCAGACTCGTCCGCCGCCGGCGCCTCGCGCTGGGCACCACCCGACCTTGGCTTCAGCGACGCAAGGATCGTCGTGATGCGCGTCGGACCGTCCGTGGGGGCTGTCGGCGCTGGTCTGGGTTTTGGCAAGGGCAAGGCGCGAGCAGCGGGAGAGAGGGCTCCACGGCGCACGTGCAACGTCGGAAGGAAGCCGACGCTGATGCGTGCTCTTGGGACCGGGGCCGGCGCAAATTTCGGCGCAAAACGGCTCGCTGTGAGCAGCTCGCCGGCTGCTGCTGCAAGCGACAACCCCAAAGGCGATCCAGCCGCGTGGTAGGCGGCTACGAGCACGCGGGCCTGTGCAGCCTCCAACGCGCCGAGCGGATCGCGCCGGTGGTCCCGCGCCTCGCATATGGCGCCAACGGCTTGGGAAACCTCGTTCGCCAGCTCCTGAAGGCCGGCCCTAGGACGATGAGCAGCGACCTCCCTCATCACGCCGCCGAGCAGCGAGAGAGCCTTCTCGGTGGTCACGATAAAGACGTCGGCGGACACGAGGGCAGTGGTATCGAAGGACCTGGCGCGCGCCAAGTACCTTGGCGCGAAGCGGGTCAGCGTTGGGCGAGCGATGGTTTGTTTCCTGTGCGGACCAACGTCGTGGTTCCGCGCTCGCGGACGCAGTACGCTCGCGCGCGTGACTTTGACCATCGAGCAAGTGGCAACCTTGCAGGCGGAGATGGATGCGGGCGCCCGCGCGGAGGAGGTCTTGACGCGAGCTGGGCTCGCGCAAGGGGACTACCTGACCGACAAGGAGCTCCACTTAAGGGCTATCGCCGACGAGCTGCGCGGAGGTCGCAGTGCACTGCTCCACGCGTATCAAAGGGCCTTTCTAGCGGCCTCGCAGCGGTTTGCGGCAGCGGCGCGAGCCGCGCTCGAGGGCACGCCAGAATCGCCTGTTTTAGGCGCCGCCACGCAGAAGAAGGAGGCTGCAGAAAGTCCGAAATTCGTACCGTCGTATCTTCGTGCGGGCGCAGCCGCCGCGGGGCCCACTGCTCCTGTAGAAGCGATTTATCAGGCGCCGTTGTCACAGCAGGCGCCGTTGTCACAACAGGCGCCCTTGTCACAGGCCCCGCTGTCGGCCGGTCCAGTCGCGGTACCGTCCTCAGCTCCGCGCAGCGTACTAGGGAAGGTGACGATGATGAGCGACTCGGTTGTGCGCGGTCCCGCGACTCCGTTCAGGTCTGTCGCTGGGAGTTCGCTGCCGGCGGCACACAGCATCACGTCTTCGTCTACGAGCCCGAGCCCCGCAAGTGTTCGCTCCGCCCCTCCAGCTTCGGTCGCTAAGGCGCCAATGATGACGATGGCGGTCGATGGTGAGGCGGCGAAGGCGTTGGTTGCGTCGATGCCGTTCCAAGCCAAGTCCGCGCGCAGCGCGACGCCCGCCCCCCAGTCGGCCGTCCGGCTCGATACCGGGACCGTCGCCGCTTCTGGCGTCGCCAGCAGTCCATCCGGGACTGTCGCGGTGGACGCCATGCCACTGGCTGCGCAGCCGCTGTCCCATGAGGACATCCGCCGTCATGCAAGCGCGCAGGCTGACCTCAAGCGCGTACGTCAGCCGAGGGAACTCATCCTTGGCAGCTGGGGCTTCACTGCTGAGTCGATGGCCGAGCTCGACGCGAGGTGGAAGCAGCAGTTCATTTCAGATGGAGATGCGCGCTCGCTGTGGATGTCGATCTACTCGGCGCGACTGTCGTCAGGCTGACGCAACACTACGATGGAGCGTCGGCCGGCCTCATTACGGGCTACCACCATCGCGCTCGGTGAGGGGACGCGGCCCATTCGCCACGACGTCCCAATCAGCGCTGCGCCGAAGGGCACTGCCGCGGCTCCAAGCGCTCCTATCCGCTGGGCGGGGTAGTCCAAGAGGTGGGGAGCAGCGAGGTACTCCGTTGCCCGCGTGAGGAGGGCGCCATGTTCGCGTAGTGTGGCTGGGTCGAAGGCCATATCGCCGAACAACCAGCCTGCCCTGACGTCCAGTCCGTTAGGCAACAGGGCATGAAGGAGCTCGGAAGCGACTCCCCACGCCTCTGCGCCCTCTGTCGGCCCTTCTGCGGCGCCTGCTGTCACCACGGTCGCGAGCGGCAGCGCGCCGCGCGTGCGCCCGCTTCGCACAACAGCAATGAAGGCCGCGTGTTCACCAGGAAAGGCGGCGGTGGGATCCTCGTTTGTGTAGAGGTCCCTACGTTCAGCAAGCGCGCGAATCCGCGCCTGACCCCAATCGCTGTGCGCGCCACCGACGAAAGCAACGTCCACCTCGCCCCGCTGCAGGAGCTCTCCAGCGGAGCACAGCAGGTCGGCCGCGGCTCTCTCCTTATCGAGGCTCACGACGACCTGCGGCGTTGAATCGAGCTCGAGCGCTCGGCCCAACGTGGTGCTGACGCGAGGCACATCAGCGTGCGTCACGAGCTCGAGCGGAGAAAGGGCAAGCAGCACAGCGGCGCGACGGCTCAGCGAGGGCGCGCTCATTGCGAGCTCGGAGGAACAGCTACGCAAGGCGCGTACGGCGAGCGAGGTTAGACGTTCCGGCCCTTCGAGCCGTGCGAGATCCGGAGCCACGCCCATGGTGATGGGCGCCCCCGAGCCATCAGAAAAAGGTGCTGAGCGAACCGCTGGAAGCCCCGTGCGCAGGATGCGAGCGACTTCGGCGGCGCTGCGGCCGGCGGGGCTCCATATCCCCGCGGCCACGATCGACAGCGCGGTGGTCATCGCTCGGTGCCGCTTTTCGGAAGCTTGATCGTTGGCGCCGTCAACGTGAGGGTTGGCGTGGAGATCGCGATGCCTCCGCCGGCAATCGTGACCGTGCTACCCCCACATTTGAGGACAATCGCGCTCGACGCGTCCACCTTCCAAAGCGCGCCAGCGAGCTTTAGTGACGCACCCGCCTCAACGGTTGCGTTCCCGCCTACCTTCTCGAGGATGGCGCCTCCGACGGTCGTTTCCTGCGAGCCGCTGGTCTCCTCAGCGATGTCTCCGCTCGCAAGGATTACGCGACCGATCATCGACTCCGTCTTCGATGCGGAGGATTCCACGCGATCTCCCGCGGTGAGTTCAATCCGCGCAGCTCCCACGTCGATCGTGCGTGCCGCACCGACGACCGTCGTGACTTTGCCAGCCGCGAGTGTGATCTTCGAGCCGCCGTAGCTCTCATCCAAGGTTGCAAGCGCATGGAGGATGGAGTGGCCGGGCCCGCATGCACCGTCGGCCGCGGCGTTGGCCGGCATGGCGCCATCGGGACCGCCCTCGTTGGCCTGCGACTCACCCCCACCACCGGCGCCGTCGGAGCCGGTGGCTTCCTTCACCTTCGACATGGCAGCCTCTGCGAGACCACCAAGCGCATCGTTCACGCCTAGCGCCTTCGACGCCCATTCGCCCATCCCGCTGGGGTTCGGCATCGCTCCCGCTGCCTGCAGCGCCTGGCCCATCGAACTGTTTGCCGCATCGGAAAGGCCGGTCGCCTTACTCGTGAGATCACCCACCGAGCCGAGGAGCTGATCGACCTTGCCCTGCGCCTTCTCTTGAATAGCGGTGACAGCCTCTTTCGCCTTGGCCTCGACGACCTCCGCGGCGACCTCGCCCGCAAGGTCGAGCAGCCCCTTCAGCGGACTGCCGATCATCGCAGTGAGACTGCCTCCAATCGAGGTCTCGATCGCGCCACTTGCACCGATGCCCATGACCGCATCCACGGTGAGCTCGCGGCTGCCTCCGACCGTGAGGTCCTCGGAGGCTGCGCCGCTCTTGACGCCGCTGTTGATAGAGATTTTCTCGTCCCCCCCGACGGTCACCGTGAGGTTCGCCCCGATCTCCCGCTTCGAGTTGACCGCGACCGACTCCGTCGAGTCGTTGGCGACATTGATCGTCTGGTTTTTCTGGGCCGAGATTGCCACTTCCTCCTTGCCTTTGGCGTCCTCGAGGCGGATTTCGTTGCGGCCGTTGCCACCCGGGGTCGACGCGGATTGGAGCGCCGTCCGCGTGCGGCCTTCCGGCAGTGCATAGGGCGGCGGGACCGCGCCGTTGTAGAGTCGACCCGTCACGATCGGCCGATCGGGATCGCCCTCCAAGTACTCGACCACCACCTCCCAACCGATCCGCGGCAAGACCTGCGAGCCGGCGGTCTGTAGCTGAGCCACGCGCATCCACGCGGAGGCGTCGTCTGCAACCCGATCCGAACGGTCCCAGCGAAAGCGCACCTTTACGCGGCCATGCTCGTCGGTGTGGATGGTCTCCACCTCTGAGCCCTCTGGTGCGACGATGAACGCCGTGTCGTGGCCCCAGGCGATGGGCGACTTTGTCTCCAGCGGTTGCCGATAAGGTACGTCCTTCGGTTGCGCGGTCACCGAGGTCCGCACAAAACCCCCAGCGTCGAGCGCGTAGCTGTGCCGAACCGCGGTGACCAAGTATTCACCCGACGCGTCGCCCGGCGCATCCTCCAGCTCGAATACTCGGCCCGGCGTCATACGCAGACAGTGGCCCTCGAGTGAGATGCGGCGCTGAGCACCCACCTCTGCCTCGAGCCTGACCTTCGCCCAGCGAGCGAGCTGCGTCGGGTCAAATGGTCCAACGTGCGCCTCATAGCGCTCGAGATCGGTGAACGCTCCCGCCTCGGCTTCACCTTTGAGATCGAGGGCAGGCTTCTCAAAGTCGTACTCCCGCAGCATCACC
This sequence comes from uncultured delta proteobacterium, assembly GCA_903892415.1. Classification (GTDB taxonomy): domain Bacteria; phylum Myxococcota_A; class Polyangia; order Polyangiales; family Polyangiaceae; genus Xiheicaenibacterium. Next base: position 8,667 of record CAITIQ010000577.1, on the reverse strand, counting down.
TTGCCTGCGGTCATTTTTGCGCCTTCGTTCATCACGATGAAGGCGTCAGCCTCAGCCTCTAGCCCAGCTGAGCGCTCGAACGCGACGCCAGGGTCCCCCTCGATCGGGCTTTGCGCCGAGCTCTTGTCGAAGAACTCGAAGAGCTCACCGTCCTCGTCGCTGGACGATACGAACGTAATGCCCTCCTCCTCCAGCAGGCGCGAGACAAAGTCGAGCGCACTCTCCTCATACTGAACCGTCATCGAGCGATTTTCGTAGCTCTCGGAAAGTGACCAGCGCTGGCGGTCTTCCAGCAGACCGTGTTCATCGAGGACAGCGGTTACGATCGCTCTCACGTCCATGTCGATGAAGGTCCTATGGTCCACCGAGTGCCTCAGCAAGCCGATGCGCGACTCGACCGTGAGTGTCACGGCGAACGCTCCCTCGAGCTCCGTCAGTCGCATCGACGCCTCGCTGACGAGCCCGTCCAGCATCTGCTCGACCTCCTCACGGCCCAGCAACACCGTTGCGGGTTGGCCAACGAGATCAGACGTTGGGATTGGTTCCGGAAGTAGCACCGTGATCAGCGCCCGCGCAGGCTTGCCGAGCGTTCGATCGATCACGACCGAACGCACGCCCTCGAGGGCGGCGTCTCCGATCGTCAGCGCGAGGAAGATGGGCCGCTTTGCCATGGCTAGTTGTCCAGCACGATGCCCAGTTGATCACTGGCGGCGTCGATCTTGATGTTGGTTCCGGCGATCGACACGGAAGCCGGGGTCAGAGTGATGGTCGACGCGCCCATTACAATACTGAGGAGCGAGCTGGCCTCGATCACGACGTTGGTCGCCTTGATGATGTGTGCGCCTGCAGCAACCTCGGTAAACCCACCGCTGGACTGTTCGACGTGATCTGCGCTGGTCTTGATCAGTATCGCCCCCGTCGTGTTTCGAGTGAGTGATGCCGCTTGGCCGACGACGGACCCTGCTGCCAAGATGACCTTCGCTGCGCCGATCGTCTCGGAGTAGCTGCCGGAAATCTCGATTGCACGATTGCCCGCACACAGGTCGACCCGCACCGCTCCCGTCTCATCCGTGAAGGCGGCGGCGTTCTCTATGCTGACGGTCCCCGCGACCAGGTCGATGCACGTTCCGCCTACATCGATCGTGCATGCCCCCGTCGCTGTATTCTTGTGATCGCCGCCTATCGTAATGTTGCGGCTTCCGCCGACCGTATGGGAGTGGCTGGCGACGTCGTCCACGACATACGTGGTGATACCGATGACTTGGCTCCCTCCGACCGAGATGCTTCTCGAGCCCGAGATGGTCTCCTCGTAGCTTGAAGTCACCGCAAACGTTCGGTTTGCTCCGACATCGCGCGTCTCGTTGGCGGTCACATTGGTCGTAGCGTTGTTGCCGACCTTTTGGGACATGTCTTTCGACGCGTTGAAGAACATCTCCTCTGCGTTCGCGGCGTCGTCGAAGCGGATCTCGTTCGAGGAGCCGCCGGACGGGGTGGTCGGTGTCTGGAGGCTGAGCTTCGACTTGCCGGCGGGCAAACCGTAGGTCGGCGGTGCTGCACCGTGGATCATGCGACCCACGATCAACGCGTCGTCTGCGTCTCCATCCCAATGCCCGACCAGGACCTCCCACCCCACGCGCGGCGTGAACATGCTTTCTCCGAGCGGAAGCTGCGTCGCACGGACCTTGGGACTCGAAGTGTGGTCGCTCTTCCCCAGTCGATCCCACGACGGGAGCACGGTGACTCGACCGTGCTGATCGGGGTCGACTTCTTTGCCGGAGGCGCCGGTCACCCTCGCCGAGACCAATCCCCGTGCTGGAGCGCGCGCCTCCCGAACAACGGGTCGAAAAGGCGTTGGCTCCTTCATCGGCCAGGCCTCAAACGCCCCGCGAACGCCGTTGTGTTCGTTGCGGGACCACACGAGATTCGTCGCTAGCAGCAACAGTTCGCCGTTGAGCGCGGCGTACGGATGGCCCTGTAGGGTAACGCGATGGCCGGGAGCAAGCCTCAACGACGAAGACTCCCCCGTGATCCTCGAGCGCCGTGCCGCGAGACCCTCGGCGGCAACGCGAGCCGCCCGCTCCACCTCAGCGTCATCCACCGAGCGCACCGGGTAATTAAACACCTCGAGAGCTTTCTCGGCGTCGCTGCCAGTCTCGCTGACCTTGGTCGGGTCGAGCTTAGGACGCTCGAAGTCGTGCACCAGCGTGGTCACTTTGCCCGGCGCGATTGCCCGCGAGCGCCGCAGGCGAAACACGGCCTCTTTTTCGCCTGTGAGTCCGTCGCCCTCGAGTGCGTCGATCGTGTCGGGCGAGAGCAGGCCGAGGTCCTTGTCGGTCAAGGTGACGAGGTCGACGTCGCCGTCCGTCGTCGTGATGAGCATCAACCCTGTCTCCGAGAGGATGCGGGCGATGAACTCCCAGTCCGTCTCGCGGTATTGGACGAACGCGGCTCGGGGCGGCGGCTTGTCGCCAACCTCATCCTTGATCTCTTTACCGGCATATCCCGCGCCTTCGAGCACCTTCGTCACCACCTCGACGACGCTGAGGTTTTGATAGGTGCGGCAGTCGGTGCGGAGCTCAAGCTTGGCCAGGCGGGGCCGAATGAGCAGGGATACCTCGTTTGCGAGCGCGCCCGCCCGACGCACGCCTGCCTGCATGACGATGCCGGCAAACCGCTTCTCGTCTCCGTTCGCGTCGAAGACCCGCACCAGCGCGTTCTTTCCCACCGCTTCGAGCGGCTTCCGTGCAAAGGCGTGCTCGTCCGGGGCGCCGACGAGCACCTCGGCCTTCGCGAGGTCGGAGACTCGCTCCTCAAGCGCTACGCGCAGCGCCATCAGCTCGGAGCCGTCCACAATTACGCTGGCGCTAAGCGCTCTGCTCACGTCAACCCTCCTTGAGCGTTGAGCCCATCTTGATGATCGTCGCGCCGCTGAACTTGAACGAGGAGGCCTTGATGGTGATTGGGCCGCCGGCCAACTTGATGGATGAGCCTCCCGCCTTGAACGTGCCCACGGCGCCACCCAACATGACCTGCGCGCCCTTGATTGTGATGTCGCCGCCCACCTTTCGAAGGTGGAGGCCGCCAATGAGGTTGGTCACGCTCGCGGCGGTCTGCGTGAGAGACGCGCAAACCATGAGCTCCGCGGCGGAGCACGTCAGGCTCTTCGCTCCGCCAACGCTCTCGACCACGTTCCCGGCGGCCAGCGTCACGGCGACAGCTCCGACCGTCTCCGTGCAGGTCGCGCTCTTGTCGGTTATCGCCCCGCCGGCGAGCGTAATCATCGCCGCGCTAACAGAGCGCGTGGCTGCTCCGGTGGCCTTTGTCCGGACCCCGTTGGAGATCGTGGTGGAGCTGCCGCCAACCGAGAACGCACAGGTCCCACCTGCGTGCTCGACGAAGTCTTTGGTTGTGCCGAAGGTTTCACTGCCGCCGACGGATACGCTCTGTGCGCCCTTGATCTTGACCTGCAGCGCGTCTCCGACGCTCACGTTCTGGTTGCCTCCAATCGAGTAGCTGGCGTCACCACCCACCGATAGCGACGCGTTCGCGCCAACCGAGATGCTCTCGTTCGCGCCGATCGTTACTGCGAGGTCGTTGCCAACTCCGGTGTTTGCATCCTTCTGGGCGGTCACGGAGAAGCCCTGCGACCCGGCCGAGTCCCCCATCACGATTCCGTTGCGCCCGCCGCCACCTGGGCTCGAGCGCGAGGAGAACGAGCCGTCCGCCGCGGCAGCCGGAAGCCCAGCGGGAGGCGCCTCTTCTGCGGTGTACACCTTCCCGATCACCAGCGGGCGATCCGGATCCCCATGCTCGAAGCTGACCGCGACCTCCCAGCCAACACGGGGCAACATCATCGAACCGCCGAGCATGACCTGCGAGACGCGCACCCAGCAGCTCGAGCTATCGTCTGTCTTCTTCGAGCGATCCCAAGGGAAGCGGATTTTGATGCGGCCGAGGTTGTCGGTATGGATCGTCTCCGGCTCCTCCGATGGGGCCGTCACAGTCGCGATCTGATAGCCGCGAATCCGCGGCTTCGGCGTGCGGAGCGGCGGTGCCCACGCCGCGTCTTTCGGGATCAGCTCGAACTCTGTGCGGCTCGAAGGGCCCTGGCCGGTCGAGCGCTCGCTTGCCTGCTCGCCTTTTGTGGTCACCCGAATCACCGTGCATGAACTCGGTACGGCGCCTTCCGGAAAGCCATCGATCTTAAGCCGATGCCCCGGTACGAGTCCCACGACGTTCGCTACGCCCACGATGCGGTCCGCGCTCGCGCGGAGCGAGCGTAGCCGCGCAGCGCTCTTGCGCTGAGCAGCCTTGCCGGTGGTGAAGCCGCCCGGGAACGCATAGTACTCCAGCGGGATGGGCGCGTCCGAAGGTGCGACCGCCTCGGGAGGTACCCCAGGCTGCCTCACATCGAAGTCGCGCAGATGCACGTGACTGGGCGCGATCCGCGTTACCCGCTCGAGGTCGAGGAGCGCCCGCCCGCCCCCCGCCTGGCCGCGCGAAAGTACGACGGGCTGTTCAGGATCCGTGAAAGCACCGTCGTGGTCACCAAACACCATCGTGTGGCCGTCTGGCGTGTGCTCGAAGAAGTAGAAGATTCCCTCCTCCTCGAGCAAACGCGAGAGGAACGCCAGGTCGCTCTCACGATATTGCACCACGAACTCGCGCGGCTCGTATTCCCCGATGAGTCGCCATTCCATCGCGTCGTCCAACCCGGTCTCCGCGAGCACCGCCTTTACGATGTCGACGATCGACTGCTGCTGAAAAATGCGCGCATCGACGCGGTGGGATAGAGCGAAGAACCGCGGCCGAAGTACCAATCGAAAGCGACAAAAGCTGCCGTTCATCGCGACGTAGCCCGCTTCCTCAACCACGCCGTCGAACACGCGCGGATCTACGCGTCCTGCCTCGAAGCCCTCGTTCGCCGTCAGTGCGACGCGGGTGAACATGAGCGACTCCGGATCGAAAGCCGAGTCCGCGGTGTCGAACAAAACTTCAACCAGAAACGGCTCGGACACCGCCTCCTTCGCCTCGAAGCGCACCACGCGCAGGTCAACCGGCAGCGCATCCGCGTGGAGCTGAATCCCCAAACTCAAGGTTGCGCCAAGCTAGCATGAGTGGCGTGAGACGGTCTGCCAGATCTGGCACAGTGCAAGATCTGTTTCGCCTGCGAAGTGCCATCGTGTAGCCTCGCTGCCGTGCCTAAGGTCAAAGCGGTTTACATGAACTGTGTGACCGCCAGTTCCAATCATCAGGCGCCTCCGCTCGCTGTAAGCGTCTGCACCACGCCAGCCGCCCCAAGCCCGGTGCCCATTCCTTATCCGGTCCTCGCGACCGCGGTGGAGGGCATCAAGGATCCACCCATGCGGACCAAGATTAACGGCGCGAAGATCCTCAACGTCGGGGCTTGCTTCAAGGCCTGCCACGGCAACGAGCCAGGCACGCTGAAGGAGACCTGCAGTCTCAATACGGGCGGGCCGAGCTTCATCGTTGCCGGAGCGCCAGTGGTGCTCGTCGAGCGCGGGATGATGGGCATCACCGGGAGCCCAGGGTTCCACAACAAGGGCAAGGCCGGCTGACTGCGCATCCGCCGGACGACGGCGCACGTTTCGGTACTTCCATCAGAACTCAATCGTGTAGGTTTTGGCCGTGAACACCGCACCCGCACCCGCAGCGGCCGCGCCGCCTGGAATGTGCCCGACGATCGTCGTGGAATCTGGCGGGGCTGATGCTGGAGGCGCTGGAGGCTCCGGCGGCAAGGGCGGGAAGAAGGGCGGCAGGGGAGGCAAAGGCAACGGCACTGACGGATCGAGTGGTGCCAAGAAGGAGGCTCCCGACCCGGTCAAGTACCCGCTTTGCGGCACGAAGAGTCATCCGGTCGACGTCGTCACGGGGCGCGCGCACACGCACCCGATCGGAGACTTCGCGCTCTCGGGCCCGCTGCCGCTGGAGTTCGAGCGCAGTGCGAGTTCGGCCGCTGCGTCGCGTGACTTCGGGATCGGCTGGGGTTGGGCGCACACGCTCGGATGGGTGGTCGAGATCAAGCGCGACATGGTGCGCGTGTGGACGGACAAGGGGACAAGCGTCGACTTCCCGCTCCTGACCGTTGGAGCAGAGCACCTCGGACCATTCGGGTGGGTGTTGAAGCGCGAGCCGTGGGGCTACGCGCTCGACGCAGATGATGACGTGTGGCGCCTGTTCTCGGTGAGCACAGAAGGCAAGCGCGCCGGCTCGTCGATGAGCCCAATCCTCGAGTGGTGTGCGCATGAGGCGTGGCTGCTCACCGCGATCGAAGATCGCAACAAGAACCGCATTGAGCTCGCATATGACCAAGACACCCTGCGGCTCGCGGCGATCAAAGACAGCGCTGGACGTGAGTTACGCGTGCGCCATGACCAGAGTGGACGCATTCACACCATCGGAGCGAAGACCGCGCCCGTACAAGGAGCGTGGCTGGACTTCGTGCGCTTCGATCACGACCGCGAAGGCCAGCTGATCGCCGCCACCGACGCGGATGGGCAGACGGCGTATTACGAATACGAAGAGGGCTCCCGTCGGCTCGCGAAGGACCAGGATCGCTGCGGATTGGCCTTCTTTTTCCGCTATTGGCCCGATGGCCGCTGTCGCGAGAGCTGGGGCTCGTACGTCAACCGCAAGGACCCGAGCCTCGCCGACAAGCCAAAGTACCTGCACGACAAGCTAACGCCCTGCCGAGGTATCCATCACTGCCTGTTCGAGTTCGGGGATGACGGCTTCTCCGCCGTCACCGACTCCACGCAGACGTCGTCCTTTCAAGGCAACGAGTTCGGCCTGATCGACGAATGGAACGAAGGCCCCAACACCACCAAGGCCACCTACCGCGACGACGGGCACCTGCTCACCATCACCGACGGCACCGAGGCAACGACCAGCTACGAGCGAGACCGACGCGGGCGGATCGTCAAGATCACCGACCCGCTGGGCCGAACCACGACGATCGAACGCGACGCCTACGGCCTGCCAACGCGCATCATCGACCCAGCGAAGGGCGAGACGATCTTCCAGCGCGACTTCCGGGGCAATCTCGTCTGGGTGCGGGATCCAATGGGCGCGCTCACCCGCTACGAGCGCGATCCGCGCGGGCTCGTCACACAGATCACCGACCCCAAGAACGCAGTGACCAAGGCCGGCTGGGACGCCGAAGGCAACTTGATCGGGGTGCAAGAGCCGGACGGCGGCGTGTGGCGCTTCACCTACGACGCCTTCGGCCGGCGCAAATCCGCGACGGATCCGCTGGGCTACACGACGCACTATCAACACACCAATCGAGGCGATCTGGTTGGCGTACTCGACGCGCTGGGCCAGGTGACGCGCTACGCCTACGACGGTGAAGGGCACCTGATCTCGGCGCAGGCTCCTTCGGGCTACCTGACGACGCTGGAGTGGGGCGGGTACCACAAGCTGGTGCGCCGCACGGATCCGAACGGGCACAAGGTGCGGCTCGGCTACAACGTCGAGGGCGAGCTCACGCACGTATGGAACGAGCGCGGGGAGCTGCATGCGCTTGCGTACACCTCGAGCGGGATCCTGCGTGAGGAGCAGACCTTCGACGGCCGCACGCTCAGCTACCGGCATGATGCCGTCGGCCGGCCCATCCACATTAGGAACGGAGCGAAAGAGGTCACCGAGCTCGAGTACAACAAGGCCGGCGAGCTGATCCTGCGCAAGCTCCACGACGAGTCCGAAGAGCACTTCACGTACTCGGTGCTCGGCGATCTGATCAAGGCGAAGTCGCCCGGGATCGAGCTCGCGTTCGAGCGCGACGCCGTCGGGCGAATCATCCGCGAGGTGCAGACGCTCAATGGCGTCTCGCATGTTGTCGAGCTACAGCACGACCTCGCGGGCGACCGCGTCGGGCGCAGCACGTCGCTCGGGCATCGCGAGCAAGTCACGCGAGACCCCGCGGGCAACCGCAGACTCACTGTCTTGGACGGCCGGGAGATCACGCACACGCCAGATCTTCTGGGCCGCGATCTACAACGACGCTTGCCCGGCGGCGGCGCGATCGAATCCACGTTCGACGCGCTCGGGCGCCTGAACGACCGCCGCACGCTGGGCCCCGAGCGTGAGATCCTCCCGCTCCCCGGCCAGCCCGAGTGGGTCGGCCCCACGCGGTCCAACGTCACGGCGTTCAAAGCCTTTAGGTACAACGCGGATGGCGAGTTGATCGAAACGATCGACCGCGAACGCGGCCGCACGAAGTTCGCGTACGACCCGGTCGGGCAGCTCCTCTCGATGGTGCCCGAGAAGGCCCGCGCCGAACTCTTCAAGTACGACAAAACCGGCAACCTCTACGAGACCGGAGCGGGCGCAGAGACACGCGTTTACGCAAAGGGCAACCGCCTCATCCAAAAGGGCAATACCCAGTACGCCTGGGACGCCGACGGCAGGATGATCGAGAAGCGGACTGTCGAGCCGCAACCTGGGCTCGACGCTCCCAAAGAAGAGATCTGGAAGTACACATGGAACGGCGCCGGCCTCATGCAGAAGGCCGCGCGCAGTGACGGCCTCATCGTCGAGTGCGCCTACGACCCGTTTGCAAGGCGCATCGAGAAGAAGGTCTACGAGCAGAAGAGCAAGCTCGCGGTGCCGACGCTAAAAGCGCGGACCAGATTCGTGTGGGACGGC
>CAITIQ010000576.1 GCA_903892415.1 uncultured delta proteobacterium | reverse complement strand
CGCGCGGCGTTGGGTTGTTGGAGCGGCTTCGGCGTCTCGGTGCGCTCACTCGTAGCGGCGGGTAGGAACAGGCGAAAGGTGGTGCCGCAACCCGGCTCGCTCTCGACCTGGACATGCCCTCCGGATTGTTTGAGGAAGCCGTAAGCCATCGACAGTCCAAGCCCCGTGCCTTGGCCGACGGCCTTCGTCGTGAAGAAGGGCTCGAAGATGCGGGCTTTGGTCGCATCGTCCATCCCGCTACCCGAGTCGGCGACGGTGACGCAGGCGTACCGCCCTGGGGGCACCTCTCCGCGCAGTTCTTCCTCGTTGAGGTCGGCGAGCGCCGTCTCGATGCGAAGATGGCCACCGTCTGGCATGGCGTCTCTGGCGTTGACCGCCAGGTTGATGATCACCCGCTCGAGCTGCGAGGCGTCGATCCGCACCAAGCACAGTTCGGTGGAAAGCGCCGTTGCCAGTCTGATGTGCTCACCCAACGTGCGACGCAAGAGGAGGGTCACGCGTTCGATGAGCTTATTTACGTCGACCGCCTCCACGTGGAGCACCTGACGGCGACTGAAGGCCAGCAATTGCTGGGTCAACGCGGCGGCGCGCTCGCCGGCCTCGGCGATGTCCGACAGGCACTCGCGTGTTTCTGCTGGGTTCGCCGCGAGTTCGACGCTGCCGTTGATGACGGTGAGGAGGTTGTTGAAATCGTGGGCAATGCCGCCGGCAAGCTGCCCTACGGCCTCGAGTTTCTGCGCCTGGAGCAGCTGGCTCTCGAGGCGCATCAGCTCGGTGATCTCGCGGCAGACGCCAAAGATGCCGCGCGGCCTACCGAAGTGGTCTCTAAACACTCCCTTGGTTGTGAGGAACAGCCGGGTTGCGTCGCCGCCCCGCGTCTCGCGGAAGGTCTGAGTCTGTTGCGTCGTCAAAACCTGCTGCTCGCACGCAAGGACCTCTGCCGCCTGGTCAGCTGGGACGAGGTCGGTGTCCAGCTTGCCGATCACCTCGGCGACCGTACGCCCGAGCGAACGCGCGCCCGCCGCGTTGATCATCAAATAGCGACCCTCGAGGTCTTTGATAAAAATGGGATCGGAGGTTCCCTCGACCACCGCGCTCAGGAGAGCGTTGCTCTCGACGAGCGCCTGTTCGGCCACCTTTTGGTCGGTGATGTCCCGCATGACGCCGAAGGCTCGCTGCGGAGCCCCATCGGCGGCGCGAATGATGCTGCAACGGCTGTGGATGACCCGGATCTCGCCGCTCGGCCTTACGACCCGGTACTCGACGTCGTAGTCAGCCTTGCCGTTGACGGCAGCCGCGAACGCGTCAGCCGTAGATTGCTGATCCTCGGGATGGATGAGCGAGACCCAGCGTGCATGCCAGCGAGGCAGGTCGACGATCCGCTCGTCAGGCGAGAAGCCGAAGATTTGGCAGGACTCGTCGGAGAGGGTGATCTGATGGGCCTCGAAGTCGCGCTCCCAATAACCGACGTGCGCGAGGCGCTGAGCGGCATCGAGTCGGCGTTCGCTTTGGCGGAGCGTGCGAAGCGTCAACGCGTGGGTGAGGGCCTCGGTCAGGCGGCGACCGAGTTCCTCGAATAGACGTCGCTCGATTACCGTCCACCGTTGGGTCGCTGTGGCGTTGTGGAGGATGAGCGCGTAAGGCTCAGCCCCTTCGGGCGCCAGCGCTACGGCCATCAATGCGCTGGCTCCAATCGTCTCGGCGACCTCAGGCAAAAGCGGGCTACCGGCTGCTCCCAGGACGATGGCGCTGTGAGAGGAGGTATTGCGGGGAACGAAGAGTTGATCGCACCGAGGGTGCTCAAGCAGCTCTGTATGGCCTGCCCGCGACTGTTCCTTCACCACCGGCCAACACACGTCAGAAGACGTCGAAGCGAGCAAGACACGATGCCCATCGAAAAGCTCGAGGGCTACCGCGAGGACCGCACTCACCAGCTGGTCGAAATCTCGGCTAGCACCGATTGCGCGGCTCACACGGTCGAGGCTCTCGAGGAACCAAAGCGCGTCCGCATTGCGGCGCTCGAGGTCCGTCATTGCTAGCGGCTCACCCGCGTCGGTCGGCACGCCGAGCATCGTAGCCCAGCGCCAGCGAACCTTGGCGGTCCCTGTCACCAACGGTGCGTCTGGCAAGACGACACCCGTCGCGCACAGCGGAGCGCCGGCCTGCGCGCCCTCGTCAGCGAGAGGTCGCCACGGCGCCGCCCGACGTGAGCACGCTTACCCAGTCGGCGGCGTCCTCGCACGCGAACGACAACTCGACCCGGCCTGTCGCCTCGAAGGGCCGGTCGGTTTCGAGTTCGAGCGTTCCGTCCTTGTGCGCGACGCGAAGGTTCGAGAGGTCGGTCCCCGACACCTGGATCGGGAAGGGGCACAGGATGTAAAGCCCCTTGCCGGTCAATACCAGCTCGCCCGGCTTGATCGAGCGCATGCCCGAGCGCATGCCTTGCCCGACGAAGTCGTGGAGCTTGATGTGCAGGCGCCGGCTGCCCGACCGTTTCTTGAGCCCGTCAGCGGCCAGCTTCGCGATGATGCGCCTGCGAATCCAAGCGACGAGTCCAAACACGAACGCCACGATCAAAACCGCGAAACCGACGATTCCGAGCGCAAGGCCGAGGGACATGCTCGTGAAGCTACCAGCCCAGCCTGGAGCGGGCCGCAAATGAGTTTGAGGAAATCGGTGCGACGGTGTGCATCCCTTTGCGTCCTTGGTTAGTGGGGCCAAGCAGTAGGATGGCGAGGGATACTCTTGTCAGCGTCGTTTGGAGATGAACCGATCGTGCACAATACGAGTAGTTTCGCGTGGTGGGTGGTAGCAGCGCTCGTAACGGTGGCTTGCGATGCTGAGCTGAAGGTCTCGGAGGACGGTGGCTCGGGCGGAGCAGGCTCCGGGGGCAAGGCCGCTTACGACCTGCAAGGCGAGTGCGCTGCGATCTGCGAGCAGCCTTGTATTGGCTCGTCAACGAGCTGCCTCGAAGACTGCGTCCGGGGTGGAACTAACTTTCCTGGCTGTGAGGAGTCGGTGGTCGACT
>CAITIQ010000575.1 GCA_903892415.1 uncultured delta proteobacterium | reverse complement strand
TTGAGATCGAGTGTGCCATAGACGCTCTGGTAAGGTCCGGGGTTGCACTGAAGGGTGACGCTCACTGACTTGATGCGGCGCAGGTAGTGCGACGGGAAGTCTTCGTCAAACAGCGCCTCCGGAAGGCTAAACTCGCATCCTCCGGGCAAACCTTCTCGCAGCTTCAGGAACGCGTCTGGATCAAGCTGGGCGAGGCTTACGGTCTTCGTGATTTCGTGCTCGCGGGTGTTTTGCGTGTGATAGGCCGCGTCCATCCGACGGAGGTCCGAAGACAGTCTCTCTCCAGCGAGGAGACCTTTCCGAGTGCCGTCCCACGCGTCATAGCGGACGAAGACCTGGTTCGTGTCGCCACGCTCTCGCTGGAAGGCGCGCTCTGCATGCCGAGCCATTTCGAAGGCAATGCGGAAGGACTCTCCGAAGGCGACTGTGAGCTCGCGTGCCATCCAGCTGTAGAGGTCCTTGTCGGTGAACTTGCTGCGCAAGAAGCGCTCGACCTCCTTGCTTTGCTCGAGTTGCTGCTCAAGTAGGGTCAACTCATGCTCTGCGATCGCGACGCGTATCTCCGCCGCGAGAAGCTGCTTGTCGAGCTGCTCGATCTCTACCTTTGCCTGCTCCGCCTGGAACTTCCAGTCGTCCATGCGGCGGTTGTAGCCTCCGACCGTGGAGAGCTGACCAGCCTCACGCGTGAGCGCGCTCGCGCCCGACTCGAAGACCTGCGCAGCGAGCTCCATAACGTTTGCCAAGCCCTCTCCCCCAAACTCGGTGAAGGATGACATCGCGCCCGCCGCGACCTCTGGAAACACCCGTACGACACCGGCCATGTCCTTGAGACCCGAGGCCAAGAGGTACTTGGACTCTGCGTCGGACGTCTTCTTCAACGCCAGGTCCTCCTCGTTGTTAACGTACTCGCGGCTCGAGTAGTAAGAATGCTTTGCCTTCGCGAGGTCCAGCGCTCGAGCGGCAGAGTCACGCTGGTTTCGAGCTTCGTCGCGCTGTTGCTTGCGGATCCCGCGGGTCCAGCTGAGGTTTGCGACCTCGTGTCCCGCGCGCATCTGGGCGAGTTCTTCGCCGTCTAACTTCTCGAGGGCCGAAAGCAGGTTGGCGCCAAGTCCTGCGACGGCATTGGCGTAGTCCATCGCGCGCGCGGCGAGGATCGCGTAGCGGTATGGTGGGCCACTCACCTGTAGGTCGAAGACGACCGTTTGGAGATCTAGATTAGCGGCTCGCGCCCGCACAAGCAGAGCAGGATCGATCGGCGGTTGGAACAGCGGCAGCTGACGCCCGACGCCCTCGATGTTCTGGCAGTGGCGGATCTTGAAAAGACGGTCGGCGACGATGTCCCAGTAGCCGAGAAGCTTGTCGTTCTCCGGGATGCAGAACTCAAGGGAGCCGATCACCGAGCCGATCTCAGGCTCGGCCTCACACTCGGCTTCGTCTGGGTTCGTTGTGTACGTGGGCGGCGGAGGCGGCACGATCGCCTCGATGTCGAGGGCGTTTCCGAACGGGTCCACGCTTGTGAGATCGCTGTAGCTCTTTAGAGGCTTGGGGACCGCTCTTCCAACGATCGTCGGTTTCGGGCCGAGGAGCCTGTGTGCAAGCACGTAGAGCTGCGTAGCCTCGTTGACGCTCTCGATTGTGTCTTGGCGGAACAGCGAGTCGCCCCAAGCGACGAGGTTGTCGATGTATCGCATCACGATCGACTTCTGGTAGGCGACCACGCGAAGTCGTGCGATGGCGTGAGGGTTAAAGGGATCGTCGCGCCACAAGCGGATCTGGTTGACGAGGCTCGTCGTGTTCGCCCCGGTCGACCAGCCAAGGATGTCCTTCGAATACTGCGACGCTGCGAGGTTGGTGAGGTCCGTCTGGATGTCGGCGAGGTTCTTGTTCTCAGCGAAGGGGAGGAACTTCCAGTAGCGGGTGGCGGTGCTCGTGGAGGGCACGCTAGCGCCGTCGGTAGGGTCAAAGATGGCGTGGTACCACTGGCGCGCCTCCGCGAACTTTCCCTCCTGGCTGAGGCGATTGGCGATCAGGAAGGGGGCGTGGAAGAAGAGCTCCCAGTTGTACTCGCCGAAGGCGCTCCCCGCCGTGAAGTCCACCGTGTCGGCGGGAACTGGCTTCACCTTCGCGCCCACGGTCAGCGAGACCGGAGCCGAGAGCTTCTGCGTCGGATTGGTGTCCGGGGTGTCGCGAAGGGAGAGGAGTCGATCCAGACCGCCGAGCGCGAGTCGACGGCGGAACTCCGGCACAAACGGGTGGTGGAGGGCGACGGGTGTAAAGCCGGTAACTTTCGCTCCGAAGGAAATCGCGGAGGTCGTCTGGATGAGCGTCGTTTCGGTGTTGAATTGCGTGCTGTAGGGGATCGCTGCCACCGCGTAGTTGGGCTGCGATACCGAAGCTACGAAGAGGTAGCGCCGGGCGTCGTTCCCTGCGGCGATGTATCGGTGATCTGGAGCCGGGTCGTGCTCTCGTTCGAGGACAATGGCGACTGTTTCCGTCGCAGTCATTAGCTGCTCTGGTTGCCCGCTGATCTCGCAAGCCACCAAACCACCCCCGAGTGCGCGGAACCGTTGATAGGAGAATTGGTTCGTGGGCATGAACGATGACTTCGAGCCACCGGCGCTCACCGAAAGCTCTAGGCGGCCCGAGGAGAAAGACAGCAGCGCTCGCGCGACCTCGCCGACCTGGTAGCTCAACGAGGTCTCGAAGCCGTTCGACGAATAGGACCCTTGAGCTGATGGCATGTAGCGCTGCATGATCCGCACCTCGCAGCCAGCGGCGGTCGGCTCTGCCGAGAGGTAGAGAAAAGCGGCTCCGTACCTGTAACCGAGCCCTTGGGGAACAACCGTCGCCGCGTAGGGCGCCCATCCACCGCGACGTAGTTCGGCGCAATACATGCGAACAACCGTCTCCAGTTCCTGGACCTCGTGAACGCTCGCCTGCTTCAGGCTCTCAACCGAGTCTTTCGTCGGCTGGTCTTCGACGGTCATCCAGAAGAGGTAGAGCGTGCCGCCAGCAACGACCGGCACCACGTGCTCTCCCTCAATGTCGAGGTCGACGCGCTTCCACGCCGAGAAGGCACCGTCGCGAAAGGTGCGGTGGAAATAGCGGTGGGGTTGGGGTGTTCGACCAAAAAGGTGGAGCGTCTCGCCATCACGGCAAACCGCCATGATGTCGAGGTTTGCGATCTCGGCAAGGCCGTTAAGGTACTCGCGGTAGGCATCGGTGACTGCCACGTCGTCGATAGGGGCTTTGCGGAGGCTCGACTCGAGCTGCTGGAAAAGCGGGGTCTTGTCCAGGCGCAGTTCGGGCTCGATCCAGTTCTCGGGCCAAAGAAAGACTTTGCGGTTGGCTTCCCAAACACGGTAGGCGCCCATCCAGTCCCAGCGTCGGCTGAGAAGCTTGCTCGGGGCAATGGTGGGACCAACCGCTGCATTCGTTTCGAGGTTGAGCTGGATGCGCTGAACGAACGTCTGCAGCGCGGCGTGAGCGCAAACCATTCGCGACGTGAGCGCGCAGGGGCTCATCTCGACGTCGATCAGCATGCGGTCAAACAGCTCGCTGCTGCTTTGAAGTCCGAGCTGCCCAACCAGCACTGCGGTGAGC
>CAITIQ010000574.1 GCA_903892415.1 uncultured delta proteobacterium | reverse complement strand
CGGTCAGTGACTCGGAGCCACCGGTTCATGGGCCGACCTTCCCGGTTCGTGTCACCGGCTAACCCGGTCTGTGTCTCCGATTCATCGGTTTGTGTCACCCATGAACCCGGTCTGATTTGTTACCGATCAGCCTGCTGTACCAGGCTCGATCCCCCCGCCGTGCCCTCCGCCGTGGCCGCGCGTACCCCCCTCCCCGTCAAAAAACACCGCAACGCGTCACAAAGGTACGGGGACAGGGGTACCTCCAACACTGCGCCGCGTCACAAAGGTAGGGGGTGGGGGGTACCTGGACACCGCAACGCGTCACAAAGGTACGGGGGGTACCGGACGCTTGGAGTGTTGTTTCCGGCCATGTTGCGGCCAACTCTGGCCGGCGCGGTCGCATTCCGCCGAAGGCGGATGCAGCAACAAGAATGACTCGTGCCCTCTTCGAGAAAAACGGCCGCAGGCCCCGTAGGACCGTCAACTTGGCACGAGTCATTTCGGCCAGCGACGTCGGTTGGACCTTGACCAAGCGCCCTAGCGGCGGGGCTTGGGGTTCTCCATCTCTTTGATCGGGTCGGGGAGCTCGATGATGACGGCGCCCGGCTCTTCATCCTTGCGCGGGGGCTTCCAGTTGGGGGACGGCGTGGGGCCAACGGGTTTGGCGGTGGGCTTCTTGGTGATCGTCGGGTCCACGGCGGAGGACGTGGAGGAGGCCACGGCGGAGCTCGAGATCACCGGCTTGGGCGCCGAGGTCGACACGGAGGGCTGGGGCGCTGCGGAGCTTGCGGCGGGCGTGGTCAAGGCGTCGAAGCCACCGCGCGAGCGGATGATGAAGGCTGCGACCAAGCAGCCGGCGACGACCACGGCGAGGGCGACGAACCAAAGTGCGCGACGACGTTTGCCGCCGCCTTCAAGCTCGAAGTCGGCGCTGGCGCTGAGGCCGGTGACGGTGGTGCCCATCGCGCGCAGGGCCGAGGAGGGCGGGCTGCTGTTGCTGGTTTGCGGCGCGAGCGAAGGGGTCGCGCGTACGGAGGAAATGGGCGCCGACACAGGCGCAGGCGCGAGCGGTTCCGGGTTGAGGAACGGGTTTTCACTGAGCGGCGCTGCGGGCGGGGGAGGGGCGGACTCAGCGATCGAGCCGCGCAACATGGCACGCGATTCGATGTCGTCGAGCGTGGGGGAAGAGCGTCGCGGGGAGGGGATGCGGATGCCGGCGAGCGAGCCCCAATCGAGGTCCACCGCGTCCCCGAGGTTGACCAGCATGCGGCCCGATTGACTTGCGGGAGCTTGCACGCCGCTGCAGCGAACGAGCGCCTCGGCCATCTCCCTGGCGGTCTGAAAACGATCCGCCGGTTCCTTCGCGCAGGCCCGTTTGAACCATTCATCAAAAGCGCTCGGCAGATCCGGGACCAGCGTCGAGGGCTTGAGCGGCTCGTTGATCGTGATGCGGATCAGCAGGTCTCCGACGCCCTCGCTGTCGAACGGCAGCTGCCCGGTGACACACTGGTAGGCGATCACGCCGAGCGACCAAAGGTCCGAGCGATGATCGATCTCGCTCACGCCCTTCACTTGTTCGGGGCTCATGTAGTGCGGCGTGCCGATCAAGGTGCCGACGCCGGTGCGGACCATCACTTGTTTTGCCGGCGTCACCACCTTGGCCACGCCAAAGTCGAGCACCTTGGCCAGCTCATCATCCTCGTTCTTCACGAGGAACACGTTCTCCGGCTTGAGATCGCGGTGGATGATGCCTTCCGCGTGGGCACGCATCAGAGCGCGTGAGACCTGCGTGACGATGCGCGCCGTCTCGACCAAGGTCAGCTTCTTCCGCCGGTCCAGCCGATCGAAAAGATCCTCACCGTCGAGCAGCTCCATGACGATGAACGGCTGATCGCCTTCAATGCCGTGGTCGAGCATTTGCACGACGTGGGCCGAGCGAAGCTTGGCTGCTGCGGTGGCCTCGCGCGCAAAACGCTGCCGAGCGTCCTCTTGTTTGGCCAGCTCCGGGTCGATGAGCTTGACCGCAACTTGGGAGCCGAGCGCAAGGTGCTCCGCAACCCACACAAACGCCTGCGACCCCTGGCCCAGAGGCCGGAGAAGTCGGTAGCGTTGGTTGAGCAATTGCCCTGCTTCGATCACCCGAAAAGACCAGTCATCAAAAGAGTTGGGCCCAAATCCAAGCCTAACGGTTCCGGACCAGAAAGGTTAGCCTTTTTACTTTGAGTCAGCGTCCTTACCGACGGGCCGCCCTCATGCTATGCGCATGCCGTCACGATGCCCGTGGCGGTCTCGGGGGGACCTAAACTCCCGCGATTCGGAAGGTTCTGTGGACTTCGAGAGCATGCTGGCCAACCTCTTTGGGGAAGAGGACGCCGCGCGGCACATGGCGCGCCAACTCATGGCAACGGCGAATCGTTCCCGCGAGGCCGCTGCAAAAGAGAAAGACAGCCTGCTGAAGTTCCTTCACGGGGCGATGGAACGCCACATGGAGTACGAGGAGCGCTGCCTGTTCACGCGCCTGACCGATCGCGGTCTCGCTCCTGAAGTGAAGGTGGCGACGAAGCATCACGAGGCGATTCGTGAGAAGCGCACTGAGCTTGAAGCAGCGACCGAGGTCGACGTGATCGCTCAGATCGTTTTCGACGTTGCGCGTTTGATGCTCCACCACACGAACTTCGAGGGGGACTACATCTACCCCGAGCTCGACGCTGAAGACTGGCGCGAGCTGATGGAAGAGACGATCCACTGACCGCGGTCGTTAGCGTAGGAAGATGGCGTAGGACTGGTCGATGATCATCTGGATGGCGGCCCTCATGCCCCAGATGCTGAAGGTGAACCAGGGGCTGTTGAGCAGCGCCACGACCACGCCGTTGACCAACGTGAGCTTGCCCTCGCTACGTTTGTTACGCAGGTAACTCACGTAGTAGATGAGCGTGCCGTACCACATCTGGTAGCAGCTCAAGAGGCCGATGAAGCCCAGGATGCGCGCCGGCATGAAGTGGAAGGTCATGCCGTAGAGGAACAGCAGCGACGGGATGATCGCCGAGAAGCCGTTGCCGATATCGATGAAGAAGCCATACGAGCGGCGGTTGGCATACGACGAGTCGAACAGCGCGTAGGAGGACCAGATCTGACTCCAGCTGTTCGGTGAAAGCGCTTTGGAGAGCGGCACCTTCGAGAAGAAGTAGTCGCGCACGCGGTCGAGTTCACGGCCTTCGTAGTCGAGCTTGAACTGGGCGTACTCCTTCTCGATCCGATCGATCTTGAGCAGCAGGCAGATCTCCCAGAAGCAGATGATCGAGTTGAGCCAAAGGAAGAAGCCGACGCCGATCTGGTGCACGTTCCAAACGTGATGGGCTTGGTAGTGCAGGCCAACGGGAATGGCCGTACCAAGAACGACAGCAAGAACGACGAGTTGGTAGACGCGCATGCGGCGCGCAGCCTAGTCCAGCGCGATTGTTCCGACCACCGCGTCAGTACGCTCCCAGCGTGCGAGGCGGCAGGCCGATGCCGTCTTCGAGTTGCAGCTCGCGACGGCCTGTGAAGCTTCCACCCTCGTGATTCCAGCGGTGCAGCACGCTGCGATCGGCGTCGGTGAGAAAGCACCAATCCTCGCAGCAACGCACGTCGCCGAAGGAGAACGGCAAACGCGGGGTGGCCAGCAGCTCTTCGGTTTGGGCGCTCTCGAGGTCGATCGCCAGCAGTCGGTCCGGACGCTCTTGTTCGCCGCTATCGGCGAGCCGTCCGAAGGTCGCAGCCAGCAACACCGTCTCGCTAGCGAAGGCGATCGAGGCGGAGAGCGGATCTTGCCCGAGCTCCTGCGCTGGGATCGTTCGGGTCAGCGCCCAGCCACTTTCAGCGCGATCGAGGATGAACAGCGCTGAGTCTTCCAGCGTCGGCTCGCTGGTCCCGGAGAAGCTGCCGGAACAGCCGACGGCGAGCCTGTTCTTGCTGGGCGCGAGCGCGAGCGCGCCACAACCCAGTCCTCCGCTGAGCTCGATCACGTTCACGAGCTGCAAGCTTTCGCCGTCGAGCACCGCGAGTCGGCCGTCACCGCCGCTGAGGAAGTCCTTCGAGTAGGCGGCCAACAAGACGAAGACCTCCTCGTCGTTGCGGGCCAGACGAGCGGGCCGCGGAAGCAGCTCCGCATCCTCGAGCAAGGAACGCAGCTCGACCTGCCCGACGATCGTGTGGCTCGCACCGTCGAGCAGGAGCAGGTCGCTGCCGCTGTCGAACGGTGCTTGGCCCGGCGTGGGGTTCTCGCCGTAGCGAGCGACGGCGATGCGGCCGTCTTTGAGCTCGAGCGCGTCTTGCGGGTTGGACGCGAAGCCGGTCGAGACGTCGGTTTGCGCGACCACGGTGCCGCTCTTGGGATCGGCGAAGGTGAGCACGCCCGCGGGGAAACGGTCGATCAAGATCAGCTCGCCGCTGGTGGTGGAGAGCGGCGCAACAACGTCTCCGGACAGCGCCACGCTCAGCCCCGGCGTCTCCGACGCAGAGCTCAAGAACGGCGCGACCAGCACCTCCCCATCGAAGGAGACCACCGAGACGGCGCTTGATTGGTAGTCGCTGGTGATGACGTAAAGCGCATGCCCGCAGACACCGAGCGGTTGGTCGATCGGTTCGGGTGGAGCAGGCGGCTCGGCTTCGCAAGCAGCGAGCACGGACGCGATGACCAGCGAACTCAGGGCGCAGATGCGATTCGTTGTCACGGCCACCTCAGGGTGAGTGTTCCATGGGCGTTGGGTCCGGGGAGCGGATAGCCGATCAAGTCGGTGGAGGTGCTGTTCGTAAGATTGGCGACGCGCAGGCGAAGTTCGGCGCGGTCGCCTGCGAAGCTCAACGAACTTTCGAGCGCGAGATCGAGCAACGCCGGTAGCTCGATCAAGCCCGCGGGATCGGCGAAGCGTGAGCTGCGGTAGTCGAAGCTCGCGCGCGCCGACCAGCTCTCGACTAGGCCCGCCCAACGAAGTTCGACCGCGGCAAACGGCGAGACCGACCAGGGCGCTGTAAACGGTAAACGGTCGTTGCTCAGCGTTGCTCCTTCGCTGGTGTTGCGTGCGTCGGTCAGGTTGAACGCCGAGCCGAGCGAGAACCATTCGACGAAACGGGCTGCCGCCAAAACGTCGACCCCAGCGATGCGCGCGCTACCGACGTTGAACGGCCGCAGCGCACCGAAGGAGCTGCGTTGGTACGCCACGAGATCGCTGGCGACGCGAGCAAACCCCACGGCCTCTGCGGCCAGCGCCACGTCTTTCGTCTCCCAGCGCAAACGCGCGCCCACATCGGCCGAGCCGCCGGTCTCCGGCGACAACAGCGGATTGCCGAGCACCGTGGCGCTCACGCCCAGCCGTTCACCAATCAGCGGCAAGCGGTTGTAGACGCCTCCGCTGGCGAAAAGTTCGAGCGCTTCATGCGGACGCAGCGCCGCTCCCACGCGAGCCTCCGGCGCACCGGCGTAGCTGTTTGCGCCCAGCGAGCTCGAGCTCGAGACAGCGCCCTCGGCGGTGAGCTCCGCCCAATCGGCGGGCTTGTAGCCAAGGCCGGTGAAAAGCCGCATGCGCGACTCACGACCGCTGACGGAGCTGCGACCGTCTTGTTCGACCGCGAGCGTATCAAGCGTGAAATTGGCTCCGGCGCGCACGGAGACATCGGCCTTTGCGAGGCCAAACTGCAGGCCGCTGCTCGCTCGCCGCGCCGCCATTTCGGTGCGCTTCGACGCCAAGAGCAGCTCGAGGTTGGGGTCGGTGATGGTGGTGTCGGAGCGGCGCAAACTCGCGTTGCCCTCGACGTAACAACCTTCCGCACACTGGCTGCGCGAGGTGATCGAGGCGAAGGTCCCTTGCACCTGGGAGCGCGCGCCGATCGCTTGCAACACGCCCAGCCCTGGCACTCCTTGTTCGCGGGCGAAGCTTCGAACCAAGAAGTCGACGGCGATGCGTTGGGCCTCGAGGTGTGAGGTCGCCCACAGATCGAGCGTGCGTGAATCGGCGTTGGTGCGCGAGCGCTCGACGTCGTCGGAGGCGTCGAAGCGGGTGCCGCGATCGTCGATGAACGAGTAGTCGTTGCTGGCTTCGCCGGCGCGCAAAAACAGGGCGGCGGATTGCCGACCGTCTCCTGCACCGCCCGAAGCGCTGAGCGATCGCTCGCCGTAACTACCGAAGCTGAAGGTGGCAGCCGCGCGCGGATCGAGTGCGTTCTCTGGCACCAGCACCACAGCGCCGGTGAGGCCGTTGGCTGCGAGCTCGATCGGCGCGTGCCCACGAAAGACCTCGATGCGGCGCAGAAAGACCGCCGGGATGAGCGAAAGATCCGCGGTGCCGGTCAGCTCGTCGTTGAGCCGAATATTGCCGAAAAATACCGGCGTTTGCGCGCTTGTGCCGCCGCGCAAGGAGACCGTGGCGAGGTCGCTGGCGCCGCCCGTCCTCGCGACCGACAGCGAGGGTAAGGAGCGAAGCAGCTCAGCCACGCTCACGCCCGGACGACGCGTCGCTTCGCGATCGACTACCAGCGTGGGCAAGGTCTTGTCGCCCACGCGCGGCAATAGCTCGCCGCGCACCTCCACCTCGATGGGGTCAGCATCATCGGCGCTAGCTCTCGACGAAATCAAAAGCGCGCGCGCGAGCGTCAAGACGCAAGCGAAGCGGCGCATCGGCTCAGTCGCAAACAGCGTGAACGAGCGCTACAGCGTCGAGATCGAAGGCGCCGTTCAGGCCGGTGAGATCGGCCCGATCGGTGATCCTCACGAAGCGTGCTTCGCTCAGACCGAGCTCGGCCAGATCGAAGGCGTCGCCTCCGGCCTCGCTCGGATCTTGCGGATCGATCGTCGGGTCGCTCGTGTTGGCGAACACCGGGTGCCAGCCTGCGCAGCCCCCGAAGGGCGCTGCCGTAGCGGTGCACGGAAAGGCAAACCAGGTTTCACCGTCGGGGCTCACCTCGACCGTGGCGAGCTCTGCGAATACGGCGCTCTCTTGGCCGCCGGCAAAGAAGGCGTTCTCGAACACGATGAAGTCGGGCCCATCGCCGTCGATGATGCGCTGGTCCAAGAAGCCGAGCGTGATCTGCCCGCCGTTGCCGAGCGACACAACGTCGAGCGAGCCCGCGCTAACGCCAGCACCGTTCGGGCTGCCGAACACGATGTGAGGCATGCGCGCTTGGCCGAAGCCTGCGCCGGGGCCGTAGCTCACGTCGATCACCTCGGAAGCAAAACCGCTGCAAGGCTCGGGCGCCGTTGCACCCGCTCCACCTTGATCGAGCCCGCCTTGATCGGCTCCGCCGAGCTCTGCGCCACCACCGCCTTCGGAAGCTCCGGACGCCGAGGAACTCTCGCTCTCATCAGCATCGTCCCAGCCCGAACTTGCGTTGCCTTCACAGGCGACCAACGCCAACAAAACAAACCACGGCTTCATCTGCATCCCTCCGGGCGATGCTCGCGCCCGTCGTTCTTTGCTCCTGACGAGTGATCGCCCTGAGCGCCGTGGTCCGATGTTCTGACTTCTCGACCTCCTTTGCGGGAGACCTGGCACCTTCCAAACCCCGAGAGGTTTGTGGTGGTGGTCCAACATGGAAGTCCTTGCGAGACTTCCTTGCGAGTTACAGCGGCGGCTCCGTGCCAGAGTTTCACTGGCTTCCCGGCGTTGGGTTAGCTGCCCAACGCGCGACCCGAAGGTCGCGAACCACGGTGCGCATCCCTTAGCACGGTCGCTCGCGAGGCTGTAAGTCCGAACCGCCGTTCAGCGATCATGAATGTGCGGAGGCACACGCAAGCGCTCGAACTCCCACAGATCTCCGAGCGGGCTGTCACGCTCTCCGGTGCGTACGAGGCCGCAGGCCATCAGCACTTTTTGCGATGCGACGTGCCACACCGGCGTGGCGGCGCGTACGACCTGCACGTCCGGCTGCGCGAGCGCCCACTCGACGCTGATCCGCGTGGCCTCGGTGGCGAAGCCTTTGCGCTGCGAGTCCTCTTCCACGCCGTAGGCAACCTCGACCGAGCCGCCTTCGTCGGGCGCGCCGTGAAACACCACGCTGCCAACCACGCGCGGCGCACCGTGGCGCGTGATCATCACGCGGTCTCCCCAGAGTCGCACGTGCGGCGCGCTGCGAATGGCGTCGAGCGAAGCGTAGAAGGCGCGCTCGACCAAGCCTCGATTGGGCCAAGCCACCGGGCACTCCGCCTCGAGAATGGCTTCCGCCTTGTGACGGTTGGCTTCGAGTACGGCCTCTACCAGCGGCACTGTGATCGGCACCAGCCGCAGCCGTTCGGTCAAAAGCTCTGACACGTCGTCATCATAACCCGAGCAGCGCGACGGTCTGTCGAGTTCTCGGCCTCCGTGCGTCAGCTTTGACGCTCCTCGTTCGCGGCGCGCTGCGTCGAACTGTAGAGTTCCGGCACAAACAGCAGCACCAGCCCGGTTACGACGAACACGACCACGCCCCCGGCGACCACGCTGGTCGTCGGACTTGTCACCGCGGCAAGGAAGCCGCTCTCGGCCAGGGTGAGTTGGTTGGAGGCCAAAATGAAAAGCGTATTGACTGAACTGACGCGACCGCGCAGCTCGTCTGGCGTCGAGAGTTGCACCAGCGCCGAGCGACTCACGACGCTGAATTGATCGGCAATGCCCACACAAACGTACGCGGCGATCGACAGCTCGAAGTTGCGACTGAGGCCGAAGGCGATCGTCGCTGCACCGTAACCGAGCACGCCGAGTACGACCGTGCGCCCAAGCCGTTTGATCGGCGGGAGCATCAGCAAGACCAAGCTCGTCATCACCGCTCCGACGTCGAGCGAAGCGGTCAAGATGCCGTAGCCGCGCGGCCCGACGTTCAGGATCTTGTCGGCGTAAACAGGCAACATCGCCGTCGCGCCACCGAAGATCACCGCAAAAAGGTCGAGCGTCATCGCGCCCAAAACAAGCCTGTTGTGCCGCAAAAAGCGAAAGCCCTCGAGCAGCGAGGCAAGCGGTGATGGCTTGGCTTCGGTCGAGGGGGTGTGCACGAGCGAGACGCGCGCGACGAAGCTCCACGCGATCGCCAGCAGCACGGCCGCGCCTCCGTACGCGTAGCCGGTGCCGAACGAGGCGAGCAGCAAGCCCGCGACCGCGGGCCCCGAGACGAAGGAGAGCGCGTGCGCTGTCGACATCACGGTGACCGCGCGACCCAAATCTTCCCGCTGCACCAGGCTCGGAAGCACCGCTTGCCTCGCCGGCGATTCGAAGGCGATTGCGGCTCCATTGAGCA
Source organism: uncultured delta proteobacterium (assembly GCA_903892415.1). Taxonomy (GTDB): domain Bacteria; phylum Myxococcota_A; class Polyangia; order Polyangiales; family Polyangiaceae; genus Xiheicaenibacterium. Next base: position 106,249 of record CAITIQ010000574.1, on the reverse strand, counting down.
TGTAGAGCGCGAACAGCAGCCACATCGGCAGTTGGTTGCTCAGGCGACTCAACGTAAAGGCGACGGCGCAGGCGAGCTCCACCGCTTGCGTTAGCAGCACGATGCGTTTGCGATCCGCGCGGTCCGCGACCACGCCGCCGGTCAACGCGAGCACTGGCGCAGGTACGAAGGAGAGCAGCCCGAGCAGCCCGACGTTCACCGACGAACCGGTGCTCGCGTAGACATCCCAAATGGCCGTGGCCCGCAACATGCTGACGCCGGTGCCCGAGCAGAAACGAGCGGTGACCCAGCTGCGGACATTGGGCTGCGCGAGGATCGAAAAAGCGCTGCTAGCGGACAAGGCCCGGACTCTGCTGCTGAAACAGGCTCGAAGCAAGCTCCACGACTTAACGGTTCTTCATCGGAATCAGCACGTGGATTCACGAAGCGAGCGTCAGGATGGTCTCGCGACGGGCTGACTCAGGTCAACGTCGAGAGTCTCCACCACTACTCAGGAGGAATGATGTTTGGATTCATTGTCGGTACCGCCTGTCTCATCGGGCTCATTCGCGTGCTGCGCGCCCCACATTGGAGCGGCAGGATGGGGTGGGGGCGGCGCGGCCGTATTCTCGGGAGGATCTTCTCGCGGCTGGAGACCAGTCCGAGCCAGGAGAACGTGATCGTCGACGCCATCTCCGACGTGCGCGCCGGTGGACGCAAGGCCATGCCCGAGCTCGCCGCAACGCGGGCGCAGGTCGCTGAGATTTTGCGCGCGGAGAACTTCGACCCGGCGCTGCTCGAGCCTGTGTTTGCCCGTCATGATCAGGCGCTCGCCGAGATGCGCGCTCTCACCAGCAACGCCTTCGGCAAGGTGCACGGCGTGCTCGATGCCCGTCAACGCAATGAGCTCGCGGCGCTGATTGAACGTCGCGGCTTCGTTTGGGGACACCGTCGTGGACCGTATCGCAGTGAAAGTGTGGCCGTCTGACCATGAGGAACTTCAGCATGAAACGTAAAGCACTGATCGCGCTTCTGGCCTTGGGCACCGTGGGCGGTTTTGCCTCCGGCTTCCGCAGCATGGGCTGCCGAGCAAAGCATCGGCAACAGGCCTTCGAGCGTCATGTCGCTGAGGTCTGCGTGCAGGCGGCGAAGAACGTCGATGGTTCGACCGAGTCCCCCGCTGTCGACGAAGACCGCCCGCTCCGACGCGGTCACCGTTCGCATGGCGACCATTGAGCCCTCGATGAATCGCCCCGCCTGGAGAAGCTACAGCGCTCACGATCCCGATGCGAACATCGGCGCGGGTGCTGTAGGCTCCTCCAGCGCCATGGCATCCAGGGTTCTCGTCGTTGATGATGATTTGCGTCTGCATGAATTGCTCTCGTCGTATCTGACGCAGAACGGCTTCGAGGTCGTTCGGGCGCTCGATGGGCTCGCCGCGCTAGCAAAGCTGGAGACAGACACCTTCGACGCGGTGCTGCTCGACGTGATGATGCCGGGCCTCGACGGCCTCGAGGTGTGTCGCAGAATAAGGCGCAAGTCGGATGTGCCCATCCTGATGCTCACGGCACGTGGTGATGAAACGGATCGCATCGTTGGGCTCGAGCTCGGCGCTGATGACTACTTGCCCAAGCCCTTCAATCCGCGTGAGCTACTCGCGCGCTTGCGGGCGATCTTGCGCAGAGTGCGCCCAGACGGCGAGGCGGAGCGGATCGTGGTGGGCGCGCTGACGGTAGACTTCTCGGGACGCCGAGCCACCTTTGCAGACCGCCTGCTCGACCTGACCGGGATCGAGTTCGACATCCTCGCGGCCTTGGCTCGCCGCGCGGGCCAAGTGATCCCGCGTGATCGTTTGTTGTCGGCGGCTGGGCGAGGGGACGTCGTGGTCTCCGAGCGGACGATCGACGTTCACATCTCGCACGTAAGGCAAAAGCTTGGAGACGGTGGGCTGATCAAGACGGTGCGCGGCGTGGGCTACGTGCTCGCGCGCGAGGCCAGCGAGGCTCCACCACCTTCTGATCCCAAGGGCTGAACGGAGCTTAACGGTGGGTGAACAGCGTCTCATCGCAACGTGTGCCAAGGCGATTTCGCCCATGCACCGCAGGATCTTCGGCTGGTTTGGCGTAGCCATCCTGCTGAGCTTGTTCGCCGGCGCGTTCGTCACGCATTTGTTCGATAGCGGCTCCGGTGAATGGCGCCGGGTGTTGCAAGGGACGCGCAGGATCGCCTCAGCGAAGTTCGCCGAAGTTTGGGATGACGAGGCAGAGCGCTCACGCTTGGCGCACCAGATCGCCAGCGAGCTCGACGTCGAGGTCACCCTGCGGGACGAATCCGGTCGGACGATCGAGGCGATCGGTGCACCCTGTGACCGGCCCGACGCCTTCTTTACGCCCACGCAAGACGGTCAGGCGGTCGGTAAGGTCGACATCTGCACCAAGAACCGCGGGGCGCGCGGGATCTCCTTGTTGCTCGGCTTGTTCACCGCCGGCGTGGTGTTGTGGTTGCTGGCGCACCGGGTTTCACGCTTGATAGGCCGCCCGATATCGGCGCTGGTCAACGCCACCGACGCGATCGGTCGCGGCGAGTATGACGTCAACATCCCCTGCGGTCGGCATGACCCTCCGGAGATCATGCGGCTCAGCCGCGCCGTTGCCGACATGGCCAAGCGCATCAAGAAGCAGCTCTCGGATCAGCGCGAGCTCCTGGCCACCGTCTCCCATGAAGTCCGCTCGCCTTTGGCGCGCGTGCGGCTGCTTTCAGAGCTCTTGCGGGATGAATCGAGCGCCGTTCGCAAGGCCAAACTGCTCGATGATCTCGAGCAGGAGATCGTCGAGATCGACGACCTCGTCGGCGGCCTGCTCGCTCAGAGCCGCTTGGACTTTTCGGCCTTGAGCATCCGCTCCACCGACGTACTCGCCTTGGTGAAGCGGACGATCGAGCGAGCCGGTGCTGAGCTCGTCCCCAACGTCTCTGGCAAGGTCGTGCCGGTCGCTTGCGACGCGACGCTGTTTGCGCGCGCCCTATCCAACCTGCTGGAGAACGCTCGCAAACACGCTGGCGGCGCGACCGCCGTTACCCTGCGCTTTAGCCGCGATGAACTCGTGGTCGAGGTTGAAGACCGCGGCCCTGGCATCTCCGATGAGAACCGCGAACGCGTGTTTGAGGCCTTCTTCTCTGCGGAAGCGGGCACGTCGGAGTCGCTCGGGCTCGGCTTGGCGCTTGTTCGTCGCATTGCTCGAGCGCACGGTGGAGAGGCGATGACGCGCCCCAACAAGGGCGGTGGCAGCGTCGTCGGCTTCGTCATTCCTAACCCGACGGTGGCCGTCTCCCCGTCGCCGGTGCAGCGTCTGGAAGAGCGGCTAGAGGCTTGAGCCGCGCTCCGTCACAGCCGCGCCGCTCACCGCGGATTGCATCCCACTGATTCGGCAAAAGGCTCGTACGGCGATCTCGGCTTCGCGGGCCAACTCGACGAAGCGCAACACCAACAAGTCGCCCTGCCGCCTCACCACCTCGACGCGCGCCTCAACGGCGTAGCCAATCGGCAGCTCAAAATAGAGCTCCGCGCGTTCGTTCACTTGCAACGCCATATCGCTGCGGACGGCGATGCCACCTCCGGATACGTCCACCGAGCGGACCGTGGCCGTGCGCGTCGAGGTCTCCAGCAACACCGGCCGGTCCAGCTTCGTTCGACGATGCGAACGTCGCTCAGTTTTCACTGAGCGGGAGCTTTCTGCACTGCTCTCGTTGCTTGGACCTTGTTCCATGCACAGTCGGATGCACTGAGTAGGCCAGAACATTCAGCGCGCTGTTTCGCGACAAAAGGGCCGCTGGCGCTGCGCAACCATGATCGAATTGCCCATGGCTTCGCAACTTTGTGCGTACTAACGCCCGATGACCTGCCCATAGCGAAGCGCCCGCCAAACCACCAGCGGCTCGCAGTCGGCCTCGGCCGCCACCTCAGCCACCGTTGGCTTGCGCTTTTCGCGCACCATGAAGCGCTTCACTGCCGGCATGACCAGCTTGAGCTCTTCAACGAGCTTCGGTTGCACGCCGACCACCACTTCACAGCCCTTCGCCTCGAGCTTGCTCAGCAAGAGGTCGAGCTCGTCGGTTGATAGGTTCGATGGCGCTACGTGTTCGGCCAGCGCATCAAGCGCGACTTCATCTTGGCTGTTTCGGCCTGCAAAGAGCTCGTCCGCGAGCCGCTCCAGTTTGTCGCCATCCATGGGCGACAGCCTAGTACCGGCCGGAGTTGAATCCAGCAACGCATTTGCGGCCGGCAGTCCTATAGCGCCTCGATCTTCTCCGGTTTGAACATCGAACAGAGGTTATCGTTCACCATCAGCTTTCCGGTGAGCCTCACGGCGTCCCCGGTGCCGAAGTGTTTGCCGCTCGAGTCGGTTACATCAATGTCTTTGGCGGTGAACTTCTCGGGCAACTTCTTCATCTGCGCGTTGCCGTCTCCAACCATGAAGGCCGTGATCAAGGTTGGTTCTTGTTCCACCTTCTTCGGTGAGATGCGCAGAGTGCAGCTATCGCTGCAGAAGGTCATCATCTTGGGCGGTACGAGGTAGCCCGAGACGCTCACTTCTTTGCCGTTGTTCTCTTCTTTGCACACGTCCTCGATGGCTTCGCCCTCTTTGGGTGTGTGGAAGCAGCCAAGACCAAGGAAGAGGACGGTGAAGGACAATATGTGGCGTTGAGCGATTGAGCAGAGCTTCAAGCGAGGCCTCCTAGAGCGCTGAAATTCGAGGGTCGAGCCCCTCCGCCCTGGTTAGTTGATGAGCGTCCCGATTCGATCTCGGCTTAATGAATGTTGGGCGCCGATAGGGCATCGAGGGAGCGCAGGACGCCGTGAGAAGCCTTTGGGTACGTGACTATGCGGTCGCTTTCGGCGCCATCGTTTGTTGTCTGCCCAGCCGAGCCGCAGCTCAGCCGGCTGAAGCTGCGCCTGTGCTGGTCGAGATCGTCGAGGGGCCGTGCTTCAAGTTGGCCAACGCTGCGGCGATGCAAGAGCAGTTACGGTCGCTGCAGTTGAGCCAAGCGGTCACCATCCGCGTGCAAGAGCGCGCAGGCTTGATTGCACTGTCGGTGCTGCAAGACGGAGCGCTGCTCGGCACCCGCTCGATCGAGACCGGCGATGCTTTGTGCGAGGATCAGCTTCGTGCTGCGCTTTTGGCAGTGACGGTCGCGCTCGAAGACGCAGGTCTTTCGCAAACCGCGCCTGCTGTTGAGCCGGCGCTCGAGCCGACGCTTGCACGCGAACCAGCGTCACAACCCCGAGCGCCTGAGCCTCCTCCCGAGCCAGACGCCCCCGCCGTCCAATCGCTTCACAGCGCGGCTCCTTCCTCGCCTCCTGCTCCGCCCAACCGCGCGACCGAGCCTTCCTCCGCACGTGGTGGTTTGCGCGCCGGAGTCGCCGCCGAGGTCGGCGTCGGGGTAGCGTTGACCGCGGCCGCGTCGATGACCACCTCGGCCTTGTTTGACGTCGCCTATGCGCCGCCCGCCGAGCTTGCGCCGGAGATCTCCGGGCGCGCGGGGATCTTCGCCTCGCTCCCAAACCACTCGAGTCTGCTCGAACGTGACGTGTGGTTGAGCCTCGTTACAGCGCGCGTCGACGGTTGTGGCGGAGTGCTGCACGCCGACGTTCGTGCGAGAGCCTGCGCTAGCGCGATGCTCGGTGGCTTCTCTGGGGACGCCAGAGGCTCGACCTTCGCCATGGTTGCCGGCGCGCGGGTGGAGGGGACGTGGCGCGTTACTTCGCGCGTGGGCGTCACCTTGGGCGCTGATGCGCTTTTCCCGTTGGCCCCCGAAGACATCGTGCTGCCGGCCTCAAACGTTTGGCCCGAGCAAGAGACCGAGGACCTCGGGCCGTTCGCGCTGGCCTTCTCTCTCGGTGTCGTCACCGACTGGCTTTAGGCCGCTTGGCTAGGTCGTTGGTTTTTTCTGAAGGAATTGCGGCAGGCGGACATTGAGTGAGCTGTGCCTTCTTTGAACGAAGAATCGCTTACGGCCGAGGAGCTCTTCCGCACCTGGGCGCCGTTCGTCGCCCGCATGTTGGGTCGCGTTGGCGTGCCTCCGGCCGATCTCGAGGACGCCGTGCAAGAGGTCTTCCTGGTGGCCCACCGCCGTGGAGGCTTCACCCCTGGCCGTGCCTGCGAGAAGACCTGGCTCGCCGAGATCGCTTTGCGAGTGGCCTCCAACGTCAGGCGAACAAGGCGGCGGAGGCCCACGGTGCACGATGAAACCGCGCTCGGTCAGGTCTCGGCCCAAGGCGCCGATCCCTTGGATTGCGCTGAACTACGGCAGAAGCTCGAGCGGGTCGCAGCCGCGCTCGAGTCCTTGAGCCAAGAGGCCCGGCTCGTGTTCGTGATGGTTGAAATTGAGCAGGCCTCCGCCGAGGAGGTCGCGCGGGCTCAAGGCGTCCCCGTCGGTACTGTGTATTCGCGGCTCCACACGGCGCGCAAACAGTTCCGGACCGCCTACGAGGCGAACCTTGTTGCGCCGGCCAGCAAGCCCAGCCTGCTGACGATCGTGCGTGAACGGCTGAGTCTTTCTCGGCCGCTCTTGACCAAGAAGGAGCTCGCCCAATGAGCCGCGTGGTCTCAACCATCGAGTCGGATCTCGCCGCCATTCGCGCGTTCACGCCCAAGGTCGACGTCGAGCGCGGGGCCGCGAGGTTCGCCGCTGCCACGGTCTCGCTCGGGGCCGTTGCAACCGGCGCGCTCGCTCCGGCTCAGCTGAAGAGCGGCGCTGTGACGCTCAAGTCGCTCTCCTTCGCTCCGTCGCTGTTGGCGAAGTTGCTCGGCTTTACTGTGTTATCGAGCCTGGCCATCGGGATCGGTCCGCGACCTTCGAGCGAAGACGCTCGCTCGCCCCTCGTGCTATGCGAGCGGACGAATGCGCTATCCGCGGTCTCGCTAGCCGATAGCGCGGTATCGGGCGTAGCGCCGACGCCGCGCGCGCCGGTCAACTTGGAGCAGCCGCAGCCAGTGGCCGCTGCTGTGCCCTCTGCTTCTGCTCCGTCGGCTTCCCTTCCCTCGCTGCGCGCACCCGCGCCGGCGCAGGCTTTGGTCGCGCCTCCACAGAAGAGCCAGCTCGCCACCGAGGTCGAGCAGTTGGCGAACGCTCGCGCGCAACTTGCGGAAGATCCGGCGGCGGCCCTGCAGTCGCTCCAGAGCCAGGCCGCCGCTCCGTCGAAGAGCCTGCAGGAGGAGCGCGATATCCTCACGATACGGGCCCTGCTTGGGGCTGGTCGCAGGGAAGACGCGCGCGCGGCCGCGGCTCGCTTTTTAGCGCGTTATCCAGCTAGCCCCTTCGCGAAGACCGCGCGAACGCTCGCTCAATGACGCGGGCTCGACGCGCAGGCTCAGCGAGGCTTGGGCTCGACAAGCTCCGCGTCGAATTGCTCGCTCCAAGCTAGCCGCGCTCTTTGTCGCAGCTCGTCATCGGAGAGCAGAAATAGCTCTTCGTATACCTTCCAGAATGCGTCCCCATCCAAACGGTTACCGCGGCGGATCTTCTTCTTGGACAGCGCCTCGAAGCAGGCCACGGCAGTCTTGCTGTACGTCCCATTGTTATCGTCGCGCACCAGCATGTATTGCGCGAGTTGGACCAGCGCGACCTTCGGTGCGGCGCCCCCGGCAGTGGCCTCGGCGAGGAAGGCGCTGACTTCACGATTGACCCGATCTTGCGAGGACTTCGCGTAGCCGCCCATCGTCTCAATCACGATCGGAGCCATCGGCAGGTGGGGTCCATCGATCTGATGTTGTAGTTCGTGACGCTCGGTACCCTCCAGCACGGCCTTGGAGACGCGCGTCGGATCCGAACCAGCGTAGTCCTTGAACAGCTTTCCACAGCGGTCGAGCCCGCTATAGAGCTCCTGATTGAAGGCAGGCGCGTCAATGCAGTAGCCCATTCGAACGAGCGAGGCGAAGCCTTCCCCCTGCTGCTCCGTCTCCTCGAGAATCACCAAGGCGAAGGGCAGACTATCGCGCGAATAGCCGAGCCGTCCGTGCACTCGCTGGCTATTGCTGATGCGATGGACGCGCAACGTGGCAAAGGCCCGACCGTCTACGTCGAATTGCTGGACCTGTTCAATGCGATAAGGAAAAACGGCGAAGCTCTGCCGCAGATCGTCCTTCTCGATGCGCGTCACCACGTCGGGATCGAGGAAGTAGGGGAGGCCAGCTTTGCGGCTCGCTTCGTTCACCCCCTCGACCAGGCGTCCCCATTTGCGGCCGCCCAAATCGAGATCATCACTCTCCTCGGTCATCGCCCGCACAGCCTCACCTAACGCACTATCAAGCTCCTTGGCCGCTTGGCTGAGCTTCTTGCCGCGCTCTTTGACCAGCAAGCGATCTTGCGCCCCGCCCGCGTCGTTGCGCGTCGAGAAGTCCCAATTGCGGCGCGCGATCATCCAGCTCACGAGCAGCTCGTCGAACACTTTGTCCGAGGTGGCGGTGGCTGGCTTGAGCTCCCAGTCTGTGCCTTTTTGGGGCGGACGAGAGAGCACAAACCCGGCGATGGCAATGACGAGCACCGCTCCGCCAGCAAAGGCTGCAGCTCGCGTTGGCGCGAGCCCTACGGCAGCTCGCGGAGTCGCGGCAGACTGCCGCTTACCGAATACGTCAGCCTCTTCCTCGATCGCGGTGGGCATCCTGCGAGAAGCTGGTGCGTCATCCCCGGCCTTGACGAAGAAGGTCTCACAACAGACAAGCAACGCAGAGGAAAGCAAGCCGCTGACGGCCGTTACTGAGAGCACCATCGCGGTGTGAAGCAAGAGCCCAAAACCGGCCTCAGGTACGCCGAGGGCGCGCACGCCGAGAAAGGCAAGCAGTAGCGGGAGCCCCCAGGTCGCGAGCAGCGAGATGGCTGGTTCATCTTTGCCCGCGGGCAGCTTCAATAGGAAGAAGCTCGCCAGGCAGATCAGCAACGGCCACAATGCAATAAAGACCAGGATGATAGTGCCCAGCTGAAAGCGAAAGTCGGGCAGGTCCGGCAGACTGGCCAGGCCGCGGACCACCGTCATCAGCGGAGCTTCACCGCGCTCAGGGTAGGCGTAAAAGATCGCCGCAGAGAGCGCAGCCGCGCCCAAGGCATAGGGCACTACCTTCTTGGTCGCCGCTCGGAAGGAGAGGTTTCCCGCGGCTGCCACAAGCGCCAAGCTCACCAGCGCAAAGGCGGGCTTGGCGGCGAGGCTATCCGGCAGTGTACTCGCGTCCCAGGCGGCTCGCTCCAAACCAAAGGCTCGCAGCAGGACGGCGGATAGCAGGCTCGCGAGCACCAAGAAGCCGAGCGAGCCCCCACGTTTGGCGATGAAGGAACCCAGCCCAATCACAGCACCGGCCAGCGGCAGCGCTAGCGCGCCGAGGAGCGCCGAGAGGTGCAGCTCCGAGGCGATCGTCCAAAGGAAGATGGGCGTTCTCCCAACGACGTCGAACGGGACCACGCAGGTGAGCAGCAGGAGCACCGCACACCAGCGCGCGCGGCTGCGCATACGCGCCGCGGATACGCCAAAGAACAACGCCTCGGGGACCAGATCATCCAACTCGTTCTCAGCGCTCACGGGACCTCCAACGAGCCAATCACGCTCACTCGCCTATTGGGCACAATCGGGTCGAGGGCGCGCGACTCGAAATAGACGCGTTTGCCGTCGGGTGAAAACCGAGGTGCACGTTCGTCGAAGGGCGTCCTGGTCAATGCGGTAAAGGTCTGGCTCTTCAATTCAACCAGCGCCAAATCTCCTTGCACCTCGAGCACCAAGCGCTGACCGTCTCGCGAGTACTCAAGGCCTTCACCTGAAAAGCCGCTATCCCGACCTTCCCCGGTTTTCCCATCGACCAGCATCAGAAAGCCCGCGCCATCGCCGCTACAGGTCATAGCGATTTGCCCCGTCGCGGGAGAGGCCGCTAATTCGGAGCAGCTGCGCCCAGCCGAATAGACCAGTCGCTCCAGCGCCGGCGTGCTCGATACCTTGACCACCCGCAACTCTCCCAAGGCAATCGCCGGCGGCTCCTCCTCTGCGACCTTTTCCTCATTCGCCGGCGGTGCGCTCACGATCGCTGGGTGGGGGTCGCCAACGAAGGCGAGCTCATCTTTACTGAGCCAGGCGTAACCACCAAGTCGTTCATCGGGCCCCTTATCGCCAGACACTCGGCGATAAAGCGTTTGCCCGCTTTGCAGATCGATCACGGCGAGCTCACGCGAGCAGTTGCGGCACGGCTTTTCGTGGAAGGCCGCATACGCTCCGCCCGGGCTGACCTTGGGGTTGTAATAACGCGTTTCCGGGTGCACGAGCAGCCTGCGTGAGGCACCGCCTTTTTCCACCACGGTCACGGTCTTGGCGAACCCAAGTAGGTCCTCGGAGAAGACGATGGGAAAGCCCTCCGGCGCGGCGCCCGGCGTCTCGAGAATGTGGTAGCCGCTCCATAGTACATTGTCTTTGCGCTCTCTGTCGCGCACGGCGAGCGTCTCTAATTGGTAGGCCCAGGACAGCGAAATGTCGCCAGGGCGCACGAACGGCGATACATCGGCTGAGCGAAACACTGGGCCAACGTCGGTGGCGCCGCCCAGCCGAACGTCCTCGCTGAAGCTGCCGTAATAGGTAATCGGAAAGGGCGTCGCGGTGAACGCTGCGTGCTCCTGATCGAGCTTCTCGTATTGCAGCTTTACGTCTTTGAGCTGCCGTTCGCGGGCGGCCACATACTTCTCCGCCAAGGCCAGTCGAGCTTGCGTGGCGATGTCGCCTTTGAGCTTCTCCTTGATCACCGGATGATCGAGCAGGGTGGGTACCGCGCCGTCGAAGATGCGCGCCGAGACGGTTTCGGCCAAGGACTCGAGCGCGGCCTCTTTGGTGCGACCGTAGCTCCAAACCTCGAGCGGCACCTCGACCCCGCGAGCTTCCTTGGTGTTACGCACGGTCAGGGTCGTCTTGGTTCGAACCTCGAACAGGCCACCGGCGATCGGGTGTTCGATCACCTCCGGGTTGAGCGCGCCAGAGACGACGAAGCCGGCTTCGAGTTTGCGCGCCGCGCGAATCAGATCCTTCTCGCTCGTTAGTACCTTATCGACTTTGGGGTCGCCGCCATCCACCGGCTCGAAGCCGATCTTCTCGAGCCCTTTGCCGACGCTGTCGGCCACGGCCGCAGCAGGCTTGGAGCCGTCCCAGGCTTGGCCCTCGATGTCGATCGCGACAAGGACCCGCAGCGGGTCGGGCTGCGTCGCCAGGGTGTACGCCCCAAAGCCCGCGAGCCCGAGCACGAGCGCGGTGACGCCCAGCCACAGCCCTGTGCGCCGCGGCGGAAGGGCAGGCAGGTCCAGGCTCTCGGGGCCTTCATTCGTCGCGGATTCAACGACTGCGCGCTCTTCGGACGGCGACTTTTCGGGGCTCACTGCGCTCGGTTAAGCGGGTTCGTCGCGCGCGTCCACGGGCGGCGGTGTGCGCGAACACTGCTTGCTTCTCGAGTCCCGGCGAGTAGCCTCCCCAGCGTGGCTGAAACACCCCTGACCTACTCCCTCGATCAATCCGTTGCCCTCTTGCAGATGGACGACGGCAAAGCCAACGCTCTGTCGGTGCCGATGATTGAAGCGCTCAACGCGGCAATCGATCGTGCAGAAAAAGAGGCAACAGCGATCGTCCTCGCCGGTCGGCCGGAGCGCTTTTGCGCCGGCTTTGATCTGCGCGTGATGATGAGCGGTCCCGACGCCGCCAAAGCGCTGCTCAAGCAGGGCGCCGACCTTCTATTGAAGCTGTTTGCTACGCCCTTGCCTTTGGTCGTCGCGTGCACCGGCCATGCGCTAGCCGGTGGAGCGCTCGTGGCGCTCACCGCGGATCATCGCGTTGGTGCGGACGGCGCCTTCAAGCTCGGCCTCAACGAGGTAGCGATTGGCATGCCGGTGCCCATCCTGGCCATGGAGCTCGCGCGCGCACGGCTCGTGCCGACGGAGCTGACGCGAGCGACGTTGCTCGGCCACATCTACAATCCAGTTGAGGCGCGCGCCGCCGGCTACCTTGATGAGGTGGTCGCGGCTGCCGAGGTGCTGCCGTCGGCCCTGGCAACAGCGGTCAAGCTCGGCCAACTATCGCGCACCGCCTTTTCGGCCACCAAGGATCGCCTTCGCGGTGCAGTGATCGAGCACATCCGCTCGACGTTTGAAGAAGACGTCAAGCGGCTGCTCGGAGTTTGATTCGTCGTTGCTCGATTGGGCGCTATTGCGCCCCGCATGCGGCTGACGGTTCGGTGTTCCAGCCCGGGTAGGGCCTCGCCTGTTTGATGAATAGGCGAGGGCTCCCGGGGCTCAGCTTGTCGTCGAACTTCCAATCCACTTCCAGAGCGTAGAACTCGCCTGCTTTGGCGTAGGCACTCTGAAAGTAGAGGTGGATAGCGTCCAAAGCGACGCCAAGTCCAACCGCTTGATCAGCGCTCAGTACCGTTTCGCCCTCGTCGATCAGATTGCTGTGTTGGAGGTAAACGATCGGTTGGCCAGGGCTATAGAAGTAGTGAAGGTAAGCGTCCGCGGTGACGCCGGGGTCAGGCGTGACGACGTCGTTGTTGCCGATCTGGCCGTTGACGTAGAAGGCCGGCTCGAGCCCGCTCGCGTCAAACGGGTTGTTGGTGATGGCCACGCCTTGCGATTCCTCAACTGGGAAGTTCGCGTGCACCAGGAGCGCCATACCGACCTTGAGATGGTCCATTGAGTAGTAGTCCCGCTCTTCATAGGCGCGCGGATTCCATACCTGGGACCAGACCTTCTTCATGGCCCACTCCACTGAGTCCTTCTCCCCGCTGGGAGAGATGGCCGGGTCCCCCGTCTCCGAGTTGTAAAGGCCAGCGCCGGTGAACTTGCCTAAGTCCTCCGAGTTGGTGCTGGAGCGAAAGCGAAGCTTCTCGCCTGGGAAGAGTTCGGCTGCGCGGGCGACGACCAGCGCCACCACCTCCGGTCGCATCGGCTTGGAACGCAGCTCATCTTTGAAGTCTTCGAGCGCTTGCCCACGAAACACAGGGTCGCTGAATTTGGGGTCGGCCATGATCTCGTCGAGTCGATCGTAGAGACCATTGTCGGCCATAAACTGATCGTAGAAGTACATGGGCACGCCGAACCCGGGCTGAATCGGCCCGTCCCCGTTGTCCCCCGGGAGGCTGTCGAAGGCGCCAGCGAGCTGTGCGTTGGCGAGCGCGCCGTAGTTAGTGGCTTTTGCGCCGAAGGCGGGAATGGCCTCCGAGATCGCGTCACGCAGATCGAGCGCGTCGAGATCGAGCATCTCGCTGGTCTCGCGCAGATCGACCACGGCTAGGTCCATCGGTTGCACCTCGAGCGGCTCCGGCTTGTGAGACTCCCACCAAGCGTCTGCCTCTTCTTCGCTGATCTCTTTGACCGACCAATCGAAGGCGCCAACCTTGAGCTCGACCCACTTACCCTCGAGCGCCTTGAGCTCGGGATCCTCGAGCGCGTTACGAAGCGCCATGTTGGGCGTACCGCGGTTCACCGAGAGCACGTTGATATGCGCCAGTGGCGTTTGGAATTGAGCAGTAATCAAGCCGGAGACAATCGAGATGTCATTGGGCACCGCGTCGAGCACGACGATCTCGCGATAGGGTGTAAAGGTGCCGTCCACCTCACTCGCCTTGCGGAAGCGAAGAATACCGGTGCTCAGCCCCGGATTGAGCGGTTGGTAGTCAACGCCCTCGTACAGCGCGTCGGTGCTCGTGATCGGAATGTCCGCCGGCAGCTGCTTAGCGACCTCTTCCACCGCCCCGCTCGTCGGGTGGAAGGAGAGCTCCTCCCCGATCCAAACGTTCGATTGAATCTTACGAAACGCGGCGGCGATCAGCTCGGCGTCAGCGTTGTCGTAAGGCGATATCTCATAGACCCATTTTTGAGGGCCCTCATAATACGATAGCGCGCCAAGGATGAAGCGGCGGTCGGGGCTGTAATACTCTGTCGAGTTGAACTGCGAGAGCTCCGGCACGACCGGCCGCCCGTCACCGCTCAAGTGGGTAAAAGCAAAGTCCCAATGGATGCAGTAGCGCTTTGAGTTTTGGAAGTAGAGCGCCTCTTCATCCGCCCGGTCGACGATCGTCTTGACCGAGGTAGCCCCCGGGATGCTCGCGTCGGCGGGCTGGCTCGAGAGGATGTCGTAGTCGGCCTGGCAGCCCAATTGGCCTGCCGAATCAGGATCGCTCCCGGACTCGAGCTGGCACTCCCACTTTGGCGGCGTGGGGGGCGGCTTGGTATCGGAATCCGAACAACTCCAGAGCAGCGGCGTGGTCAAAAGGCTGAGGAGCAGACTCGTCTTCATCGAAAAACGCCCGCGAGCGGGCAAGCGGCGTGAAAAGGTAAGCATGGGCAAGGAGAACTCCCTTTGAAGGCGAAATCGTACGCTCGCCAAGGGTTAGCGGCCCTCGAAAAATGACTCGTGCCAAGTCGAAGGACAAACGGGCCTTCGGCCGTTCTTTTTGAAGAGGGCCCGAGTCATTCTGTTCACTCATCCACCTTTGGTGGAAATGTCGAAGCTCTGTCGATTGAGGCTCGCTACGAGCAGCTCGGTCGAATCAGCGCACACCCGTGAGGCTGGCCGTCCATTGATCGATGGCAAGACTCAGCGCATCGAGCCGTTGTTCGTCGCTTGTCGCGCTCCGGCGAGGGGCTCGCAGATCATGGTCGCCTAGCTCGACGGGAAAGACGGTGCCCTTTTGCAGGTGAGCACCCACCTCGCTAGGACCTCCGAACGGATCTCGCGTTCCCTGGGCTACGAAGCAGGGCAACGAGAGTCGTTCGAGCGTTTGTTGCCTACCCTGCAAGTTGGCCTCGGTCACGCGCGCTTTGGGCCGCAGCGGGTAGGAGAGCAAACACACGCCGGCGCCGATGCCGGTCGACTGTGCGACGCGTGCGGCAACTCGGCCGCCCATCGATTTGCCTCCGAGTATGACCGGCGCTGCGGGGAACTTTTGCATCAACGCTAACGCCAGCTCGTGGAACGTTTGGTCGAGTACGGACTGTTTATCGGGGAGCCTCTTGCCTTGGGTTCGATAGAGGAAGCTGACCCGTGCGACAGCGATGCCAAGTGTTGGAAGCCTTCGCGCGAGGCCGTCGAGCAGTGGGTCTTCGCTGGTGCCGCCTGCTCCGTGCGCCAGGATCAAGAGCAAGCGCTCAGCCGGGCTCAGGAGGACGGGGACGGCTCCACCGGTGACGTTCACGAGCAGCTCGCTCGAGCGGCGAGTGGACGCCTTCGCTCCGTGACTTTTCACGCCCTCGAGGCTAGCCGCAACGTCCGCGAAACACAGCCGAAACCTTGCGGAAACAATGGAGCGGGTCTGCTGCCGGACGATGAAACCCGACACTGGCGATACTGCGTGGTTGCTTGCTTCCAGCGCACTCGTGCTGCTGATGACCCCGGCTCTGGCTTTGTTCTATGGCGGGCTCGTACGACGCAAGAACGTGCTTTCCACGATCATGCATTCGGTCTCTGCCATCCCGATCATCAGCGCGTTATGGCTCTTCTTTGGCTACTCGCTCGCGTTTGGACCAACCGTGAATGGTTGGATTGGTGACACTTCCCACTTTCTTTTGCGCGGCCTGATCGGCGAGCAGCGGGGCACGGTCCCGAGCCTGGCCTTCGTTTCATTTCAGATGATGTTCGCAGTGATTACGCCAGCGTTGATCTCGGGGGCGTTCGCAGAGCGCATGCGCTTCTCGGCCTATCTGGTATTCGCGGTGGTCTGGAGCTTGATTGTCTATTGCCCAATGGCCCATTGGGTTTGGAATGAAGGCGGATGGCTGTTCAAACTCGGGGCGCTCGATTTTGCGGGTGGCACCGTCATCCATATTACCGCCGGAGTTTCAGCGCTGGTCTGCGCGATCGTGATAGGGCCACGTCTGAAGTACCCAGCGGAGCGGCCGCTACCACACAATCTGACGATGACCATGACCGGTGCAGGGGTGCTGTGGTTTGGCTGGTTCGGCTTCAATGCGGGCAGCGCGTTGGGGGCGGGTCAGCTCGCTTCGTTGGCCTTCATCAATACCCATCTAGGTGCGGCCGGTGGAGCGTTGGGCTGGGTGGTGCTCGAGTGGAAGCATGGCGGTAAGGGCACGGCGCTGGGCGTTGCGTCGGGACTCGTGGCGGGGCTCGTCGTCATCACTCCAGCTGCCGGCTTTGTCGCTCCTTGGGCGGCGTTTGTCATGGGGGCGCTTGGCGGCGCAGCTTGCTTTCTGGCCGTGTTGATGAAGTACCGCCTCGGCTACGACGACTCGCTCGATGCCTTCGGCGTCCACGGTGTAGGCGGAGTCGTTGGTGCGCTCCTTACTGGTGTTTTCGCCGAGGAGCGCTCGCTCGACGGCGTAACCGTCGGGGCGAACGGCCTGCTGTTCGGAAACGCCAGGCTGTTGCTCATTCAGGCGCTCGCGTCGCTGGTTGCGATCGTCGTCGCTGTGGTTGGTACCTGGGGGCTATTGCGTCTGATCCGAAGCTTCCTCGATCTGCGAGTGGCGCCGGCGGACGAACGAGAAGGGCTCGACGTGTCGCAACACGGGGAACAGGGTTACGCAGGCTGAATGACCGTCGGTTGAATGACGTGGTGGAAAGCGGTGCGGCGGTCGTGGGGACCGCCGCGTTCCTTCCACAATGACCGCCGCGTACCTTACGGGATGAAGACGGTATCGCCTGCCACCAAGATCAGGTTGGCCTCGGGCCTACGGCGAGTGCTGATGTCGTCGTAGTCGATGGGAATGCGCCGCTGCTTCCCGTTCTGGCTGGTGCGGATAATCTCGATTTGGCTGGTGTCGGCGAACCGCGTTGGTCCGCCCGCCATCGCGATCGCCTCAGCGATAGACACGTAATACGAAGCAGAGAATGAGCCCGGGTTGGCAACAGCGCCGGTCACGGTAAAGCGATAGCTCTCAATGGCAGTTACCGCCACGGTCACGATTGCAGCCTCCGCTTTGACGAACTGCGAGATCTGGACCTTGATATCGTCGCGCACCTGGCTCGGCGTTTTGCCGGCGACCTGAATGTCTCCAACCAATGGGAGGGTGATGGTTCCGTCCGGACGTACAACAGCGGTGGTGGATAGGTCAGCGTTCTGCCAAACGTTGATGTTCAGCCCGTCGGCTGCGCCGATCACGTACTCGTTCTTCCGAGGATCGTACTCTTTCGCGTAGTCGTATTGAATCGAGCCCCCACAGGCGGAAAGAGCAAGGCAAAGGGTCAGAACGAAACTCTTCGTGCGCTTCACGGGGCCATCCTGCCACATTCTCCTGAGGTCTGGAACTCATAGACCGACCCGAGTCGCAGAAGCGCGGTGAGCTCGTCCAAGGCGACCAGAACTTCGCGAATTAGCAACGGATCCGCCAGATCACGAGGCTCGAGTTGGTCCCGATAGTGTCGGTTAACCCACGCGCGAAGCTCTCGGTCGAGGGTTTCGTCTAACAGCACTCGTCCTTGGAGCGCGCCGCGTTCCGTCGCCGTCGTTGGCACCCGTAAGCGAAGACAGGCAGGCCCCCCGCCGTTGCGCATCGACTGTCGCAGCTCGAGGAAGTCGATGCGGCTTACAGCGTCGACCTCGCGGGTGACTCGCTGCAAGAACTGCAACGTGAGCGCGTTCTCCTCCGCGTCCTTCGGTGCCACGATCACCATGGTTTCTCCATTCAGTGAAGGCACGCTGAGCACCTGCGAGTTGAATGGGTAGCAAGAGACAGCGACGCTCAGAGGCAGCTCCGTTTCCTTCGCCAGAACCACTTGGAGCGGCTCTCCCAGCCGATCTTCCAATTGTTGTAGAACAGCCTCGTGCTCGAGCAGAGCGCGTTCATGAAGCATCAGGAAGTTGCGGTTACCGACCAGCAGTACGTCGGAATGAAATGCTCCACCGTCGATTCCGACTGGATCCTGTTGCGCAAACACCACTCGTTCATCAGGGAGGTCGAGCAGCCGAGCGACAGCGCGCGAGGCTTCCAAGCTTTGCCTTGCGGGTAGGCGCGACGGCGATTGGTTCGCGCTGCGGCCCCAGCCGAAGAGGTGCACTCCGCCGCTCGCGCCGCAGAGTCGTGTGTGATTGGCCGCGCCCTCGTCGCTGAGCGCTTCCGAGCCCGGTAGGGCGTCGTGGACGGCAAAGCGATGCTCGTCTGCAAAAAGACGCTTGAGCAGCCGTGTCGTAAAGTCCGCCTCGAGGCTGCGATGCAGCATGCTGTTGAGGTTGGCGGTGACGAGGTGCAAGCGTCCATCCCGGGTGTCTGAACTCGGCGCAACCGTCGCCGCGTTGGCGACCCACATCGAAGACGCGCTCGAGACCCGACGCAGCAGGGTGCGCTCCGCGGTTGCGGCGGCCGCTAGCATTTGCTCATCACTGCCGCGGAAACCAAGCCTTCTCAGCGTTGGTAGGTGCGGGCGAAGCTGGGGAGGCAGCACCGCTTGAGCAACCCCGAGGCTTCGCACGTGGGCCATCTTGTCGAGTCCTTGCAGCGCAGCCGCTCGCGGATTCGACGGGGCCTCGCGGTTGTGCGTGCTGGCAAGGTTCCCAGGGCTGAGGCCGGCAAAGTTGTGGGTGGGCCCTACGAGGCCGTCGAAGTTCAACTCCCCCAGCGGCTCAGCCATAGATGCGGATCCCTTCCATTTCCTTTGGATCGGTGATTCGTTCAATCGTCGTGTCGCAGCGGCGGCAGACAAAGCGAATCTCGGTTGGTGTGGCGGTGATCCCGATCACGTTGAGACACCAGCCAGTGAACGTGTAGTTCGCGTTGGGTGAGACCATATGGTGAGTTCGGTCGTGCCCACAAGGACAGGTCGGTTTCGGCTTCTCTGTGCTCATGGGAGCCTCACTCTCCTCCGCCTGCTCCAGCCTGTAAATGACTTGCGCCACTTTGAAGGAGCAAGGGGCCTTCGGCCGTTCTTGTTGAAGAGGGCACAAGTCATTCTTGTTGCTGCATCCGCCTTCGGCGGAACCACTCGTGCCAAGTAAGGCTCGAGTCATTTTGTTTGCTGCATCCGCCTTCGGCGGAACGACTCGTGCCAAGTCGATCGACTAATCCGGCCTTGGCGGCGGCTTCGCATACTCGAGCTGCAAACGAGTTTACGCATGCGAAATCACGAACGCGGCTCGTCAGCTGCTCAGTCGTGATGCACGGCGGCAATGAAGCCAGGTTTGTGCAAGCTCAACGCGCTGAGCCATCCACCACCGCCTCTAGAGTGTCTGGTTCGGTCCGCGGCAAGTGGTTGAGATTCATTGACTGCCACTGACAATGGTCGCGCGCTTACGGATCGTTGCGGCACTTCGATAAGCGGAAATCGCCCGCACAGTGCGTCAAATTCGGTCGCGGGCACAGCCCTTGCTCACCTGAACCTATGGATCAAACAAATGCCAGCCAGACGTCCCAGCCCTCTACCCTGCGTGAACTCGCAGAGCGGACGGTAATTGCTGCTGGCCAAGCAAGCCCCTTCGTCAGCAGCTGCCAAGTTGAGGTCGCGCAAGAAGAGGACGAACGCTACAGCAACATCCCCTGCACCGATTGAGGCGCAGACCCTCAAGGTCGAGGAGGGGCTTGGACCAACTCAATCAAGACCCCTTCTCCTCCCTGCGGAGTTTCTTCATTGCCTTTGGGGTGGATAAAGCAGACGTCATGACCCGAGGCGCCACGTCGGATGCCGCCGGGGGTAAAGCGGACGCCTTGCTCTGCTAGCCAAGCCACAGCCTTGGGGAGATCGTCGATCCACAAGCCTATGTGGTTGAGCGCTGGCTCGTTGACCTTGGGTTTCTTGTCGGGATCCAGCGGCTGCATCAGGTCAATCTCGACCCGAGCGTCTCCCTCGCCCACCGACAGGATGTCCTCGTCCACGTTCTCCTTTTCGCTCTGAAAGCTGCCTTCCGGAACCAGCCCAAGCAGGTCCACCCAGAGCCGGCGTAGGCTCGCCTTGGAATTGCCCCCAACCGCAATCTGCTGAATTCCCAAGACACGAAAAGGTCGCTCCATGGCCGCAGCTTAGCCGGAGTATGGAGCCTTCGTGGAAACGCTATTTAGCATTCTCGACTTTGCCGCCAAGGCGCTGGTGGTCTTCATCACGTTTGCCGGCTGCATGATGTTGATTGCCGGTCGAATGCGCAGGCCTTCCCATGAGGACCCAACCATTCGCATTCGCGACGTCAGTGCTCGCTGGCGGGACATGCGAGAAGGGGTCCGCATCGGCCTCTTGCCCGTGGCCGAGCAGAAGGCAGCGCGGAAGCTGGCCGAGGCCGAGCGCAAAAAAGGAATCGCGCCGCACAAAAGACTCTTCGTTCTCGACTTCAAAGGGGACGTGTTGGCCTCGGCGGTCGAGGACTTGCGCGAGGAAGTAACGGCGATCGCTGGCATCGCTAAGCCTGATGACGAGGTGGTGCTGCGATTGGAGAGCCCCGGAGGAGCGGTTCACAGTTACGGGCTCGCCGCTTCGCAGCTCGGACGGCTGCGGACTCGTGGGGTTCGACTAACGATCGCCGTCGACCGTGTGGCAGCGAGTGGCGGCTATATGATGGCCTGCGTTGCAAACCACGTCGTCGCGGCTCCGTTTGCGATCATCGGTTCGATTGGAGTCGTAGCGCCGGTGCCCAATCTCCATCGCGCGCTCGAGAAGTTGGGCATCGACTATGAGGACGTGACGGCCGGGAAGTACAAGCGGACCACGAGCCTACTCGGACCCAACACCGCCGAAGGCAAGGCCAAGCTGAAGGACCAGCTCGAGGAAACGCACACGCTGTTCAAGGACTTCGTCAAGGAGATGAGGCCCTCGCTCGATATCGAGGCGGTCGCGACCGGCGAGTACTGGTATGGCACCAAGGCTCTGTCGCTCGGGCTCGTCGACCGCTTGGTCACGAGTGACGACTACCTGCTGGAGGGGGCCGAGCGTGCTCGTGTACTCGAGGTCTCATGTGAACGGAGAAGATCTCCTCGAGAGCGGATTCTGTCGCTTGCCAGCGCCCTGATGAATTGGGTCTGAAGCCACCGCGGACACCTCGTACGAAGCAGCGACGCTTCTCGTCAACCGCTGATAGTCTCCCGCCGCGGTGTCCAACTACCAGCAATACTCCTACGGTCGTTACTGCCCTCGTTGCACCTACCCGATGAACGCGCTGCCGGTGGGGCATGTCTATATCGACCACTGTTATCGCTGTGGCGGCAGCTTCTTTGATTGGGGTGAAACCGCCGTTGCGTTGGGGCCCAATGCGGACCCCGCCAACTGGCCACCGGAAGCGGTAGCGCGTCCACCCCACATTAGCCGGCTCAGCTGTCCTGCCGGCCACGGTCCGATGTGGAGCCACTTGCTTCAGCATGAGGATCGCCAGGTTGAGATTGATACCTGTGGTCACTGCTACGGTTTGTGGCTGGACAGGAACGAAGGCCCAGCGCTACAGGCCATCACGGGCGTGGCCAAGGAGGCGAATGCCAGGCCCGGGGCAAAACACGGCACCGTGGGCATCGTTGCTGTGTACCTGCTGCAGTTGGTCACCACGATTCCGATCGAGGCGTATAACCCTGTTAGGCGGAAACCCGTCCTGGTGCACGGGCTGGTCGCCCTATTGACGCTTATTTTTATTGGTCAATTGGTGATGATGGGCAGCGGCAATGAAGCGGCGCTGCTCAATCTGTATTTCGTGTCGCAGTCTTTCGAGCAAGGCCACATCTACAATGCGCTGACGTATGCCTTCTTCCACGGGTCAATCGCCCATTTGTTGGGCAATCTCTACTTCTTGTGGATCTTTGGCGACAACGTGGAGGACGCGCTCGGGCGCAAGAAGTTTACGGTGCTCTATCTGGTTACGGCAGTGATTGCAGGCTTGTCGCACTGGCTCGGTAACCTTGGCTCATTGCAGCCCATGGTTGGAGCGTCAGGGGCGATTGCCGGGTTGATGGGCGCCTATTTTGTGCTGTTTCCACGCGTCAAGGTATGGGTCGTTTTTCTCTTCATCCCATTCAAGCTACGCGCGATCTACTACCTACTTGTTTGGGTAGGTATGCAGTTCCTGATGCTGCTCGACAAGGACAACCATGTAGCCTGGCTCGCTCACGTCGGCGGGTTCGTTGGCGGGGTGGGCATGGCGTACTTGCTTCGCCCGGCGAAACCAACCCTGCCTCCTGTGCACGCCAGATAACGTCAAACGCCGCAAGCTTCGTGAGGAGGCTTGCGGCGTTCCACCGAAGGTGGAGGCACTAGTCAGTGCGGCCTACTCAGCGCGGCTTGCCCTTGAACTTGCGAGCCGGTGCGTCCGCTGCCTTCTTGGGTCGCGGCTTTTCCCGCGACTCGGCCGGTTTTTCCCGGCCTTCCGGGGAAGCAGGCCGCTCGGGGCGCAGCCCTGCTCGGGTCTCATCGCGAAACGGCTTCGGCCCGAAGGTGCGCTTGGGACCACCACCGAACTTGGAGCCACCACCAAAAGAATCGCGGTTCGGGGGTGCGTCTGAGCGGAACGGCCTGCTGCCGCCTTCTTGCCGCGGCGGCGCATCCGAACGGAACGGCCTGCCGCCGTCTTCGCGACGCGGCGGCGCATCCGAGCGGAACGGTCTGCCGCCGCCTTCTTGCCGCGGCGGTGCATCGGAGCGGAACGAGCGAGGTTGATCGCTGCCCCTCGCGAAGTCCGGTCGACCTTGTCCCTCGGCCCTGAACGGCGGTCGACCTGGAAACTCTCGCCGCGGGAAGCCGGGCTTGGGGTTTGGCCGAAAGCCCTCCCCGCGCGGGGGACCATCGCGTTCGACGTCGCGTCCGGGCGCTGGGGCGTCCAAGCGAGGTGCTTCCGCGGTAGTTCCGTCGCTCTTGGGCCGGTCTTCTTCAGGGCGTTTCGCCGTGAAGCGACGAATGGTCACACGCGGATCGCGGGGGTCGGGCATCGCTGCTCGCTCCTCGAAGGCAGGCGCGGCTGACGTCTCGATTTCAACCGTGGAAAAGGTGCGTTGAACACGGATGGCGCCGATCGAGCGACTCTCGATATTGCCGCGGCGGCAAACCATCGCCACCAAGCGACGAGCGTCCGCACCGTGCTCTTGCCCCCATGCAATCCGGAACAGATCGAAGGATTGATTATTGTCACGAGGGGCTCGGTCTTCGCGAGGACGTCGCTCACGGCCCTCGGGTCCACGACCAGCTCGCTTTTCTGGCGGCGTGATCGCAGTGATCTCCTTGGGCTCGGTCGGACCGCTCGCGCGTGCCTTCTCGAGCAGATTGGTTACCGCTTGCAGCGCATTGTCGAGCTTCAGGATGCGTTCGGCCAGCGTTCGCAGATGCGCCTTCTGCGCGGGCGAGCTGATCTCCCCTGCTTGCGGGTCGACCGGAGTATCCGCCGTCAAGAGCGCGAGGAAGCGTTCGTCTCGTCGCGTGCGAATGTCCGCAGCGGTGGGGATCGGTTCGAAGCGAAAGTTGACCCTCGCTCGTGCCAGTAGGCGCTCTGCCTTCATCAGGTTGCCTTGGGAGACGAGCATCGAACTGAGACCCTTGTTCCCAGCGCGGCCAGTGCGCCCGGAGCGATGAATATAGGCATCGGGGTCCATCGGCGGCTCGGTGTGGATGACTCGAGCAATGCCCTGCACGTCAATGCCGCGTGCGGCAACGTCGGTGGCGACCATCGCGTCCAGCTGCCCACGGCGGAAGGCGGCCAGAGCTCGGTTGCGATCCGTCTGGTCCATCTCCCCGGAGAGCTTGCCAATCATGAAGCCCGCATCGCGCAAATCCGCAGTAAGTTGAGAGACGTCGGTGCGGGTCTTGGCGAAGATCAGCACCGGATCCGAGGGCGTGGTCAGCAACAGGTTGATGATGGCCGATAGCCGCTGCTCGGGGACGATCAGGTGGACCAAGTGGTCAATGTCTTCATTGGCGCTGCCGAGTGGAGTTCCCTCGATACGAACGGGGTTGGTTTGAATCGAGTCGGCGAGGGCACGGACTTCCGGAGGAAATGTCGCCGACACCAAGTGGGTTCGGCGCGTCGTGGGGGCCTTCTTGAGGATGGCTTCGATGTCATCGCGAAACCCGAGATCGAGCATGCGATCCGCTTCATCCAGCATGACCGCCGCGAGATTTTCCCCGATCAAAACGCCGCGATCCAAGTGATCCAGGATACGACCAGGCGTTCCCACCACGATCGCAGGCTTGAGCGACAGCGCGCGGCGCTCTTGCCGGTAACCCATGCCGCCCGAGCCACCAGTAACCGAAGCCACACCGGCCTTCATTGGGGCGAACAGCCAAGCCAGCTCCTCTTCAACCTGCTTTGCGAGCTCGCGCGTGGGCGTAATCACGAGTACGCGGGGGCCAGCCTCGCAGCCCTCGAGCAAGTCGCGCACGAGCAGCCCCATGGCCACCGTCTTACCGGAGCCCGTCTTCGAGCTGATACGCAGATCCCGTCCAGCGTGTTCACTCGCGAGAATCGCCTGTTGAACGGGCGTTAGGGTTTCAAACCCTTTTTGTGATAGTGCGTCGAATAGGCTCTGTCCGAGCTTCTCGACAAGAGAGAGATCAAGCATCCAAGTCCTCTCGTGCGTTAGCCGCACGTCAGAGCCCTTGAAAAGTCAAGAGCGCGCGGACCCTACCAGCGAGCCCACGGCAAAGCGAGTAGAACCTCGGCCTTCCGTGGGATCAACGCGCTTGAGCTCCGCGGCAATCGAGGTCAGCCTGCCGTCATGCCCAGCGATGCCATCGACGTCGAGCGAGCTACTGTTCGACTTCGTCAACCACGAAGTGAGGAGGCCCAGGCATTGCGGGGCTCTGAAGGTGAAGTGGGCGAGTCCACTCGGGTAGCCGAGTCGCTTGCTCACCTGTTCGTCGACGAAGACACGCACGTTGATCGCTATCGGACGCTTTCTGTCTTGGGGCGCGGGGGCATGGGCGAGGTCGCGCGAGCCCGCGATGAACGAATCGGGCGTGAGGTCGCACTCAAGTTGATGATTGAGCCTCCGCCGCAAATGCAGCGCGAAGCCACTGAACGTTTCTTGCGTGAGGCTCGCGTGCAGGCTCTGCTCGAGCATCCGAGCATCGTACCTGTCTATGAGATAGGCAATGATCCTCGTGGGCTGCCGTTCTTCACCATGAAGAGAATCCACGGTCGCACTCTTTTCGAGATCCTGGCGCAACAACAAGCCCCAGCGGTGAGCGGCAAAGCTCTCGTTACGGTCAGCCGCAATAAGCTGCTGCGAGCCTTCGTTACTGTGTGCGAGGCCCTCGACTATGCGCACTCTCGCGGAGTGGTGCATCGCGACCTAAAGCCAGACAACATCATGTTGGGGCTGTACGGCGAGGTCTACGTACTAGATTGGGGGGTCGCCAAACTCATGCGCCTGGATCAGGACGAGGTGACGCCAGACGAGGAGCCACGTGCTACGCAGCCAGGAGAAATGGTGGGCACTCCCGGCTACATGTCCCCGGAGCAGATCGTAAACGTCGACAACGACGTCGACGAGCGCAGCGACGTATTTGCGCTCGGTTGCATCCTATTCGAACTCCTCGCTGGGCGGCCGCTCTTCACCGGACCATCGACTGGGGCCATCTTGCAGGAGACGTTGTCCCCTTCGCGCGTGACTCCGTCGATCGCCGACGCTCCACCTGAACTCTGTGCGCTCGTCGACCGCGCAACCCGGTTTCGCCCAGTTGACCGCAACACTACTGCTCGCGATCTTGCACGTGCGGTGGAGAGCTTTCTCGATGGGGACCGCGATATGGCGTTACGTACGAAGCTAGCCGAGGAACGAGCCGAGGCTGCGCGCGGATATGCCGATAGTGCGCTATCGCAAAACACGAGCGAGAATGAGAAGTTTCGTTCGCTCGCCATGCATGAGGCCGGGCAAGCGCTGGCGCTCGCACCCGACAACCTATCCGCGAGACGAGTGATTCTTGGTCTGTTCGCCACGCCTCCGAGTGTGCTGCCTAAGGAAGTGCGAGCTGAAGAAGCGGACCTCTTCGCGGGTCATCTAAAGACAATTCTGCGCGGTAGCGTGGCGAGGGTCGTTGCGTGGTTTCCGCTCTTTGGTTTTCTATTTGTGATGGGCGTACGACGTATCGAGTTGGTGGTCGGAGTTGCGGCGCTGATGGTTGGAATCTTGGCCGCAAGTTTGATGCTGCTGAAGACGCAGCGCTACGCACCCGGCTTTCGCCTGGCGATCTTCGTCGCTGTTCTGTTTCATGCGGTGCTGCTCTCCTTCGTCTTTGGTCCCTTGGTATTTGTCCCAGGTTTCGTGGCAACGACCACCATGCTGTTCGTCGCGCAAGCACCGCGAAAGTACCGAGCGCTGGCTTTGGTGCTTGGGTGCCTGACGATCGTAGGACCACTGGTGCTCGAACTCTCGGGAGTACTCGCGCCGTCGATGGCCGTGACGACAGACGCAATCTCTCTCTTGCCGCGCATGACCAGCTTCAAAGAAGGTTATGCCCTAGTGGCGCTGTTGATGGTCAGCGTGCTTGGCGTGGTTACGCCAGCTTTACTCGCCGGAAAAATGCGCGACGAGCTGCTGACCGCAGAGCGAGAGCTGCTATTTCAGAAGTGGCAGCTCGCTCAGTTGCTGCCTCGCGACACCGCGCCTACTCGCCTGCAGTCGACCCTCAAGCGAGCTGTCCCGTGAGACTGCGGCGGACCCCCGAATTTCAGGTGCCTGCGTTCCGACTGCGGGCCATCTCTCTCGCAGTCCTGGCCACGGCAGCTGGCATCGCAGCGCTGGTGGTGCTGCTTACCCCAGTAGAGGAGCCAAAATTTTACGTGCCGCGACCCGCTGCGACGGTGGAAGAGCCGCCCTGGCCTGATGGCTTCGTCGAGTTGGAGTCGCTCGAGTGGGCGCGCTCTGCCTCGGTAACCGCAAACGCTTCAGCGTCAACCTCGGCATCGGCAAAAGCTCCGCTCGGGAAGTGATCCTCGCGGCGCTCGGTCCGCCGTTGCTTCATCGAGCAATCGGCCGCTAGGCTGCCGCTGTGCTGACGGAGCAAGCTGGAACCGAAGTCCTCAAACGCTGTTTTCTCGCGGCGGGGCTCGCCGTCGTCGAACACCACCCGCTCCACGTAGCGGGCAAGGTTATTCACCTCGATGGCTTCGATCCTCAGCGGGGAGTGGGCTACGAGTACCTAACGTCGGAGGCTGGAGATCGGGAGGAGCTTACTCCTATCGTTATCAGTGAGCTCGAGGCTCGCATGAGGAATGGTGAGTTCTTCATCCTGCTCATCGACGAAGCGGAGGTCGAGAGCGCGGCATCCCTGGAACATGCGGCCGAACACTTTCTGCGTGTGATTGGAATGAAGGGGCGGCTGATTCGACCATGAGTTTCATCTACGGCCACGAATGGGCGAGTGCCGCTCGAACCCAGTATGCCGAACTCGACCAAGCGGACCGCTACACGAGTGAGCTGCTGGTCAAGCACGACCAACGCCGCTACGAGGTCAACGCTCAAGCCAACCATGCGCTCTTTGAGTTGGTCTCAATACTTCTTCCCACGTTGACCCGTGAGCACTTGGCGCACGCGGCCGGTCTCACCGGCTACACACCTCTCGTGGCCGGTCAGCCGATTGAGCGCATGTCTGCCGAAGCCGCCGACCTCGCAAGAAAGATCCAAGCGATCGAGGAAGACCCGAACTTCATTCATCGAGAGCACCTGCGAGATCCACGCGGCGGAAAGCTCATTCTCGAATTGGCAGAGCTTGACGGTGCACGACGTAGCATCGAGCCGTTGGTTGCTGCCGCTGACCACCCTCGTCTGCCGCATCTCCTCGCCGTCGGCTACGGAACCCCGGCCTATGACGTACCCTTTTGGCGGCTCTCTTATTACACCGATTGGGAGGCCGCCGACGCGATCCTGGTGAACTTCCCAGGGAAGACCTTCAGCGAGTTCCGCGACGAGTATCAACGGTCGGTGGAATCCCTCGAGAGCTTGGCGCAACGTGCCAAGGAGATAGACCAGCTATTGCGCAAGGGCGCCGAGCAGGATCGCAACCACGCGACGTTGCGGCACGCGCAGGAGACGCTGGCCGAGCGCACACTCTCGAATCTCCGGGCACACTTGGGCAGACACATCGTCGACAGCGGTTCGTCGGCAATCGGCCCTCGTCTAGCCCAGATACCAGAGCTGGATATTCTGGCGAAGCGAGTTTTCGGCCTCGGAGCAAAGCTAGATTACCTTGATGGCTTGCGCCAATCGGAGCTGGTCTCGCTGCAAAGGGAGATCAACGAGGGGAAGGCCAGGGCCCAGCGAGAGGCAGAGAAGTACTCGCGAGCGAAGAACGCTTATCTAGCTATCCCAACGGAAAAGTACCAACAGCGGTTTAGACCTATACGCGAGCGCTATCAGAAACGATGGCACCGCTACCAGCATACCTCTGACACGGTCTACGTATTCGACCGCTATGATCGCGGCAGCCTTGTGCAGGACTTTCTCTGGTGGGACCTGATGACGGACGGCCGAATCGACGGAGACTTCATTCCCCAAGTGGCAAGCCATCATCAGCAATATCCCAATTACCAGTATGCGCGGGATGACTATCATGATGACGCCGAGCGCGCGGTTCACGTAGCAGACCCTTACCCGGACGCGAGCAATGAGCGCGCCGGCTTCTTGGACCCTTCCTGAATGGCGCGAAGCGTTCGCGTTGTCTTCTACGCCATCAATGGTGGTGGCGTCGGTCACGCCACAAGACTTTGCGCTATTGCGCGCTGGATGCGCCGCT
This sequence comes from uncultured delta proteobacterium, assembly GCA_903892415.1. Classification (GTDB taxonomy): domain Bacteria; phylum Myxococcota_A; class Polyangia; order Polyangiales; family Polyangiaceae; genus Xiheicaenibacterium. The sequence continues at coordinate 77,628 of CAITIQ010000574.1, read as the reverse complement.
ACGCGGCCCACGCCGGGGTCAAACTCGAACCTATCTTCCTCAGCTCGAGTGAGGCAGACACCCTGCTTTATTCTGAGGGCTTCCCATCCTTCAAAGTGCCGTCGAAGTCGATGGCCGCAGCGGCCGGGCTCGACAAGCTCGCCTTCATTGGCCTTGTCAAACAGTGGATATGGCACTCGGTAGGGCTGTTACGGCCAGACCTGTTCGTGGTGGACACCTTTCCACGTGGCAGCTTTGGCGAGCTGCCGGCGTGCCTCGATCTATGTCGCAAACGTGCCTTCATCTATCGGCCGGTGAAGCCGGAGTTGGCGGACCTACCTGAGTTTCAGGCGACACTCGGCCTCTATGATGCGCTGATTGTCCCCGAGGACACCCTTCGCCTACCCGTCCCTGTGCAAGCTAGGTCGAGAGTTAGCTGCGTCGGTCCGGTCGCCATTCGAGAGGAGGTTGAGCTGCTTTCGCGCGAGCAAGCACGCAAACAGCTCGATTTGCCGCTAGCGGCTCGAGTGGTTTTCGCCTCGGCCGGTGGCGGAGGTGACCCAGGCGCGGCGAAAGATTTAGCGGTAACCCGGGAGGCGGTACTCGGATCAGCTGAGCAAGATAGCTATTTAGTCCTGGGGGCAGGCCCACTTCATCGTGGAGTGCCTGAATTTGGAGCGCGGCTTCGCTGGCTTCAGACTCCGGGGTACGCACGGCTCTTGCGGGCGGCCGACGTGGCTATCTCCGGCGCCGGCTACAACTCGTTCGTGGAGCTGAGACAGTCGGGAGTACCCGCCGTCTTCATCCCGCAACGCAAGGTTGCCGACGAGCAGGATGAGAGAGCGCTTGCTGCTGTGGCGGTTGGAAGCGCGGTCATCGTTCCGCGACCTGTGGTCGCGTCCGAGCTCGAACGAGCGGTTGCTCAGTTTTACCAGCCTGAGGCTCAAGTCCAAGCGCGAGCGGGTTGGCGGCAGCTTGGGGCGATGCTCGGCGCGCGGCGGGCCGCCGCGCAACTGCTCAAGTTGGTGATTGGGGCGGGGGAGGTGGAAGCCGCGGAGGAAGCGTATGGTGATGAGGTCCTAGCGCTTGCCTTGGAGCACGACACAGCCGAAGCACTGTTCGTTCGGGCCTGCCAGCTACTGAATCCGGTGGTCTCCGGTCTACCGCAATCATTGTCGAAGCAGACGGCTGCGGCCGCGCTCGCTTGGTCGAGGGGCGTCCTGTCCTTGGGTATCGAACAGGAAGCCGCACTGCGAACCGCCGCGCTCTTCCTCAAACGGTTCGAGCTGGCTACCCCTCCAGCGCGAGGCGATGCAAGCCTACGGCTGCTTCAGTGTTTGACTCCCTTCAATGATTGGCGAGCCGCAGGCGCCTTCCTGCGCGCCGCTCTGCAAGGTGGCGAGCTCGAGATCGAGGCGACCATCTTGCTCATTGAGCGAGTTACTTCGGAGTTGCAGCAGGAAAAGCTCGACCTCTATCGGGGAATCGAGCGGATGCTCGCTTGCTCGCGCGACCCTGTAGCGATTGACCAACTGGCGAGCTCCGTGGGGTCCGGGGAAGAAGACGCTCAAGAAGAGCCAGGGAGTCAGCAATGAGCAAACACGTGCTCAAGGCCATGCTCGAGAGGCAGCCTGCGCAAGGACCAGAGACGGTTCACATCGACATCACCAACGGCTGCAATACCAACTGCATCACCTGTTGGGATCACTCGCCGCTGCTCGATGTTGCGCAGACCTCCCAGTGGAAGCGCAACCGCGCCCGCGTCGAGGACGTCGTCTCCCTGCTGGCTGAGCTGCAGGCACTCGGAGGCACCAAGAACATCGTCCTTAGCGGTATGGGCGAGCCCTTCACCCACCCCGACGTCTACGAGATGATCGAGGCAGTCAAAGACCGTGGACTTTCTCTAACGATCATCAGCAACCTGGTGGCGACCGACGCCGATCGTATCGTGGATAGCGGGGTCGACCAGTTGTTGATCGGTATTCACGGCGCCTCGGAGCAGAGCTACCTCGCCTTCCACCCGAACTTTCGCGCGGTTGAGTGGCAGAAGCTCCTGGCGATGTTGGACCGGTTCAAAGCGCGCGCGCGGCGCTTCAAGCACGTCCATGTCATTGCCAACACCAACGCGCATGAGCTCGTGGCGATGATTGAGTTTGCGGCCAACTACCGCGCATCCCAGGTGAACTTCAAGCTCGCCTCCCTGCGGGCTGGCACTGAACGTTGCCGAGTCGATGAGCGTCAGCGGGAGCAATTGCTTGGTGAGAATATTGCCGCGGCTACTAGCCGAGCCAAAGAGCTTGGGGTCGAGACCAATCTCGCGGTGTTTGGACAGCAGCTGCTCGCGGGAGGCGAAGCAACGGCGCCGATCTCTGAGGTAGGTTGCTTTATGGGGTACGCCTACGCACGAGTGCTGGTGGATCGCACTGTGCTCTATTGTTGCAATACAGAAGTAGAAGTTGGGCGCCTCTCACCCTCCTCTAACTTTCGTCAGCTATGGCGCGGAGAGGCCTGGTCCGCATGGCGTGAACGGTTTCACCGTGGCGACTATCTCGAAAGTTGTCGGCAATGCGGTAAGTTCAACCAGAACGTTAAGCTCTCAAGGGCCTTTGCTCAGAAGTACGGGGAGGTCGAGCTGCTCGCTGTCACGGGGCGAGCTTTGGGAGCCCAGCCGAAGTTCTCGTCGAGGCGGCGTTTGCCAATCCTCAAGGGGGCCGAATGAGGCGCCCGACGATTGAATGGCAGGTTTGCGGGCATTGCAATTACGACTGCACGTACTGCATTCAGAGCAAGGCCTCCCGCCAGGGCCACCCGTCCGATGACGAGGTGACGAAGTTCCTAGCGTTCTTCTCGAGTCTACCCAATCGCTGGGAGATCAAGATGACTGGTGGCGAGCCGTTCTCCTTCAAGGCCTTCATGGGACGAATCATCCCGGGACTGGTCGCGACTACGTCCCATAAGATCTCCGTACTCACCAACCTATCGGCGCCAAACGCGGTGCTCGATCGCTTTGCCGAGACGACCTATGGTCGGTTAGGCGTCGTTTCAGCAAGCCTTCACCTGGAGTTCGCTAGCGCGGAGGAGTTTGCCGACAAGGCTTGCCGCTTGCGAGAGCGAATGGCTGCTGACGCAACTCTCGTGTGCAACTCCGTAATGGTGCCGGGCCAACTCGAAGCTGCGGCGCGTGCGCAGGCCGTCTTGTCAGCCAGAGGTCTCAAGTTCTTTCCTCAGTTGATGAAGACGAAGTCAGGGGTCTTTGACTACACCGAGGGCGACCGTAAACGGCTCTTGCCGCTCGTTGGTGAAGCGCCGAGCCCACGTCAGGCAAACGTTTCACCAAGCTACCGTGGGCGGCTTTGTTACACGGGTGTCGACTACTTCGTTCTTACGCAGCGTGGGGAGGCGTGGAGCTGTCGTACCGCGCGTCGGTTCAACGAGGGGTACCTCGGCAACGTCCTCGAGGGCTCCTTCGCCAGGCGTCAGGCACCGGCGCGGTGCAACTACGACATCTGTCCCTGCACGGTGCCAGCGAACAGAGGCATGATTCAGGGGGTCGGAGATGACCTTGTCGGCAACGACCTACTTGGCGAGGGACCATGAGCGAGCCAGCTCTTCCGAGGCTTGAACCGACCCAACGTCCTAAAGAAGGAGTTATCAGCTGGAATATCAACACAGCCTGCAACTATCGATGTAGCTATTGCACCCAGCGCTTCAAGGAAGACCGTGGTCGCTGGTCACGGGATACCCCGCTATTTTTAGCAGCGTTTGGCCGATTGTCGGGCCCCTGGGAGATAAAGCTCTCTGGCGGGGAGCCGTTCGTTCATCCAACGCTGTTGGAGATTGCAGCGGGACTTGCGGCACTGCAGCACCGCGTCGGTGTGGTGACGAACTTCAGCGCGGACGAGAGCAAGTTGTCGCGTTTCGTCGAGGCCTGTCGAGGGCGAGTGTCCATGGTCTCGTGCAGCTTGCATCTAGAGTACGTCCCAAAACTCGAACCCTTCGCCGACAAGGCTGCCTGGCTGCTCCAGCAACTCACGGCGGCCCAGGACCCGTCCTTGCCGAGCCCAGGTGTTCATGTCACCTGTGTTGCAACGCGTTCGGTGCTGCCGCGCCTTGGTGAAATAAAGAAGATATTTACCGACCGCGGAGTGACCTTCAAGGTGCAGCCTGAGAAGCAGGACCGCGACGTCATTGCCTACAGCGATGACGAGCGCACACAGCTTCTTGCTCTCGGCGGCCACAATCTAATGGGCGAGATTGATCCGTCCTTCCTAGGGCAGCCATGTTGGGCAGGAAGCCGCTATTTTATCATGGACGATGAGGGCAATACCTTCCGTTGCTACCCAGCGCGAAGGCGTAAGCTCGAGTCGCTGGGTAACTTTCTGACCCAGGACTTTCGTCTCTTTGAGGACGCTCGCCCCTGCCAATACAGCTATTGCAACTGCACGGTTCCGATCGCACGGCGCATGATGCCCCGGTCCTTGGAGGTTGTCTCATGAAGTTTAAGACGTTTAGGGCTCTTGCTATTACTGGTGCCGTACTTCTTGGCGTTGGGGCTAGCGTCGCAGGCTATTCCGCATGCAATAAAGGTGAGAAGGAGGCTACCGCCAGCGCCACAGCCAAGGACGCTGAAGGACCGAAGTCTGCTCAAGGCCCCGCTCCCGCCAAAACGGCTGCACCAGCTGCTACTACGGGAGCACCGACGCAAGCTCCAGCTGCCGGCAACCTTCGCCCGATGGATCGCAAGGTGCTCGACCGGGTGGCGCAGGGCATTGCGTCTGACAAGGTGAAGGATGCCATCAAAGGCGAGAGCTATAAGGTCAATCTATACAAGGAGGCGGACGGCAAACGCAGAGTGAAGATTGACCTCGACCGCGACGACAAATGGGATGAGAAGTGGACCTTTGAGGACGATAGCGGCCAGGAGAAAGTAAAGCGCCAGGTTGCGAGTAAGGACGACGAGAACTACGATCAAGAGTATCGGCTCGAGGCCGGGAGCTGGGTCGTCAAGAACTAGCTGGTGGGGGGCTCACCAGCCCAGGCCGGTAGCGCAGCCTCCGACTTGAACCAATCGCTGACCAACACCCGTCCGCCAAGTTCTTTGCCTGGGAATTGGCCGGTCTTGCGGCGGTGCTCCAGTAGTTCATCCTTCTCGCGGTACCGTGCTGTTGCCCAATCGGCGAGTGCCTCTTCTTCAGTGGGCAACGTTGCCTTCTCAAACCGGCGCACGTGGAGATCCAGCTGCTTAACGTCCCCGGCGAAGCACGCAAACAGGGAGGGCGGCGGATTGGTCGGGTAGCCGATGGTGACGTCGTAAACCGCATCCAAGTGGTCACGTAGGCCCACCATCGTAAAAGTGAAACCCTTGGTTCGGGGTACTAGCGTATGGCGTGGTTCATAGAGCCCACGGGTTCGAGCGAACTCCTGGGTCTCCGCGAGCTTCTTGGCTGTGAGCCGGGTTCCCTCCAGGAAGGAGACGAGGAAGATCGGGATTTGTTCGGCCTTGTACTTTTGGAAGAGCCTTTCAATGTTGCGCCGGTCCTTGTGCCAATCCCTCTTAACGAAGATGCAGTCCAAGAACCACATGCCAAACCCAGGTCCAGGAACGTACTTGACCGGGTCCTTGACGAACCACTTTAGATCCCCAAGTCGTCTAGCGCGCCAGGCAAGGCAAAGCATGAGCAGGACGTCTGTCATGCTCTGGTGGTTTGCGAGCAGCAGCACGTTTTCACGAGGGGGCAGCTCATCCCCGGTCACGCGGACCTGAATGTGGTTCTGCCGCTCGGCCATGAGTACCCAAAGCCCCCATATCGAGCGTGCACACCAGCTGTTGATACGCCTCACGGCTCGCCGAGAGATCGGCAACAAGAGAAAGCTTCCGAGTTGGACCAGGTTGAGGACCAGAATCAGATAGAGAAACGACACTACACCCGTGAAGATGCGCAGGACGCGGAGCACCGAGGAGCCCTACCACTGATAGCTTGAGGCCGCATCGCTTGGCGCACTAGCCATGATCCCAAACTTCATTGGCATTGGGGCCTGCGGCAAGATCGCGGCCAGTCTCGAGAACGCGAAGTTCGACTCGTCGAATCTTGCCACTGATTGTCTTGGGTAACACCGTGAGCCCAACATCGAGCGGCGCGCCCGCCTGCATGGCGAACTCCAATCGACGAATTCGCTTGAAGGGCGCGACCCGCTCACGGACGAACGCGAGCAGCTCGCGTCCGAGCTCGGTGGAGTGAGGGATTTCGGGGCGTAACACCACGAACGCCTTAGGCACTGCAAGGCGCAGCGAGTCAGGGCTTGGCACGACAGCGGCCTCAGCAACCGAGGGGTGCTCCAGGAGGACGCTCTCAAGCTCGAAGGGACTAATGCGATAATCGCTGGCTTTGAAAACGTCGTCTGCTCGGCCAACGTAGGTGATGTAGCCGTCCGCATCCCTACTGACGATGTCTCCTGTTCGATAGCGATCGCCCCGTGAGGCTTCGTTCCAGAGCGCAGCGTCATCGGCATAGCCAGCCATGACCCCGGTTGGCCTTGGCGCCGCAAGGTCGACCGCGAGCTCACCTTCTTGCGGCTCATCGCCAGCATCAACAAGGTCGTTCTGCAGCACGATGCGATAGCCCGGTAACGGTCGCCCCATCGAGCCAGGCTTTACCGGCTGCCCCGGGGAGTTGCCCACGAGCGCGGTCGTCTCGGTTTGGCCGAAGCCATCACGGACAGTGATGTTCCACGCTTGCTGTACGGTGCTGATGATCTCGGGATTGAGTGGCTCACCAGCGGCTACACATTCACGTAACGAGATATTGCGCTGCTGGAGGTCTTCGAGCACCAGCATCCGCCAGACCGTGGGTGGTGCGCACAGGGTCGTGACTGCTTCCTCCGCCAAAAGGTCGAGCGTCGTGCGCGCGGAGAAACGCGCGGTTGCGTGCACGAACACGCAGGCGCCAGCGTTCCAGGGAGCGAAGATGTTGCTCCAAGCATGCTTAGCCCAACCTGGGGAGCTGATGTTCCAGTGAAGGTCACGCGGACGGAGCCCTATCCAATACATCGTACTTAGGTGCCCGACTGGATAGCTCGCATGGGTGTGTCTCACGAGCTTCGGCTTAGCGGTCGTGCCGGACGTAAAATAGAGTAGTAGCGTGTCACTGGCGAGCGTCTCCCCGAATGGCTCGAAGTCGCTAGGAAAGGCCGTTGCCTCCTCGAGGCTGCGCCAGCCTGGCGGCGGATCCTCACCGACGAGCCAACGTGTCGCGAGCCCATTGAGCTCGCCCAGTTTGGACAGCGCGCCGCTCTCCGCGACCACGTGTTTGACGCCACCCCGTACGAGGCGATCGTCGAGCTCGCTGCGCGATAGTGCTGTAGTGGAGGGAACGATCACCACGCCTAGCTTCATGCAGGCGAGAAAGACCAGCCATAGCTCGGGGGTGTTGCCGAGCATCAGCAAGAGGCGGTCTCCGCGTGCAACGCCGGCCTGACGGAATAGATTGGCGACTTGATTCGAACTTGTACGCAGTTGCCCGAACGTGAAGGAGCGGCGCCCTGGAGAGACTTCACTCCGCACGATCAGCGCTAGATCTCCTTCGGGCAAGTGGTCAAAGTGGTCCAGGGCCCAGTTGAAGTGAGTCAGGCTTGGCCAACGAAATCGGGCGTACGCCTCGTGATAGTTGGTAGCGTGTTCCAGCAACAGAGCACGGGCGTCTCGGAAGGCGGCAGCTTCGTTCACCAGGCTAGTTTAGCGAAGATGCCTTACCCCTGGTTGCGTTTCAAAGCCGCTACCACATCGGCGTTGAGGCTCATGTTCTTGTCTCGGAGCCAGATCTCACAGCGATCGACGGCTTCAGAAACGGTGGCGACGGCGAGCACTGGGATAGGGGATGGCGCCACCCAGTGAATGGCTGTGATGACGCTCCGGAGCAGAGCGTTGTTCACCACGACGGCCGTACCTAGCGCCCACTGTTTGGAGGCCTCCTTTGAGCGAGCCGTATACTCAGCAAGCTTCGCCCTTACGATTGCGTTCGGTCGCTCGCGAACTCCGCGACTATCGATAATGTTGACGTGTGCTTCTTTGCGGCTGAGCGCCTGATCGAAGTGGTTTCCTATCGCTTCTGCGTCGTCAGCGGAGAGCGAGCCGCTCAACGTCAGAAGGAACACCGGCCAGTGGGTGAAGGTCACTTCAACCAAGTTTCACCCTTTGGAATCTGCCGCCCCGATCGCGATTCACAAGGGCGATGGTGCTACTTCGGGATTGGCTTCGTCAACCCAATCTGTAGGACTTAAGAGTTTCCGAGGGTTAGCCGAGCGGCTGGCGTAGTTGATCTCCACCAGCCATAGGCCGGCTTCAGCTGCGGCGGGCCATCAGCGCAGCCTCTGCTTGCGCGAGCCTGTCCTGGCCCCAATAGAGTTGTCCCTCGATCACGAGGGAGGGGACGCCAAATATCCCGTAGTCTATGGCTGCAGAGGTCGAGGTATGGAGCGCTGCTTTGATGTCAGGCTCTTCAATCCGAGCCAAGGCTTCGATCGCGTCGCAGCTCTTCGCGATGGCTGCAAGTTCTGCAAGGTTGGAAATGTCTCGGTCTTCAACCCATAGCGCTCTAAAGAGCGCCTCAATCAAGGCTGGCTTTACCTTGTTATCAGCCGCCAAGGTGAGTCGGAGCGCCTTCACCGTGTTCATTGGGAAATGAGAGGTGAATCGAAACGGCACGCCGAAACGCTCGGCGAACCGTGGCAGCTCCTGGGCAAGGTAATTGCGCTTTGCCTCGGGCATCTCAAAGAGAGGAACATTGGGCGTCCCAATCGAGCGGAAGAGCCCACCGAGCAGGATCGGCTGGTAGTCAATCGTGGCTCGGGTACGGGCAGCCAAGGCACGCACTTGCGTTGCTCCCAAGTAGGCGTAGGGCGAGGAGTAGTCGAAATAGAAGGATAAGTAAGCCTGCGGCAGCAGTGCAGCCTTCACGTGGTCCAGGCGATCGACTCCCCAGTAAAGCTCTGCGCCGACGGCAAAGGTTGGCACACCAAAGATGCCCCTCGCGACAGCCTGCTCGGTCCTTTGCCGCAGCAATTGCTTTATTGCTTCAGTTTCGGCAGCGGCTATCGCGGCCGCGCCATCGAGGCCAACGCCGTCGAGCGATGAGGCGACAACCTTGGGATCCTCGAGGTCGAGCCCTTCTTGCCAATAGGCGGCAAAAAGTGCCCGCGCGGCGACGACAACATTCCCCGACGCGAGCGTCGCGCGCAGGGCGAGCACGGTTCTTCGCGGGTGACCCGCTGGTCTACAAAGCGAGACCCCATGGTCACGCGCCGTCCGCTCCAGATCCAGTGATCCATAGCGAGCTTTGGCAGGTCCCTTGGTCTGGTTTGGATCGTCCGGGCCTCCAATTGCGCGAAAGACGCCCCCTAGCAGAATCGGACACCAAGTGACCGTGTGCCCCGCTCGTTCCAAGCCTTCCAGTGTTTTGGAAGCCACGTAGGCGTAGGGACAGACGAAGTCGAAATAGAAGTCCAGCGCACCCATGGCTTGGAGCCTAGCCGCCCGCAGGCGCACACCCAACGTTCTTCAGCGTCGCTGCCGCTGCAGCTCGACCAGAATGGCGTCGAGCTTGGTCAGAATGTCGTTTTGCACAGCGAGCGTGTCTTCCTCGATGCGATTCGTCGCGATATGCGGGGCCTCTAGCGCCTGGGCGGTGAGCGCCGGTCCGAACATTTGTAGCGCCGTTGCGATCAGCTTCCCTTGTTCGGTCTTGGCGAAGATATCCGAGTATCCGACTGAGAGGCAGGTTGAGACAAAGACCATCGCGTCGGTCATGGAGTTCACTTTCGGATTGTGTGCTTTCTCTGCCTCGAAGAAGAGCGCACTACCGAGCATGACTACGTCCAGCAAGGAGCCCATGGGGTCTGCTCCGGACCAATCTCGGAGCGCGGCTTTTGCTGATGCCAGATCATCCTTCAGCAGGTGCTGGCCAAGCACGAACAAGAGTGCCCCTTTGACGTCCATGCGCGGAGGCTAGCGGCTCCGGTTTGGGGAGCCAAGACTCACCCGTTGGAGCGAGACTAGCTCACCCGAATCCGCCAGACCCATCATCGAAACCGCCGCCAAAGCAGGCGCCCAAGGCATTGATCTCGGGGAGGCAGGCGTTTGCGTCTGGCGTGCACACGTCGGGTAGGTCGCTGAGACAGTCCAGGAAGTCGTCGAACTCCGTCGCGCAACCCGACGCCACATACAAGCTGCGGCCCTCCTCACAGCCAGTGACGCATTGGTCTCCCTGGGGAACGTCGGGACAGCCGGCGGCCTTCTGGCAGTACTGCTCACAACCGCCAACCGCGCTGTTCCCGCCGCCGCCGTTGCCGCTCGAATTAGACGATTCGAAGACCACGTTGCCGCCACAAGCAACCAGGAAGACTACAAGACACGGTGCAATTGCTAGGCAGTTCATCGCCGGCGATCCAACCACAATGTACAGGTGGGTGGGGCCGAAAAAGTAGCCCATGTTATCAGGCGCGACGTGCGTGCGCTGATGTCAACGGACGTCCTTGGGATCGTGACATAACGGCATATCGAATTGGTCTGGGGAGTGACAGAGTCGCTGCCCGACCTTGGTTGCTTCAAGCACTGCCACAGCGGCTTTGCCCACCGTTCCAGCGCGCTCCCCGGACTGGAAATACACCGCCGCTCCCGGCCTTACCGTTTGCTTCGGCCTCTCCTTCGTCCCGGGAGAACGGGTCCCGGTCTCCTGACACCGTTGCGTGGGATGTCCGCGCTCGATTCGTGCACGTGCATAGCCATTCTCGAGGGGTAAGCCAGCGAACAGCAGACCATCGGCGTTCTTGGTCACGTCAACCTCACGGCAGCGGGGGACCAGTGTTCCAGCCCGGAAAGATCGATCTCCAATCACCACCACAGCGTCTTCAGGCAAAGAGCAATTGGCCGAGACCAGCGGCGGTCGCTTCTCCAGGGTGTCGCCGTCGCAGAAAAGAGGTAGCCCAATATCGGGCGGGTCTGCCTTCCAGTCTCTTGCTTCGGCCGAGAGTCCGATGGAGCCGCGCGCACCGTTCGGTACGATGAAAGCGCGGATTTTATCATTGAGAACCACACCAAACTGGCCCTGCTCGGTCACCAGCGCTGCACCCGGTAGAAAGGATGCCAAGGTGCCATCCCCATAGTCTTCCGTGAAGGTCCGAGAGAATACTGGAGAGAGGGAGGACTTGCGCACATAGCCAGTTAACTCGAAACCACCACCGAATACCGGGTAGGGAGCGTACGGCGCCTCCGTCTCCACCTTTACGACATCCCCAAGGTCTTCCAGTACGCGGGCGGAATAGAGGCTCTCGCGCAGCGCGGCTACGCCATCAACCGTTCGGGGTAGCGCGCGAGCAGCACTCTCGCTTGGCAATAGCAGAATCGGCGCTCGCAGGACGACCACACCAGAGACTGGCTCCTTGGAGAGCTGGGCAAAGAAGCGGTTGGTCCCGGCTTGCCCGTCAGGCTCTGGCGCAACCTCGCTTGTTGGGAAGGTTTCCACACTGTCTGCTTCTTCGGCATTACGACGCTCGGTACAGGCCGCTAGTAGGCCTACAAAAACGTAGGATCGAAGGGTCAAGCTGGCCGGAAGGGCTGAAGGTCCCGAGTTGGACGCGTGCTTCATCGCGCGGACATTGTAGGGCAAGTTGGCGAATGCCGCGCTTGTTGATGCAACTGCCCCCCGCTGATCTACTCTGGCGTCGTGACTCGTTCGCTCCTGTTCGCTTTCGTCGCTTCTGCCACGCTGTTCCATGCCCGGCCAGCCGCTGCAGAAGAGTTCCTCATGGTGCCCGTAACTCGGCTGTCGATGGGGCCTGGGATTTTCTTTGACCCGGTGACGCCTCGCTTCGACCTGGACGCAACCGCTGGGGTGATCGGTCTGCTCGAGGGGGGGATGATCGTTGGTGGAGAACTCGGCTACTCGTTTGATACGAGATACCTCAATGCGTTTAACCTGACCGGGGCAATCGGCTTTGGCTCGCCTTTCTTGGGGGTCACCTACCGGCCGCGGTTCCTCGTTGGTCGGCGGGAGGATGGCGATACCTTCGCCCACACCAGCGTAGGTATGCGCAACAGCGCGATGCTCCACTTCTTTGCTGACGTTCTCTCATTCGAACTCGGCCATCAGTTCATGACCAACGGCGCTGGCGGGCTCGAGCACAATATTCACATAGGCTTTGGCTTCAATCCGGCCTCAGCCATCTACTTGATTGCGGCACTCGACCGAGCGCTGCGCTGACTCAAACGCAAACGGCCTGGGAGTTTGCCCAGGCCGTCGACTCTCCCGATGAGGGATGTTTTACGTGTCAATCAATCGGCGGACCAAGCGGTCCAGCCATCAAGCCAATTGTCCGAGCTGTCTTTGAAGGCGCCAACATAGGTTGCTGCGCTATCGGCGCCTGAGCCAACCGGTGTCCCACCCTCGATCATGGCTGCAGGTAGCGGGTTGGGCGTCTCTTCAAAACAACCGCTGATCCCCGGATCGGTCGTGGTGTTGCTGGCTCCCTCTTCAAACCAAGCGATTTCGTCGAAGGCGCCATCGTCGTCCTCGTCGGGAGCGCCCGTGTCGCTCTCCGGCTTATCCTCGACATAAGCTACATTCTCAACTGTGTTGCCGAACATTATGCTGTTGGAGATCTCGACGGTTGTCGGCGGAACGTCGCGGAAGTCCACGCCGGCCTCGAAGCCCATGGCGATGGCGTTAGTGATGGTCGCGTTGAAACCGCGGCGGAACAGAAAGCCATATTGTTGTTTGGCTTGGTCGCCGTTCTGACCGCACAGCGTCACGTTCGAGACCTTGGGGTTGGTAACCGGGGCGACGGTGGGCTCGTCCTTGTCGTTGTCACTCTCGAAGCCATTGGCGTCATCGGCGGCTGAGGGTTCCTGCTGTAGGAAGAGGAACTGCAACGAGCCGACGTAGCCCTGGTCGAAGTCGAAGCCGTCATCGCCGTTGCGATAACATACGAGGTGCTTGGCGTTGACCGTTCCGCCGAAGAACTCGTAGCAATCATCAAGGGTCTGCCTGACTTGCACGTAGTCAATCGTGGTTCCGCTTCCAACGCCAGCAAGCGTAAGCCCGTTGATCTCATTATCGGGAGCGAGCTCAATCCCGCCGAACTCGATGCGGACGTACTTGAGCGTACCGCTGTCGTCGCCTGCCTCGTCTCCACCGTAGAGTTGCGCGTCTGCGAAGCCTTCAACCTGTGCTTCGCCACCTGGCTCATTGATCGGGGCGTTGCCGAGAATGACCACGCCGCCCCAGTCTCCTGCGGCGCGCTCGCCAGCTGGGAGAGCACTCGAGAAAACAATCGGCGCGTCCTTGGTGCCCTCAGCCACGATCTTGCCGCCGCGTTGCACAACGAGCGTTCCAAGCGAGGCCTTGTCGCCAACGATCAAGGTACCCGGTTCAATGGTTAGCGTTTCGCCGGCCGGGACCGACACGACGCCTTTGAGGGTCCACAGTGTATCGGCCGTGAGCGTGGTGCTGCTCAGTTCGCCACTTAGCTCTTCGGAATTGGCGGGCCCACCGCCTGTGCCACCACTTCCACCAGCCGAGGGATTGCCACCAGTGCCGCCCGCGCCGCCCGATCCGGTCCCGCTGTCGCCGCAAGCAGCGAGGGTCGAACCCAACAGCACCAGACCAGAAAGAATGCCGAATGATCGATTGAAGTTCATAGAAGCCTCCAGAGGCGCAGCGCTATTGGTGAGCTGCGCTTTCAGCTGCGGCGCAATCTAAGTGGTCATTGTGTCCTGCAATCAAAACACGTGTGACGATTTGACTACGAACGTTACTCAATTAGAGAGCGCAAGCCCTAAGGAGAAGGTGGTGCCTGTCTTGAACTCTTCGGTAATGTCGGACTTGCCAGTCTTGTGCTCGCGCACCGTTGGCCAATCGAGAAGATTGGAGGCAGACCCGCGAAGCTCTACGAATTGACCCAACTTCTGACCTATCGTTAGGTCGAGTACGTGGCGTGGGAGCTCGTAAATGTCTGGGATACCGTTGCGGCCCACCTGGGTTAGCCGCTGACCTACGACGTTGTAGAGCAGCCGTGCCCTCGTACCCCAACCCTCGTAGTCGAAGTCCAAGGCAACGTTGACGATGAAGGGAGCCTGCTGTGAAAGAGGCCGAGATTTGCTGGTGAGTAGAACGGCTCGCTCCTTATCCAGCTCCACCGAGGAATGGGCGAAGGTGACGTTGCTGATGATCGAGAGCGGCCTTAGCAATTCACTCAGGAAGTCGAGCGACTTACGTGCCTCGAGCTCGATGCCAAAGAGGTTACCGGAGGGGGCATTGTCAAAGGTGACCACGCCCGCGGTTCCGCTGCTTGCTTGGATGACTTGCTCGATTGGATTCTTGAATTGCTTGTAAAACGCGCTTACCGCGATGACCTCTCGCGAGGTTGGGAAGAACTCGAAGCGAGTGTCAGCATTGAGGATGCTGGTGTTGACAAGATCAGGGTTGCCGCGCGTCTCGCGTCCGCCAAAGTAGTCGACGAAGCCGAAGGGCGCGAGCTCCCGCAGTTGCGGCCGAGCGACGGTTCGCGTTACCGAAAAGCGAAGGTTGGCCTTGGGTATGGGAGTGTACGTGAGCAAGGCGGCGGGCAGGAGCTGCAGATCCTCGAGAAGGTTCTCTTTGGCAGGTTGCGTAGGGTCGACGGGGTCGAAGGAAGTGATGTCTTGCGAAGAGACCTCGAGGCGCGGCCCAAGTGTGAAGCGCCAATGGGGTAACGGGCGCGTATCCAGCATGACGTAGGTGGATATGACCCGGAGCCCAGCGTTATAGCCGTCATTGTCGCCTGTGTTTTCCTCGAGCTCCAGCGCTCGCGAATCAATGTTGCCATTGGTGAAAAGCTTGTCTGGGCAATCAAGGGAGAAGCTCGGCCCGGGGCAGAGATCGAAGTCTTCCGCGCCGTTCTTGCGGTCCGGGCGAAAGCGAAAGCGTCGTGCGAGAAACTCGCGGTCCCGCAGGTTGAATGCCGCGCCCGTCTTGAGCTTGATGATCTCTTGCTGCTTTAGCAGCGGAACCGTGAGGTCCACCATCCCGCCTATTGTGCTTTCCCCTTGCTCGGAGAAGAAGTGGGAGCCGCTGGTGCTGTCATCCTCGAAGGCGAAGACCTCCTTCGTCGCGTCGTATTGATAGGTAGCGCCACGGGTGTCCGGCTGCTCGCGCGTAGCGCGCGCAAGCCCAAGTCCGTAGTCGAGCTCCAGCCCATTCGCCTCTTTGAAGCGATGGTGGCCGGTGATGTCGCCAAAGGCCAATTGGCGCGAAATGAAGGTTAGCCGCTCCTCTGCCAGACTCGCCGCGCGCTCCTCATGGTAGCCGGAGAGTACCGAAGTGGAGATGTCGGCTGCTCGCGTGTAGAGGCCGGTTATGCCGATCCGGTGGTCTTCGCCAAGCTCCAAGGTGGTTCCAAAAAGGCCCCCCCAACTCACGAGCTGGGTCGAGCGCTCAAGCTTCAGATCGTTGAGCACACGCACCGAATCAGACTCTTCATCGATGGAACGACCGTAGGTGCGGAGCTTCGCGTCGACTACTCGCTCGAGGCGACGGTCATAGACCAAGGCTCCCATGATTCCGAGCCGACCCCAGTCGCCTAAGCTGAAGGAGTCAGCCGCGACTGCGTTGACCGAAAGGTTCGGTGCTGCCAAGGAACGGCGCGCGGAGAGCGGAGTGTTCATCGCGCGGCCATACGCTGCGATCTCCTCCTTAGTGATGATGGTACCGTCCGACTGCTCGACGCCGCGTACGACTTTGGTACTCGGTAAGTCCTTCGGCAGCGCGCGAGTTCCGTCGTCGATACCCAAGAAGTCGAGCCCGCCGCCGCTGTGGTTTAGTGAGTTGGAGAACGTAGCCTCGGTGTTGAAGCCCACGGAGACGCTACCGGCCAGGGTCAGCTTGTTAGGTATACGACGCGTGGCAATGCGCACCGAGCCGCCGGCAAAGTCCCCGGGCACGTCGGGGCTAAAGGTCTTTACTACGGTAAGGCTATCGAGGATCTGCGAGGGGAATAGGTCGAGAGGCACGGCTTGTCGGTCCGGCTCTGGGCTGGGCAAGGGGAAGCCATCGAGCAGGGCGTTGGTGTAGCGCTCCCCAAGGCCGCGTACGAACAGGAAGCGCGACCCCTCGATGTTGGCGCCGACGACCCGTTTTGCGGCCTCGGCGGCAGTTCTATCATTGGCTTTGGTAATCTCGGCCCGCCCCACCGAATCTCCGCTGGCGATACCGCGTTGACGCTCCAAGAGCAGACTTTGTACCGAGGCTGACTCCACCTCGACCACCGTCTCGACGGCAGGCTCAGCCTGCTCCTGCTCGAGCACGACGACAGCATCCATCCGCGTGAGCTGGCCCTTCTGGACTGTAAGCTTCGCGGTTCGCAGCGGCTTCCTTAGCTCGGCGACGAATTGCACTGTATAGCTGCCAGGAGGCAGTTCGAGGCGATAGCTACCATCGATGTCGGTTAGCACCGCCGTTTGCGTGCCAACGATGCCAACGAAGGTGTCCATCGCCGGCTCGCCATCTTCGGACTGGGTAACGACGCCTACGATGGCTCCTTTGCCCTTGGCCGGCGGTGCATTGAGATTTAGTGAAGGGGCCTCCTCGCTCGGAACCTCCTCCGCAGGTACCTCCGCGTCCTCGGCGACCACCTCGGGCGGGCTGGGTTCTTGAGCAAAAGCGAGCGCAGGAAGACCCGCGAGTCCGACAGCGAACATCGCGAAGGGATGGCGCAACATGGGCGTCCTTAGGGTTTGTCGAGTTTCTTCGTGATGACCGCGATTGACTTGGCCCCGGCGGCGCGCGACAGATCCAATATCTCGATTACTTCGCCGTAGGCCACGCGATCATCTGCAGCAACGTTCAATACCTTGACGCCTGTCGCGGCAAGAATCTGCGGTAACACCTCGCTCAGCTCCTCACGAGCTACGGAGCGGTTGCCCAATCGGATTGCGCCGGTTTCGTCGATGGTCATGACCAGCGGCTCTTGTTTCTGCTTTGGCGGGGGCGCGTCTACGCTCTCCGGCGGAAGGGATAGGGTGAAGGTCTTGGTCAACATCGGTGCGACCACCATGAAGATGATTAGCACCACCAGCGCCACGTCGACCAACGGCGTAATATTGATACCGGGCTTGGGTCCTGAGCCTTTGGGAGAGGGCGCCGCCATACCCATGGTTCAGGTCGCCTCCGGCTTTCGAGCTGCCACTTTCATACTCACATTGCGGAAGCCAAGCCGCTGAACCGAGGCAAAAACGTTTCGCACCTCGCCATAGGGCAGGGTTGCATCTGCTTTGACCACGAGGGGCTTGTCGGGTTGTTCCTGGAGCAATAGCTGGAGCGCAGCCATAAGTTGCTCGCGCTGTAGCGCAGTGTCGTCCAGATAGAGGGTTCCGTCTGCTGCTAGGACGACCTCTGTGCCCTCGGTTTTGGCCTTGTCGTCGGTGGCGTTAACCTCGGGCAGTAGAACGGGTGTGCCTTCTTGGAGGTTAGGCGCAATGACCATAAAGATAATCAACAGGACGAGCACCACGTCCACGAGGGGTGTAACGTTGATTTCGGGCTCAAGCGGCGGCGCGGGCTTGTACGTCGCTGATGCGGTCTTGCGTCGGGACATGGCGGTACTCCATTTCGTCGATGAGCTGACCAGCGGAGCGGCTCAAGGCTGCCTCCACCGTGGCAATGCGAGAGGTGAGGTAGTTGAAGGCAATGACGGCAGGAATGGCCACCGCCAAGCCGAAGGCTGTCTCAATCAACGCTTCTGCGATACCCGCCGAAACAGTTCCGATCCCACCCGCGCCTGCGGCTCCGATCGCTTGGAAGGCGGCGATGATGCCGATGACGGTGCCGAGCAACCCAACGAACGGCGTAATCGAGCCGATCGTCGCCAAGATGGGCATACCTCTCTTCAGGTCCGCCGCAAGTACCTCCAACTTGCGACCTGACTCATTGCGCACCATGTCGATTGGGTGCATCCCACCGCCTGTGCGGCCAGCGACGTCCTCATACTTAAGTACCAGCGCCTCGAACAGGCGGGCGAGGGATGACGCTTGGTGAGCACGAGCGAGCTCAATAATCTTGACGCTGTTCCAATCAGATAGGACGGGTTGTACTTTCTCAGCGAATGCCCGAGACACGCGAGCGCTCTTGGACAGAGCCACAATTCGCTCGAAGGTTACCGCCGCGCACAAGAGGCCCATCATTGCGATGAAGATGGTGATCGCCTTGTTGGCGAAGCTCATCGACGCCCAGATGTGTGAAAGATCGAATGTCACGATACCTCCTGTTCAGTCAGTCTTCAGTCGAACGGTTAGCGGAACGTTCTTGGTAACCTGCAATGCTGAGCCATCCGACTTCATGCGCGCCGGTTCGCAGGTCCAGCTTGAAACGGCCGCTACCGCAAGTGCGCGCAGCTCAGAGGGCCCGCTCTCTGCGCGCACATTGATCACAGCGCCTGATGCGGTAACTGTGTATTTGACGACGACTCTACCCTCTACGCCGATGGCCTTCGCTTGGGCCGCGTCGATCCCGCGTTGCTTGCACTTGGGCGGTGCATAGTCTGCCGGGTTCGGCGGAGGAGGTGGAGGTGGTGGCGGTGGCGGTGGGGGTGGAGGCGGAACGAATGCTGTACCTGTTCCACTCCCCGTGCCGTTGCCGGTCCCTGTTCCCGTCCCCCCAGGTTTGCTATTGGCCGGTGCATCAGCTGCAGCGAAAGGGTCACTCTCAGCGCTGGTCGCGTCGGGTGCCGGCGCCGGCGCAGGACCGGGGGCGGGAGCAACTTTCGCTTGAGCGAGCGTGGGTGCAGGCTCCACCGGCTCGGGTGCGGGAGGTGGAGGCTCTTCTTTGGGTTCCTCCGGCATCTCAACCAGCGTGACCTCGACCTCCTTCTCTTGTTCCGCTGCAACAGGAGGTGCGGCTTCCACCAGGCTGGCTCCGTAGACGACAGAGGCGAGCCCCACCAAACCTACAATCAAGCCCAGGCCCAGCCTTTGTTGCCGAACGCGGTCTGGTCTATCGCTGTGCCACTGGTCCAGCATTGCTGAGCGCGTTTTCATCGCTCAATGTGACAACCTGACGACGAGAACGTAACTTGATACGCCGCGGTCGTTGATTCGCGCAATCGCTCGTCAGTGCGGTTCGCAAGACAGCAGCTTCATCGGCTGTGTGGTTTCAATCGTTGCATAGCTAGCCGACGCAGGTAGCAGCACCACGTCACCCCGGGCGAAGCGCTCCCCCTCCAGCTTCCCTTCGCCCTCGATACATATGTAGACGGTGCATCGCTGGTCGAGGCCCAGCCGCTCGACGCCGCTTACTGTGTGGCGGCTCAAGGAGAAGTATTTGCAGTTGATTAGCTGCTCGCCGGTGGTTAGCGACTCGCTTCGCACGGGCGCGATAGGGCCAGATGCAAAGTCGGTGCAGTCGAGGCCGTCTTGGATGTGAAGCGTTCGTGCTTGTCCTTTGTCGTCCACCCGGCCCCAGTCGTAGAGGCGGTAGGTCAGGTCGCTCGTTTGTTGTATCTCGAAGAGCAGTAGGTCTCGGCCAATGGCGTGTACAGTTCCGGCGTTGAGTAGTACGCAGTCCCCCACATTGGGCTGGAAGCTATGAAGCAGCTTGGCGGCCGTTCCTTCTGCGATACCCTGCTCGAGCATTGCGCGGTCAACGCCTGGCTTTAGTCCGACATAAAGCAGACTGCTCTCTGCATTGGCCGCTAGCACCACCCAAGCTTCGGTCTTGCCGAGTTGGCCAGGCGCTCTCGCTTCGGCTTGCGCATCCGTGGGGTGAACTTGAACCGATAGCTCCTTTTTAGCGTCAATGAGTTTGAGCAGGATTGGAAAGCGGCCTTGCGATAGGTTTATCGGTCCAAGTAATTCTGCACGGCGCTGAGTGGCAAGTAGACGTAGCGAGGTCCCACGGAGCGGCCCGTTCTGGACGCAGCTCTCACTGCCGTCTACGTCTGAGACGAGCCAAGCCTCTCCAGTCGCGAGCCCATTCGCCGGTCGGTTCAGTAGTGGTTGCAACGCCGTTCCACCCCAGGGTTGTTGCTTAAAAATGGGCTCGAAGCGGAGCGGGTAAAGGGGCTGCATATTGATGGTCACGCTAGTGAGTCGGGGCTGGCTTGGGAATGAGCGGGATGTTGGATTGTGAAGTGGGTCTTCGCCCGACGATTCAGTGTTGACGCTGTGGGGGAAGTGACTACACAGGCGCCCATGCAGCTCTCAAAGTTCCTCCCCATTGGCTTCGCGACGGCGCTCTTGGCTTGTAGTCCCGAAACCTCGCTACCAATTCTTGAGGAGGTTGAGGGGCAGGAGCAGACGCGTGCCCTCGAGGCTGAAACTCTCTATGTCGTTTCGGGTCGGGATTTCCGCAAGTGCGCATACCCAATGTGCAGCGGGTATTTCATCAAGGCCGTCAACAAGAGCAAGACGACTTGCTTGGATGGCTCCAAGCAGACCGAGTGTTACGTATCCGACCTTGACCTTGCTGCGATGGAACTCCCGGAAGCCCAAGCAGTTTCGTTGCGCGAGGTTGCCTCCTCGGGGGCTGTCCTCTTTTCGGGACACATTCAGCCGCTAAGCGAGCAGTTCCCGGAGATAGGTCGATTAGTAGCAACCAAGGGCTTTACGAATCGCTCCGGTGCCGCAGCCGAGGGAACGCTTCACAGAGTCGAGTCCTCTTCCATTACTTGCGTCCAGGCTCCTTGCCCTAATCTCCTCGCGCGCAAGTTCAACAGCACGGAAGTGAAGCAGGTCACCGACCTGAACCTCGCACCGCTGGCTCTCCCCGAGGACGCTAACGCCATGCTGACCGAGCAAGCTTTGACCAATGGCCTGGTCGTGGCGGGGAGCCTGAAAACCAAAGGGGCGAAGAAGACTTTTAGCGTGACCCAGGTTTTTGATCGGGTACAGCCCGAGGTTCCGCTCTGCCATGCCGATGTTGATTGTGGTGAGAATGCTCACTGTGATCTTTCAGAGTGTTTAAGTCCTTGTGCCCCGGGTATGGTTTGCGCGGCTGTTTGTATGGGAGCATGCAAGGCCGGCCAAGCACCCGAGCCCAGCTTGGCTAGCTGTGTTGACTCATGCGACGGTCCCTCCCTGGATGGGAGCTGCTATTGCGATGACTCATGCACCTTCTATGGCGACTGTTGCCTCGACTACCTGGCCGAGTGTCAATGATTGATGTGATGGCTTCAGCGGTATCACTCACATCGCCGCCGAAGTCGCACTACTCGTGCCCTCCTCAGCAGGATGGCTGAAGGCCTAGCCCCTTTGGCGTTTGGCACGAGTCCTCAATGCACTGCTAAAAGCTGCGTATATTCGTGGATTGATGGATCAGGAACGGACCTGATTGGCAGACCCGAGTTGCTCGCTCAGAAGTTTATTGAGATATACGACTAGTTCCGCTTGGAAGTTAGCGCGATACCGGCTAGATGAGGCGGAACATGTCGAACCTAAAGATTCAGGTCCTCGTAGAGGAATTTGTTTCCAAGCTCGAAACCGCTATCCGCGAAGAGGCACTTACGGCCGTCCGCGCGGCGCTCGGTGAGTCGAAGCCCGTCGCTGCCGCAGCTGCCAAGGCCAAGCCGGCCGCCGCTGCCAAGAAAGCTCCTGCCAAGGCTGCACCGAAGGCCGCTCCCGCTGCCAAGGCCGCTGCTCCCGCTGCTAAGAAGGCTGCCCCGGGCGCACCGAAGGCGAAGCGCATCCGCCGCTCGATCGCAGACCTCGACCGTGATGTCGGTCGTCTTGTCTCGGTCGTTCGCTCGAAGCCCGGTATCACTTCGGAGCTCGCCCGCAAGGAGCTCCGTATGGAGAAGAGCGAATGGCTCGGAACGCTCAAGCGCGCTTTGGAGACCAAGCAGCTTGGCACCAAGGGCGAGCGTCGTAACACCACGCTCCACCTTACCGGCAAGTAGTCGTTCAATCCCGTTCCACTTGGAACCCCCGCGAAGGCCTTCCTCGCGGGGGTTTGCCATTTTCGTCGAAGCTCGTGCACTGGGAGATAGCGGTCAGCCGCCCTAGTGCCTTAGCTCGAGTGATTGGTGAAGGCCGCTGCAGCAGACAGTGAATCACGCGGCCGAAAAGGCTCCATCCCTTCCCGTTTGGCACAAGTCATAGCGCCAGTAGTTGATTGCCTCGAGCGCTCCTCGCGGCGGTCCTCGACTGGGCGCTGCCCTCCACAGGAATCCGCGAGTTGGGAGCCCAATCGAACGTGGCCGAGTCACGTCTAGCCAGTTGTTGCCCCAAGTCCACATGCAAGGGAGCCTACGTTGGCTCATTGGGGGAGAGCCGACCTGGCATTCAACATGCCAGAAGAAATTGGAGCCACCTTCGAGGATTGAACTCGAGACCTACGGTTTACGAAACCGTTGCTCTACCGCTGAGCTAAGGTGGCGCTCATCCTCAAAGGACGAGGGGACCGCTGTGTACCTGACTCCCCGCAGATCCTCAAGCACTTTAAGTGCAGTTGCGTTTATTCGCCGCGGGAGCTTGGGCGAACTACTTTTTCGCCGTGGGCTTGGCGCCGGAGGTAGCCGACTTGGCCGGCTTTGCGACCTTGGAAACAGCCTTCGTCGGAGTCTTCTTGGCTGCAGATTTTTTCGGCGAGGCCTTGTCTGCGGCCTGCGGGTCGGGGGCGACCTTGAGCTTGGCCTTCGACTTCGGTGCAGCAGCGACCTTGGTCCGCTTGGCTGGAGCCTTAGCCCCGCGCCGGCCCTTGCCTGGCCTGGGTGTGTCTCCGCGATCCCTGCGTAGCTGAAGCAGCTCTTGCGCACGCTCGTGGGTGAGGGCCTCCAGGGAGTCATCACTCCGTAGTGAGGCATTGGTCTCACCGTCGGTAACGTAGAGCCCAAAGCGGCCCTGCAGGACCTTGATTGGCTGCTTGGAAACAGCGTCTTCGGGGAATTCCTTCAGTGGAGGCTGAGGCGCACGTTGCGCACCGCGGGTCTTGGGCTGTGCCAAGAGCTCCAATGCACCACTGAGGGTTATGTGGAAAACGTCTTCCTGACGGGCCAAGCTGCGGCTGTCCTTACCGCGCTTGATGTAGGCGCCGTATCGCCCAATCTGGGCCGAAACCTCGTCACCGGACTGCGGATCGGTACCTACGATTCGCGGCAGTGACAGCATTCGCAACGCGTCTTCAACGGTGACACTCGCCGCGTCCATGGTCGGCAATAGCGATGCAGTCTTCGGCTTCTCAGCGTCTTTGGGCGCGTCCTTGGCGACTTCACCAAGTTGAAAGAAGGTACCAAAGCGACCTCCCTTAACGAAGATTGGCAGCCCAGTCGAAGGGTCTGTTCCCACGAGCCGCCCTCCGCTCGGTGCTTCGAGCAGCTCGTGAGCCTTCTCAACCGTCAACTCGTCGGGCGGCAGGTCATCCGGGATGCTGGCCTTACCCTCTCCGCGAGTGAGATAAGGTCCAAACTTGCCAACTCGAATGACGATGTCCTGACCGTCTACATCTGTACCGAGAGGGATTGAGTTGATAGCGCGCGCATCAATCGACTCAAGTCGATCTTCGACTGCGCTCTTCAGCCCCATCAGTTGAATGGCGCTTCGCTCGACGGCCTTTTCTCCAGGCTTTGGAGCTTTGGGTGCGCTCGCGGCATCACCAAAGTAAAAACGCGCGAGCCATGGAGCCGATTCTTCATGCCCTTGGGCAATTTCATCGAGCTCATCCTCCATGCGGGCGGTGAAGGTGTAATCAACCAGAGTGTCAAAGTGCGTTTCCAGCAGCTGAATCACGGCAAACGCTTTGAAGTGGGGAATCAGGGCTGAACCCTTCTTCCAAACATACTCGCGCTCCATGATGGTGGAGATGATGCTGGCGTACGTCGACGGGCGCCCGACCCCAAGCTCCTCAAGCTTCTGCACCAAGCTGGCTTCGGTGAAACGCGCTGGTGGCTGCGTCTCATGGCCCTTCGGCAACACCTCAATGACCGGCAATTTCTCGCCTTCCGCAAGTCTCGGCAGGTGCTTCTCGCGGCCCTCGAGCTCCGCCGAAGGATCATCACTTCCTTCGACGTAGGCACGAAGGAAACCGGGAAATACAATGGAGTGACCGCTGGCAGTGAGTTCAACGGCAACGCCCGATTTGGTTTTGCCGCCGATCCGCGCGGTCACGCTCTCACCGATGGAGTCCTTCATTTGGGAGGCGATGGTTCGCATCCAAACGAGCTCGTAGAGCTTGGCCTCGGCCGACCCAACCTCTCTGGCGACCTCCTCCGGGTGGCGGAAGCTATCTCCGGCCGGACGAATGGCCTCGTGGGCCTCCTGAGCGTTTTTGACCTTCTTGGCGTAGATTCGTGGCTCGGCCGGCAGGTACTCCGCGCCGTACATCTCCTTGATATGCGAACGCGCACTGGAGAGCGCCGATGCAGAGAGCTGCGTCGAATCGGTACGCATGTAGGTGATGTAGCCGGCCTCGTAGAGTTTCTGGGCGCAGGTCATCGCTTGCTTGGCGCTCATTCGCAGTTTGCGACTGGCCTCCTGCTGCAGCGAGCTGGTCATGAACGGCGGGGCCGGGCTGCGCTTATTGGGCTTGCGCTCGACCCCGAGCACCGAGAGCGCCGCTAGGTCCAAGTCTTCAGCGAGAGCGCGAGCCGCCTTTTCGTCCATCAGCAAGGCGCCTGGCCGTGTCAGTTGGCCGCGGTCATCAAAGTCCTTGCTAGTTGCTATTCGCTGCCCGTCCTTGGAGATCACCGCAGCGGTGAACTCCCCGTCGGCTGCTTTCAGTTTGGCGTCGAGGTCCCAGTAGGAAGCCCGAACAAACTTCATTCGCTGCTTTTCGCGGTCAACGATGATGCGCGTGGCGACGCTCTGCACGCGGCCAGCCGAGAGCTTCGGCATCACCTTCTTCCATAGGACCGCCGAAACCTCATACCCGTAAAGTCGGTCGAGAATACGCCGGGCTTCCTGCGCATCCACTAAGCGGCGATCGACGTCCCGCGGGTTATCTATGGCCTTCTTGATCGCCGGCTTGGTGATCTCGTGAAAGACCATTCGCTTAACTGGTACTTTGGGTTTGAGAACCTCTAACAAATGCCAGGCGATGCTCTCTCCTTCGCGATCCTCGTCGGTTGCGAGATAGAGCTGATCTGCTTTGGCCAGCAGGTCCTTGAGCTTCTGAATATGAAGCTTTTTGTCGGGGGAAATGACGTAGTAGGGCTTGAACCCGTTGTCGACGTCCACGCCAAGTCGCGCCCAGCTCGCCTTCTTATGCGCCGCCGGGATGTCGCTGGCATTGCGCGGCAAGTCCCGAATATGGCCTATGGACGACTCGACGACGTAGTCCTTGCCGAGAAAACCAGCGATGGTTTTAGCCTTTGCCGGGGACTCAACGATGATGAGAGCGCGTCCAGATGTCATTCGAAGCGGATGGGGGGTTAGCTGACCGCCGGGGGCCTTGCAAGCCCCGTCAGTCAACGGGCCGTGCTCGAAGCGTCCTCATGGCGTAGGATGTAGCCACACTTCCCGGCGCAAACTCATTGGGTTTTCGACATTTCATGCCCCCGCTAAAAAAGTTCATTCCGGCCGTTATGGGTAGCCTCCTACTCGGATCTGTTGGCTGCTCGGAAGCTCCGACGACCTACGAAGTCGAGCCTTACGAGGGCGACGCGTTCCCCAATCCACCGCCGGCGATTGATTATCCAGCGCGAGCGGCGTTCGTAACCAACAGTCTTGGTGACACGGTGGACGTGGTTGATCTCGAGTCGATGACGGTTACCGATCGGCGGCCAGTCGGCCGAAACCCCGTCGATGTTGACGGTCCGCATCACATCACGATCGATGAGACCGGAGGCTTCGCGTACCTAGCGCTCAGCTACCCGGCGTCCGACGCGGCACCTGGCCCCCACAACACACACGGCTCCTCCGTGGTGTACGGCTATGTGCAAAAGCTGCGGTTGGCTGACTTAACCGTTGTGGGGCAGGTCCGCGTCGACCCGAACCCTGGTGATATTGTGCTCTCGCCGGACAAGAAGCAGGTTGTCGTTTCCCACTTTGATCTGCAGCAGGCGCTCAAGAACCCAACAGACCTGAGCAAAGCCCGAGCAAGGGTTGCAGTAATTGATGCCGCGACGCTCGGGGACGCAGGCGCAAAGCCTCAATTCATCTCGACTTGTGTTGCTCCTCACGGGCTTGAGTTCGGCCTGAACGGGCTTCTTTACGTGGCTTGTTACGGCGAGGACGCCGTTGCGACCATCGACCTAAAGGAGGCGAGCCCGGTGCCCAAGCTATTGGAGTTGGGAGAGGGGGCGGGCCAGTTTGGAGCACCTAACTTCGGGCCTTACGCGCTGAGGGGGTCTCCTGACGGCGAGTGGATGGCCGTGTCCAACACGATCAGTAAGGATGTGCGCTTCATCGCCACCGCTACGGGTCAGGTGGACTCGGACAAGACGATCTTCACCAATGCAGCGCCGTTCTTCAACGCATTCTCTGAGGATGGCGCTTCGCTAGCCATCGTGACTCAGCAACCAGATTCCTTGCGAATCGTGGACTTGGTTGGGGAGACTCTTGGGCAGGAACGAGCCTTCTTGAATGATGAGTGTCCGTTTCCACATATCGTGATTCGCGAGCAGGATGGTTTCCTGGTGGTATGCGAAGGCGACAAGAAGAGTAACGGTCGAGTCTTGCGGCTCTCGGCGCAGCTGGAAACGGTCGGCGACGTTGAGGTCGGTCTGTACCCCGATGCAATTGTACCGATGATACGGAGCGGCCAATGAGGGCGCTCGGGCTATCGCTATTCGCAGTGCTCACCGCGTGCGACCCTGAACCCGTGGTCGTCACGCTGTCCGCCGCAGAATATGGCGAGAAGTTGTTCGCTGACCCAGCCCTTTCCGACGCAACCTCCAACCGCGTTTCCTGTGCCGACTGTCACGCGACCACGTTGGAGAGCACCTTTCTGTCGGGAGGGTCCCTCAAGGGGGTGACCAAGCGCCCTTCGTACTGGGGCGGTGCCGAACTCGATCTGCTGCGTAGTATCAACCACTGCCGGTACTACTTCATGGCGGCCAACAAGCTTTGGACCGGGGAAGAGGATGAGGCGGTAGCGACCTATGCCTTCCTCGAGTCTATCTCTTCGGACGAGCAGGGCACCGAGCCACAGCCGTTCGAGTTGGGCGAGGTCAAGGATATGAAGCCTGGCGATGCAGCGCGCGGTGCAAGGGTGTTCGATGCGGCCTGTCGTTCGTGCCATGGCGCTTCCACCTCCGGGCTGGGCGCCATCGTACCGTCAGCGGACCGACTGCCGGAGGACACGTTGGCTTCGCACCCCGAGCCGGAATACTCGGACGAAGACCGGCGGCTCGTGTTTGTGGAGAAGACACGCCATGGCGGATTTCTCGGCTACGGTGGCACCATGCCGCCATTTTCAGTCAACGTCATGAGCGACGAGGACCTCGCCGATCTCCTCACCTTTTTGCGGCTGCCATGATGGCAATTCGAACCGCATTGGTAGCGCTCATCGTTGGCGCGACGCCGCTCGAGGCCCACGCGAATGGGCGCTTCCCTGACGCTCAACAGTTGGTCGTCAACCCCGAGAACCCCAACGACATTGCGGTGCAGACCACCTACGGGTTCATTCACTCTCTCGACGGCGGCGCGTCGTGGCAGTGGACCTGCGAGGAAGCCGCTTTCTACGGCGGTATCCTCGATCCCCCGATTGCGCTGTTGGGAAACGGCGCTTTGCTCGCTGGCGTCTTTGATGGCCTTGTGGTTTCGACCCCGGACAAGTGCAACTACAGCTTGGTCCCCGGCGAACTAGCCGACAAATATGTGGTTGATGTTTCGGCACTCAAGGGCGCAACCAACAGCGCGATCATCATCCATTCCAACGGTCTCGGCGGGAGCATGTTCGAGACCCGGGTGTTCGCGACTTCGGACGGCGGACTCAACTGGTCAAAGAAAGGCCAATCGTTGCCGACCAACTTTCTAGGGCTGACCCTGGATGCAGCGCCTTCCGATGATGCGGTGCTGTACGTGAGTGGCTTCGAGGTCGTCTCTAGCAGTCAGTACGTTGGCAAACTCGCGCTCTCCATGGATGGGGGAGAAACCTGGACGCTCAAGCCGATCCCGGACAGCCTCAATGATTCTGGCCCTTATCTCGCGGCCATCGATCCTGCACTACCTGGTACCGCCTATGTGAGACTCGCCTCACTGGCCGGTCGCTTATTGGTGACCAACGACTTTGGGGATAGCTGGCAAGAGGTTTTTACTGGCCAAGGCAAGCTCCTTGGGTTTGCTCTTTCTCCCGACGGCAGCGAGATTCGCGTCGGGGGCGACGAAGATGGCATCTGGGGCGCCAAGACCAGCGACTTTCAATTTACCCAAGTAAACGACGTTGGTGTGCGCTGTTTGACCTGGACCAACGAGGCGTTGTTTGTCTGCGGTCGCGAGGCCGCTGCGGAGTTCACGATTGGAGCCAGTCAAGACGGCGGCGCCTCCATCGAAGCGATTCATCACCTCCCGTGTCTCGATGGGCCGGACCCGAATTGTGCGGCGGACTCAGCAATCCAAACAGCTTGTCCGGGGCCCTGGGCCGCCCAAAAGCAGATCTTACAGACGGACTCTTGTTCGCCTGTGGAGCCCTCGGTAAGCAGCGCCGCCACCTCCGGTGGAAGCGACGGTGGTAGCAGCGGGGGTTGCCAATGCGCTCACGATCGAACGAAGAGCGCGCCCAGTTTGCTGGGCGCGCTGGTAGCGGCGCTGATGCTCTGTATGAGGCGCCGCCGTTCATCACCGAGCGATTTAGTTCGCAGTAACTGAGATGGGAGTGCTCTTGCCGTTGCCTTGACCTGCTCCGATGGCGTTCCAGCCATCGGGGAGGACAGGATCGGTCCAGTTGAAGAGCCACTCGCCATCGCGGGGCGAAACATTCAGGCACTCGGCGCTCTTGCGCTTCCCAAAGTCCTCATGCCAGTAGGTGACGTGCAAGGCTAGCGGCGCTTTGAGGTACTGCTGGTGAGGGACGTCGGTAAACCACAACACCTTGGGTTCACCTTTTTCGTTCGACATCGTGGCGACGCGCTCTTTCCATTCAATGGGGAAGTGTCCCAAGGCGGTCGTCGCGTACTTTGAGTGGTCCTCAGGGAACTTGTAGCTCGGCAGCGGCGGTCCACCTTTGCCCGGTGAGAAAAGGGTGGTCATCACCGGGGTCAACCCCTGATAGGCGGTCATGGTTCCTGGCACGACCCGAACTTGGAGCCACTTTTCTCCTTCCGCGATCCCGTTGGGCAGCTTGGTCGCAAGCCGTGTGATGGTTACGTCACCGTCCAGCTGCTTCTCCGGGGCGTCACTGCGACCCACGTAAACCCCAGGCTCGTTGCGCAGCTCGAAGTAGAGAAAGCCGCCCTTTTTTACCTCGGTATCGTTGATCTCGATGGGTGACTTTGGCGCTAGCGTCGCCGCCGTTGCTACGAAGTTTCCGGCGTCGTCTTTGCGGTAGAGCGAGATCGGCTTTTTGGAGCGATTCCAGGCAAACGGTAGTCGCAGTTCGCTCTTGTCGAAGTGCACGGCCTCAAACTCGGACCGCTTCATATCGCTCACGCGATCCGCTGGAACAATCATTGTGTCGGGGGTGACGAGCCAGACGCGCCCATGCATTTCAAAGGCTTTCGAATAGGCCAACATCGAGCCCGCGGGCATGCGCTTCCAAACTAGGATTTTGTTGTTGTAGTTACCGCCGGGGGCGGTGCGCTTGCCCTGCTCATCGATGAAGTAGGGCCGCTCGTCCGTGGCCTTGATCGGCTCATCAACGATGTTCTCCTCGTGGCCAATGGCCCAGGCCCCAAGCGGCTTCCAGGTATTGACGGGGCCATACTCCCGCTCAGCCTTTTCCCATTCTTCTTTCGTCGGGACCCGGCTGTACATTGGCGTGCCGTTGGAGTGCGCGTAGCGATAGGGCCACACTCCGTTGTCCGGCGCCGAATCAGCCAGCGCTTTGAACTTGGGATCCTCCAGGTCGAGCGTGGCTGTGTCATCGTCACAAACGTAGCCGCGAGGCTCAATCGAATACCACTTACCGCGGCAGCCGGGACCGTCGAGCGGCTCAGTGGCTTTTAGCTTCACTGTCGTGCCGATCCGCATCTTGCCGATGGCGAGGCCCTTACGCTCTGGCTTCTTCCAGATCCACGTGTGAGGACCAAGCGCGCCGATACGAGGCCCATCAAGCTCCTTTGCTGGCTTTGCCTCTGGCGGAGCAATCTCGGCTTGCGCGTCTGCGCTCTCATCTCGGCTGCTGGCCTGCTCCGCGGGGGCAACTTCCGCCTCAACGACGTTTGCTTGTGGCGTTGTTGGGGACGCCGTCCCACCACATGAAGTCGCCAAAATCAGCGTACAAACTGCGCCGAACCACGAGGTCGCTCTCATCGCGCTCAATCTGCCTCGAGAGTCCGACATTGGCCCAGTTTCTTCACGCGGCGCTTCGTCCACTGTGTGGACGCCGTCCACTCCGGGTGAGTATCCTGCAGCGCCACAAAGAGGTGATTCATGGAGCATCGAGTGACGCATGGTCTCGGCCGAGACCTCGCCAAGAAGGTTACTGCGGCTGCGTTTGAGGCCTATGCGGCGAAGTACACCGAGTACAATCCGAAGACGGTCTGGACTGGCGACTACAGCGCCAACGTCAGCTTCCGGGTGAAGGGGGTCAGCCTCGAGGGCAAGGTCGAAGTGCTCGACAAAGACGTCACGCTCGATCTCGATGTGCCGTTCTTGTTGCGACCCTTTCGTTCAATGGCCCTCGAGGTGATTGAACGCGAGATCCTCGTTTGGATCGCAAAGGCGAAGAACGGAGAAATCTCCTAGTTAGGTGGGAGGCCCGTTACGGCTTGGCGGACTGGGTCTCTTTGGGCTCTCCAAAGCGGATCAGGGTGCCGTCTCGGCAGCCAACCAAAAGATCCTTGTCCCCAATCAACGTCAGGAAGACCGGGACGTTGCAGGCGCGGTCCGTCGTTGTGCTCAGCTTGCCGCGTTCAATAAGTCCAAGTCGCCCGCCAGGGCGGGCAAAGGCCACCTGGCCATCACGGTCCACAAGCGGAGAAAGGTCGCCCGCTCCGAACAGCTCATCAGGGGCACGATTCGCCGGGAGCCCCTTCTCCGCAGGAACGACGACGTTGCGTTGGCCATCTGGGGTGAGCCCCAGCACCATGCCATCCAACCCGACGATCCAAACGGAGCCATCTTGAGCAAGCGATGGCGGTGAGTGAAGTGGAGCCTGAAGATCTGCAAAAGGCGTCGAGGCTTTGCGTGCGATCAGGTCGAAGGTGACCGTCCGCTGTGTAGGGGTGGTCACCAGCAACGTTCGTTGATTCATTAGTACGGCTGAGCGCGGCACAATGGCGCCTACGGTGCCCAATACGCGAGGCGCCAGCGGCGGCTGGATCGCGATAACGAACCCGGATTCCAGCACCCCGACGAAGCCATCGCCAAACGGCATTACTGGGGAGGCCAGGCGATCTGGAAGTGTTGTCTTG
This sequence comes from uncultured delta proteobacterium, assembly GCA_903892415.1. Lineage (GTDB taxonomy): Bacteria > Myxococcota_A > Polyangia > Polyangiales > Polyangiaceae > Xiheicaenibacterium. The sequence goes on along the minus strand of CAITIQ010000574.1, from coordinate 46,182 downwards.
GTCAGGATGCGACCGCTCGAGTCGATGACCAAGAGCAGCCGCTGCGCAGTTAGCACCAGCCCACCATCCAAGGTGGCAACCAACGCAACGCTCGCATCGGCGTGACTGGGGCCGGTTGGAAAGGCTCCGCGCGGCAAGGCGACAGTCGCCTCCAGCGTGCCATCGGGGGCGAGAATGACCAGCGCCGGCGAGCCGACGAGCATCGCCGTCTTTCCGCTCGAGAGTCTGACTAGTGGCGCTGTTGCGGGAGAGCTGCCAACGCGACGCCGCTTCGGCTGGCGGTTCGCGCAGGCCGAACTTGTATTGCCAATGCACGGCAAGGAAAGGGCGACGACCTCGGCCGAAACCGTCGCTACCAAGGCCTCACCGTCAGCGTCGATCGTGGGGGGCAATACGAAGGCACCCACCTGGGCGCGTCCGACCTCATCGAGCACCGTCGGTAGCACGAAGGTCGAGCGATTGGTGCGTTCACGGTTCACTCGCTCAGACGCGAGAATCCCGATTGGCTCCCCAAGTATCAATGGTTCGGGAAACGCTGGATCGAGCGTCTCGGCTCGTGCTGCGGACAAGCCTGTTGCAGTGACCGCCGCCAATACGCAGTGTGCTAGGCGGGCCTTCAAGGGACCGGCTCCAAGGTGATGCGGTATTGCGCTTTGCTTCCGCGCGGAACGAGCGGTGGCCCGCTGGGCACTACGTTGGCGCTCGCGGAACTCGCGGTGGGGGGGGAGGCCGAGCCCACCGCAGTCGGAACGACTCGTAGCTTGATGCAGGTCGCCGTCAGTCCTTGAAAGGTGATTCCGCTATAGGGGCTGGGAACGTCCGAGGCAGTCGCTTTGCGTTGGCGGTCAGCGTGAACTCGAATCGAAGGACCCTCCTCTCCGCCTCGAAGGACGGAGACAGCCAACACCGTCCCTGAGTCACGAGCGTCGTCATCGATGCGGAAACGGAACCGGGCGTTGGCTTGCACGTCGGCGCAGATAATGTCCTGATCGTTGATCCAGCCCAGCGTGCCGCGCACGGTCTGCCCGGTTGCGAGCATCGTCGAGTGGGCAGGGTCGTCGTTGGGCTCAACCTCAAAACCTTCCGTTTCGGCGCCCGGTCCTAGAACGATCGAATAGTAGTCCGAAACATTTTCATGCACCGGCGCACGTGATTCTCCATAGCCGTCCAAGTCCTGAATCACTGCGAGAACGTAGGCCCCGGCGGGCAGCCGCAAGGCTGGTATGTCGAGGTCCAGATTGGGACGCCCCGAACAGTATTGAGCATTCGGGGTCGTCAGCCCCTTTTGAAAGACCTGTACGCAAAGTGGAATGTTCGGCAATGAGCGCATCAGTAGCGACGCCGGTACGTCCGCCTCAGGAACAACTACATTGAAAAAGTCGATGTCGCTTTCGGTGGCGGACATTCTCTTGCCCAGTTGGGCGCGCACCGGAGTGCCAAACGGAACATCATTCGCCTGCGCCACCTCATTGTTTGGCTCCGACTCATCCCCCTCGAAGCGCTGCTCGCGATCTGTCAGGAGCTTATGCGCCCCGAACGCCAACCCGCCGACGATCAAGGCGATCACCGTGAACCACGCTCCAACGCGTGTGCGCTTGAGGCTGCGTTCGTAACTCTCAACTTCGTCGCGAGTTGCAATCGCGTCGATGGCAGCTTGCGCTGTAACCGGCTTCTCCAGATTTCGAATTGCGCCCGAGTCGAGCAGCGCTTCAGCGTTGGACGCGCCTAGATCTGCGAGTTCAGCGACAAGTGCCGATTGCAAATCATCCACCCGTTGGTAGCGGTCACCGGGGTCTTTGGCTAACGTCCTCTCCACGATCTTGCTCATTCCCAGCGAGATCGTCGGGTTGATGAGGTGCGGCGGCGCTACCTCCTCGGTTAGGTGCTTTGCGAAGACGCTCATCGGCGTTGGTCCGTTGAACGGGTAGAGTCCAGTCAATGCGCGGTACATGAGCGCGCCTAACGAGTAGATGTCGCTCCGGGCGTCGACTGGCTCTCCCCGAATCTGCTCTGGGGACATGAAGTAGGGTGTGCCCACGATCGCTCCCTGGCTCGTTAGTTCGGAAAGCTCGGAACCTTCACGGAGCTTGGCCAAGCCGAAGTCTAAGACCTTGGCTAGCTCAGAGTTGTCACGCGTTTTTACCAGCATGACGTTCTCCGGTTTGATGTCGCGATGCACGATGCCTTTGGTGTGGGCTTCGGCTAGCGAGTTGCCTATCTGGATTGCGAGTGCGCCCATCCGGTTTGCTGGGAGCGTGACGGCGTGGCGGAGCACGCGGCCCAAGTCATCTCCCGCGACCAATTCCATGACGAGGTAGGTCAAGCCGTCCGATACGCCGTAGTCGAAGACCTGTACCGTGTTGGGGGACGACAACCTGGAAGCGGTCAAGGCCTCGGTTTTGAAACGACGCACGACCTCCTGATTTCGCGATAGCTCACCGGCTAGCAGCTTCATCGCGAGCAGCTTGCCGATCCGAACATGCTCGACCTTGTAGACCACGCCCATCCCGCCGCGGCCCAGAGGCTCCACAATGCGGTAGCGCTCGGCGACGACGAGTCCAATCAATGGATCAACGCGATGGTGAGCGTCGTCGATAGCACCGTCCACCACCGAGACGCGGAGCTTCTCGACCTCGAGGTTGGTGATGCCGTGAGGCAGCGTTTTGGCGATCACCAGCGAGCGACAGCGCGCACAGACGCCATCGCTGAGCACCGGCGCGCGCTCTCCGCAGCGCGGGCACTTCCGAAGATCGTCGATGCCGTCGTCGCTTGAGTGGCCGCCGCTCCGGCTGTCCTCCGAGAAGGTCATGGCTTCGGCTTGTCCAGCTCGCGGTCGTCGAAGGAGAACGCGACGTCGATGTCGGGAACCGACTTGCCGTCCTGCGTTACGGTGCCGTTGACAAAGCCGAACGCTCGTACGACCGACCCTCGCGCATAGCCCAGGTCGTTGCGACCCTGCACCATGCGAACCACGCAGCCGTCTCCGCAGCTGGGCTTGGTTGGTCGGAGCACCATGTTGGTCAGGCCACCAACCTGCTGGGCCTCGAGCACTTCACCGAGCAGAACGATGGCCTTTCCTTTGCTCTCGTTCGGTGCCGCGATGGCCTCTGCCAGGGTGATCGGCGCTCGCTTGTCAAAGGCGCGAACGGCCGACTTGAGGTCCGCGACACGCTCGACCGAGATTCGAACCAGACGTGGAGCCCGCCCGGCCATCTTTGCCCGGACCTCAATTTCGGTCGAGCCCACGCTCGACACGTTCATGGTTTGGGCGAAGGTTCCGTCTCTTGCGACACCCAGGCTGCGGCCGGCAACCACGATTTCCGCGCCCGGTGTCGTCCGGCCGGAGAGGTAGAAGTTGGGCTTTTCGGTGACGGTCGCGCGGCCGGGCGCGTCAATTGTGAGCGGCAGAATTGGAACGGCGACTGCAACGACGCCCTTCTCCTCATCGCCGCCTGGGGGAGTGACGGAAAACGTTATCTTGCGCGATAGCTGAGCTGCGCCATCGGGGTCCGCGCCTGTGACCTCTTTGCGAACGTCGATCGTCTTGACGGCTCTGCCGTCGTGCAACGAAACAGGCTCCCCATCGAGGATGACGCTCGCGCCGGGCATCGCCTCGATCACGACTTGAAGACTGGGCGAGTCCGCCTCCAACGTGGCGAGGTCGGGACGGATGCGGTAGGCCACTCGCGCTGGAATGGTGACCGACTCATCACGCCCATTCCCGGGTCTGTCGATCGAGAGCTTCATCGAGGAATCCCCAATCGGAAGCGGTGCCGGGAGCGGTAGCGACACCCGACCAGCCTTCACGACCCCCTCTGAGGTCCTCGACTTGATCGTCGTGCCGTCAGGGCAACTCGGACACGTGAGGTCCAGCACTTCGCTGCCGCCATCTGCGGCACGGACACGCGCTTCGATCGGTGCCGCACGCGGCCAGAACAGCGCTAGCGCCACCGCTCCCACGACGACGATCACCGCTGCTCCAAGCAACAGTAGCGGCCTGCGGCTGCTCCGCTGTTTCGGCGAAGCCGGCTTGACTGCGCGATCGATCCTTCGCTTTCCAAGAGGATGGACCTCCGCGGCGGGTATGCGCGCTTTCTGCAGCTCCTTAGCGACATTCTGCTGCAGCTTTCGCGGGACCTGCGCCGTAGCGCCCAACTCCTCGAACGGTTGGTACGCTGGAGGTTGTTGGTTGTACGAAGGAGGGGATTGCGCCTCGACCCGCGGAGGAAGCGAAGCCGATAGCGGAGCGATGCCCGGCCGTGCAACGCCCAGCAAGGTGCCCTGCCCTCGTGAAGCGGGGGAGCCCGCGACGGGGGCACGTGCATCCGGGTGCGCCGGGTTCTGCGGCGCCGCTTTCGGATCGATCGGCATCGTTCGGCGCAGCGAGTGGAAGTCTGGCGTGTCCACGATGGTCGCTGCGTTGGCGTCGAGCAGCGAAGCGAACCCTGGATTGGTGCCTTCCGCGGGCGGTGTCACAGGGGGACGCGACATCACAGCCGTTCGGGTGAGCTCGGAGAGTGGGCTCGAAGGTGCTGGTTGCGAGGGCGGTGCAAGCGCTCCGCCGAGCATGGTTCTTTGAGCTCGTCGTCGAGCATCCTGCTCTCCTGTCGGAAGCAAAGCTCCACAGCGCATGCAAAGAGGCTTGCCAGCACTCCCGGTATGACCCTGGGAGGACTGAGCTGGCTGAACTCGAGGGTCCCCCTCGAATCCGCAAACCAGGCACGCTGCCATCGCCCGCATGCTAACCCAATCGGGTCCGCTGGCCTCGTTTGTTTGTTGAGGGACGACCTTGGAGGGTGTGGAGGCACGCGCGTTGCCAGTTTGTTGGCCCCTAAGGAAGGCGTCCGCTACCGGAGGCCTGTCATGGACGCAACTTCGGTCACATTGGATGAGGTCTTTGCGGCGGCTCGCATGCGAGCTGCGTCCCTCGTTCCGGAAACGTCCGGCTATTTGGCGCTAGCTGTCGCCGATGCCAGCGCGCGCTTGCCGTTCATGGTGGAGGACCCCATGGTGAGCCTCTCGACCGAAGGCACGATTCAAGTGCGACGGGGTACGAAAGTCGTTGAGCCAGCCGACTCTGCGCTCGCCATGCGCGACATGCTTGGCCGATTGCTATCACTTTCGATCGGTTCAGCGCCTGCGCTGGCTGGTGCAGCGAAGCCGCGCAATGCAGACGGGGTCGAAGTCTTCATCCACGAACTCGAGAGCGCCTTGGTGCCCGTCAATCGTGCCGCTGCCCGCAGGGCGCTGGCACGGTTGGCGCGTGAGACGGTCCGCGCACGTGAGGCGGGGCGCCTGCGCCGAAAGCGTGTTGTCCCCAGCCGCAAATCGGAACCCGAGCGTGGCGCGGCTGCCGAACCTGCTCCGCAGCTCCACAAGCCAGCGGTTGAAAAAAGCGAACTCCCGAGTGCGCGTCGGTCCGAACCCTATCGAGAGCTTGTCGCGAAGCCCGTGGCTATTGAGTCCGTGCCGGCGGTCGCGCTCACGACGCGTATGAATGAGCCGCTCGCGGCGAGTGAGCCCAAGGCGCAGGAAGCGCAGCTGGCAGTGGAGGTTTCTCAAGCCGAGTTCGACCCGATCGAGGTCGACCTCGAAGGAATCGTGGCAACGCCTCACGAGCCGCCTGCCCTTCTGACTGGCGATGCCGCAACCATGCTCGATACGGAGTTTGCGGAACGGGTCCTTGCGCTCGAGCCGCTCGAGCACTCGGACCTGGGTGTCGCAGCGAAGAGTGATGTCGAGGATCTCGTGAGTCGCTTTTTGGTTTCCGAGGGCGCGGGGGGCACGGCCAGCTCGCCCCGTGGAATCAGGGCGCTCGCAGGAATCGATCTGTCGCCGGCACCGCCCCCAGCTTCGCAGCCGCTAGCATCCGAGCCCTTCGTCCTCGTCGTGAAGAGGGTTCCGGCTGTGGCAGCGGTCGAGTCATTGGTTGCAACGGCGCAGCACCATTGGGAGCCGCGCAGTGCCGAGGACGCATCGGAAACGCCGCCAGCGACGCTCTCAGGTCCAACGATGGATGCCCTCGAGCGCGAGTTTCTCGCGGGGGAAGCGGCTGTGGACGAAGTTGCCCTCGAAAGCACCGAGGAGACCATGCCCGTCCGGAGAGGCGTTCGTTGGCCCATGGTCGCAGCGATCATTCTCGGATTCGTGATTGCGGCGGGCTTGGGTCACTACGTGCCCGCTTTGCTCGCCGGCAATGAACTCGTGCTCGGGAACTAAGCTGGCAACGGGAGTCTTGACACCAGCCGGACCTCTCGCGACTCTCCCCTCATGACGCCGGAGAACTCAGCAATCGTAAAATCCTTGGTAAGCGTGGCGTGGGCGGACGGCGAGTTCGGTGCGCCGGAGCGAGAGATGTTGGAGGCGCTGCTCGTCGCGTTCGATGCCTCGGAAGAAGACGCTAAGGCGCTTCGCGAGTACGCTGAGACGAAGCGAACGCTTGATGACGTGGGGAACGAACTCGAGCGTCTCTCCGACAACGATCTCCGTGCCCTCGTGCAACATGCCGTGTTGCTGACGTTCATTGATGGTGAGCAGCAGGCGACGGAGAAGGACTTCGTTGCGGAGCTTGCTCGTTACGTCGGCATTGGGGACGAAGAGGCTGGCGCGTTGATTTCCCAAGCTGAACTGCGCGCACGCAGGAACTTGCAGCTGCTCTGAGCCAGGCCTGTGGAAAAATTGTTGGGATTCTGGGGACGGGCCTGTGGATAATATTTCTTTGATTTCAATGCTTTAGCCCTTGAGTTTTAGGGCCAATGCGCGCATTATCCATTCGTTGTCGTCGCGGTCCTTCGGGCCGCACGTTCAAGCGGTCGTAAGTTCAACTGCAGCGAAGGCGGGCGTTTCGTCCAGCTTTCGAGCGTGTGGGTAGGCAATCCAGTCAGGGTTGCCTGAGCGTGCGTAAAAAATGCAGGGGAGGCTCAATGCCTTTCAATCTTGTCCCAGCGAGATTGTGAGCTCACGAGGTCGGTTCACGGGCCTCATCGTTCAATTGCCCTTCGCGGGGGGTTGGGCGCTCTAAGGTCCTGCGTTTGCAGCTTCTGCAAGCGCCAACACAACGCTGGCAGCCAGGTCCACTCGAGGGTCTGTTAACCGTTGGGTTTGGAGAAGGACCGATTTGTTCGGAAGCAGCGGTGGTCCCAAACAGGGGAGCTCCCACTCGCCGCCGAAGAGCGACGAACTCCACGCAGGTGGAGATTTCACTGCCTGGAAGCTACGAACCGGTGGTTTCCGAGGTGCACGTTGGGTGACTGACGTGGCGAGACTCGTGCTCGCAGGTGAATGAACGTTTGGTTGGGATCAGTTTGGTTGAAGAGCAACGTCGTATTGGGTGCGGTTCGCGCACGCAGAGCCTCGGGCTAAAAACGAAGGGTTCTGCATGGTCGGGTTGAAAGACTCTGCCAGCTAAGTCGATGAGCGGTCGCCTGTTTCACTTCCTTACGGCGGTGAATCGGCGTGCCGGCAGAGAGGCGCGTGTGGTCCACGTGTTTCGAGCCGGGTTGGTTTGCGGGAGAGGGTCGCAACCCTTTATCAAGAGCCGGTTACCGCGGGATGAAGCGAGTTCATCCCCACTTGGATTGCGCGGTAACGCCAATCCGAGGGCCTGCCAGCGCAGGTGTCTTCAAACAGATGTCGGCCCTTTTTTGGTGGTCGTTTGCAGCGGTTTTTCGGTCCAGTTGTCTGCCGCACCCGGCGGGGTTCGGCGAGCCATGTGGAGGCCTTCGTGGGAGCTGACTCTCCGACGCTGGTGGAAGCAAGGTGACTTACGTTGGTGCGCACTGCTCCGAATTGGACAGTTCACACCGAGTGCCCAAGCGAAAGCGAAGGCACGGATACGAGACTGCAGGCACGAGTGGAGTCTGAAGCTGTTGCCCTTAAACAAGGCACGGTGGACGTATCCTCTGGTTCAGCATGAGAGCGTTTGGTCGGGAGTAGGCCAAGTGCAAGAAGGTTGGAGCAGGTTCGTGTCAGAGTTCAGCTTGTGAACGCCAGCGTGAGCAACCTCCGCCAGAGGTACCCGCGGTTGGTCGAAGCATGTTGAACGAAGTCGCCTGAGCGAAGAGCAAAGGTGCTCCTCATCCCGCAAGCGCGCGAACTCTTGCAGGTCGAGGTGAAGCGACAGTCGAAACACAGAAGCCCACGGAACGACCGTGGGGACATCTCTCCTGCCGAAGAGGCTTGAAAGAGGTTGAGCAACCTCGGAGGTGAGCGACACAACAGAAACCGGGTTCCGATTCGTTCGGACCCGGTTTTTTCTTTTGTCCGTTTGTTGAAGCAGCGGCACCCAAGCCTGTGCTGGGACAAAAAGAAAACGCCGCTGAAGCATTGCTTCAGCGGCGTCCAGCCTGAGCGCGTTAGGGCGCTTTTGAAGGCCGGCGTCAGCTCATTTCGGAGCTGCGCTGGCGGCTCCGCTTGCTGCCGGAGCAGCCGATGCTGCACCAGAGGCGGCCGGCTCAGCCGTTGCGGCGGCCGTAGCAGTGGCGGTTGCGGTTGCAGCTGCCGATGCCGTTGCGCTCGGCTTGGCCGAAGCCGCAGCCGATCCGGACGGCTTGGCGCTCGCGTCCGTCTTGGCTTCCGGGCCGCAAGCAGCAAGAGCAAACACCGAAGCCGAAACCATCACGAACGAGCGAAACAATCCCATGGCAATCTCCTCTTTGAGTCGACGCGAGCAATTGCTCGCCACACGATGAGGATAATCAAAAGGGAATATCGGGCAGTAATTCCCTGTAATTCGTTTTCGGAGGTTGGTGCGACTTGCGACAATTGTCACGCACGTTCTCTCAATTGTCATGAACTTGTACTGGCTCAACAGTGTGGTGACAGTTGGACGTTCGCGGTGACCGAGAGTCACGAGCGACGTGCGACAGCGCGAGCCAACACGTCGACCAGCGCCGCACCAAACTTCTGTGCCCGGCGTTCGTTCCAGCCAGGGCGAACCAACGCGGAACCGTCGGCTTTCATTGGTAGCTCGAGCGTGATCGCTGGGCAGTCGAAGCGCTCTCCAACCTGGTTTGCGGCACATGAAAGGTCCGCCTCTCCGGGGGCATCCAAGTCGTAGTAGGGCTCGTCGACGAACTCGTAGCAATAGGCCGCTAGATCGCTGGAGAGTTCGGCTTCTTCAGCCTCGATCGCAGCGCTGAAGCTCGGATTGCCCTCACTCTTTGCAGCGAAGGCAGCGGACGAAGATTCATCCGCGTGGAGGTCGAAGAAGAAGTCGCAGCCGGTCTCTTGCAAGCGATTGAGGATCGCGCCCACCTCCGGCGATTCTTCGCTCGGGTCATCCCAGACCCGATTGAGGTCTGCACCACTTGCGCTGGTGCGATGGTTGCCGAGCTCGGCGCCATCAGGATTGACGAGCGGGACAACGCGGATCACCGCGCGTTCCAGGAGACTGCGCGTTGTCTCATCCTCCGCCTTTGCAAGCCGCTTGAGCAGTCCCTCGATTGCCCAGGACGCAGGCGTCTCCCCGGGATGTTGCCGGGCAATCAGCCACAGTGTTTGCGGCGCGTCGCTGTCGCCTAGCTCCACTTCGTAAAGCGGTGCATCGGAGAAACTGCGGCCTAGTTCGCGCACATCAACGTGCGCAGCACGGTTGATGCGCGTGAGCTGACGGGCGAGTCGTGCCGCCGAATACGGTGCGAAGTAAGCATAGTGCGTGAGTTCGGAGCGCGCGCGGTGGAGGAACGAGAGCGTGCCCTCCTCGTACTCGGTTGCGACGCGCGACCAGCTCTTCCCGTCCGCGCTCGTCATCACCTCGTAGCCGGGCCAGCCGTTGGGGAACGACGAGTCCCCGGCATTGACGATGGCAACTCGTCGGGGCTTTGCATTGGAGGCGACCGTAAACGAGAACCACTGTTGGATCGCTGCCGCCGAGTCGCAGCGGAGCGCCAGCTCCACCGTCCCTCGCGAGGGCACGCGAACCACCTCGATGCTCCCTCCGTGAAACTCTGAATCGACAGCGAACATAGCGGGCCCTTGGTTGAGAGTTGGTGGGGTCGTATGACTCGCGGAGGCGAGCGCCAAGGTCTAAGGCGTGTGTTGGATCCACAGTGTCCCACATGTAAGCGAATGTGGATCCTTTGGCCCCCAGGTCCAAGCGGCGTGGCCAAGTTTTCTGCCGAAAATCGAGGTGTGACCGTGTAGGTTCATTGGCCTGGATCTTGATAGTAGGGAGTCCGTGAACCTCTTCCGCACCCTTGGCTCCGCTCTCTTGGTGACCTCGTTCGTTGGCTGCATCGAGCAGATGGACGACTTTGGCAGCAACGCCAACCAGAGCGACAACTATCTGAAGGACGCCGAGAAGGCGGGTGGGCAGAGCCAGAAGTGGATCTACCAGGGCGCGTTGCCCGTGCTCGATGCTCCGTCGATCTTCGTGTCGCTGAAGGCCCATACGGTGCGCGTGACTGGGCTCCTGCCGGCTGACTTCGACAAGCAGCAGCTCCCGTTCTACGCGTTGCCTTCGGATGACGGCGGGCGAACTCGAATCACGATGGTCTACCCCGTGGCCACGGGAGCGATCGACCCGTCGACGGGTCAAGCGCCCATGGCGCCTGGTCACTACGAGCGGCTGTTCGGCATTCCCTTCACGCCCACGACCGACAAGGCCTCATGGGGCGGCTTTCCTTTCTTGAAGTACCACGCCAAGCGCGGCCTCGCTTTCCACGGCCCCATCACCTCGGCGCGTAACGCAGACACCGGGGATTGGGAGTGGATTTTGCGCCGCGGTCCCGTCTCGCATGGTTGCCAGCGGATGGCCGGCGAGCACGTTGTGGAACTCTCGCACGTGCTCGGTATGGGCATGGATAGGCCGCACAAGGTGAGCGACAAGTCCACGATCGAGGTCCCGGTCGAGGTTTCCACCGAGTTCGACAGCTACGAAGGGAAGTTCGTGGACGTCGATTTCCCGGCGCTTCCCGCCGTACAACGACCGAAGACCAACGTTGCGATGTTCCCAACCTGGGATTCGCGCAACCTCCCCAACATCGTCTGCGCTTACGACCCGGCGATCCCGCTCGATGGTCATCACTGTGACAACGTCGGTCTCGTTAAGCAGGACGTCGCGACTGGTGAAATGTTGGTCGAGGAGCAGGACGTGCTCTGGATCGGATCCAGCTGCCAGTCCGATTCCGAGTGTGGCTTCAAGGTGGACGGTGTTGCTGCCCACTGCGCCATGTCCGGGGGCGATGGCTATTGCACCGTCGCCTGCGAAGGCTACTGCAGTGACAAGGAAGGCGCGTCACCGACCTTCTGCGCTGCGACGAACGACGGCGGGCAGTGCATGGCTAAAGCGGCCGATGAGAACCGTGGTTGCGTCGATATCGAAGGCACCTCGCCGAAGCCTGTCGAGCGCTTCATCGGGTCGAGCGGCGCGCCGACCAAGGTCGCGACGGTCTGCTCCTTCTGACGGCTCTAGGCGGAGATCGACGGAGGGGTCTTGTCCCCGCGGGAAACCTCGATGTCGATGTGGCGCGCTTGAGGGATCACCTTGCGTACGGCATGCTCGATCGCGTCGATCTCCTCCCCAACGGCATGCAGCGTGAAGCGAACGAGGTCGGCTCCGGCCAGGCCCTTCGCACGGTACTTACGGTCGCGATCGGCAAGCTGAAGCGAACGGTGGTTCCCTGTTGCGCTCGGCTTTCGAGCTCGACAGCGCCTTTCAGCTTATCCGCGACATCCGCAACGGTTGCAAGCCCAAGCCCGGTCCCGTCGCGTTTCGTGGTGAAGAAAGGCTGAAACGCGTAGCGCTGCGTGTGCTCATCCATCCCGCACCCAGCATCGGACACAGCGAGGGTCACGAGTTCGTCAGTGACTGTGAGCGTCACTTGGATCGGTCCACCATCGGGCATGGAGTCGCGAGCGTTGACCACCAGATTGAGCAGCACCTGCTCGAGTTGACTGAGACTGCCGCGTACCGTCACCGCCTCTTTGGGCAGCTCGACTGTGAGTGCGTGATGCGAGCCGACGAGTCGACGCAGCATCGGAGCCAGCTCCGAGACAAGTTGCCTCAGATCAATGGGGATGGGCGCCGTTACTTCTCTCCGACCAAAGGCTAAGAGCTGCCTGGTCAAGAGGGACGCTCGGCGCACCGCCCCATCGAGATCATCCAAGATCGCCAGCTCGTTGTCCGCCGCTGGATGAAGCTCACGCAACTCGTAGCTCGCGGACAAAATGGCGGTGAGCACGTTGTTGAAGTCGTGAGCGACCCCACCAGACAGCCGTCCGATGACCTCGAGCTTCTGCGCATTGAGGGCGCGCTCCTCGGCATGGGCGCGGTCGAAGGCGCTCCCAAAGAGGCCAGCCAAGGCCTGCAGGAACTCTTCGTCGCCCTCGACGGAGTGACCGTCGTGACGAACAATACCAAGCCAGCGGCGTTCGGCATGTCGACTCGGGATTGGGACCATCAGCACCGTCCCGCGAGGTAGCGAACCGTTCTTGGCGAGAGCCAGCGACTGGTGCGCATCGTCGGTGAAGGTCAACGGCACTGCCACATCCGGCAGCTCTATTCGTAGAGGGCTCGTTTGGTTTCCGCGCGAACTCACCTGCCATTCGGCATCTGCCGTGCGCGAAACCAAGAAGGCCGTGGTCTCCTCGAGCGTTGCGTCAATGGTTGCAGCAGCGTGCTCAAAGAGCGACTGGGGGGAAGCCGCGGTAAGCGCTTCTTGGCTGAACTGCGCCAGCGCCAAGGCGCGCACGGCCCTTGCCTCGTTCTCCGCCCGTGCGGCTTCGCGCTCGCGAAGCGCCACCTTGTTCGCTTCAAGCGCCGTGTCGATGTGCCTGATGGCTGCGAGATGGAGTAGCGTCACCACGGCGATTGCGAAGGAAATGGCAATGAAGCTGCTCACCGAGCCGACTGGAACGCTTGGGGCGGGCAACCACTGCTGATGCTCGGCCAATAGCGCCAAACCGGTCGACGTGATGCACACCACTCCTGCCGCGAGCCCAGCGCGCGCACCGAGTGCCGTGCCTGCAATCATCGCGACGGCGATGTACGAGACGCCGTGTGTCCCGATGCCACCGGAGAACCAAACGACCACACTCACGATGGCCCACGCAAACAAGGTGATCGCGCAGGCCGCAAACTTAGCCTGGCCCTTGCGTGCCAGCATCAAGAGGCCACCCACGATGAGCGTAGTGGGCCGTACACAGCTAATGTGACGAGGGGCTTTCGCTCCTCCCCGAGCAGCGAAAGCACAGCGGTGATTGGCAGGGACGCGAGCAGTACAACGAGGATCTGGGTAGTGAGTCGGGCTCGCCGCTGTCCGGGGCTCCCTAACTCCAACGGGAGTTGCTCGGTCGCACGTTTCGTGTCGCCCTTCACCGCTCCCATTGCGCCCTAGCGTACGTCGCGCTGTAAGCGAGAAGTGCAAAATTAGAGAACGGCTCTTCCCCTGCTTGTGATTCGAGCGCGCGCTATGTCGGCTTTAATGTCGCTGCCAGCCGGCCAGCTTCGCCGAGTAGAGACTCGCGGTTATTGAGTTCAGGCGACTCCAGCACCAGCTCGAGCAGCCCGTCCAAGACACGTCCGATCACGGGGCCCGGCTTGAGCGAGAACTCCTTCATCAGATCATGGCCCGAGATGGCGAGGTCTCGCGTCGATAGCGCAGCACCTGACGCTAGCAGCTCCTTCGCGCGAGCCTCGAGCTCGTCGATGTGGCGCAGATCCTCTTCGGCCGGGCGACCCTTGCCTCGCGCGTCTGCGCGGCCGAGCTCGTAAAGCTGGGGCGCAACCTCGAGCCCGACTCGCTTGAGCCAGCGACGCACCGCTGTGTCCGACCAATCACTGGTGTAGCAAATCAGATGATGCCGCACGAGGCTGACGATGCGCTGGCGTACGTCGTTCGGGAACTTCAGTTTATGCAGGAGCGGATCAACGATCTCCGCGCCGATCGCTTCGTGATTGTAGAAGGTGTAGTCGTTGGTCTTGGGCGAGAAGGCGCGCGAGCGCGGCTTGCCGATGTCATGCAACAGCGCTGCTACGCGCAATGTCGGGTCCTTCGGTGCGGCATCCAAACAGGCCATGGCGTGCCCCCAGACATCGTAGGCGTGATAGCGGTTTTGCTCACAGCCGCGCGACTCACAGAGCTCGGGGCTGATCACCTCGAGAATGCCGGTGCGGGCCATGGCGTCGAACGCGCGGCTGGGCTTGTTGGCGCTCATCGACTTCTGCCACTCGTCGCGAACTCGCTCGGCGCTCACTTTTCTGAAGGTCGCAAGAGACGTTGGGTCGCCCATCGCGGCTTCGGTGGCGCTCTCGATCGTGACCTCCAACGTCGCCGAGAAGCGCGCCGCACGCAGCACGCGTAGACCGTCTTCGGCAAAACGTTCTCGGGCATCCCCGACCGCGCGCAGCAGGCCCGCCTTGAGGTCGTCGGCGCCGCCAAACGGATCGATCAGGCGCTCACCTAGACCATCGATCGCGATCGCGTTGAAGGTGAAATCACGTCGCGCGAGGTCTTCACGGATGTCTTCGACGAACGATACAGAGTCTGGTCTGCGACCATCGGAGTACGCACCCTCGCCGCGCAAGGTGGTGACCTCGTAGCCAACGCCGCGATCCATCACCGTGACCGTGCCGTGCTTGAGGCCGGTGGCGATCACCCGCGGGAACATGCGCACGACCTCTTCGGGCCTGGCGTTGGTCGCGATGTCCCAGTCTTTGGGAACCTGACCACGAAGCAAATCGCGAACACAACCGCCGACGATCCAGCCGTACTTCCCCTTCTCGCGAAGCCGCTCGAGGATGCTGAAGACCGACGGTGGGACCGTGGGCGGACTGAGGCTGAAGGGAAGGGAACTCACCGTTGGTTATCGCGGAAAATTTTGACGGGCCCCTCCCAGGGGTCCGCCGAGGTCGTGCGCGCGGTGGCCGTTGGTGCGGGGCCCATGGGTTTGGCTACAGCCGTTGGCTTGGATCCGGCACCTGTTGGCGGCGGCGCAACCGAGGGATTCGCCACCGACGCGACGGACTCCACCGCTGAAGCTGTCGTGCTTACGGCGACGGGCGCTGCCGTCTCGAGTGCGGTGGGAGTTGCAGTACTGGTTGGCGTGGCAGTCAAGGTCGGCTCGTCGGAGGGGGCGCTCGTGGGCGCTGCTGTTGAAGCTGCACCGGACGGCTGCGCCGCACGTTGTCTGACGACCATGAAGCCACCGACGGCTGCTGCAGCCGCCAAGCAAACCAGCAGCCCAATCAGCACGGCCGAGGTCTTGCTCTTTTTCTTCTCAGGGGGCGTGCCCGGGACGATCTGCAGCGCGGGGCCGTTTTGCTTGAAGTAGTCGACCTGGCCGGTAATCCGGTTCGACTTGCCGAGTAGCTCGTTGACCGCCTGCGGGATCTGCCCGGCGAGCAGCAGCTTGAGGTCTTCCGCGAGGGCGGTCACCGATTGGTAGCGCGAGCCAGGCAGCTTCTCGAGGCACTTTTGTACGATGGCCTCGAGGCCAGGAGGGCAATCCGAATTGTTCACCAGCGCCCGAATCGGAATGGGCGCCTTGTACATATGCTGCGTGAGGATCCCCATGAAGTTGTCCGAATCAAACGGCAACTTGCCGGAGGCCATCTCGTAAAGGATGACGCCCAACGCGTAGATGTCGGCGCGGTGATCCACCGTGGTTCCGGCCGCTTGCTCGGGAGACATGTAGTGGGGCGTGCCAAACACGGCACCTGCCCGCGTCAGCTTCTGGGTTGCGTCGGTGGAGACCTTGGCGATGCCGAAATCCAACAACTTGACGAAGTCTTGACCCTGCCGATTGAGGATGAAGATGTTGTCGGGCTTCAGGTCGCGATGAACGATGTTGCGGGCGTGCGCTGCCGCTAGCCCGTCACAAACCTGGATACCGAGGCGTGCGATTCGCTCCGGCTTGAGACGCTGATTGATGGCCTCGGTCAGGCTGATGCCGTCGAGGTGCTCCATCGCGAAGTAGGTCGAGCCGTCGGTCAGGCGGCCGAAGTCGAGGATGTCGACGATGTGCGGATTGCCGAGGGACGAGGCCGTCTTCGCCTCGAGCACGAAGCGTTCGAGGATTTCCCGGTCATTGGCGAACTCCGAGCGCAGCACTTTGAGCGCGACCTTGCGGTCGATCCCGGTGTGGCGGGCCTGATAGACGACGCCCATGCCGCCTTCTCCGAGAACGCCCTCGACCAAATAGCGCCCGTCGATGGTTTGGCCAACCAACGGATCGGCATCGCGCGACGCGGCTGCGTGCTTTTTACGCGTGAGGGTGTTGCGCCCCGTGAGGTCGGGCGAACTGCCGGCGTAAGGAGTGGGAGGACCCGTCCGCCCCGGAAATGTCATAGCCGGCCAAGCGTAGCGAACTTGCCAGAGTTGCCCAACAGAATCGTGATTCCACCGGAGGTGGACGGAGCAACCATAATGACCAGCCTTCAACTCGGAACGAGTCATCAACTCGGGGGGTCGCAGGGCGGCCCAGGTCTGCTAAAGACAGCGGAGAAATGGGCTACCCGCTGACGCTTGCGGTTCGTTATCTCGGAGCATCGAAGCGCGCGAGCATTTCGGTCGGTACCGCCATTGCCGTTTTTGGTGTGGTGATTGGCGTCTCCGCCCTGCTTACGGTGATGAGCGTTACCGGCGGCTTTCAGGCGCAGTTCCGCGAGAAGGTGTTGGGCGTCAACGCGCACGTCCTGGTGCTGAAGCACTCGACGGAGTTTCGTAACTACCGCGACATCATGGAGCGCGTGAAGAGCGTCCCCGGCGTCGTGAACGTGGCTCCCTTCAGCATCAACCCGATGATGCTCGCGCACGGTGAGCGGACGGCGACGGGCGTTCTAGTCAAGGGCGTGGACCCGCAGGCGAGCTTGGGCGTGGGCTTGGATCCCAGCGTTCCTCCTGTGCTCGATTTGCCCCGTCACATCGTTCGTGGCGAGGCCGGTGAGTGTCCAAAGCCGGTTCAGCTTGCATGTGGCATCAGCATGCTCGAGGGCCTGCGCCGCGCAGGCGCGACGCCTCCTCCGCCCAAGGTCGAGGTCCCTTCGGTAGACGAGCAAGGCAAGTTGGTCGTGCCGTCGGCTAAGCCGCTTGGTTCGGGCGCCTTCATCCCGCCGCCGGGCTCTTCCGGATTTGCTCCCGCTTGGCTCGTTGAGGAGGAAAAGCGGTTTGCCGAAGCTCAGAAGAAGCTCGCTGAAGAAAAAGCGAAAGCTGAGGCGGAACTCGCGCCCCAAGGTTCGAAGAACGCCAAGAAGCCGGCCGCGGAGAAGAAGGGCCCTTCCGTTCAACCTGACTCGTCGGCCAAGCCTGCGAGTGGAGCTAGCAAACCTGGTGATGAGGAGCCGGCCGAGCCGGCCGATGAGCCCGCAGCGATTCCGAAGTCCGGTGGAGCAATCACTCCCGAAGGCGGCTTCAAGAGCGTGCTTCCCGAAGACGACGACGAGGTCGTTGAAGAGCTCGGTCCGCCCGATCCGTGTGAGGACCCGGAGGCGATCAAGACTTTGCCCGGCGTGGTCGTGGGTGTGTCGCTGGCTGACAACCTCGAGCTGAAGCTCGGCGATTGCGTCACGATCACCTCCCCAACGATCGGCTTTCAGTTCTCCGGTGGGGCGATCAAGGCGCCTGTCGCCAAGCGCTTCCGCGTGATGGCGATGTTCGAGGCTGGCTTCGATCAATACGACTCGAAGCTCGTTTACACCGACTTGTTCGAGGCCCAACACTTCTACGACGAGGGCGACACCGTCACTGGCGTCGAGATGAAGATCGCCGACATCGAGGCCTCCGACACGGTAGTGGAAGCCGTGCGCGAGGCTCTCCCGCCCGGGGCCTACCGCATCATGGACTGGAAGGAGCTCAACCACGGCCTGTTCACCGCGTTGCTGATCCAGCAGATCGGTATGAGCGCAGTCCTGGCGTTGATCATCTTGGTCGCAGCCTTCGCCGTGGTGGCCATTCTGATCATGGTGGTGCTCGATAAGAAGCGAGAGATCAGCGTGCTCAAGGCCATGGGAGCGAGCGATGGCGGCATCCTTCGCATCTTCCTCTACCAAGGTGGCTTCATTGGTGGGCTGGGCACTGGGCTCGGGCTGCTGCTCGGTTTCGTGAACTGTCAGATCCTGAGGACGTGGGCGTTCCCGCTCGATCCCAAGGTCTACTTCATCTCGCAATTGCCAGTGTTGATGCGTTGGCAAGAGTTCGCGATCACTGGGGCGATCTCCGTGGCTTTGTGTCTGCTCGCGACGATCATCCCAAGCCTTTACGCTGCCAACATT
Source organism: uncultured delta proteobacterium (assembly GCA_903892415.1). GTDB lineage: Bacteria > Myxococcota_A > Polyangia > Polyangiales > Polyangiaceae > Xiheicaenibacterium. The sequence goes on along the minus strand of CAITIQ010000574.1, from coordinate 27,971 downwards.
CGACCCGCTGACGGCTTCCGCGATCAGGGCTGAGCCTCCACGCTCAGCTCAGGACTTCGGCGGCTCGGTCTCCGCTTCCATCAGGCGCATCGACAACAGGCACTCGAAGATCACACGCTCCCACGCGTAGTGTTTGGCCGCGTTGCCGCGGAGCGGTCCGCCGGCTTTGAGATAGGCGTAGCTTCCAGCGATGAGCGGCATCAACCCGGCGCGCCGCAACCTCATCATCACGCTTGGCGAGAGCGTTTCCAGAATCCGCTTTCGTTCTTGTCGCGAGTAGCCGACCTGTGAGTTGACCCAGCGCTCGAGAGGTTTGCGATCATCGTGCGAGAGCTTCTCGCGGCAGTTGTAGATGCGACCTGGTACCGAGAATTTGTGTCCGTGGCCCTCCTGCACCACGGTCACCTCCGCGCGCCGAAACAGTCGCAATTGTGGTCGCAACATGGACCCGAGCAGCGAACGTCCGTGGATGCGATAGTCGAAGGGCACCATCGCGCCGCCGTAGTCCCCGGGCAAAAAAGCGGTCTCGAGCTCAGCCGTCAAAGCGTCGGTGAGCGCCATATCGGCGTCGAGCGCGAGCGCATACTCGCTGTCGATCCCGGTGTGATGGAGCGCGAACTCCGACTGGCCCTGAAACGAGTCGAAGCGCCGCACATGCCAGCTCACGTTGCCGAAGGAGCGGGCGATGGTCTCGGTGGTGTCGGTCGAGCCGGAGTCGACCACGACCACCTTGCTGGCCCAGCGCAAGCTCTCCAATGTGCGCCCGAGGTTCTCCGCTTCGTTGAGGGTCAGGACGAAGGGCGTTATCCGAGTTGCAGCGCTGTGCGGCATGCGGCGGATGCTAGTGCGCGCGGAGCAGGCTTGAAAGCTTCAGTCGGCGGCGACGCGCTGGTACTGCTCGATCATACGCGCGGCCACCGCCTGCCAGGTGAACTGCTGCAAAACCAGGGCACGGCCTCGTTCACCGCATCGAACGAGGCGCTGCGGGTCTTGGGCGAACTCCGCGAGGGCCTGCGCAAGCGATGCAGGAGCGTTATCCACCCACGCGCCGCATTCGTGCGTCGCAAGGAGCTGCCAAGGCGTGCCGCGCGAGGCAACCACCGGCGTGGAAAGCGAGAGTGCCTCCACTACGACGTTGCCGAAGTTCTCCGACTCGGAGCACAAACAAAGCAGGTCGCAGTCAGCGAGGAAGTCGAGCTTCGCCTCGCCTTGGAGCTCAGGCAAGAAGGTGACGCTGCTCTTGAGTCCCAACTCTGCGACCTGGCGCCGCAGCTTGTCCGCGTACTCAGGCACATGCTCTGGCCCGGCGATCCGGAGCTCGATTGGAAGACCGCGCTTGTCGAGGAGTGCTGCGGCCTCGATCAGTTTGTGCAGCGCTTTGATCGGGTGAATGCGCCCCAAGGCGCCCACTACCAGTTGCGGTCGTGGAGCGCGCTTGGCTTTGCGCTCGGTTGAAGTCGCCTCCGGCTCGACCGCGGTTCCGTTGGGGATCACGAACGCGCGCACCGCGGGACCAAACACCGCCCGCACCGACTCGAGTTCTTGCTCGCTGGTGGCGTGAAAAACGCACCTGTCGAGCAGTGGTCTGAGTGCACGCAACCAAAGTTGTTTGCGTTTGATGCCTCCGCTCGCGAGCGCCGCTCCTTCGAGGGCTCCACGCGGGGAAAAAACGACGGGGACTCCAGCGAGTCTGGCCGCCGCGAGTCCGATCGCCGACGGCACCGAAAACAGCGCCGTTATATGCACGACGTCGCACGCTCGACTGGCCACCACGGCCTGCCACAGCAGCTCGGGCGCGAGATCCGGTGGAGCGAGGCGGGGGAGGTAGCGAACCTGCACGCCGTCGCGCTCGTGCCAGCCGCGAGGGATTGCCAATCGGTTTGGGCCGTCCGCGTCGGTGGTGAGCACGCGCACGTCGACGCCGGCGACGGCCAGTTCCTTGACCAGCCCCTCCACACTTCGAATGGGGCCGCCATATCGGTAGGCGGGTGCGAATGCCGGGGTCAGATGAAGCACCCGAAGGGGAGCTTTCATCGCTTGCGATCCGTGCTCGCCGTCAACCCCGTCGTGGCGCAGCTGCATCTTGAAGTAGGATGCGCCGCCGAGGAACTCTTATGCCGCTGTTCGAACATCTTGTGCCTGAATCGCAACGGCAACGGACGGAGCTCCGTTGTCCTGGATGTGGGGCGACGGTAGCACGCGCGGCCGAGAGTCTGAGGGTGAACGGCTATGCTGTGCATCGCTGCCCGGCGTGCTTTTCCTGGGCTACGCATCCGCTGCCTTCGGTGGAGACGTTGCTCGCGCACTATGCGCGCTACAACGAGGAATACACGGCCGGGATGGGGCAGGAGCGCTACCAGGTCGAGATGCCGAAGCGCTGGCAGGCACGACTTGAAGTCATTGCGCAGCAGGGCGGGCGTGGCCGGCTGCTGGACGTTGCGGGGAGCAACGGTATGTTCGGGAGGTTGGCTCACGAGGCTGGCTTCAAAGTCGACATCGTCGACTTCATTCAGCAGCCGAAAGAGCTTGGTTTTGCAACCGCGCGGCCCGCGGACCTCGACCGACCAGGCAGTATTCCGTTTGCTGACGGGACGTTCGATGTCGTGACCATGTGGTCCTGCATCGAGCACGTGCGGGACCCGGAGACCTCGCTCAATGAAGCCGTTCGCGTCCTTCGACCAGGCGGGCTCCTCGCGATCGACACGCCGCTCGTGGGTGACCTTTGTGAACGCCTTTTTGCCGCACGATCGCACTGGGTTTGTCCGCCCGAGCACCTGCACACCTTCAGCGCGCTGGGGCTCAAGCTCGCGGTGGAACGAGCTTCGGTGGAGGTCGTGTTTGCTGCGCCGTTCTTCGAGCGGACCTTGGCGCGTTGGGTTGCGCGTCGCGGTCGCAATCTGGCCGTGGCTGCACAAGGAGCGGTTAGTCGGCTGCGTTCGGGTTCCCAGTGGGCACTCGCTCGTGAAGAGAGGGAGACCCCAGCGGGCGATATTCAGTTCTTGGTTGGGCGGAAGCTCTGACAGAGTCCGCCGCATCGGTGGCCCGCGTCACGCTCGCGGCAACGGCAACGGCCATTCACGCGCTTTGTAGCGGGAGACCACGCGCCGCAGTTCGGCGCTGAAGCCCGCGATGTCTAAGCGATCCGCGGGGTTTCTTCGCAGCACCGCGAACAGCAGCTCCGCTAGCGCTGCATGTTTGGCGTTGCTGGCGAGGGCGCGAAGCTTCGGCGGAAAGCCGTCGTGCGCGAGATGCTGCGCGATCATGTTGAGCTCGCTATCCCCATCGAAGAGCACATCGGCGGTCAGCGTCTCGAACAACAAGCAGCCGAGGGAGTACATATCGGCCGCCATCGGCGAGCTCGGTTGTCGCGCATCGTAGTTCCATACTTCCGGAGCTGCGTACGGCGCCGAGCCGCACCCAGGACGCAACTGCCGCCCCGCAAGCCCAAAGTCCACAAGCACCGCGTGCGTGCCTTTTCGAAGCACCACGTTGGCAGGCTTTAAGTCCAGGTGCCCCACCCCCGCTTGGTGCATCGCCATCAGCCCTGCGGTTACGTTCTCGACTGACTCCATCGCCAGCTCCCAGCTGAGCGCGCGTGTGTCGATCATCCGCTCGAGGTTCGGCCCTTCAACGAGCTCCATCACCAGAATTGGTTTTGGCCTTGCGGCTAAGTCGAAGGTGACGAAGCGAGCGAGGCTCTCGTGTTGAGGTAGCGAGACCAAGGCGGAGGCCTCCCCTCGAAAGAGCCCAAGGAACTGCTCCTCCGAGAGGTGACGTGCGGCGTTGGCGTTGTAGTCGGGGACCTTCAACGCAAAGCGTTCGGCGTCGTCGTGAAAGCGGTCTTCGGTGCGGGTAACGATGAACACCGACCCAACCCCGCCCGCCGCGAGTGGTCGTTCCACCCAGAAAGCACCTAGCGTGCGACGAGCCGGAATCCAGCCCGGAAGCTCGACGGGCATCGCCTCAGGCCGCGCCGAGGAAGCGGGCGGCTCGATCGGCAGACGCTCGAGCGCACGAAGTTCTTCGCCAAACATCCTCACGAACCAGCTGGAAAGCCCCGCGGTAAGCACGGTCGCCGGAAGCTGGGTGGACCCCTCGGCGAGCGGCTCTGTTTTGCGCATGGCGCCGAGCGCCAGGCTCGACAAAGCACTGGACGGACTGCGCCGCGGCACATGTTTGACGTCGTCGAGGACGCGCGCGTGGGCGCCAGCGAAAAGTTGCGTTAGCGCAAACGCACCCGCCTCGATCGCTACCAACACGGCGGCTTCGTTGGCGTCGAACGAAAGCGCGTTCAACCCGCGTGCGGCGCTCACTGCAGTGAAGCCCTGGTGCAGTTTGAGCAACACCCCGCGCAAGCCGTCGCTTCTGGCGGTGCCAACCTCGGCGAGCTCCTCGGCGAGTGCATCCAGCGCGGTAAGTCCGGTGGACGGAGTCTCCACGGTGAGGCTGGGCGGCAAGATGCTGTCCATGATGACGGGGATGCTGCCACCCGGCTTGGGCGGCTGTTTGCCCCACAGCGCGCTGGCTGCAACGAGAAGGCGGGATACGTCGGGATCCATCGCCGCTTCAGCCAGCGCCTCTAGATCGCGAGGCTCGCGCAGGGTGGCTAGGGCAACCAGCAAGACGTCCGACACATCACAGGCCGAGGCACGCACCAGCGCATCGAGGCAGCGAGCGAAGGCCGCCACCATTGCGCGACGCAGCGGGCCCGGCGGGCCAGACTCGAAGCACTCGACCAAGGAGCGCAAGGCCAAGCGGAAGCGGGCGATGGCGAGGCGGTCCCCGTCCTCGCTGCGGCCGAGGGCGTCGCCGTCCACGAGGTGAAGAAATGCCCGAACCCGTCCTAGATGGAGCGCAACATGGTCCAGTTGCGTCGGAATTACGTGCTCGCCGGAGGTGCTCGAGCTTGGCAGGCTGATATGCGGTCTGAGCGCACGATCGACCAACCAGTTGAAAATGCGGTCACGCAGGTGCTCGACGACCTCGTCTGCGTTCTTGACGCGAGCCTCGCGCGTATCGAGGCGCAGCAGGTTGGCCAGGATGTCGCGCTCGAGGAAACCAACGTCCAGGTCGCGTACGACGTTGAAGCTGGTTCGCCTGGCCAGCGCGCTGGCTTCGTCCTGCCCCAGCACCGAAAGCGTATCGACCGCGCTCCTCGCCGCGTCGAGCATGCGATGCCCCGCGTCGAGCGCCGCTACGGCGCCCGAACCGTGGAAGCGCATCAGGGCTTGCTGCGCTTGCTCAGCTAGCGAGCTGGCCAGATGCAAATCCTCCTCGCGCGGCGCCAGTTCTCTACGCAGCGCCAAGACGCCTTCCTCCTCACTGGAGCTGCTCGAACTTGATAGGCGAGCAAGGGCAGCGGCGCGCGCGTAGTCCAAGAACGGTGAATCTCCGAGCTCGCGAGCGAGCGCGAGGACGCCTTCTGCGAGGTCGGCGGGGTTCTTGGGCACGGCTAAGTCGAAGAGCTCACGGGCCAGGTCTGGGTCAGTTGCTGCAACGCGCCCCAGCGACCAAATGAAGCCCGAAGCGGCGCCCGAATCACGCTGCAACAGACCCGCCTCGAAGACGCGGCCCGCTAGATCGAGAGCGAGTGAACCATCCACCAGCGCGAGGCCACCCAGCATGACAACCGAACGTCGCCACTCGGTTGGGCTTAGGTCCTCACCAAACTGGCGCATGAGGCTCGACAGGCTTTGCGAATGGGTCGGCGTCAGCACGCCTTTGCCAAAGGCTACGTGACGCCAAACCAGCGCCTCGCGATCGGCGAACAAGCGGTTCCATACCGGGCCGAGCACGCCGTCCTGCCCAACGAAACGAAGCCCCGAGCGATCCCCGGCTCGCGCGCGTTTCCACGCGGAGATCGCCGCGCGCTCGAGAATGCGAGCGGCCAAGCGACGTTCCGGCAGCGAGCGGCTCGAGGGCTCCACCAAAAAGCGGCTGGCCAGCGTGCGTCGCGACGCCAACGCATAGGCGAGCGTCGTGTCATTGAGCTCGAGCGCCAGCGGCATCTCAAACAGCAGCGCGACGCGCGCGCTAACCGCCGGCGTAAGCAGCGCACGACCGCCAGCCCGAGCGAGCTGGGTCGCGATCGTGGAGAACGCCTCTGCGTCGGCCGCGAGCAACCGCGCGAAGCCACGCCGCCCGAGCTCGCGTTGCTCGGTGCCAGGCGGAAGTGCCGCGGCCAGATGAAAAATTGCAGCGCCCCCTTGGCCTGGTGAAAGCCAGTCGAGGTCGTCGAACAGCTCGTCTTGCACCGCTCCAGCGACAGCCTGCGTAAGCGTATCGGCGCGAATACCCTCGAGTGGACTCGGCCCGTCATCAAAGGCGCCGCGTGCAAGCTCAGCCAGCACCTGTCGAAACCCGACTCGACGCTGCTCTCGCGAGAGCGCCGGCCATTCAGCGAGTTGGCCGACCAAAGATTGGGGTTCACGACCGTTGCGTCGGGGCTCGCGGCCGGGGCCCCGGTCGATCGCCGGCGGAGTGAGCGAGCTCCGCGAAACGCGCGGCGGAATCGATGAACGTTCAGCGCGTGGTAGCGCGCCAGCCGCGGATTCAGGCGCGGACTGGATTGGCGGCGGTACGAGCGAGTCGGGCGTGCCGCCTTCAGGGGGAACGATGCTGCCTTCGACCAGCTCCAACGCGGAAATCGCTTTGCGTGTCGAGGGATCGCGCGTCAGCGCCTCTCGCAGGATGGTCGCCTCGATTTCGAGCGGCGCATCAGGCTCTCCAAGCTCGAGCGGCTCCTCCTCGGCCAACTCGGACTCGTGGAAGGAGACGTCCGCTCCGTCGACTGGCGGCGGTACGGAGGAGCTGAGGGTGAGTTTCGGTCGCGAGGTCAAAGCCGCCGGCGAAGATACCGCAAGACGCGCTCCTGTTTCGGAGGTTGGCGCAATTTTCGGAGCGGTTGATTGCCGCAAGCCGCGAGCGGGTTGCTGTAGGATGCCGCTATGGGCTCGGAGAGACCTACCTTTCCAGGAATTTACCTGACTCTGGCGCGCTCGCTCGCCCAGCGCTCGACCTGCGTGGTTGACCCTGTCGGGACAGTGATAACGAGTATCGACTTCCGGAAGGTCTTGGCTCTTGGCTATCGCGGAAATGCCTCGGGGCTCGCCAACGGCTGTGATCACCCTGGCCAAGCGGACTGCGGCTGCCTCCACGCGGAGGAAAATGCCGTCATTGTTTGTGATGCGCCGCGGGCTGAGCCGAAGATCGTATTTTCTTCCAAACTACCGTGCCGCGCCTGCGCCAAACGTCTGGTCAATCTTGGCGGCGTGCAGGACCTTTACGCCCCGACCGGGGAGCATTCGGGAGACGTGCTGGAGCTGCTTTCCTCCGTTGGTATCCGCGTGCACTTGATCGAATGACGAACGAAGCCGCCTCTCCGCCGAGCGCACCGGAGCTGCAAGGCTCTCGCATCGGCATCTACAAGCTCGAGGAGCTGCTCGGTCAGGGCGGGATGGGCGCGGTCTACCGTGCACGGAGCGAGGCTGGCCGCGAGGTCGCGATCAAGGTGCTGTTGGAGGGGCGAGCAACCCAACCCGACGTTCGCACTCGCTTCCAACGCGAATGGTCGGTGTTGGAGAAGATCGTTCATGCCAACGTGGTGCGACTGATCGATTTTCCGCGATCGAAGGAGGGCCCGCTCTACTACGTGATGGAGCTCTTGCGCGGTCAATCTCTGGCCGAGCGGCTCGAGGCCGAGAAGCTCCCGCTCGTCGATGCCCTCACGCTCTTTGCCGAGCTCGCGAAGGGCCTTTGTGCGGTGCACGAGGCCGGCATCGTGCATCGCGACATAAAGCCGCAGAACATCTTTCTCTGTGACGCAAAAGAGGCCGCAGCGGGCTTCACCGCGAAGATCCTCGACTTCGGTTTTGCGCGCGTCGTCGGCAGTCAAATCACCGGCTCCGGTCTGCTCGTTGGAACGCCTGCCTACGCCGCGCCCGAGCAGGCCTCCGGCGACAAAGTAGACGTGCGCGTCGACGTGTATGCGCTCGGCTTGGTGATGTACAAAGTGCTTACGGGCCAGCACCCTTTCTCGACCGACGACCAAGTCGCGACGCTCGGTCATCAGCTGCTCTCTCCACCGCCACCACTTTCGTGGCTCGACGAGGAAGTGCCCATCGCGCTCGAGGCGCTCGTGTTGCGTATGTTGCGTAAGCGTCCGGAGGACCGGCCTCAATCGATGCGGGAGGTCGAGCAACTGCTCGCTCAGTTCGCGCACGCCGATGTTGGTGAAGACTCACCATTCGAGGACCGCCCGTCCAACCCGATTGACGATCGCTACGGTCCGCTGAATCCGCTGGCCGAACGGCTGGTGAACAGCACGCTGGTGAAAAAAGGCTTCCGACGCGAGAAGAAGTAGCCGCGCTACTGGCAGAGCAACGTTGGGTCATTGGGCGCAGCCGCCAGGTCGAGCCCGAGGCGGCAGCCGCTCAGGCTGGGGATTGGATCCACGCCGGGGGACGCTTGGGACGCATCGAAGTTGATGCACTGGGATTCACCAGCTTTGAGCAGATTGATGGAGCCGGTGAATGGTTTTGGAATGAAGTTTGGTGCAGTCGCCGGTGGTCCGTCCCAATCCCCCACGAACAGGCTTGCGTTCGGGATCGTGGCGGACGCGAGGTTACAACTGAGGGGCGCAACGATGGCAACGGGCCCATTGACTGCGACCACGTTATTCACGACTCCAATCGTCGCTTGAAACTCAAAAAGGTTGCCGGAATCAACTCCATTGAAGGTGAAGAAACCCGTGCACGTGGCTGGGTTCAGTGATTGCAGAATGAACTCAACCGTGGTCGTAGGCCCAGGGGCCCCGGCCTTAACTGACAAGTGGAACTGCCCTAAGCGAACCAGCAACACGTTTCGATCGTTGATCGTGGCTATGTCCGCCGGAACAAAACTCCCGCGTAGGGTCACGCTGGGCGGGTCGCTTCCAAGCCCCGCGACCAACGCACGGTCATCTCCGTCGAACTCGAGCGCGGTGCAGGAGACGGGCATTCCTCCGACCCCACCCATCCCGCCGCCACCGTTGGGCGCACCACCTTCGCCCCCGAAGCCGCCTTGGCCACCAGCAGCACCCCCTTGGCCACCTGTTGCGCCGCCAAGGCCAGTTGCACCGGTTCCACCCGCTCCACCGTTGGTCGTTCCGCCGGCCTGGCCATCCTCGATTCCACCGTTCACGTCGACGAGGCAAGCGGAGGTGAGCAGAAGTAAGACCGTCACTCGAACGCGAAGCATAGGTGCGAAGTAAATCACGGCTTCGGCCGAGCGGCGAGCACCTCAGCCGGTTTGCGTGTAGCTCGTGTTCTCCAGCAAGATCACGTTCGATTTGGAGCGCGTTTCGCCGACGCTAGTGACGTAGACCGCGGGCTTGTCTTGAATGGGGCAGACCTTCTCGCAAGCCCCACAGCCGATGCACAAGGTTGGATCTACATGAGGTCGCTTGACCTTCACCGACTCCATCGGTGGCTCCCCGCCGTCCTCCGGGGCCTTGGCCGAGCGCTTGGGGACCTCGACTTCCTCGGCCCAAATGGCTTTGGGAGAGGTCGGGCAAAACTCCTCGCACACGATGCATGGCGTGCCCATCGACCAGGGCAGACAGCGGCCTTGATCAAAGAAGGCGGTACCGATGCTGATCGGCTTTTGGTCGATGCCAAGCTTCTGTTTCTCGGTGATCTTTTGGATCGCGCCGGTCGGACAAACCTGGCCGCAAAGCACACAGGACTGCTCGCAGTAGCCAATGCGGGGAATCAGGATCGGCGTCCACATCCCCTCGATTCCAGCCTCGAACCACGCGGGGTGAAGCGCGTTGTTCGGGCAGACCTTCATGCACTCTGCACAACGAATGCAGCGCTCGAGGAACTCGCGTTCTTCTACTGAACCCGGCGGACGGATCACCCGATGGTCGTAGTTTGCGTCGATCACATCGGCGATGCGCGCGGCTGGGATCATCAGCGCGCCGGCGGCCGCTGTCGTCAAGGTGGTGCGCCTACCCAAGTCGAGCGCCGGTTGTGTCGAGCGCAAGCCCGGGAACCAACGGAACTTGATTACGTCTTCAGGGCAGGCGGTCTCGCAGTTCATGCACATGTGGCATTCGGACTGCTGCCACTTCACGCCGCCTTGCGGACTATCGGCGCCCTGACAATGGGTGAGGCACAAGTTGCAGTCGGTGCACTTGGCGTGGTCCTTCTCCATGCCAACGATGGCAGCTCGCGCGAACAGGCCGAGGAAGGCTCCGAGCGGGCACAAGACACGGCACCAAAACCGCGGAATGAAGCGGTTCATGAACAGGATGCCAACGAGCAACGCCACGATGAACCAGGTCTGGTGGAAGTAGAACTGCTTGTTCTGCCAGACCGCCTTGGCGAAGAACTCCGAGGTGGCGTCGGTGCTCTGTTGCAGGCTTTGGTTGCCCGTCTCGTAAACGACGTCGCTGGCGCGTGAGGAGGTGTACTGCGCTGCTGGAATCACGCCCAAGCCGATGGCGCGCACCGCGACGCAAATGGGATCGAAGAGCCCTCCGATTGCGCTGCCCGTCGCGGCCGCCGCGAGGAAGCCGATCATCAGGTAGTACTTCACCTTCTGGCGAAGGGCGTGGGTCTTGTTCTGTTCAACCCGCTTGTTTCCCTTCAAATAGCGCGAAGGGAAGATCCAGCCGAAGAAGTGATGCAGCGTCCCGAATGGGCAGATCCAACCGCAGAAGACCCGCCCGAAAAGCAGGGTCATTAGCAGCACGGCGCCTGACCAAACCAAGCCACGATAAACGGTGTGCGTCGAAAGCAGCGTCATCGCCGCGACGAATGGATCCGCGAGTAAGAACGCCTCGACCGGGAGCGGAAGTCGGACGGCGTCCCCCGCTTCTGCGGAGAAGGAGCCGCGGAAGGTGGTCTGGAACAATAGGTAGAGGAAGGCCGCAAGGAAGCCCACTTGGCTGGCCCTTCGAACCCAGACCAACGCACGAATCACAGGTCTTGCTGGCAGCCCAGAGCCAGCGCGCTTTTGCACCGAAAATCCGAGGGCGCGCAAGGCTGTGCGAAGCAGCGTTTGGCCCGGCTGCTTGACCACTGTCGCGGGTTTGCGCGGCTTGTCGTTGGCTGCGTTGGAGGTCGTGTTCATCAGGCCTCCACGACCCTCAGCGTCCGCCAATCTCGCGTACCAAGCCCACGTTGTTCGCCCATGGCGAGGTAAGCAACCTGGTTCGGCGTCTTGCCGATGAGTGTGCAGCCGAGAGCGTCTGCTGCGACCTGATCCACCGAGGCAATCACCGTGTTCAGGTCTTTGGCGTCAGCGATGTTTCCGCCTTGTGGGCCGTTGCGCATCAGCACGCGCACGGCGTCCAGAACGGTCAGCGTCGGTTGCATGAAGGTCGCGAGGTCGGCGATGGAGACGTCGATGTTCTGATGCAGCCGGTTGCGGCGCCCACCGAGCAGGCCGTACCAGTTCTTCATTGCGCCGGTGTAGACGGCCAAGTTGTGGTGCTTCGCCACCGGTACGTTGATCACTTTGTCTGCGTTGACGAGGGGCGTATAGACGGGCCAATCATCGAGCACTTCGCCCTTGAGGCGCATGCCTTTGAACAGCGACTCCGACGGGATGACGATGTGAGCTCCGACGTCGTAGGCGCTCTTCCAAATGCCCGAGCGCTGAAAGCATCGATTCGGCTCGTTGCACGAGGCGTCGGTCACGACCACCTTCTTGGCGCCGGCGTCGTAGACCAAGCGCACCACTTCGGCGACCACCTGCGGGTTGGTGTTCGCCGCGTGGACTGGCGCGCGATCCCAGCCGATGTTCGGCTTGACCACCACCACGTCACCACGCGAAATGAAGCGGCTCATGCCCCCCAGCGCTTCAACGGCGCGCCGCACGAGCGCAGCAGGATCAGTGTCGTTACGCGCGATCGCCAGATCGGCCTCGCCGCCCGCAGATACGCGAAAGTCCCTGGTTTGAGCGAGGCTCTTCGACTTGCTTAGGTCAAACCCGCCGGGGTCATAGGCGAGCGCACCTGCGGCGCCCGCTCCCCCCATGACGAGAGCGGCTTTGCCCAGCCGAACGAGAACGTCACGGCGGCTCTGGTGATCATTCGAGCCCATGGAAAGGACCTTACTCCGATAAGTGCCGTAGCGGAAGGTTTAGCCCTCAGGGCTCTGGAAACGGCGGGGGTGGTGGGGTTGGATCGGGGGTGAGCGCTGGCGGCGGCTCGACCGGGCCCACTGGGCCAACAGGTCCGGTGGGAGTTGAGGTCACAACTGCAGTAGGTCGCGCAGTCGGCAAGCTCGTGGGCGTCGGGGTTGGATCCGGATCGTAAGGAGAACCGTGTTTTTCTGCGCTGAGACAGCTATCGCGCTCAGCCTGCATAGCCACGAGCTGCGCCGTAAGGTCCTTGTTCTGTCCCTCGCACGTGGTGCTCGCGCCGCTCAGCTTCTCGCGCTCTTTCTCGAACTCGCCCATGAGCTTCTCGCGCTCTATGCCGCAGGTCCGAACCTCAGCCTTTATTTCGTCTTCGTGCTTCTTTCGCTCTGTTTGCTGGGTGGCGCGCAGCTCTTGGATCTCGGTCACGACCTCTTTGCAGCCTTCGCCTTGTTTTGAAAGCATGTTGAGGGTGCGCTCGTGTGCACTGCGTTCAGTGCTGAGCTCGGCCGCGCAATTGCGAGCATCTCGGCGAGTCATGGTGTGAGCGGCGGTGCACGTATCGAGCTTATCGAAGTTCTCTTCGCCCGCCGCGCGCGCTTCTTCCAACGCGGACGCCATGCGCAAGGTTTCTCGCTTCCACAGCGCCAAGCCGCCAACGCCTACTGCAGCCGCGAGCACCACCACGGCGCCAATGCGTGTGCGAGCAAGCGAGCGCTCCTGCCGCTTCTTGTACAGCTCTGCGGCCTCTTCGGCCTCGCGTTCGGGCTCGAGTAGCACCTCGAGCTCTTCGGCCACTTGCGTCATGGTTGGGCGCTTGTCAGGGTCGATGCTCATCCACTGCGCAAGTCGACTCGCGAGCTTTTGTCGCGCCGAGTCGCTCAAGTCCAGTAGCGCTGCCGGGACGATCGGCTGGGTTGCACGCAGCTCGTGGCTCTCCGCCACTTGGCGGCGCGTGACCGCCTTCCCTCCAGGGAAATGTCGGTCGCCAACCAAACACAGCAGCAGGGTGGCCGCCAAACAGTACGAGTCGATCTTCTCGGAGAGGGGCGGTGGAGCATCATTGGCCAGGATGGCTGCGAGCTGTTCCGGTGCTGCAAATAGCGCCGTTCCGGCCACGAAGGTTGCGTCCTTCTCCGCTGCCACGCCCAGGTCGAGCAAGACCGGGTGCAAGCGACCGGCGAACTGCGACAGGAAGATGTTGTCGGGTTTGACGTCCTGATGTCTCAAACCAAGCTGATGCAGTGCCTCCAGCGCGCGCGCGATGGGCAGGAAGATATCGTAGGCCTCACGCAGTTTGAGCGCGCCCCGGGACAGCCGCTCTCCCAACGTCTCGCCCTGGTAGACCGGCATGGTCAGCCAAACGAAGTCAGGCTCGATACCGTGGTCTTTCAACTGCACCACGTTGGGATGGCCCACCGTCGCGAGCATGACCAACTCACGCTCGACGTTGCGACCGACGAAGTGTGAGCGCGGCAGGATCTTCATCGCCACCCGATGCTCAGGAACATCGAGTCGCTCGGCCACCCAGACCTTGCCGAAGTTGCCCTCACCGAGGACGCGAACAAGCCGATACTGCAGGCCAACGATGCTGCCCTGCTCCGGCAGCCCGCTCAGCGAAACGGGCGGACTTCCATACTCGAGCCCTGCGGCGGCGACGGTGGTCGCGAAAGGGCGCGTGCGGGTGGCGCGGATGTCGTCCGCCGAGGTCATGCAGGCCACAGTATCACTGAGGGCGGAGATCGGCTTCTTCAACGAGGGCCGGTGTGGTTCCCTGCGTTTCTGTGTAAGGTCCGCCCTGAGAACAGCGTTACACGGCTGAGATCGAGGTGAGCATGGCTGCGTGGTCCCGATGGTTGTTGGTCGTTTCCATGGCATTTCCGCTTGGTTGCGCCGCCTACGATAAGGCCGGAGCTTCCGCGCCCCAGGTCTATGCCCTCGGCGGGCCCCGGACCGAGTCGATGAGCGACGAGGTTTCGGTCGATTCAGCGGCCCCCGAGATGCCCTCGCTTCCAGCGATGGCCCCGCCGCCAATGGAGCCTGCCCCGGCGCCGACGCACGGCAAGTCCGCGTCCGGAAGCGGCTCTGCGATCGACGACCCCGAGCGCAAGCAACCGATCCTCATCTACACGGCTGAGTTCACGATGAGCGTCTACGAGGTGGAGAAGTCGCTGAACATCGTGGAAGGCCTGGCCAAAGACGCGGGCGGCTTTTTGGCTCGGCGAGAGGATCGCCTGGTAACGATTCGCGTTCCGGCACAAAAATTCCAGGAGGTCGTGCTGGCGATCGAGAAGGTTGGGGACGTGCTGCATCGCAACGTGGTCTCCGAAGACGTGACCGCGGAGTACCGCGACCTCGAGGTGCAACTGCAGAACGCGCTGGCCATGCGAGCTCGCTTCGAGAAGCTGTTGGAGAAGGCCACCAAGGTCGAAGAGGCATTGGCGATCGAGCGTGAACTTGGCCGTATCACCGGTGAGATCGAGCGCTTCAAGGGGCGCCTCAAGCTGCTCGCCGATCAGGCCCGCTACTCGACCATCACGGTCAATTTTGCGCCGCGTAATGCGGAACAGGTTCAGCAGGGGCCCTTCGTCTTGCCGCTGCCTTGGCTCAACAACGTCAGTTTGCCGCGCCTGCTCGCGCTCTGAGAAGTCCGAGACACCAATGAAAATTCAATGTGCTCCGTGGTTGCTCCTGAGCCTTTCGATCACTGCGTTGGTCGGCTGCGGCCGCCCCTACGACGTCGCGACTCCGGCCGGGTTTGTCGAACTCACAGAGGGAGGGCAGCGGTCCTACGACGGAAACGCTGATGAGTACCGTGCCTCCACCGCCGACGGCGTCGTGTTGGGCGTGCGAGCTTGGGACAACGAGCCCAAGGTTGATCTCGGGCTGGCCGCGCGTGCGCTCGAGAACCGTACCCGCTTGGGACAGGGCTACGCCTTGCTCGAGAAGAAGGAGGTCGTCGCCGCAAACGGAACCAAGGGAACGGAGCTACGGCTCGGACACGATCAAGACGGTCAGGCCCACCTCTACACGGTGATCATCTTCGTCACCGAGGACCACGTTTATCTGGTCGAGGCCGGCGGAAAGAAGGAGCTGGTTGAAAAGGCGGCCAGTTCAATCGACTGGTTCGTGAAGAACTTTCAGCCGGAGTGAGGCGAGTGCACCGCAACGCTAGTTCCGTACTCTAGCGCCTTGCTGGTGGGCGGCCTCACTGGTACGAGGACTGATGTTTCGTGCGTTGAAAGCACGGTTTGCTCGCCCCGTTCTTTGGCTGAGCGTTTCTTTGGGGAGCGCGCTTTGCGCCGCTAGTTCGTATGCCGCTGAGTCGGTTTTGCCGAACGACCCCCCGGCCGTAACCGCCGACGGGGAGAAAGCCAAGGCCGCACTCGGCGAGTTGGCTTCAGCGGCCGCGACAAAGGCAGTCGCAGCTCGTGCAATCGAGAAAGGCAATAAGGCCCTGGCTCGAGCGCACGGCGCCAAACTCGCTAAGGATGAAGACGGGGCACGCTTGCTCTCGCGGGTGGCTCTCGCTTGGGCCAACGCAGGGGCCGCCGCTGTTCGAGCGGCCGAGATCCTAAAATCCGCGGACGTTCTCTCGACTTCACGTGCCAGTTTGGTGGAACGGTTGTCCCGGGCGCGCTCACTGCTCGCGGAGCATGACGCCCGGCGACTTTCGCTGGCTGCCGCTGTCGAAAGTGCTGAGAAAGCCGCGGCCGAACGCGCAGGTGGCAAGGCTGGGGAATCGAGCAAGCCCGCCGCGACGAAGCCTGCCGCTACCTCGGGGCAAAAGCCCAAGCCCCCCACGCCCACGACGGTGAAGAAATGACTCACACGAAAGGCGATCGAGCGCGGGTCCGTCAGCGGCTTTTCCAGGCAGCTCTGGCCTTCGTTTGCGCGGCCAGCGTCGCTTGTGCGCCGGTGCCAAAACCGTTGCTGCTCGAGGAGGTGGACCGCATCAGTCAGGCCGAGGCGGCGCAAGCGGCGAAGTCGGCCGCGATGCCGACCTGGGCACTCGCGGAGAAGCGTCGTCTCTTGGCCCATGAGCTTGCTGAATCCGGCCCACTCGCGCACGCGGAATTTCAAGCCGAGGAGGCGATTGCCACCTATGAGGAAGGCGCAAGCCTAGCGGCGGTCGCAGCTGGGAGTCTGCGCGAGGCGGAGGAAAGGGTGCTGGTTGAGCAACTTGATTCGCAACTCGCAGAGACCGAAAGTTCGATCGCCCGCGTCCTGGGCGAGATCGATGCGCTGGAGGCGCGCCTTCGCATCGCCCAATCACAGGGGCTTGGAGAGAAGCCTGGCTCCGCAAAACTAAGTGCTGGTGAACGCGCGGTGCTCGGCGACTTGTTATGGCAGGCGAAGATCACCTGCTCCGCGGCTGGGCTTCTGCTCGCAGCCGGTGGAAAGTCCCCCGATACGTCGCTCGATGCGGAAGCTTCAGCGCTCACGACGTTGCTCGCTGCCAAGGAGCAGGAGGTGGATGCGAGCCGCTTCTTCGCACACCGCGCCGCATGCCTTCGTAAGCTCGAATCCTCACGTAGCCGTTCGGCGAGCGGAGCGGCTGATGCGCTGATGACTGAAGTCTCGGCGATGTTGGCGCGCTTGACTGGGGGCGCAGTTGCGAGTCGTGACGAACGTGGCGTCGCGGTCTCTCTGCAGAACTTGTTCGATGGCAGCAAGCTCTCGAGCGAGGGGGCGGAAAGGCTCGCGAGCCTGGTCCGAGTAGCCAAGGCACACGCTGAATTTCCGCTGACGCTCGTGGTCTACACCGGCAAACAGTTGAAATCGTCGGACAGTAAGCTCTGGAGCGACCGCCGCTTAGCGATCGAGAGCGCGTTTGCCGACTTGAAGGCCGGCACTCACATCACGCTTCTCGCCGAGTCCTCTTCGAATGCGCCGCTTTCAGCGGAACGCACGGACCAACCCATTGTCGAGATACTGTTCGTTTCACCGGAGGCTCTGTGATGCAACGACGTGCTCTTTTGACCGGCGCGATTGCGGGCGGCTTGCTCGTAGCGTTCTCGGCACTTTCGGGTTGTGACGGTGAGGCAAAGGCTGCGCAGGCGGCCGCCAGTGAAGGCCTCACTAGCGCGATAGAAGTCGTCGAGCGCGACACGGCCCAGCTTCGCAGCGGCATGCCCGAGGGGGTGAAGGTGTTGCAGAAGCGCATGCCTGGTGATCCGCTTGCGGCCCGCCTCGAGCTGCAGAACGCAATCAAGGCCGCCCGGGAGAACACAGACAACCTCGCCATCGCTAAGAGCACCTTCTTCAGCTTCGCCGACGTAGACGGCAAGGTGCTCCGCAGCGAGATCGATCCGGATCGACTCGTCGATCAGAACATCCTCACGGCCTATCCCGATCTGAAGCGAGCGCTCGAGCCGAATTCAGGTCTGATTGAAGCCTACGGCCCCATGGAAGCACTGCGTGGCGTCAAGCGGGGCGAGGACACCGCGTGGGTGGTAGCCCATCGCGCGGTCGACGGCGAAGGCAAGCTCAAGGGGCTATTCCTCTCGGGCTGGTCCTTCCGCTTTTATGCCGGGGTGATTCAGAACGCTGTTCGGGCCAAATTCACTGAAGCGGCCAAGACCAAAGACAACAAGAAGGTCCCCGTGATTTACGCGTATGTGGTCAAGGGAGCCTTGGCCTACGGCGAGCCGGATGCACCAGAAACGCTCGCGGAGCACGTTTCCAAGCTGGATGTCCTCAAGCTTACTGAAGCGGGGGATTACAGCAGTAGCGCCGTGATCGAAAAGAGGACCTTTGGCTTCGCAGGTCGGCGCGCGCCGGCCCTTGGCCCTGATGCCGCCGTCGTCATCGTGGCCAGCGTTTTCTGAGCTGTGTATGCTGCCCGGCAGATGACCGCCTCGATCGACCAGCTGCTAAAGGTGTTGAAGGACGTGATTGCCCCGCTCATTCGCGCGGATGGTGGCGAGGTGTACATCGTCGCGGTCGAGCCAAACCATCTATCGCTGCACCTCGCGGGGCGTTACGCCGGATGCCCAGGCACCCCGCTGGTCGTTCGCGGGGTGATTGAGCCTGCCCTGCGTTGCGTGGCGCCAACTGCCCGCTTGGACGTGAGTTCCGGTATCTCGGTGCCGGCAGGCGCATCGCTCGTCGCGTGATACCATTTGCTCGTCGTCGCGAGACGTTGAGCACGTTCGACCGAGCGACGCAAAAACGCCCCCCAGCTTGGCTGAGAGGCGTTCTTCGTCTCGAAAAGTCGGTTGCTACTTGGTCGGCCCTTTGACCGGCTTCTTTTCTTCCGGCTTCGGCGGGGGGGGCTCCTTCTTGGCGCCAGCATCCTTCACCTTCGCGTCGATGTTGGAGCCGACGCTTCCAGCGGGCTTGTTCTTCCGCAACGTATCGAGCTGGGAGACCGTGACGGCGTCCTGGAACACGATGGAGAACTCGTCATTGCCCCAATCCACCGCGCGAACCTGCGTGGCGGTGTCTTTCCAATCGGCCTCTTTGAACGGGCGCCCAGCCTTTTCATCAGCCTCGCGAACGCGACCTTCACCGTAGTGTTTCGAGAGTTTGGCCAGCGCCTCGTCGTAGCTCTTTCCCCATTGGCTCTTCTCACCGAGCTTGAAGGCGTCGGCGATCTTCCAGAGCTTGCCGCCGATGAAGAAGAAGTAGCGCGTGCGGCCCCCGCGCTCGATCGACATCAGCGCTTCTTTGTTGTTGTAGGTGTACTCGGAGCGCAACGGCGTCATGTCAAAGCCCGTCGCCGTGTTGCCGAAGTCGGTGTAGCTCCTGCGGAACTCGGCTTTGCGTTCGGCTACTTCCGCGTCGAGCGCGTCCATCTGGGGGCCTGGTTGCGCCTTCAGATAACGAGGCTTGAAGTCCTCGTCGATCACCTTGTCGTAGATTTCACCGAGCTTCTTCTTGTCGATCCCCCAGGCGAGCTCTTTCGGCTGGATGGCGATCGGCTTGGCCACCGTGGGGGCCTCAGCCGGCGTTTCGGGTTTCTTCTCCGCCTTCCCCTTTTTGCTGGGGCCAGGGGCTGGTTTTGCGTCCCCGGCGAAGGCTGACTCGGGTGACCCGGAAAGTGTGTATGCGCCGAGGGCGATCAGCGCGCCAAGCCCGAGAAATCGCAGCGTCTTCATCATTCCTCCAAGAGTTCGCGAGGCATCCCTGGCGAAGCAGATTCCGCACCGTCGCGGCTGACCATGAAGGTCAAGAGCCATCGAGGGCGTTGGACGTAGCTTCTATCAAAACATTGCAAATGACCACGCATCAACTCATCGTCGCAGGTGGGACCTGTGACAACCGAAGGGTCGTGTGGTAGCTAGAACCCCTCAATGAGCCGATTTTCCACCGACTCTGGCCGATCCGCAACCGGCGATTTCGTGCGCGCACGGCTGCTTCTGTTAGGGGCACTGGCTCTAACACCTGGTTGTTCGTCCATGGATGAGGTCGTCGTTTCGGCGAAGACCCTTGGCCTCCCACCGTGGCAAGGGGAGGACCGTCGTCTTTTCGGCGATGAGGTGGATCCGGCCGCGCTCGGTCTGATGCCACCCAGCGCTCCTCGCAAAGACCAAAGCCTCTGGTTACGTGCCCAGCAGGCCGAGCTAGCCGCCCGCGTCGAGGTTCGGACTTTTACGCTCGAATCAACTCGAGGCGGCACCTACAGACTCGGTTTGCGCGTGGTTCAGCCACTGGCCGAAGCCTCGATGCAAGAGCAGGAATTTGAGGTGATCGTGGATCCGGGGGACCCGGCGTACGGCCTGGTAAAGACCCAGGATGCCCTGATTCAAAAGCGCGTGTTCGTCGGATTCTTCAAGCGATTTGCCGCCCCAGATGACGAAGTAGCAATCCACTTTTACATGGCCGTCGATTCGCCTGAGATCGCGGCTGTCGTTCAGGAAGCGGTGGCGCTAAAGGAGGTCAACAAATGACCGTGAGCATCAAGACCGTGCGTGAGGTAGCTGGGATCCGCGCGGCAAGCCAGATGGCAGCGGAGACGCTCATCCTCGTTGGGGATATGCTTCGTCCGGGAATCACCACCGAGGATATCAACACCTTCGTTCATGAAGACACGTTGAAACGGGGCGGGATTCCGGCTCCGCTGAACTATCACGGCTTTCCGAAGAGCGTGTGCACCTCGGTCAATGAGGTGGTGTGTCATGGCATTCCCGGGCCTCGAGTGCTCCAGAATGGGGACATCATCAACGTCGACGTGACCACCATCTTCGAAGGCTTTTTCGGCGATACATCGGCGACTTTCTTCGTCGGTGAGGTCTCGGATGAGGCTCGTCACGTTACCGAGGTCTGTCGCAAGTCCTTGGACCTCGCGATTCAAGAAGTGCGCGAAGGGGCCAAGCTTGGGGACATTGGAGCGGCCATTCAAGGCTACGCACAGGGCCAAAACTGCTCCGTCGTAAGGGCGTTCGTCGGGCATGGTATCGGTCGCACCTTTCATGAGGCGCCCCAGGTGTCTCACGTCGGCAAGCGCGGAACGGGCCTTCGGCTCAAAGCCGGTATGGTCTTCACGATCGAACCGATGATCAACCTCGGCGGCTACGAAGTGGAGGTCTTGGCGGACAAATGGACCGCGGTAACCCTGGACGGCTCGCTATCGGCGCAGTTTGAGCACACCATCGTGGTGACCAAGACCGGGTGCGAGGTGTTGACCAAACGCTCGCGGCCGCTGAAGAACAGCGAAGAACATCTGGCTGCCGCGCTGATTGGCGGTTGAGTCGCATCTTCGTCGTTGCGATTCGCTCTCCACACGGCGAACATGTGAACCGTGGATCGTCGAGAAGAGACGCCGCTGTCTGAGGTGACGGCGACGGGATCGGTCCTTGTGGACGATCCGGAGCTGCGCGCTCAGTTCTTGCGTGATGAAGCCTCCACGCCCGCTCCATCCCGTGGCCGGGTGCTCGTGGTCGAAGCGGAGGGGTCGGGGATTGGCGGTGCGCTCGCTGCTGCTGGGTTCAACGTGCATGGGGCTCACGAC
Source organism: uncultured delta proteobacterium (assembly GCA_903892415.1). Taxonomy (GTDB): domain Bacteria; phylum Myxococcota_A; class Polyangia; order Polyangiales; family Polyangiaceae; genus Xiheicaenibacterium. Next base: position 6,889 of record CAITIQ010000574.1, on the reverse strand, counting down.
GGTGTTCACGCAAGTCAGCGACTCGCGACCGAACGCTTCGACGCTGTCCTGGCCGAGGTCTTTCTGCCGGAGCTTTCGGGGATCGAGCTGTTGCAGTACGCACGAGAGCACGATGCCGATCTGCCCGTGTTGCTGATGACAGGGGCCCCTGACGTCGCAACGGCGGCCCAAGCGGTCGAGCACGGCGCCTTTCAGTATCTGCTGAAGCCGCTCAGTGACGAGCGCATCATCATCGCCATCGAGAAGGCGGTGGTTCAATGCAACACCGCCCGCGCACGCAGCGCGGTGCTGCGGGCCGCTTCCGATCCACCGACACCGCAGCATGACTTCCGACTGTTGGGAGCTGACTTCAACGGTGTGCTGCGGGCGCTCTTCATGGTTTATCAGCCCATCGTCTCGCCCGAGGGCCGAGTGCGAGCGTTTGAGGCGTTGGTCCGCAGCGATGACCCAGCCACCTCGACGGCAGGTGCGATTCTCGACCTGGCCGAAGCGCTGGAGCAGATGTCGGTCTTAGGCCGGACGGTGCGTGAGTGTGTTGGCCGAGACGTGCGGTCGCTCAGCTCGGAAGTGGACGTCTTCGTGAACCTTCACGCGTCGGACCTGCTCGATGATTCGCTGCTTGCTGCGGATAGTCCGCTTGCACCTCACGCCTCGCGCGTCGTGCTCGAAATCACCGAGCGCGCGGCGCTCTCCGACGTTGCCGAGGTCAAGCGCCGGATGGCGCGGCTCCGCGCGATGGGGTTCCGCATCGCACTCGACGATCTTGGGGCTGGTTACGCAGGGCTGACCAGCTTTGCCGAGCTGCGCCCAGATATCGTCAAGCTCGATCTGACGCTTGTTCGCGATGTGGACCAGGACTCGGTGAAGCGCAAGTTGGTGGCTTCCTTGATCGACGTATGCCGTGACATCGGCACGACGGTCGTTGGGGAAGGTGTCGAGACGCAGGCCGAGCGCGATGTGCTCGTGAATTTGGGCTGCAATTGGTTGCAGGGCTACTTCTTTGGACGGCCAGCGAGGTTGCCGCGTTGATCCAAGCTGCCGCGTCGAGCCCGACTACATGCAGTTCGCGATGACGCCGTAGACGTCCGCGCAGAAGCTGTCCCACGCTACGGTGCAGCAGTCGGTGTCCATGTGGACGGTGCAGGCAAGGAGAGCCGCCTGACTGCAGCTTGGATCGAGCGGCGTTCCAGTTGTGCAGGAGTCGTGAGTGCACTGCCCAGGACATGCGCCGCAGTCGGCCGGGCACGACGAACAAGTTTCGCCAATCGCCGCCTCGCAGTTTACGTCACCACAAAAGCCTGGGGCTCCGCCGCTGCCGCCCTCACCACCACCGCCGTTGGACGGTCCGCCTCCGTTGGACGGTCCGCCGCCATTGGACGGTCCGCCGCCATTGGACGGTCCGCCTCCGTTGGACGGTCCGCCTCCGTTGGACGGTCCGCCTCCGTTGGACGGTCCGCCTCCATTCGCAGCGATGCCCCCGTCTCCACCAGCCCCTCCGTCGCTTGCGTTCGCCCCTTCGCTCGAGTCGTCGTAGCTGGGAGCGAAGCCTTTGGCGCAGCCAATCAGGACCAAGGCGGCTAGGTAAGGACGTATGGTCATGGGCTCCTCGACGGCGCGCCGAGTGGTTTACAGCGCCCGAAGGCGTCAAAAGCGGCGCAGCCTCGATGATACCGAGGTGGACCGCGCTTTCCCACAATTCGCTGGCCTACTTGACTGCCTTTTTCTTCGTCGGCCGCTCAGGCGCTGGAGCTTCTACTGCCCGAGCGCGTGTTTTCTGTGCGCCAGAGCGCCTTGCTTGCGCCTCGTCGAGCATCTCTTTGGCGGCCTGTTCGGCTGCGGGTGTGATCTTGGCTCCGGCGATCATCCGCGCGAGTTCATGTACTTGCTCGCGCTCACGCACACGCACCACCGAGCTCTTCATCACGCCCGACTGGTCGTTCTTGCGCACCACGAAGTGCGCGTCGGCAAACATCGCGATCGGCGCGAGATGTGTGATGCAAAGGACCTGATGGTGCTTGGCGACGTCGGCGATCGCAGAGCCGATCCGTTCGGCGACGGCGCCCCCGACTCCGGCGTCCACTTCGTCGAACACGTACAGGCCCGCGGGGCCGCTCTCCGCAAGGACTCGCTTCAACGCTAGGAGCGCTCGCGAGAGTTCGCCACCGGAGGCGATCTTACGCAGAGGCTTTGGATCGATGCCCTTGTTGGGTGCGATCAAAAACTCGACTCGGTCGATGCCGTCGCGCGATAGCCGAGCACCGCCCACAGAGAGTGCGTGGGTGCTCTCTCTCGGAGGCAAAGCCTCCACTTCGACCGATACGCGAGCTCCGCCCATGCCGAGCTCTGCCAATTCACTACTGATGGCTACGCCAAGCTTCTCAGCGGCTCGCTTGCGCTCCTTGGAAAGACGTACCGCGCGTTCCTCTACGGCCGGTAGTCGCGTGCTGAGGTTCTCGCGTTCCTCCGAGAGCCGAGATTCCGAGCTCTCGAAGTCGGAGAGCTCGCGAGACAAGCGCGTTTGCGTTGCGAGCACGTCTGCTTCAGTTGGTCCAAACTGCCGCAGCAGACCTTCGATGCGGTAGAGGCGCTCTTCTATCTCCGACAGGCGATTGGGTTCGTGTTCTTGTGCTTCGCGGTAACGAGTCGCGCGCCCAGCTGCGTCCCTTAGTTCGGCCCAGCACATGTCGAGCGTCTTCGCGAGTGGCTCGAGTGTGTCGTCGAGCTCGGCTGCAGCGCGCAAGTCAGAGGCAACGCGCGCCAACTGATCGCAAAGACCGTCTTCTGCTTCCAACCGCTCGGTTGCGCGGGTTACGAGAGTGCTCAGCTTTTCGTGATGTCGCAGCCGGCGCCGTTCGGAGGAGAGCTCCGCGTGCTCATTGGGCTGCGGCGCCACCTCGCCGATCTGGGTCAACTGGAAGCGAACGAAGGCTTCGCGTTCGCTGCGTGAACGATCCCGCGAGGAGAGCTCTTCGATCGTCCCGAGGATGGCCTCCAGTTCGGCGACTTCTTCTGCCAGTGCGGCACGGGCTTGCTCGAGCTTTGCGAATTGATCGAGGTGCCCGAGATGGGTGGAGGGATCGGTGAGAGCGACGCTCTCGTGTTGGGAGGCGACATCGGCGAGGTCGTGCGCGAGTGCCGTCAGCTCGCTGGTGGTGCAAAGGCGGCCGTTGAGATACGCCCGCGAGCGCCCGGTTGAGGCAATGACGCGCCGGATCACGAGTTCCCCGTTGGGCACCAGGCCGGCGGAGCTCAATCGACCTACGTTCTTCGCGCGTAGAGGGTCCGTGTCTGACAAATCGAAAAGCGCCTCGATCTCGGCTTCATCAGCGCCCGGCCGCACCTGATCTCCACTCGCTCGCGCGCCCAGCACGAGATTGAGCGCCCCGATCACGATCGACTTACCAGCGCCAGTCTCGCCGGTGAGAATGTTGAGTCCTGGCTCGAGCGTTAGCTCGAGTTCGTCCATTAGGATGAAGTTCTTGACGCGTAGCGCGGTGAGCACGCGCGGAGCTTAGTACAGCCTTGCCTACGCACGGCCGAAGTTCCGCCGAGGGCGGACGTAGTGAACAGAACCGCCCTCAGGGCATGTTGACGGTCTTTTGCACGGTGACCGGATCTCCGGAAAATGGCGGGACCGAAGCTGATTTGAAGGCCCTTGCGATGCAGCCGCCAGTGGCGGTTCCGGCAAAGGGCGGCCCTTGCACCATCGCTTGGGTAACGCGACCCGAGGGCGCGAAGGTAACCGAGACGCGCGCCACACCGCTCGGGTCCCCAGCCGCTTTGCATCCCGTGGCCTGGCCCATCGCGCCGCCAAGTGCGGCCTTTGCGGCTCCCTGGTCGAACGGTGCGCCGGCCGGTGCCGTGGTGGCCGCTACGGTTGCCGTTGGCTTCGGCAGCGTGCCCGTAGGTTCGGGCTTCGGCTCGGCGGCTGTGGAGGTGTTCGTGGGTAGAGGCAGCGTGCCGGTGGCCGTCTTGACCGGCTCGGTGGGGGCGCTCGTCGTTGGCGGCGGTTCCGCGCTTGCAAACGGTGCCGAGGTCGGCTCACTGGGCAGAGGTGTTGCGACGGATGCCGCTTGGGTCGCTGTTGCAGCGCTGGTTGGGCTGGCCGTTGCAACGGCTGGGGCCTTGGGTGCTTCTTCCGAACGCGTCGCCGCGTACAGCACTCCACCTGCCGCCAAGAGTCCGAGTGCCGCATAGAGGGCTACCGGACGAGACCGTTGCTCGGCTGCGGGCGGCGCCGATTCGCGAGGACGCGGCTGTACACTCTTGGCCGCGACAGAGCTGCGCGGCCTGCTGGAGCGTCGCGACTTGGGCGGCTGTTCATCGCTCGCCTTGTCGCTTGACGTGTCGCTCGCCTCATCTTCTGCCGTACGAACCTTTCGAGGTGGCTTCGGCGCAGCTTTGAGCACGGGGCGCGCGGGGGGCGCCGACTCGACGGGCGGCGTGCTCGGAGGCGGCGTGCTTGGTGCGGTGGATGCTTCCGTCTGCACCGGCTGGTCGACGACGAAGTCTTCGAGCGCTTGCGGGCCCGAACTCGTGAGTTCCGCTGGCTTTGGCTCAAGCGGCGCTTCGTGACTTGCGGCCGCGCTGTCAGCAATCTCGTTCTTGGGCTCCGCCGACTTTGTTTCGGGCTCGATGGAAGACGCGACTTCTTTGGTCAGGGCGGTCGGGCCGTCGTCTGGCACGCTCGCACGATTCTTCAGTGGCGCTCTCGGGGGAGGCTTCGGAATGCGCGGCTCACGCGGTGCAATCACTACGTCCAGATTGGTCGCGAGCGGCGGCGGTGCGGAGGCCTTCTTTCCGCCCACCAGCGCATCGAGATCGATGGTGGCAGAGTCCTCGCGGTCGCGTTGTACCGGTTTACGATCGAATACGCCCGCGGGTCTGGTCGGCCGGTCGGCTGGGCTCTTGGCTTTGGCCGCCTCGGCAAGCCGTGCCGGCTTTGGCAGCTCGAGTCGGGCCCCGCCCGACTTTGCTGGAGGCGGCTTGTTGCCGAGGGGTGGCGGTGCCTTGCCTGGTGCGAGGATAATCTCGATGTCGCGCAGGCTCACCGGCTCGAGCTCCACATCGCGTGTACTTAGTGGAACCGACTCCTCCTCTGAATTCTGAACGTCCTTGTCCGACTTCGTCATGGCGCTCCGAGGTTTGAGTTGTGCGGTTGCGAGAGGGCGCGCTGCACCCATTGTTTTTCGAGCCAATCGAGTGAACGCTGCTGCTCGCGCAGAACACGGTCGAGCTCGATCGCCTTTTCGTCATTGGCAGAAGGACCGTCGAGCCGTGTTCTGAGCACCCAGGTTGCCCATTCGTAGTGGTGAAGCAGGGCGCCGAACGGTCGCTTCTCGAAGCTTTGCAACAGCTCGTCGGCTTCGCGCGGGGAGCGTATCGAGACAAGTGCACGGCTGGCATCGAACAGCAGCTGACGCGTCTCTTCAAATGCGAGCTCCGGCTCTTCTGCAGTGCGCGCGAGCAAGCGTTCGAACTCTTCCTCGCTCACGCCAGCGTCTTCTGCGGCCTCTGCCATTCGCGGGACCTGTGAGCTCAGGAAGTCGGAGTCGGGACGCATGCCCAGCAACCGGCCGACGAGGTACAGATCGAAGGCGCTTGCGATCGCCTCTACGAAGAGGTCGCACAACCCACCCCGAGGCAAGTATCGAGCGCCGAGGTGATGCCAAACTACGTGCATCAAGACGTCAGCAGGCAGCAGATCATCCGCCAATACGTCGCTGGTTCCCGGTTCCCAAAAGAGCAGGTTTAGCAGCAGCGTTCGCTGGCCGGCCGGAGCGCCGCGTGGGCTCGGCACGAAGAACGCCAGGTCACTCGTGCGCGCCACCTCTTTGAGATCTGCGTACAGCCCAACGTGGGAGAACGAGTCCTCGTCCACCACCGTCACCTTTGAAAATTCTAAGCGGTCTAACAAGCGAGTCCTAAGAGCATGTCACAAGCAGAGCGAATGCTCGACTTTCATACAAAGTCTGAAGCAACGCCCTCCATTGTCGAGCCCTCCATTGTCGAGCCGTCAGAGTTCAGTCGGTGTGAACTTCGGCTCGATCTTCGGTGCAGGCGGCTTGCTACCTGTGCCGGGATTGGGCGGCGTAACAGGCGTCGGAAGCGGTCGCTGAACAGCCGTTGTGGTGGCTGAGGCAGAGGCGGTTGGTTCAGCTGTCGTTGCAGCCGGCGTTGTGGTCGTTACAGCAGGTCGCTTGTCGGCTGTCGGCGCATCAAGTTGTACGGGTTTGTCGCTCGCCTCCGGCCCGCCGAACGCACCTGCCAACTTCTGTCGAAACACGAAGGCACCCGCCGCCAAACCGATAATCACCAGCACCGCGAGGCCAATCAGCAGGCCTTTCCCGCTCGACCCGCTTGGTTCAGCTCGCTTGGGCTCGGGCTTCGGTTCAGGCTCCGGCCGATACTCGGGCACCGGGATGGAAACTGCCCCCACCTCCTTAAGCCACGGGCTATGTGCTTCCCCCGGCGTTGCTGGCGGTGTGCCGCTCGCCTGCCCACCGGCACCAGCTTCGTTCGCCGCGGCGGCAAGAAACGCGGGCACGTGATTTGCGGTCAAGCCCGCGTTCGGTGCGATCGTCCCGGTGGGTCCCAGTGCTGAAGTTGGGCGAGCCTCCACCAAGGCCACGTTGGGATCGGCAGCACCAGCAAAGGCGGGTCTTTCCGCTGCGACCGGCTTAGGGAGCTCCGCCACCGGCAATACTGCGGCGGGCGCTGGTGAGAACATCGGCGGGGCCGAAAGCACTGCCGCTGGAGCGGCCAACTCAGTGACAGCGGGCGGTCCAACGACAGCGGGCGGTGCAACGACAGCGGGCGGCGCAACGACAGCGGGCGGCGCAACGACAGCGGGCGGCACAACGACAGCGGGCGGCGCAACGACAGCGGG
>CAITIQ010000573.1 GCA_903892415.1 uncultured delta proteobacterium | reverse complement strand
TGATTGGCGGCGAACGTTGGTCACGCTGCCTCTCACGGGGCTGCACGTTGGGTTGCAGCTGTTGCTAGCGACGCTGGTTTTGTGGGTATCGGCCGGCGGGGTGGTTCGCGCGTTCTTTGCGGGCCACCTATTGCTCGGACTTACGGTCATGGTCGCATCAGTGCTTGTTCGCGCCGCTTTTTACCGTCTTCTTGCTCGGCGTTTGTCCGGGCCGAGCAACCTTCAGCAAGAAAATGACGAGACGGCTTGCCGAGTTCCGAGCAATTAGGGTATGAATTCGCCCGTCAACGACGCAAGCCCAGGTAGCTCAGTTGGTAGAGCAGAGGATTGAAAATCCTCGTGTCGGCGGTTCGATTCCGTCCCTGGGCACTGAGAGTGCCGTCTCCGCAGTCGCTCGAATGAGCAGACGCTGTTACGGGGCCTAGCGGTGGTCTTAGACGTCCTGCACGCGATGTGACGTCCTGCAAAGACGCGCGATGTGTAAAGACGCACGTCGTTCGGCCTGGACGTTGGGGCCTTCACGTCGGGCCTGGACACCGTCGGGCCCTGCGCGTGCGAAGTCATCCCAACGTCGCTCGTGCGTCGGCACTGCTCACCGAAGCTGCGGCGACAAAAAACGAAAAAACGCGAGCCTTACGACTCGCGTTTTTCCTTTGAACCGGAAGCTACCGGCTCGCTAACTCACTTGGCAGCGGGAGCAGCCGTGTCAGCAGCGGGAGCGGCCGTATCAGCGGCGGGAGCAGCCGTGTCAGCAGCGGGAGCAGCGGTCTCGGCAGCGGCCGTGGCAGTGCTCTCAGCGTTGGCGGCGTCCGTCTTGCCACCACCGCAGGCTGCGAGGGCGAGTGCGAGGAAAGCGCTAACGACGACGATCTTATTCATGGAAGCCTCCGAGAAATTGGGCGCTCTTCAAGGATGAGAGGCCCGGAAAGATTGTGGATTCGTCTCATGGACGCTCAGCTCTTTCCAAAGGGCTCGCCCCGTCCCAAAAAAAGTCAGCGGTCGCCGACTAGCCGCTGAGGCCTGCGAGCCAACGCACAAAAATGGCTTGCCCCTCGACCAACGCCGCCAGGCTGGTTGACTCGTTGCGCTGGTGCGCCTGGGCGTTGTCCCCGGGGCCAAAATTGACCGCCGGTATGCCGATCGCCGCGAAGCGAGCGACATCGGTCCAGGCCTGCTTGGGCTCCACGGCGACAACCCCAGCGCTGGACAAGGCCTTCACCAGCGGATGGTCGGCGAACGGTGGCGCCGACGGACTCTCATCGTTGAAGGTGACGGTCGCTCGACCTGCGACAGCCTCGAGCACCTCCTGTTTGGCCTGCTCGATCGTCTTGTCCGGCGAGAAGCGAGCGTTGACGTTGAGTTCGAACGTGTCGGGCACGATGTTGCGGCCGCGGCCGCCGTGCGCTTGGGTCACCGACATGACCGAGCGGTAGGTGAGGCCGTCGAGCACGACCTCCTGTGGCTGCCGAGCGCCGAGATCGGTCAGGAAGCTGCCGGCCTTGTGAATGGCGTTGTCGCCTTGCCACGGTCGCGCGGAGTGGGAGGTCTTGCCGTGGAAGAGCACCTTCGCGTGCAGTGACCCGCTGGCCCCAAGGCTCAGCTTGTTGTCGCTTGGTTCGAGGCAAACCGCGAGCGTCACCTGCCTCAACTCCGAATCCGCTTCGAGCACTGGCCCGAGCTCGTTCTCGGCGTACGGACCTTCTTCGCGCGAATAGAAGACCAACGTTAAATCGACGTGGTTCTCGTAGCAGCTACTCTCTCGCTCCAAGAGCTCGATCATCACGGCCAAGCCGCTCTTCATGTCCGCTGCACCGGGGCCAAAAATGCGATCCCCTTCAACGCGCGGTGAGCCTTCGTGCTCGGTGCGGACCACATCCAAATGACCGCAAAGCGCAATCGCCGGGCCGCCGGTTCCGCGCGTCACCGGGACCACGATCGAGTTGAGGGTTCTCCGTATGGGAGCGGCTAGCTTTGCGCCCTCGAAGCGAGCGATCAGAGCGTCACACAAGGCTGCCTCGTCCCCAATGAATGACGGGACCGAGAGCAGCCACAACAGCGTTTCAACGATGGCGGGATGATTCACCGGAGCCTCGAGCTTCAGACGGGTACGGAGAATTCGCGGAGCGCGCTGTTGAGCGAAACCTTGCGATCGGTGTTGGCGTTGCGCTCCCCGATGATCAGCGCGCAGGGCACGTGATACTCGCCCGCGGGGAACTTCTTCGGTCGCGTCCCGGGAATCACAATTGAGCGCGCCGGTACTCGGCCGCGGTGCTCGACCGGCTCCTGGCCGCGAACATCGATGATCACGGTCGACGCTGTGAGCACGACCCCTGCGCCGATCACCGCCTCGGCCTCGACCACGACGCCCTCGACGATCACCGCGCGCGAGCCGACAAATACGCCGTCTTCCACAATCACCGGCCGAGCAGACGGCGGTTCGAGCACGCCACCGATGCCGACGCCGCCCGAGAGATGGCAGTCTTTGCCGATCTGCGCGCAGCTTCCAACGGTGGCCCAGGTGTCCACCATGGTTCCGGCGCCGACCCTAGCGCCGATGTTCACGTAGCCGGGCATCACGATCACGCCGGGCTCGAGGTAGGCGCCATAGCGAACCGTTCCAGGCGGAACCACGCGCACCTTCGACAGGTCGGATTTAACCGGCAATTTGTCATGAAAATGCAGCGGCCCTGCGTCTTCCGGGGAGAGCGTGCACACCGCGAAGTAGAGCAGGATGGCTTGTTTGATCCACTCGTGGGTGACCCACTCACCGCTGCTCGCATCCTTCTCGGCTACGCGCAGTTCCCCGGCGTCCAAGAGCGCGAGAACGCGGCGTACCACATTCTCAGCGCCCTTCAGCTGGCTGCGATCGGCATAGGCCGCTGCGATGATGGGTTGGAGCTCAGCTACTTCAGGATGATT
>CAITIQ010000572.1 GCA_903892415.1 uncultured delta proteobacterium | reverse complement strand
GTCTTCGATCGCGCCGAACTCAAGATCCAAAAGCTGAAGCGACTGAGCGTCCGGGGCAGTGGCGAACTTGCGAGCGAAACGGCTGGGGCCCGTCTTCGTCATCGTGAAGTCGATGGTGCCGCCTTTCATCGCGTCGAGCAGCTGCTTGAGCGGCTTGGGCACCTCCCCTTCACCAGCTCCAGCGACGGTCGCGCCGATGATCGAGACCACAAGCGGACGGTCGGCGCCGGGCGCGGGTGGAGGTGCTACCGCAGGCCCTGCCGACACGCTGCTGGCCGCGGACGCCGACGCGCTGGCGCTCGGCTTCTTTCCGGCGGGCTTCGCGTCGCTGGGCTCGGCTTGCACCGGTGCGCTCCCCGGCGGACCAACGTGCACCTTGAGGTCCAGCGGCGGCAGCGAATCCTGGCCGATCTTTAGCGAAACACGTAGCGGCAATACCTGTGTGTCGGAGACGGCGCTCGCGTGAAGCAGGACCTTTGGGTCTTGGCCGTCTCCCACCAACTCGAGCTTGGGCGGAGTCCCAGCTTTGTGGGCAGCGTCTGCGCCGCCCTTGGCGAAGATACCGTTCGGCGGAGGCTGGTTGGCTGCAGCCGAGGGGCTCGCTGAGCTCTTACCGTCGAGCGACTTGGCCGCTTCATCGAGCTTTCCGCCCATGTTGGGGTCTTTGCCGGCGCTCGCCGCCGCCGAAGTCGACACTTTGCTGGCGGGAGGGTCCCCACAGGCAACGGCGAACAGGCACAAACCGACGACCAAGCGACCAAAACGAACAGAGGGCGCACGCCACATGCGCGCCGGTCTACCGCATGCAAGACCTCACGTCGAGCGCACGCACACGCCCGACTTGGTCAGCGTCGGATCGGGTCGACCCGGATCGCGCCCAGCGAGGCCGCCAACTGCTCGGCGTGTTCTTGACCGCAGACCAACACTCGCGACGAGCCGTCTTTCCCCGCGCCGTAAACAACGCTCGAATCCAAGCCACTAACCGACGCGATCGGCCTCGCCACCTCGAGCAAGAACGTCTCATGGGGCGGCATTTGCGATTTGGAACCGACTCGACCGCGCACCCCTTGCTCGAGATCAGCGAAGGTCTCCGCTGAATAGACCGGTGCCGCCTCGCTCGCCGGGTAGTCCCGCGGCTCGGCGAACACCTGCGCAAGCCGCACCGGGTCTTTGGAAACGAGGGCAAGAACGACTTTGGCGAAGGTCGCGACCAACGCCACGTCTTCCGGCTCGATCCGGCGCGGCGAAAGCGAAAGACCACAAAGCGAGCCCAAGATCGGCGCTTCCCCGCTGACTCCGGCCTCTTGGCGAATCAACGGCACGCCCAGGTAGGCGCGCGCGCCAATCCCCCGCACCAAGTCGCTTGCGCGAAAGAAAGGCTCCGCCGCTGCATCCTCGACGATGAAGGGCTCTCGCGCGGACAGCGTGTGGGTACAGAAAGAGAGCTCTCGCGGAACGATGTCCAAGTGAGCGAGATGCGTTGGCGTGCCACGGTGGACGCGATGGATGGTGTCCCCGCCGTCCACGGCGCTGACATAGACCATCTCCAGCGAGAGGAACTGCGCCAGCTGCTCGAG
>CAITIQ010000571.1 GCA_903892415.1 uncultured delta proteobacterium | reverse complement strand
GTATGCGTACCGATTGAACTGCGAAGCCTCGCCAACCACGGCCCCCGGCGCCTGCATCCAGCCGGTCGAGGGTGGGGTCGCTCCGCCCATGCTCGGGGTCGCGGCTGCACCGAGCGAACGAGCCTGCGTCTGCTGCATCGTCGCTGCACCGGCTGCGTTGGTCGCGCCAAGCGAGCCGGACTGACTGGGTCGAGTTCCGTACGCGCCGGATCGGGAGCGGCCGATGCGTAGGTCCGTCGTTCCTTCGTCCACGCAATCCCCAGTTGCACAAACGATCGGACTGCGCAGGCCAATACCTGCCAGAGGGTCGGGAGAGAGGAAGACTCGCAGGCCAGGCGAATAGAGCCGCGCCATCATGTTGATGATTGCGAGGTCGTCGTCGTGCTCATGGCCGGTGAACCCGCGCGTCACATCGGTCTTCGCGTGGCCCCACGAGGGCGTGCCATCCCGCTTCATACGCGCGCCCCACGGGTCGTATTCGAGACGCTCGGCAACTGTGCCGTCATCCGCCCACACCGTGGAGATGGTGGAGAGCGAGTCCGAGCCCAGGTAGAGCATCGTGCCGCGCCGTGCACCTTCATCAAAGGTCCACTGGGCTATCCGTCGGTCGCCCGCAAAGATGTAGAAGAGGTGCTTGTCGTCGTCGCGTCGCTCGTAGAGGTCGTCAATGTAGACAGTCTCCTCGGCGATCGACGTGTCCTGGGTTTGCTTGAGGATTCGCTTCCCGAGACCGTCGTATTCAAACTCGGCTCGAACCTCGTCGTTCATAACGCGCAGGGGTAGATCGAAAACGCCGAGCGTTAGCCCGATTGCGCCAACGCTCTGGTTGACAAAGGCCAATGTCGCCCGGCCCGCGCCGTCATAGGTGAAGTCGGAGTGAGCTACGCCGTTAGAGCTGCTGAAGGAACGGATTCGATGGGGTTGAGCGGAGAAATATGAGTAGTGCTCGACGCCTGGGCTCGCAGCGCCGAGCTGGTTGATGTCGACGGACGTGAGCCCCCCCGAACTGTTGTAGCTGTAATCGACATCAACATTGCGGGCCCCCTCGCCCCGCCAAGCGCTAATCCGGTTAGCGCTGTCGTACTCGTAGGAGTCGGTTGCGCTGCTCGTGCCTTGCCCATACGTCGTGAACGCGTGCCTCCGGCTTTTGACGTTCCCGTCCTCGAAATAGCTGTAGCGGCTTAGGTCCGTATCGGAAGCGGAGTCGAGTGCGAGCGAAGTGAGCCAGCGACGGGCTGGATCGTACTCCCGGCTTTCGACGACCCCGTTGCCCCATTGAGCGCGCTCGAGTGCCCCGTGGGAAGCATACGCATTCGCCTGCCAGACCAGCTCGCCGTCGGCAGTTACGGACTCGAGGAAGCCGTTCTGATAAGCATTGGTAACCTCGAATCGGCTGGTGCCGTAAAGGGATGGCGTCTCGGGGTAGCGCGTCGTCTCCAGTCGGCCGAGGGCGTCGTAGGCGAACTCAACAGCGAACGACTCATCGTTCAGCGCACCAATAGTCCACTTTTTCCGGCTGGTTCGCCCAAGCGAGTCGTACTCGAAATGCACGAACGTCGTCTCATGATCGACGAGGTCCTCTCCTCCGATCAGGCAGACCTGGCCCACTCCCCCACCGCCTTCGCAAGAGTCGTAGGTGAAGCTCGTTCGGCGCGTGTCCGGTGTGGCAGTTGTGCTCGTGTAGAGAATCTGCTGAGGCCTGAAGTGG
>CAITIQ010000570.1 GCA_903892415.1 uncultured delta proteobacterium | reverse complement strand
TTGCTGGGGAAAAAGCGCGAGGTCAACGTGAGCTTGGCCACGCAAACGAAGGCCATTTTGAAGTATTCGCGCAAACTCGAGCGCAGCGGCTTTCTGCCTGCGGGCGAATTCAAGGTGAAGCAACGTGGCAAACGCGGGCTCTCGCTCTTGCGCTTGAAGACGGTGGAGGACCTGGACTCGGGCGAGGTGAAGGTGGAAGAGTCGATCGATATTTATCCGCCCACACAAGAGATCGTGATTGTCGCGCCCGACGTGAAAGAAGCGGATCTTCCGCCGATCGAGCCGCCGACCTGAGGAAGCACAAACAGCGCTCGCCCATGCACGGAAACGTGCGAAACTTGGAGCGATTTGTGGACCCAGAGCGCTGACCCCTCGGATGAGACCGTCAACGTCGGTGACGTCGTCGCCGGTCGTTTCGAGATCACTCGGCCGATCGGCCGTGGAGGCATGGGAACGGTGTTCGAGGCGCGCCACCTGGCCACGCCCGACGCGTCGCAAAATCTGCCGCCGGGAGCCACGGTCGCGCTCAAGCTGCTCCACGCGAAGCACCTAGCCAATCAGGAGGCTGTCGCTCGCTTCTTGAACGAGGGTCGTGCAGCGGCCTCGGTGCGCGGAGAAAACAGCGTGCGGGTGATCGATGTGGCCCAGCACGAGGGCCGGCCGATCATCGTGATGGAGCTGCTCACCGGCTCGGACCTTTCGGCGGTTTTGCGTCGCGGGGCGCTGGAGCCGAGCTTGGCGGCGCTTTTCATTTTGCAGGCCTGCGAGGGCATGGCCGAGGTCCACGCGCAGGGCATGGTCCACCGCGATCTGAAGCCCTCCAACTTGTTCCTCACCGGCAAGCCGGACGGCTCACCGCTGGTGAAGGTGCTGGACTTCGGCATCGCCAAGAGCCTGGTGCAGGATGATGAGCAGCTGCTGGTGCAAACGCTGACAGCGGTTGCGTTGGGTACGCCGCTCTACATGTCGCCGGAGCAAATCCGCTCGTCGGGCGACGTTGATTCGCGCGCGGACGTCTGGTCGTTAGGCACCATCTTGTATGAGCTGCTCACGGGGCGGCCAGCCTTCGGTGGCAACACCGTCTCGCACATTACCGCGCAGATCCTCGAGCGGGACCCGCCGCCGCCCTCGGTGGTGAACCCGCGCTTGGGAACGCACTTTGACGCGATGATCGCGAAGTCGTTGGCCAAAGATCCGAACCAACGCTTTCAAACGGTGGCGGAGCTCGCGCGGGTGCTCGAACCGTGGGCCGGCGCTCGGGGTACCGGAACCGCGGCACGCGCCCAACGTTGGGTGGATAGCCGGCGTTCGGATCCGGGCACAGGGGCGGCGTTTTGGAAGGACGAGACGCTCGTTACCCAGCGCGCCAAGACTCGTTTCTTTTCGGTGGTGTTAGCGGGCCTGCTCTTGGTCACGACGCTGCTCGTCGGGCTCGCGGTATCGGCTTATCGCAGTTCGAAGACGCCTACCGGAACGGTGCTAGCAGTGCGGCCGATGCTCAAGGAGGCGCTGGGC
>CAITIQ010000569.1 GCA_903892415.1 uncultured delta proteobacterium | reverse complement strand
TGCTGGTTATGACACCCAGCAGGCATGAGCCGCTCAGCGAATACCGCAGCGAGGAGCCCGCTTCGTGGGCCTTTGCCTCGAAATGTACGCCGGGCAGAGTTTGCTCAACGGGTGGGCCAACGTACGCGCCCTACCGCGCAATCCTTCCTCACAAACTCGCCCACCCCGCCCCCCGCGGTGGTGTTACCGCGAGAACTCGCAGCCGCTGCCTTCTCAGATGAAGTGGGCGAGACGACATGGCCCCCGTCCCCGAGGGTTCCGCGGCTATTGCTCGTCGCCTTCGCCATGCTGGGCCTCCTGGTCATCGCAGGGATTCGGCGCTTCACCTTGGAGGGCCCTGAGTTCTCGGCCTCCACCTCGCTGTTCCAGCTCGTGCCTTTTAGCCGCGGCAACGAACCGCACTTCTTCGACACGCTGTTGCTCGGAGAACGAGCGCAACCGGCTCTCGGCTCGGTCGATACCGACATGGGGGAGCCTGAACCAACCATCCGTCGCGAAGGGCACGTCAGCATTCCGGGAGGCATTCTCGTCTTCCCCTCCACCTTCCAACCGGCAAGCGATGGCGCCTACGACCTCATCATCCACTTTCACGGCAACACCAAGGTGGTCAAAGAGAGCGTTGAGGTGGCCAACATCAACGCCGCCGTCGCGATCATCAACCTCGGCATCGGCTCCGCTCCCTACGAGGAGTACTACGGCGTTCCGGGGACCTACGAGGAGCTGCTCGATACCATCGACGCCGGCATCCGACGCCGAGGCGTGCAGCACCCCAAGCTGCGACGCGTCGCCCTCTCCGCCTGGAGCGCGGGCTACGGCAGCGTAGCGACGATCATGCAGCTTCGTCGGGGACGCGAGGATCTCGACGCTGTGCTGATGTTCGACGGGATTCATGCCGGCTGGGAGGGAGAGGGCGCGCTCAATCCGAGGCAAATGAAGCCGTTCGTCGACATCGCTAAGAAGGCCGCGCTCGGAGGTGAACTCTACTTCGGGATGACCCACAGTGCGATCGACCCAGTGACGTACGCTGGTACCTCGGTCACGGCGCAATACCTCATCAAGCAGGTGGGCGCGGTAAGCGAAGTCCGCGACAGCCTCAAAGATGCGCCCCCTTATGTGAACCTGGAGAGCATGAAGGGCGCCGTATCCAAACGCCTCGAGAAGACGATGGAACCCACGCTCGAGGCCCACAAGCTCAACTTCCACGTCCTCGGCTACAAAGGGGAAACCAAAGAGCACCACATGGCGCATCTATTCCAAATGAGCGCCACGCTGCTTCCTGAGCTGCGAGAACGGTGGGCCAACCCTCGTTGAGCCTCGAAAATTGGCGTAAGTAAAAACGGCGGGTCAAAAGCCCGCCGTTTCTACTTTGTGTGGGCTGAGCTTCAGCCCTCGCCTGGGCGTTAGCCCTCGAAGGCAGTGCCGGTGAGGTCCGGCAGGATCTTGTCCGAACCTGAAACGCCCTGATTCGGCGGGTTGTTGGTACCGTACCAACCCTGCAAACCGTGAGGCTCCATATCCCCCACCGAGGTAGCGGCGGGATTGAAGGCCTTCAATACAGTAAGCAGACAATCGCTCGTGTTGCCGGCGGCGTTGTAACTCCCCTCGTCCTCGGTCATGCGGGGCACCGCTTGATAGTGGTACTTGCCCTTCAACGTATCGCGTGCCTTGCCGATAAGTATGTACGGCTGTCGCGACACCGTATGCGTTAGCCCGACCGAACAGTCGCTACCGGCTAGAATTACGCCGGTATCGAGTAGGTTCTGGCCAGTGACGTCCACCGTGGCCTTCATGCGCGTGCAAAGGTCGGCGAGCCGCTGCATCGAGTAGACGACGCCTTGATGGACCTCCTCTTGTGCACCTCCATCATGGGTGTTGTTGTGGTGCGCCGTGGTCTGACCGATCTCGGCGTAGTTGGCCTCAGCCGCACCACCGAGGAAAAAGACGCTGGCCACGCGGGTGACGTCGCAAGCCATGGCCGCACAGATGAGATCCGCCATTGCGTTGTTCACGCTCGTCAGCGGCTCCACCGAAGTGTTCGGGTCATTCGTCTCGGTTGGTTGGTCGGGAGCTTCACAGCTCGGGGGCTCAGTGTTGATGCGCTCCTCTAACTCGCGCAGACCGTCCAAGTGCGCCTCGATACGCTCCTTATCGATCTTACCGAGCCGCCCCTGGAGCTTCTTCGCGTCTTCGCGAACCGCGTCGATCACGCTCAATCGTAGTGCGCTGTCGTCCGGCTTATCTTGGAATTCGCTGAAGAGAGTCTGCCAGACCTTCTGTGGATTGAACTCGGGGTAAAGCGCTTCATTGGGACCGCGATGAGACACCGCGAACATCGTGGTGCCGCTGTCCATCACGCTCCAGCGCCGTGACACGCCCACCTGGATCGAGCGCAACAACGGCTTCGGCGTCGACGTCGCCTCGATGTGGTCGGCGATCACCTGGTCGATCGTCGGGCCGCCAGACTTTGAGTAAAGCCCCGAGAGCTCGGTCATCGAGTAGCCGCTCCAGGCGGTCATCCCTTCATGGTGGGTAACCTGCGTACGACACCAGTTCTGGAGCCCTGTGGCGATCTTGAGGTACTCCTCAACGTCCACGAGCGGTGCGAGTTCTTCACTCAAAGCGAAGTTATCGCCCGTGGTGGTCGGCTCCAAGCGCTCGAGTCGAAACCCGTTGCCGATGAAGTACGTGATGAATTGCTTCGGCAGTGGGCTTCCGTCGGCGAGCGCCGTGCCGTTGCGATTCAGCATCGCCTCCAGCAGGGGCAAACCAACCGTTGCAGTGGCGAAGGTTCCAAGGGAACCGCGGAGGATGTGACGACGACTTAGGGCGAACTTGCTCATGGTCTTCCGCTCACTTCGGTAGGCCGACGTTGAGGAACGCCGGGCTTGCAACGATCTCGATCATCAGGTCCTGAATTCGGTAGCCGCTATCGGCGAAGTTCTTCTCGATCTCGCGAATCGCCGCGGCTTCACCCTCAATCTCCACACGACCCATCGCTTGACGGAGGAAGTGCGAAACGAAGCAGGATGGACTGCTGTCCCTGGCGATCTTTGCGAGGTCGGCAGGACCCTTAAAGTTGAGGTTCCCCGAGCTATCCTCGGTGATGATGGGCTCGCCATTGTCGGTCTCTCGATAGCGCCCAACCGTATCGAAGTGCTCGAAGGCCAAACCGATCGGGTCCATCAGCTCGTGACATGCCGCGCACGACGGTTGCAGATGAGCCTCCAAGCGCTCACGCATCGTCTTGAAGTCGCCGTCGGGGAGAGAGGCATCCACTCCTGGCGGGGGTGCCGGAATGCTTCGGCACATGAATCGCTCTCGGAAAAAGCGCCCTCGCTTCGTCGGCGAAGTGCCATCGGGATGGGCGAACTTGGCCATCAGGCCCGCCTTGCCAAAGATGCCCTGACGCTCACCTTCGGTCGGGAGCTCGACCTTTTGCCAACCGCCAGCGGCCGCCTGGACTCCATAGAAGTCTGCAAGCAGCGGATTCACGAAGGTCTCCGTCGAGTTGAACATGTCGCGAATATCGCCATCTTGCGCCCAGACGATGTCCGCGAGAAAACGCAGCATTTCCTCCTGCATCGACGCAGCCAAGGCGTCATTCCAGTTCGGCTCGATCAGCGGGTCTTTGGTGACGTCCGTCACCTCGCGAATCAAGTAGAGCTCGGAGAAAAATCGGTCCATCGCTCGGCGGGCTTCGGGTTTGGCCAGCAGACGTTCGGCCTGTTCACGCACGCCTGCGTCCGTCTCGAGCTTGCCCGACTTGGCGGCCTCGAGCAGTTCGACATCGGGCGTCTGGTGATTCAAAAAGAAGGAGAGCCGAGCGGCCCTCTCGTAGGGAGCGAGCGGAGTGCGCAGGCCAGCGCTCTCACCGAGTTCCGCTTGGTAGAGGAAGTTTGGCGACTGAAAAACCGCGCTCAGCATGTACCTCAGACCAGCATCGAAATCGCCGGAGGCCCAGTCTTGCCCCTGCGACGCGATGGCGAGGAGCCGCGTGCGCTCGTCCGCTTCAACCGGCCTGCGCCAGGCGACGCTGACGAACTGGTCGATCACGTCACCGTAGCAGGCCTCATTCGGCGAGGCGGAAATGCACGGAGCAAACCCAGCGAGGTGAGTTGGATCGGCAAGGGAGGTGTCGAGCGCGACGCCCACCGTTAGTTCCAGATTCGAGACGTCGTTAGCGCTCAGCGAGAGCTCAGCCGCAGCGATTGACTCGAAGCCCTTGAGCTGTGGATCCGTCCACAAGTCGAAGGTTGCCGCCGCGTCCGAACCCAACAGGTACTCGACCGAGTACTTCATCTGCGAGGTAGTGAGCCGACGAATACCAGCCGGGCCAGGCGTAATCTCGTCGACATTCACGCCTCCGCCAGTGCCGCCGCTACCGTCGCTGTCATCCCCGCAGCCTCCGGTCAGCGTTGCCGCACCGATGCAAGCAGCTACGGGCGCCAGAAGGCCGACAAGACTCGAGAACCGTCCGTGCTTCACACGTCCTCCAAGGCCGCTTACGCGGCTTCCGCGATCAAAAGGAACCTGGATGGTAGCTCGCTTGCGGGCGGCCGCCAACCAGTGCAACTCGGTCCAATGCCCGGCTGGCCGTGTTTTGATCTCAAAGTTGATCGGAGCAGTGCGCCAGTCTGTTCGCCCGGCCACCCTCGGATGGAGTATTTGGGGGTGATGCCTTGCGCCAAGCGTTCGCCTGTAAAGCGAGGCAACCGATTGCGGGCGCGCATCCTTTGGCCGCTCTTGCTCTGGCTGCTCCTCGCCTGCGTGATCGGCACCGGCTGCACCACTCAACAGATCATCTGCTCCCCCAGCGACTTCACGGGCTGCGTCGTCGACGAAATCGTGATTTCAGGAAATGAGGAACTCTCGGACGACGAGATCCTGAACAAGATCGCCACATCGGAGACTGGGACCTTGCTCGAGGGCATACCCATCTTTGGTGCAGTCGACGCGCTCACCATCCAATACGAGCGGCTGGACCGCTTCGTGCTCGAGCGGGACCTCCTGCGCGTGGAGCGCCTTTACCGTTCCCGCGGCTACTACGACGTCGTCGTCCGCGCAGGGCGCGTTCGGCGCATCGACGGACATCAAGTGAACGGCAGCGATGTCGCTACGGCGCGGCTGTTGGTAGAGATCCTGGTCGAGGAAGGACCGCCGGTGCTGATCGCCGGGACGCGGGTGCAATGGAAGGATTGGGACGCTACTCGCGTCGCCGATGCCGACGCGGGCGCAGCCGCCGAGAATGCAAAGTCGGAGCTGGCACTTGGCGCGACCTTTCGTGAAGACTCGTACGAGGCCACGCGAAGGAAAATTCAAAGCGCGCTGACGGACCTCGGATTTGCCTACGCCCAAGTCGAGGCCAACGCAGACGTCGACATCGTAACGCACAAAGCGACGATCACATTTCGCGTAGAGCTTGGACCGCGCTGTACATTTGGGACGATTGAACTACTGGGGCTCGGCCCCCTACCCGAGTGGCAAATCCGACCCGCGCTCGGAATTCGTGCTGGCGAAGGCTACTCCACAGAGAAGCTTCGCTCGGCAGAGAGCGCCCTAGCTGAACTGGGCGTGCTCGGTTCGATTGCCATAGAGCCATTGCTCACCAAACAAGGTCCGCTCGCGACGACCATTCCGATTCGAGTTCGAGTGCAACCCGCTGCGCTCGGGGCGGTGCGCTTGGGCGGTGGTCTGGAGATCGGTGATCAGGTCGCCGTACGCGGCGTCGCTAGTTGGCAACACAAGAACGCAACGCGCGCTCTCGACCGCTTTGCCCTCGAGGCGCGACCTCGCCTCGTGGTCTTCCCTTGGCGGCTGTCGACGCTGTTCTCCGACACACCGTTTCCAGTACCGGAAATTGCCTTGCGAGTTCAGTACTCGCTGCCGTTTCCCTTCGACCCCAAGACGAGTCTGTTCGTTCAGAGCCAAGCTTCGATTGGCCTAGTGACCAACACCGACCCACCCCGCAGGCTTACCCCTGCCACGGAGATCAAGGGCGAGTACCTATTGGAACATCGGCAAGGAGCGGAGCGCCGCTTCTTCGATTCGCGCTTCGTTACGAGCCTGAGTCACAATCTGTCTTTCTCCTCACCGTTCTCCTACCAATTCGACAAGCCGCTCGCGGATGACTCCGGCAGCCTGCTGCTGAGCATGCTCCAGCTCGATCTCTTGCTCGATTTACGGCGCGACGAAAACGACAAGTGGGACGCCCAGAGGCCCGTGTCGGGAGTATTCGCCAACGTCTCGTTGCAGGTCGCCGGCATCTTTCTCGGCGGTGACGCAGACGACGTAAAAGTGAAACCTGAGCTTCGGTTCTTGGCGCCGATCGCCCGGGGCGTCGTGCTCGCTGGCCGCGTCTCCATGGGCTTTCTGTTTACTCAGAACTACGGCTTCCTGCTGGACGAGACGATCTCCGAGGATGACGTCGTCTCGACTGGAGACAATCGCAGCTTCCGTGAACGGGTGAATCGCGAGGTTCAAATCTTGGAGAAGCGTGGCCTCTTCGCCGGCGGTCCTAACTCCAATCGCGGGTATGGCTTCAACCAAATCGCGCCGCATCGCACCCTGAACAACGGTGGAATAGCGCTTGGGGACAGCCCCGACGCGGTCGGCGGTCGCACCGCCTGGGAGGGATCCGTGGAGGTCCGCTTCCCCATCGTCTCCCCGCTAGGCGGAGTGGCCTTCGTCGACGCCGCGGATGTCACTCGAGGCATTGGCGAAATTCGCTTCGACCACCCTCATTTGTCAGCGGGGCTCGGTATCCGCTACGAGACGGCCGTGGGGCCATTGCGAGTCGACCTCGGCTACAAGATTCCGTATCTGCAACAGGCCGGGGTGGAAGATCCAACCGCGTGCCCATCGGGCGGACTGGCACAAGGCGCGCCGGCCTGCGAGTTCATCCAGGACGAGGTGGCGACCGACCCCTTTGCGCTTTCGATCGCGATTGGAAACGCCTTCTGATCGATGGTTACGTGCGAGAGGCGCGAAAGCGTTTGACCATTGTCAGCACATTTGGCGGGCCCTTCACGTAGCGCAACTCGTCCAGGAAGGACCGCATGATGAACAAGCCCATTCCGCCCTCGGGCAACGCGTCGGGCAGCTGTTGGTACGAGGACGGATCGAAGGGATGGCCGTCATCACGCATCTCCAACTCGAGCACGCCATCAACCTCCCGCGCTTCGATTTCGACTCGACCTTCCGTAAGGTTCTTGTAGCCGTGAATGGCGACGTTGTTGAATGCCTCGCTGAACGCAGAAACGAGCTGGGAGGCAAACTCATCCCCGAGCTCATTGCCCGACCGTAACTCTGCTTCACTACCGCGCAGGATGCGAGCCGCCGCGCCAACCACGCGGACAGCCACGTCGCGATACGTCAAGTTGCCGGGAACGCTCAAACGAATCATCAGCTGCCGTAGTGATTCGACGCTACACCAGATCGTCAAGCTCGCCTATAAAGCAGAGTATGCAGGCTAGCGTCCGCTTTGCAAAAAGGGTCTTCGATGTGGCGGCATCCGCCGTGGGGATCGCCTTGGCGGCCCCCATGGTGCCTGTCATCGCCGCTGCCGTGTACGTGGATGACCCGGGCCCAATTCTCTACAAGCAGCGACGTGCAGGCAGGCTGATCGGCTTTGACGCGACGAGCCTGCCCGTGTTCGAGCAGTTCGATATGTACAAGTTCCGCTCCATGCGGGTGGACGCAGAGAAGTTCACAGGCGCCGTTCTCGCCAGTGAAGGCGACCCGCGTGTCACGCGCGTGGGGAAGTTCCTGCGCAAGTCACGGCTCGATGAACTACCGCAACTGGTGAATGTTTTTTTGGGTCAGATGAGCTTGGTTGGCCCTCGCCCGGAGCGCCCCGAGCTGCTGGTCAACCTCGCCATGGCGATTCCGTTTTTTGAAGAGCGCATGCGCGACGTGAAGCCAGGACTCACGGGGTTGGCGCAGGTGTCGCTCGGCTACACTGGCCGGGCATTCGAAGGTAGTCAGGCCTCACAACACGAAGACCAGCTGCTCAACCCATTCGACCTACCAGAGACGCAAGGCTCCACGGCCGACGATATGCGGATGAAGCTGCTATTCGACTTGGCCTACGCCGCGGCGCTCGAGCAACTAAGCAGCTACATACGAATGGAAGCTGGGATCGTGTTCAAGACGCCGCTGGTGATGCTCCGCGGCGTCGGCCGCTGAACCGCTAAGGTTCAAACGCGCCAATGCTCGGCCTTGTGGCCGACTTCCGCGCACGCGGAGGGCCAATGGCTGCGGTAGGCTCAAATTCCGGGACATTGGTGGGTCTAGGAAATGGGTGCTTTGCGTGATCTGGGGGAGAAGGCCGCGCAGCTCCAATCAAAGGGCTGCCCGTTCGCGGACGCAGATCACGTTCAGCAAAATTGACGAAGCCAATCTCTTTGCCGGTCAGCGTGTTCTTCAGCGACGGGACGGAGGTTGACCCGGCCACTAGCCAGTTGTTTGACCCTTCCACGCTCACGCCATCCACCCACTTGGCGTCATCATCGTGCAACACGCTAGCGCCCCCTCCTGTGCGGTAGATCGCGTTGTTGTAGAGCTCGACTGATTCAACACTAAAATGTGCGCGGACTGCGGCCTTGGAGTCGGCCAACACGAAGGTGTTGAAGAGAATGCGATAGCGTCCGCCGGTCTGGCCGCCCTCCTTGTCCCCGCCAACTCGGATGCCGTACCACGCAGTGGTTTTGAAGAAAACGTTGCCTAAGACCTCCGAATCTTCGCGGGCAAGTTTTGGATCGGCGCCATCCGGCCCAATCAGTTCCAGCTCGTGAAAGAGCGCGCCTTCAATCCAGTTGTAGCGAATCTCATTGCGCTCCGCGCGGGACTTTACGTTGTTACCTCCAGCGCCGTCGTGGACGTAACAATGCTGCATACGGAACACTGAACCCGGGTGGGCGCGCTCGTCAGTCGCCATGTAGATTTGGTGAAAGAACTGACCCTCGCCGGAACGAGCAAACTCACTGTGCTCGAGTAGCAATGAGCCGGACTCATCATCAGCCCCGAGCAGGCCGTTCTTACAATCGTGAATAAAGAGCCGGCGGACGGTGATGTTGTGCGCGTGGTGAAAGAAGCAACGATTGGTGGCTCCCGTCAGCTCGAGATCCTCAAATATATAGTTATCCCCGCGAGCTTCGATCGTGTCATTCGAGCCTTGAAAGACAGGCCGTTTACCGTCGACGATCACGCCGCGAATGGTGATCGGCTTGTCCGCCTCACCGTGCTTTTCCAAGCGCACCCCGCCTGAGTAGGTTGCGTTGCCACGCACCTCGACGATGTCCCCTGGCTTCAGCAGCTTGGCCACACTACGAAGGTCCGGGTAGATCGACCCAGGAGCAACCACATAGGTAGCCTCGGCTCGCCCATCGGTAGAGGCAGGAGCCGTCGCACTAGCCGTTGCCGTCGCTTCCGCGTGCGCCGTCTTCGCTGGTAGAACCCGCATTGAGTCCGGATGCATCGGGATTGGACTACCGCCTCCCCATCGCGGCTCGCTTGAACAGCAGACCAAAGTCGCAACGAGACCAATGCCGAGGAAGCCCCGGTGGGAGTGACAGTGAACCGACGTTGCTCTTCTCATGAAGTGGCTAGCCTAGTACATCCGCTTAGGGGTTCGCTCCCAAGATATCGAGCAGCGCAACGCACGCTTGGAAAGCAAATGAACTTGGACGCACACACCATCGAGCCAGCCAGCGTAAGCTCCGCGAACGTCGTCGAGGCGGCACGGGCCCTCGAGGGGAGAGTCATCCGCACGCCACTGCTCTCCGTTCCTGCCCTCAATCAACGAGCGCAACGCGAGATCCTACTCAAGGTCGAGAGTTTACAGCATATTGGGGCTTTCAAGGCACGCGGCGCGCTCTACGCCTGCTCTAAGCTGAGCGCCCAAGCGCTGGCGGCTGGTCTCTGCACCTTCAGCTCGGGCAATCATGGTCAGGCGGTAGCGCTGGCCGCGAAAGAGGCAAAGACAGTAGCCGTCGTGGTCATGCCGGAGGACGCCCCGCAAACCAAAGTGGACGCCGTCCGCGAGCTTGGAGCCGAGGTAGTGTTCGCTGGAAAGACGACCGCTGAACGGCAAACCCGTGCTCATGCAATCGCCCGTGAACGCGGACTGACCATCATTCCTCCGTTTGATGACGCCAATGTCATTGCCGGGCAAGGCACTGCAACCTTAGAATTGATTCAGGAGGCAGCCGCGCGTGGCACGCCCGTCGATGCCGTAATTGTGCCTGTCGGCGGCGGTGGCCTCTTGGCAGGAGCCTGTCTCGCGGCTGAATTGGCGACGTCCAACGTAAAGGTCATCGCGGCAGAACCGGATACGGCGGACGCCTTTCGCAAGAGCCTCGCTGCCGGGAGACGGGTGACGGTCCCCCCCTCGAGCAGCATTGCCGACGGGCTTCGCCCTATTGAGGTGGGCGCGCTCAACTTCGCAGTCGCATCTCCCCGGGTTGCCCAAGCCATCACCGTTACCGAAGCTGAGCTTGGCCTTGCAACAGTCCGGCTGTTGGCATGGGCAAAGCTACTTGTGGAACCGTCTGGTGCCTGCGCGCTGGCGGCCTGTTTCTCGCAGGATCTGCCCAGAGAATTACGGCGTGTGGGCGTTATCATCTCGGGTGGCAACATCGCCATGTCCACGCTGCAGCGCCTCCTGGCCGAGCACGGGGAAAGCTTCGCTCGCTAAGGGGCAAAGAGCGCTTCGCGACAACCGGATAGCGGTGCAGCAAAGAACTCCACGCCCTCGTCCTTCTTTTTAATGCCCAGAAGCGCAAAGTACTCAGCGAGTGGCAGGGTCACTGGCTTCGTGGAGAGCTGCTCGTAGAGCGGTCGCACTACAGCTGCGCCCAGCCCCGCGTCGCATACGGCCAAGAACCGCTCCACACTCCAACGGTCCGCGATGCCTCGAGAGCCGTGGGCCACGGCAGCAAAACAGTCAGCCAGCGTCTTCTTGCCGTTGGTCTCCCGGTACACTGCCAGCTCAGCGGCGAGCCAAAAGCCGGCTCCGCCCCAATACAGCCTGCCCCAGCTTTGAGTTCCGTCGAGACCGCCGTCCCAAGGGAACGGCTGCCCCTGCCAAAGCGCCGAGTACCATTCGCTGAATAGTCTTTGTTGAGTTAGTCGAGCGCGCTTCACGCGCGCGATCGGCTCGGCGTACGTTGCATAACCTTCCTCCATCCAATTGTGCCTCGAGGCCAAGCTGGGCATTGTCGTATGCAGCAGCTCATGCGTCATGACCCAATCCCGTTCCAGCTCCTCTTGGGGGATCTGACGACCAAGCCCGACGAGCACCGAGGTACCGCCATTGCCGAGTGAATATCCGTCGGAAACCGAGTCTCCACTGTCGCTCAAAACAATCACCAGCGGACTTACCGAGTAGCCATTTAGATAATTATCCACATCGGCGAGCGCCTCGCGAATCCAGCTACGCCGCGCCTCAGTACCCAGGGCGATCTCTGGCCCGATGAGCACCGCGCGCAGCTGGCCCTGACCAGCGGACAGCTGCTCCACCGGCGCCGAGGTAAACACGCCATACGGAGCTTGTGGTAGATCATCGAGGCGGGCTCGGAAGCTACCGTCAGAGAGCTGCCGGAGACCACTCTCGTAGCGCATGTCCCCTTGTTCGAAGCGCAGCACGAATTCGCCGCTGGGAGCAGCACCGTCAGGTCGCAACAGAAAGCTCGTCGTGGGCATCACCAGATCGCGGCCCACCGCCAAACCGTATTGCGGATTGCGAAAGGTTTGAGCAATGCCGCGCAGGTCAATCGTGTAGCGAAGCTCGCACGCCGCTTTGCAGACGGGAACATCCACGGGCCAGCGTCCAAGGTCGACGTCGGAAAGCGCGCCGTCTCGCTCCGCTGCCTGGAGCTGCTCGACGAAAGGCTCCGCGCCTTCTTCAATGGTAAGTCGGGCAAACTGCCCAGAACCATCGCGAATGCGGACCTCCAAGCGGTCAGCGTCGAGCAGACGCGCGCGATACTCCGCCGGCGTGGCTTCCGCCCTTGGAGCGGCGCTCGGAACACCCGCGGAGCAGCCGCCGCCGACCAGCAGAAAGCTGAAGGATTGAGCAACGAGATAAGCTCGCTTCACCGCGGTTAGAGTATCCTGCGCCGCGATGACAGTGGACACGATCGTCGCCCGGCTATTCCACCAAGCCGCCACACGCCCGGACGTACCGGCGCTACTCGAGAAGAAGTCTGGGCAGTGGCGGGCGATCTCCTATCGCGGCTATGCCGATAGCGTTCGACTGTTTGCTGCCACCCTACTCACGTTTGGCTTCGAGGTTGGCGACACGGTCAGCATTCTCGGCTTCAATCGGCCGGAGTGGGTTATCGCCGCAGTCGCCGCCATGGCGGCCGGGGGTGCAGCGGCTGGCATCTACACAACCAGCTCTGGCAGCGAGATTCGCTACATCGCCGAGCACTCAACCTCCAAGGTCATCATCGTGGATAGCGCGCTTCTTGAGCGTGTTCTCAGCATTGCTGACTCGCTACCCAACCTCAAAGCCATCGTGGTGATGGGGAGACGCGAGAAAGACCATCCGCTGCTGCTTAGCTTCGAGGAGTTCCTGAGCCGAGGTCGAGACGTCGAGGCAGAGCGGGTCACGGAGCGGGCGCACGCGCTAAAGCCAGGCGGCGTCGCGTCGCTGATTTACACCTCTGGAACCACAGGCCCGCCAAAGGCGGTGATGCTATCCCACGCCAACGTCGCGTTCACTGCAAGCGTGGCGCAAAAACTGGCGCAGGCGACTTGCTCGGACTCGAGCCTTTCTTACCTTCCGCTCTCCCACATCGCCGAGCAGATGTTCACCATCCACGGTGCCATCACCATGGGGAGCTCGGTCTACTTCGCCGAGAGTTTGGAGAAGGTGCCGGACAACCTCAAAGAGGTTCAACCCACTCTGTTCTTTGGCGTTCCCCGTATTTGGGAGAAGTTCCACGCCAAGGTTTCGCTCGGCATCGCTAAAGCGACTGGGCCCAAGGCGCGGCTCTTGCGTTGGGCTCGCAAGGTCGGCCTTCAGGTTTCGCAGCTGCGCATGCGTGGCGAACAGCCAAACGGGCTTTTGGCGCTCGAATACAAGGCTGCAAAACACCTCGTGTTCGACAAACTCAAGCCGGCGATGGGGCTTGGTCGCGCGCGCTTTTGCGTCACTGGAGCTGCACCCGTCGCGCGTGAGGTGCTCGAGTTCTTCGCTTCGCTCGACCTCATCGTTCACGAGGTCTACGGGCAATCAGAAGATTGTGGTCCCACCTCGTGCAATCTCATCGGCCGGACGAAGCTTGGCACCGTGGGTCCGGCACTCGAGGGGATTGAGGTCAAGATCGCCGACGACGGCGAAATCCTGGTTCGCGGGGAGAACGTCTTTCTTGGCTACTTGAAGGACGCCGAGGCCACCCGTGAAACCCTTGTGGATGGCTGGTTGCATTCGGGAGATCTCGGGGCCTTTGACTCGGAGGGTTTCCTCACCATCACTGGCCGCAAGAAGGACATCATCATCACCGCGGGTGGCAAGAACATCGCCCCGAAGAACATCGAGTCGGAGCTGAAGAACCATCCGCTCATCGCTGAGGCTGTGGTGATTGGCGATCGGCGCAAGTATCTCACCGCCCTGATCGCTCTCGACCCTGAGGCGCTCGCAGAGTTTGCTCAGGCGAACGGGCTTCCGCAGCAGGAGCTTCATCAGCATCCCAGCGTGCTCGAATCGATTGGGAAGGCGGTGGACGAGATCAACCGCGAGCTTGCGCGCGTTGAGACAGTGAAGAAATTTACGCTACTACCGCGCCCGCTGTCGATTGAAGCAGGGGAGCTAACGCCTACCCTCAAGGTGAAGCGCAAGGAGGTTGCAGCTCACTTCAGTCGCGAGATTGAAGCGATGTACGCGGAGTGA
>CAITIQ010000568.1 GCA_903892415.1 uncultured delta proteobacterium | reverse complement strand
TTGGACTGAAGGCCGGCCCGAATCTTTACTCGTATGTAAGGAATCAGACGACTCGACTCAGTGACCCCCTAGGACTCAAGGATACTGCGCCGATGGAGTGTGAGCTTCGGCCTCCCCTCAAATCCGAAGAAGAGCGCTGTCTTGAGCGGTGTGCGTCGAGGCTCGATAAAGAGTCTGACGAGTGTCCGGTGCCGTTGCCAAACCAGCACACTTTCGGCCCGGACCACGGTGAAGAGACGCTTTGCAGGTACCAAGCGCGGTTCAGGTTCCGAGAATGCCAATCTCGCTGCCAAGGGCAGCCGGAGACGGGGGACCCTCGCCCAATTCCACCGGCTCGGCCCAGGCCAGGTGGTCTGCCGTCCGGCTATGGTGCGCTGTGACGACGATGGTCAGGTCATATGCGGCCATGGCCGTCGGTGCTTTTCTTGCATCAGACTGTCATCAGCAGGAGCGTCGCACGACGTCACAATTTCGTGAAGCGGACAGTCCGGCGGCGCGGAAGCCGGCATCGCTGTTCGCTTCCGGGGCCGTCCAGCCACAATCAGCTGCTTGTGCCGACGGAATGGGGTGGGACGGCTCTCGCTGTGCCTCGACCGAGTGTGGAGAAGGCGCGGCCTTCCGCATAGGCTCTGGTTGCATCTCCTGCATTGGCGAGTGTGACGGGCAGCCTGAGTCCTCGGAACGAGCTCCATGGGGAAACAGTGCCGCTTCCTTTGACCGGCCAGGTGCTCTCGCAGCACTTGCGAAAGTCGACATTTCTGCTTGCCTGGGACAAGGATCCATCTCCGGTGCAAGTGCAGTCGAAGTTACCTTTTCGCCGAGTGGAGCGCCTGCTCATGTTGCGATCAACGATGAGCGCCTTACCGGGACAAGACTTGCTTGTGCAAAAAAGTCTTTCGGGACTGTTCGCGTAGCCGCGTTTGGCGGATTTCCAGTCACGGTTGTTCACGTATTCAGATATTGATCTTACCTACATTGTGCGTGCGCCCCTCGAACTGTCCACTCGGTTTTGCTCGCCCTGCCGCACTGGCTGGTTCGGGCAGTATCGCCTACCCCTCTAGCTAACCTCGGCGCCGTGCCCATTTGTAGCGTCCTCGTCATGTCCCCGATGAACGTTCGCCGGAGGTCGTGTGGCGCGAAGCGCGCGATCCCGGCGCGCCGTTGCGAGCCGGCGCACGAGGTCGACCTCGCTTTGGTCGTGGCTCCACTCACGGAAAGCGGCATCATCACACGCCGCGCGAGCGTTCACCCCTCTCCGGCTGCCGCCGCCGCTGCGATGCGCTCAACGACCCCATCGAGCTCGCCAAGAACCTCGTCATCGCCGATCCGAAGGACCCGCCAGCCAAGCTCCGCGAGCGCCCCGTCCCGCGCCGCATCGCGACGCTGACGCCCTTCGTGGTAACCCCCATCGACCTCGATGACGAGGCGGACCTTGGTGCACGCGAAGTCGACGATGAACCTCCCGATGACGAGCTGCCTGCGGAAGGCGAAGCCAGTCTTGGAGCCGGCGAGCCTGCGCCAGAGCAGCTCCTCAGAGCGGGTTGGCGCAAACCGCATTCGGCGCGCATTCTCCTCGAGGAGCCGCGCATGAGCTGGAGAGACGAGCGAGCGACCGAACATGGCAA
>CAITIQ010000567.1 GCA_903892415.1 uncultured delta proteobacterium | reverse complement strand
CTTTGCGCGAGTGCCCAAGCAAGGTAGCTCTCGAAACGTTCGCGGTCTTGCCGACAGAGCTCTTCTGGGACCATGGGCGAGGCCGTGGGCAGGCGAAGGCCTTTCGCGCTCGAGGGCTCTTTGAGCTTGGCTACTATCACGCGGCGAGCGTGGCACTCCAGGACCCGTCCATTGTTGAGATGTTTCCAGCGTTCGCAGCCGAGTGCCAGAAGACAATCTCTGCTCTTCCAGTCGACGTGTTGGAAGAGAGCAAGCGCAAGCGGGTTCCGCCGTGGGAAGGAGCTTCATTTTGGAAACCTCATGGAGAAACCGCAGAGGAACCCCAATGAGCCGGCTTCGCGGCGCTCTCTCGCTCGCCGCGCAATGCCTGCTCATCCTAGGCTGCGCGCAGACGAGGAGGCTCAGCTGGGACTCGCCAAGCGACATTCCGCGGAAGGCCTATCCACTCCTCTGCGGCCAACCGCTCGCGACGAAGTGCCAATTTCAAAATCTCTCCTTCACTGAATTGCCGAGTCGCGCTCCCGCCAGAGAACTCTACTCTTCAGCGCGAGGGCTTAAGGCCGAGCTCGAGGGCGGGGTGAGAGAACCGTATTCGCCCCAGGCGTTACTCAGCTTGAAAAGCTACCAAAGTGACATGATTCCTGAGCCTACCTTCGGGCTCGAGCGCGTGGCGCGGGGGTACTACGGAGACAGCTTGGAGACCAGGCAAGACGCGGAGCGCGTGCTCGTTCGGAGACTGTGGCTCTGGGGGGATGATGGTGGGGCCGTCGACCTCGCGCACCTCATGGGAAGAGAGGGCCGCGCTGACTCGGGGCTGAACGTTCATCTCGCGCAGCGCTGCCTGAATGGGAAAATGCTCGACTTGCTCACGACAACAGCCCTGGGGCCGTGGTTTGGTCTTACGCCCAAGGTTAAGGTAGAATTTGCGTGGCTCAATCTCCTCAGCGCACGCGGCCTGGTTGAGTTGGGCGAATATGACGAGGCCCGAGAGCTGTTCAAGCAATACGCTCCGGAGGTTCCACAGCCACCGGACTTCATACCGCAGTGTATGAAGTGGCTTGAAGGTCGAGCCGAGGAGCTCACGCCTGTACCGGTGGGACGACCGTGCAACTGTGATATCGAACCACCCAAGTGGAGAGAGGGTTGTGGCTGCCCGCCGGTGAACGACGCGATCGAGCCACCGGCCTCGTCGAGTTCAGACCCAAACCGGCCAATCTGCGATCCGCTGAAGCGCGAAGGATCTGGTGGCGTGATCCGGCTGGATGATCCGTGCACGGAGGAGCGGTGAGCCCCCGTTCCGATTCAGCCGTCGCATGCCCTACCCGCTTCATCGCCGGGTCTGTCGGCTGTTACTTCTGCTGCCGCTCGAGGGTGTGCGGGTGACAGTGAATCTACGCGTGGCCGAAGCATCTGGGCGGCTCTCCAAGCGCTTTCCGAGACCCACTCGCCACGGTGACGCTTTGGAACGACGGGGCAACGGTCAGCCAACACAAAGCGCTGAGCAAGGACGATGCAAAAGCGAAGAGTACGGACCTGGAGACTGGTGGTTTCGGCTCCGGTCTCGCGTGGTCGGGCGCCATCGATCCAGACGGGAGCTAGCTTCTCTGCTCACGCTCTTGATGCTTCTTGCAACTGCCATGGCAGGCTGTGCACCCATGGAGGAACGTCAACATGAACGACCACAGACGTCTCAGCAAACCGGACCAGCGATGGCTACCTTAGGCAGCTTAAGGGTTAGCGGTCCATCATTCGGCCTCGACGAATGGCTTGAGGAACATTGGACGATCGGCGGGACGGAGCTCGGACATCCGCGCGAAGAATGGCAGATGAACCGTCGTGTACGGCGGTCAGACAAGCAGTTTGTGGTTGAGGTGTGGACGCGGCTAGAACCTGATGACCGCCAATACTACCTTCTGACAGAAGACGATGTTTTGCGCACGCAAGCGCAGGACCACGTTTCCTTTGATTCCCACCCAAACTCGTTCCCCAATACACTTGAAGCACTCCCGCTCCAGGGCGCGGTAACGATTGGCCAACCGGCGCCGTTCATCCTTTACTTCCTCTCCAACGTTGCGGTCCCGTTGACGAAGGAGGAACGGATATCCACCCAAGTCGAGCGCATCGAGGGCGACACCGTGTTCATCGACGTATCCTATTCGACGGGCGGGCCCCCACAGGGTCTGGGCTTCCGTGAGGTGCAAAGCCTCACTGGAACGATTGAAGTTTCATTGTCGTCCGGGCGTCCCCTTCGCCTGCAGTACAACTCATCTGGGATAGACTGGCGGTACCGCTTTGGCGGCCGCATCGAGCCTTGGGAGTTCACAGACGACATCCACTGCGAATGGACCTACCCGCGCGAGCCAAGCGCGCCAGTCACAGTTCCTTGAGCTCAGAACTGCGCTGCCGAGTGCTGCGTACTTTGCGTCGCCCAACGATGGTGAAGGCTTATGAAGGCACATACCCGCTCCGACTGGGCAACGCATTTGAACACTCTCCGCCTGAGTCTGGTTGGCCTAAGCCTGGCCATCACACTCGGGTGCGCTTCAGCGGCGGAGCCACGCGTTGAGCAGAACACGAGACCTTGTAGTCGTCTCTTGACGCACGATTGCACTTTACGAGCGTCGAGTTACTGGAAGTTACCGAGCGAATTGGGACCACCTCAGGAAGTAACTGGCGAGGCCCCTCTCTCGATCGAGGGCGAAGAAGCGGTCGCCCTATTCCGCAAGGGAAAGTACGCTGCCGCGCTGCCGGCGCTTCTGCGAGTCGCACGCGGGGAGCATGGAGAAGACAAGTACACGCGACAGATGTTTGACGCAAAAGTCGCGAACACTCTCTTTCAGCTCAAAGACTATGGGGGAGCTCTCGACCTTGCGCGTCTCATGGTTGCAGACGCTGGGCATCATGCGGGTGATCGAGGGCTTGAGTTGCTCCGTTGGCTCGCGCTTACGGGCAGGTGCGCAACTCCCACTCAGCTCGTGATGTTAACGAACATTGAGTTCTTCCTAGGAAGAGACCCGAAACCCGAACTGCTGTTGTTGGCTCAGGGGTACCTGGAGGCGGGCCGGCTCGCCGAGGCGCGAAGCACGTTCGAGCGGCTGCTTCCCGAGTTTCCCGAATATGCCGGCGAATGCGTTAGCTATATTGATTCGCTTGCGCCCGGATCAGGTCTTCCGGCTCCGTGCGACTGCGGCCTGTTTGGGCTCCG
Source organism: uncultured delta proteobacterium (assembly GCA_903892415.1). Classification (GTDB taxonomy): domain Bacteria; phylum Myxococcota_A; class Polyangia; order Polyangiales; family Polyangiaceae; genus Xiheicaenibacterium. The sequence goes on along the minus strand of CAITIQ010000567.1, from coordinate 4,591 downwards.
TCTAGACGGAACTCCTGTTGGTCCACCACGCGACCCGTCCGGCAATTGTGCTTGCGAGGCGTTCCTTCGCGGGTGGCCCAATTCGCCGTTAGGTGAGAATGAGGAGTGGCAGTGTGACAATGCGGGCGAACACTGCCGAAAAACCGTGCGACACATCGACCTGCCTCCGCCGGGCGAGTGCCTCTGCGATCCCTCAGGGATACGCTGTGAACGAAGAGTTGCCCGAGTCGATCGGCAAGACGCCAAAGGCTTTGTCTGGACCAGCGAACTCTGCATGCGGAAGGCTGCACCGTAGTGGGAACCAACTTGGCTCATTGCGTGTTTGCGCTAGCGTTCTCCACGGCTTCGAGTCCAACGTCGAGGTTCGCTATCGCTGTATCGGCACTCCCATTCGGATGTTCGGTGGATTCGGAGCTCCGGCCATGAGTTGGACCACCTAATGGACCGCTTCTGCTACTTTGCATTGCTCACACTCGCTGGATGCGCTCTAGCAGAGCCGACGCTTACCCCTAGAACGCCGCCTCTTGTACCCGCCGAATCGTCATGCAGCTCGATAGGTTCGGCGCCGACAACGCTGCCGCCGGATACTAGGTCGACCGTACCCGAGCCTTGCCCTACTGCATTGAAGCTCTCGTGGCAAAATGCCGACGAGCTTGTCGTCCGCTGTGAGCAAACCACCTTAGTCTATGCTCCGCCGTGGACCAGCCCAGTCCAGCGTCCACTTGCGGCATCCGCGGAGGCCGCCCTTGCCCCGTCAGCTCGAAAGCTAAGTGGTTCGCTTGAGCTTCGGCGTCGTGCGTCCGGGTTCGGGCTCTTCCTTGGGCGTATTGGCTCTGAGGAACGCGAGGTGTTCAGTTTCGTCAATGGCGACGCAAAGGATGAATGGTCCGTATCCCCTAATGCCCAGTGGTTGGCCGCTCAATGTTCGTTTGATTCGGTTTGCGTTTGGCACGTGCTAACAGGCACTCGCTTTGCGGTGCCCGGTGCATTCATGCCGCACACCTCACGTGTGTTGTCACTGGCGCGAAGTGCAAACGCTGATCTGCTTGTAACTAGCTCGGTCGATGGAATGGCTAGGGCATGGGACCTTCGAATGGGCACGCTCTTATCGCGGGGTGGATTGGGCGCCCTAAGCACAGAGTACCGTTTGCATCTGCCCCCTCCCCGTCTCGATTCCTCCCCGTTTCCAATCGGACCGGAAAGAACACCGCTGATAAGTGTGAGGCAGGACGGCAAGCAGGCGGTGGTTGAGTCTGGGATTCATCGCTGGAGCTTCCTGTTTCGTCAATCCACTGCAGGCCCCGAGTGGATACACGACGTTCGTACACAGCGCCGATTCAGCCCAACTGGCGAATTTGTTCTGCGCGACGGCGAACTGGGCTTTAGAGCACTTTCCCCCGAGGGCCAGCCGAGGGCATGGCTCCGTGTTGCAGAGCATGTCGAGAGATTTGTGCTGTCCGGTGACGGGAGCCGAGCGGCACTGCAACGCGAAGGGGCGGAAGTGGAATTGCGGCGCAGTTCCCCCCCGTTCACCGTGCTCGCCGACAACCTCGAGATAGGGGTCCTGGACGGCGTCGATCACGAGGGCCGGCTCGTGTGGGGCGACCGTGCAATCGCCAACATCGAGCCCGACAAGCTCTCTCCACTGCCTGCGCCGGTAGCCCTTCACTTCGGTCTTAGCGGTAGGCGGCCCACTCGACAGCTCGTCGCATTCAAGGACGGAGCAGGACTCTTCTACCCGAACGAACAGCCGGACCCTGGCGCAGCACCGAGTCAGGCGCTCCAGGTGTGGCCGCTTCGCGGTCAAGAGAGCGCAAGCGGCGTGACCGCTCTAATGGGCTCGTTGGAGCGCACGCGCTGCGAGGTCTCGTCCGCAGCCAACGGCATGTGGGCTGTCGGCTCAAACCGCGGGACGCCCGACCATAGGCTACTATTTACCAGCGCCCCAAACTGGTTCGCCGAAGTGCGTCTGAACGGGACGATCGACTTTCGACGCCACTCGGGCTCACCCATCATACTAAGCATACGCGCCGTAAGTGAACGGGACGCGGCCTACGCATACGCGCCCGATGGGCGGTACGACTTCCTGGGCTCTGAGCCGGAGGCGGCAGCGCACGTATACCGTTGTATCCAAGCCGGGCGCGAGCTGGCGTTGGAGGACTGTAACGCCAGCCGGGAGGTGGGCCTTGTCGCGAACGTGCTCAACGACAACCAGCGTTAGAGGAGCGCCCAACGACGCAGGCTTGCGCCATTCGCGCGAATCACCGTCTTGGAGAGGCATGCGGGAAGGAAGATGGAGCTTGCGCAGCGTGCGCCGACTGGCTCTCTCGGCAGTGTGGCTCTCGGCCTGCCAGGCTCACAATGGATCTCCAGCCGTGGCGCTTCAGTCCGAGGTTCGCAAGAGCCCACTGCAGGTCGCGGTCGAGGCGTCGAATCAGTGGGCGGAGCTACGTGCCGCGGCACACGCGTGCCCACGGATCGCTCCACTCGTCGACTGGATTCGCGACGGTCTGTACGAACGAGCCTGGTATGAGCATCGTTGGCCACAGGATCAGCCCACCCCAGCCTGCGCGCTTGCCTACGACAAGGCGTGGGACATCCTTTGGCCCGTATCTAGGTTTCTGCGAGAAGACGTCTACGTCTTCAGAATCTATCCCTGGCTCCAGGACCCGATTGTCGAGATGGCGCCGAGGCGCGTGTTCGAACCCTGGCTCAAGGAGTTAAGGACCGTCTGCACCGAGGAATTGGAGGAATTGGACGGATTCGAGGAACGGACAGGACGGATACGGTGCGACACCATGGTTTCAGGCTTCGAACGAGTCGCAAAAGGCACGGCGTACTCGGGCGCGGCAACAAGACTCCACGAAGAGCTGGCCGCATGCCACTCAGGCCGCGATCAGGAGAAGTGCAAGTGACGGTTACGCAGCGCTCAAGCGATCGACGACTTCCGCCGGTCCCGCAGCTGGTCCGTCTATTGGCACCGCTTTATCTCCTCGGTTGCCATACGCATAGGCCGCCAGCATTGGCTCCCGTCGCTCAGCGAACCATGCTTCAACGAGCCATCGACGGCTCGGAGGAGCTGGCCGAACTGGTTCTGCTTTCGGCCAAGTGTGCGCAGATGAAGCCCGTAATGTATTGGGTGCACAAGGGAGAGTACCTTCACGCGCACAACGAGACGACCTGGATCTACCGCGAGGCCTCTAGCTCTTGCGACGAGGCGGTAGAGCGTGCCTTTGCGCTTTTGAAGCCAGCTGCAGACCTCGAGCAGGTGCTCGCCGGATCAGACGGGTCCACGAAGGTGGATAAGCTCAGGGCCACGACACACCCGCTGCTTCGCGAGGTTGCGCTTCGATCCATTCCGTGGCTGGCGCTCGATGACATGCTGGAGGCTGTGAACAACGAGTGCTCCACGCTGCGAGGCGTGACCCGGGCGTGCCTCGATCGGGTCGCCGATTTTGAAGCAACCGCACAGTTCTCAACGCTCGCGGGTCGCGGTAGGCACGTGCTTCGTCGCGAGCGAGCCAATGACCAGGCCGTGCTCCAGCTCGTTCCCGAGATGACGCGGATCCTTCAGGCGCACGCAAAGCTGTGCACGTACAAGAGCTGCAAGGTCAACTATTACTATGATGCCTTCGGGCGCCCTCAACCGGATGATGAGTGTCTATTTGGCGAGGTCCACTTCCGGGAGCCCGGTGCAACCCAATTCGACGAGGAGTGGGCAGCTCTTGTGGCAACAGCTCCTCTCGAGCGGCAGCCTGCTCTTCTCGACCGCTGGTCTTCGGCGATGAATGAATGCTCCACCGCGACGCCGGTTCCGGAGGGAAGATGAAGTTGAGCCAAGCAGCAGCCTCCCGCTTCAACCGCCCCATGCCCTACCGGCTTCATCGCCGGGTCTGGCCGCTACTTCTGCTGCCGCTCCAGGGGTGTGCGGGTCCAAGTGAATCTGCGCATGGACCGGCTTTGGATGGCGCCGTCTGGCTAAGGTGCGGGATGCCTTCAGGGACGCTGTGAACGAAGAGTTCCGCTAGTCGATCTGGATGATGCCAAAGGCTTTATCTGGACGAGCGAACGCTGCATGCAGGAGGCTGCACCGTAGTGGTTAGCAACTTGGCTCGTTGCGTGTTTGCGCTCGCTTCCTCGTCGCAAGGGCGAGGGCCCAAGTCGATACGAGTGATGACGCGCGAGAAAACCTCGCTCGCTTCGTCGAGGGCCCGGCGTACCGACAGGAGGCACATCAGTGCATCGATTGGATCGGCGTGCAGAATGCCGCTGCGCCGTAGAGCGATCCCGGAGTCGCTGGACCGTGCGCGGCGTGTGGCGGCGTCCCATAACGCGTGGTTGGAGTTGCCCCGATTTGGTAGACAGATTTGACTGCTTGATTTAGGCGGGTGCGTTGGTCTCGAACTCGATGGGTGCGACGTAGTTGAGGGTAACCGATGCACGGACCCCGCCCAAAGGAGCGCTTGGGCTTGGAGCAAAGTCGTGTGGGCTCAGACCGCGGACGGCGGCTCGGGCACTGTGATCTCGCCGAGTGGCTTATCCAGCTCGGCGGAATCAAGCCGAGCCCGAGTGGCCGTCCATCGCAGCGGCG
>CAITIQ010000566.1 GCA_903892415.1 uncultured delta proteobacterium | reverse complement strand
GAGTGACGATGCAGCTGTCGCCACGCGGTTATCGCGTGATTACAGAGCTTGTGACAGAGCCTCAGTGCCTCGTCGGGCGATGATTGGAAAAGCGAGTAAAAGGGCTCTCGAAGGGGCGAAGGAGGCCAGAAACTTCGGTGGTCGTCGTGGATCGAAAGTCTTTCCCAGTCGTGATTACTAAAACCGCTGAAAGTTAGCAGATAAGACCCACCCGAAAGCGCCATTTTTTCTTGACTCGAGCGCTCGGTTTCTGGCTTCGCCAGGACTACCTTGCGCCACTCAGCTTTGTCATGAAGTTCCTGCTTTTTTCGGGCGACTCGCTCGTCTGGAAGCTCCTCTCGCAGGAACGCCAGTGAAAGCCCAACCACCGACTGGGGAAGCGATTGGGCGAGGATGGGTGAGTAGGCGATGATGCCATGAAATGCATCGTCGCGGATGCGCTCTAAGTTGATGACCCGCTGCAAATAGTCGGCCGCAAAGGTCGGCTCGACTCTCGACGATCTTAAGAGAAGCTGGCCCAGGGATTTTCGTAATGCGTCCAAGCCGGGCACCTTTTCCCAGTACGCAGAGTTCTCGTCGGGCCCATTGGCGGTGCTACTGATCGCGTCGATGGCGGCGAGCCACGAAGCGCATTGTTGTAGAAGATCGCGAGAAGTCTGGTTGCGAAGGACGGCTAAGGCGTTCTGCCAGACCTCAAAGATAGCGACGATCTCCGGATAGAGCCTCTGCGGAATGTCTGAAATATGCCGGAGGATAAAGGCGATGAGGCGACGCCATGCTGCAAAGTCGGAAGGCCAACCGAGAAGATCAGCGAACCGTTGGCGTTGCTCCTGTGGGAGGGCACTAGCTAGGATATTCGCATTCGGGGATGTCTTCTCCGCCTGAAACCAGACGAGCACCTTTCTGAACAGGCGGAAGTCGTCGACAAAAACGGCCGTCGCGAATTGGTCTTCATCAACTTCGAACATAGAAGTTCCGAGAGGACCGACCAGCCACGCTCGAAGCCATTGAGCTCTGAGTTCCGAACCTTCAGTTTGCGCGAGGTACGCCGTCCAGTCTTCTCCCTGCGCGTACTCCCATTGGGAAACGAGTTCGACGACGCGTGCTACCGCCGGCGGCTCCCCGCAGGCCTTGATCTCCTCCATCCATTGGGGCCCACGATCGGCCAGGACATAGAAGAAAGCCCATTCGAAGAAGATGTCGTGAGCGAAGCGAAGGGAAACCCCTTCGCGAACACGTTGGAGTATACCGTCGGATATTAGGTCATAAATATGCGCGTCTGATGTTAGCTGGCTAAGTCGAATCGGCTGGCTAAGCTGGCGGGCACGAACACGTGCCAAGTCGAGCAGCGCGCGCTGACGTTCAATTGCGCGTTGGCCGGTCTCGTTATAGCCGCCCCGCCGCCACCAATTCTCGATCAAATCGACTTCAGATCGGGGAGCGAATGTCGGGGCGCTGGGGTCAGCCACGTAACTCTGGTTCAGCACCTTCGCAAAAAAGGGGCGTCGGACAATCTCTTGCACCTGGGCTGATCCAAATAGAAGCGGCCTCAGGTTTGGTTTAGCCTTTGCGAGTATCTCAGCCTCTTCGTCGCTCAGCTGACCAACTTCAAGAGTCTCGACCTTTAGAACATCAAGGAAGTGGCCCAACCAATTGCGAAGGACTTCAATGCCGGTGTCGCGAAGGGAGACAACGACGCGCCAGTTGTCAAGCAGCTGCGACTCCACAATGGTACGGATCACGTCGAGGATTACCGGCTGGTGTTCTTTCTCGATGCGATCAATCGCATCGATGAAGAGTATGGGAGTACTAGCAGCCCCGATCTCCACGAGAAGTCGCTCAAAAGGGGCACCCGAGAGACCCTGCGAGGTCGCGTAGCTGATCCAACTAGTGCCTTCGAGCTGTTCGGCTTTGAGGAAGAGGACCGGCCCGCGTTCTAGCGCGCGCTGTACCGCTTGCCTCACCAAGACTGATTTGCCACTTCCTGGCAGTCCACGGACTTGAACCACACGGGCCTTGGTGATGTTGGCGTCCAGAATCTCAAGGAGCGATGTTCTGTCGAGCTTCGTTCCGCCAACATCGTCAGGAATGAGGTTCGCGTAACTCTTTGCGAGCTCCGTCAACTTGTCGAGGTCTGCGCGTAAGGAGATCGCGCCGCGAAGGCGCGCGACAGAGTAGATCATGCGCACAAGCCGCGCGCGGTCAAACTGGCCTGATTTGCCAGCTGATGCGCGGGCAAGTTGAACTATCCGTGACCAGATGAGGGGTGCCTTGGCTACCTCATCGGGCGCGAGGCAATCTCGGATGTGATTAATGGCACCAGGGGGATCAGTTGCACCTTCGCGAAGGAAGTCGAATTGGATGAGCACGAAGTGTGCAAGGAACTGATGCACCTCTTCACTCGTACACGGTGCCCCTTTCCCCTCTTCCTCCAAAAGGGCAACGACATCGTCCTTGACCGCTTTGATAGCGTTATTGTCGCTGTCACGTTCTGCGAAGCGAGCATCAAAATGGTCAGCTGTCAGACTTTCACGGGCCCAATCGCAAAGGGTCTTGAGTGCTCGTTCTTTGGCAGGGGTGATCGTGCCAACTGCGGCCCCATAACGGTTGGTGTTGATGCGGAAATCAGATTTATTGAGGGTGGCCCAACTGTCGCGGATGATGCCGCGAAAATCGGTGTTCGTTTTTGCCTGGCTGATCGTGAGCGAGCGCTTCACCTGGAGGCTAAGACGAGCGGGGGACTTTTCGACATCTTCAAAATCGACGATCACATCATCGAGAGGTTCACCGAAGTCGCTCTGCTGAACCGACACTCGGACAACGATTCGATCATCGATGCCGGGTGCATATGCCTCGGCTAGCAGCGCGCTTAAATAGAACGCAGCCGCGTCGCCCTCAAAGGTAAAACCCTCCCCGCCGGCGAGTTCAGGTGATTGCGACATTGCTAGCCTGTACAGTTCGTGGATTAGTCATAAGTCGAGCAACCGATTTAGCGACAGCAGGGTCTAGATGCGTGGCATGGTCATGTCTATGTTTCATTTGCCTGCCCAACTTCTTACTGGCAGGTTCCGAGAACCACCTGCGAATGGTCGGTGCTTTCCGAGAACCATGCTGGATAGCTCCTTGCAATGGCCATTGAGTTCAGTCCCAGCAGGGATTTCTGTGGCAAGTCTCTCATTGGTAGCCATGGTTCACGGGTCCGCAAACCACCTGTTCATTTGGCTACACAACTCTGGACGCCCTGTCGGATTCGCGCTGGCAAAAGCCAGTAGCCCCGCCGGCGACCAGTGCACCCAGCCCCCGCCCTGCCAGCTACTGGCCCCTATGCCCCCTGGACCCAGCACCCCACCCTGACCGCCCTTGGGCCCTCCCTGCAGATCACCGCAGACTGCTGGGCCCTGCTCGCCGCCCCTGACGGCAGCAGCCGCAAGGAGCACTACCTCCCCAAGGGTGAGCGGGAACCAGACACGGCCTACCGTAAACGCCTCGATGCCGCCCGCCCCTCGGGCTTCTTACGGGACGCCCTGCGCACCTACGGCGGCATGCTTAGTCGCGGCAGCTGGATCAGCCTCCCCGACAGCCTGAACTCGGTGCTCACCGACGTGGATGGCAGGGGCACGGACCTGGGTGTCTTCCTCGCCGCTGCTGACCTGCTGGTTCTGCGCGATGGTGCCGCCCTGGTGCTGGTGTTGCCGCCGGAGCACAGCTGGCCCAGCGAGGGAGACCGCCAGGAGGCCCTGCGCCGCGGCGATCGCCTCTCCCTCCCCCGGCTGCAGCTGGTGCCGCGGGCCAACTGCCTGAACTGGGAGCTGCCAGTCTCCTACGGCTTGCCGGGCCGGATCATCTGGCGAGAG
>CAITIQ010000565.1 GCA_903892415.1 uncultured delta proteobacterium | reverse complement strand
GGAGCCGCGCCGGTCGCTGGCGCCGCCACGACCAACTTCCTCGCGACCGATCCCTCGCCCACCGGCGTGACGATCATCGGCAGCAACGCCTACACCTACAACGAGGTTGGCCGCTCCATCAGCCACATCAACCTCGCGTCGCAGACCACCACCACGCTGGCCATCGCGTCGGAGACACTCCCCGTCGACGACCCGGCCAACCCGGCCGACGATTTCGACATTCTGCGCGGGCAGCGCTTCTTCAACACCGGCCTCACCCGCTGGTCCACCGGAGCGTGGGTTGGCTGCGTGGCTTGCCATCCGATGGGCACCACCGACAACGTGACCTGGGCCTTCCCCGCCGGTCCGCGCCAGACGGTGGATACCTCCACGACCTTCGATGAGAACGGCGAGCACCAGCGCATCCTCAACTGGAGCGCCATCTTCGACGAGGTCGCCGACTTCGAGCTCAACACGCGCAACGTCGCAGGCGGCGTCGGCGCCATCGTCAGCGCCACCAGCATGCCGCCCGTCAACGGTGATCGCATCGACTTCATCGGCCCAGCAGCCGGTGGCTTCGGTATCGGCAACCCGCAGAACGGCTTCAACGTCGGCTCGGTCAAGCGCGTCAATGACGTCGGCAGCACCGGCGGCTTCACCGGTGACCTCCCGGCCTACGGTCCTGGCGTGCTCAAGGATTGGGACGAGATCAACGAGTACATCAAGACCATCCGCTCACCGCGCGGTCGCTCGGCTGGCGCTCTCAGCGGAGATCCGGTCGCAGGGCGCCTCGTGTTCGACGCTGGCAACTGTGAAAATTGCCACAGCGGTGCGCAATGGACCATCAGCGAACTCTACTACACGCCCCAGGCTAACTCCGTCGCCACCCCGGCCGACCTTCGTCTCGAGACGCTGACCGGCAATGGCGTCGGCATGCTCGGCTCGATACCGGTCAACGTGCTTCCGGCTGACGCGACCGGCGCCGCCATCGACGTCAACGACGCGCTGATCGGCAACGACGCCAACGGCGCTCCGCAGCGTCACATCTGTGTCTCGCGTCGCGTCGGCACCTTCGGCCTGCCCGGCCCGGATGCACGCGGAGCGGATGAAATTCGACAAAACGCCAACGTGGCTCAAGGCGTCGGAGGCTTCAACGTGCCCTCGCTGCTCAACCTGACCACCGGCGCGCCCTACTTCCACAACGGCTCGGTCGACACGCTCGATGAGGTGCTAAACGACCCGGCGTTCCTTGCTCACTTGCGCGCAGGCAACCAGGTCTTCACCCCAACCGCGCAAGACGTGACGAACCTCGTGGCCTTCCTGCAGACCATCGACGACGAGACGCCGATCTTCCCGATCCCCGTCGGCCAGACCATCTGCCCCTCGAACGTGACGTTCTAAAGCTCGGCCTCGGGCGCTAAACCGCGCCAAGCCAAGCCTAAAAGGCCAGCCCGCTTCGGCGGTGCTGGCCTTTTTCTTGGGCAGCCTAAAGCGCCTCGAAGGCGACAGCGAAGGTGCGCACTTGGCGCTCGCCGCCATCGGCAGTGCGTTGAAGGCTCGCCTTCGATACGCACGCCCACGACGCCGGGGTGCGCCACTCCTGGATGCTCGTCTTGCCAGCGTTTGCGCGCTTCTCGGGCCACGAGCTTGAGTTGCTCGATCGGCTTGGCTCGCCCCTCGGATAGCGAGCTCGTGTCCCCCGCCGCCACCCCATCGAACAAGACGCTGGTGCCACGCAACTCCACGATCGGCCACGGTCCTTCAGCCGAAGCCTTGCCGCTCGGTTTGGCGGGCCGCGGGGGCGCTTCGCTCGCGGAGAAATACACCGGGAAGCTCACCTTCACCGGCATCACTGGCTTCGGGAAGACCATCGCGGCGAAGGTGTCGCGCACGCAGCTGGTCGCCGCTTGGTCCGAAAGCGTAACCGGCGTTCCAAGCTCGCTGACCGTGCCTTCTTTGGTGATGGTGAAGGTCGCGCGCACGGAACCCTCGAGTTTGGCATTCGCCGCGCGGGCCTTCTCATAGCAGCGCTCAAAGCTCTCGCGACCACGCGCGACGACGCGGTACACCTGGCTCCCGCTGAGCCCCGGGCCCACCTCGACAGCCGGACTTCGATCTCGTGATCGGCCAGCTCATCGACGTACCGCGCGGGCCTCACGCGAGCCCAATCACGCCGCTCTCCTCAAGAGGCTGCCAAGCAGCCGCCGCAGCGCGCAGTCGAGCTTGCAAAGGGTCCCCGTTCGCAGCCGGGACCGTCGTTGCCGACGCGCTTCCGCTCGCGTTGGCGGCGGCAGAGCCGACCTGCGTCGCAACCACCTCGGACGGATTGGGCGCGCAGCTCGACAAGAGTGCGACCAACGCGAGAACGCCCGCATAACGCGGGCGACCCTCCAGGCGAGCGGTCCCAGACCTCAGGTCGCCCGCACTCGCGCAGTTACGCATGGGGCAGAGAGTAGGCGCGCAGACCTGCAAACGGTGCTCAGGGCACGGGTAGCTTTTCGGGGGTACACGAAACGATCACCGCGATGAGTTCATCGGTGACCTGCTTCTCTGAAAACGGTCCGGCGTTTTGTGCCTTGTTCCGCCGTTCTTCGGGCAGTGCCGTCCATGCGGTGCGGAACTTCTCAAGACGGTCTTTGTTGGCCTTCTCGAAGTCCGCGAGCTTCTGCTTCAAGGCGTTGCAGTCCTTGTTCGCGCTGACGATGGCGTCGTGTTGCATCTCGCGCAACGCGACGCGCTCGGTAACCAGGGCCTTCTCCTCCGGAGTAGGGCCGCAGCCGGTGAGGAAGCCAGCGAGCGCGAGCGATGCGAGGGCCACAAGTCGTTTCATGACGTCCCAGTACGGAGACGAGTCGCGTTTCTCCCTTCTCCTAACCGACTAGCCGCGGCGTGCCCGAATCGTGGGCGCTTCTATCGGGGCCATCGGCGCGACCAATTTTGTGAGCGCCTCGAGGAAGACCTGCAGTTTGGCCGAGGGGTGACGGTGCTGCGGGAAAAGCGCGTAGACGCTGGGCCGCTCAGCTGGCTCGGTACCACCGAGCACCACCAAACGCCGCTCGGTCACTGGTTTTGCGCAGACCAGCGAGGGCAGCCGCGCGATGCCGACCCCAGCGATGGCCGCTTCACAGGCGACCTCGAGATCATTGACCAGCAGCACCGGCTCGAGCTTGACCTCCACGCCGTCGAAGCGCCATCGCTCCTGCATGCGGGTGGCAATGCAACGCGCATCGGGCAAAGTCTGTGCGCTCGGCCGACCGTGGCGCAAGAGGTAGCCCGGGCTTGCCACGTAGTACACGTGGCCCTCTCCCAGCTTGCGCGCCGCGAGCGATGAATCCTCGAGCTTGCCGATGCGGATCGCCAGATCGAAGCCCTCCTCGACAAGCCGCACCCGCCGCTCGGCGAGCAAGACCTCCACGCTGGCCCGCGGGTAACGCGCCAAGTAATCCGCCACCACCGGCGCTAGATAGCGCCGCCCGTAAAGCACCGGCGCCGAAACGCGCAAGAGCCCCACCGGCTCGGCCTGTTGCTGCTGCACCTCGCGCTCCGCCTCTTCAATCTGCAGCGCGATGGCGTTGCAGCGCTCGGCGTAGCGCCCGCCCGCCTGAGTCACGCGCAGGCGCCGCGTCGTGCGCTCGAGCAGGCGAACCCCGAGCCGCTCCTCGAGCGCCGCCAGCCGCTCGCTCGCCGTCTGCTTGGTGATGCCGAGCCGCTGCGCAGCGCGCGTAAAGCTGCCCTCCTCCACCACCGTGGCGAACAGAACCATCTCCGAGTGGGTCCCCATATTGACAGGTATCTCCTGACAGTCCGTCCATATCAAGGCCGATTGTCGGAGAGCACATCAGGTCGTACTTCCTTGGTATGAACACCGCCAACAAGCTCGTCGTCGTCGCCGGGGCCACCGGCAAGCTCGGTCGCCTGCTGATTCAAGCCCTGCTCACCCACCCCAACGTGCGCGTCCGCGCGCTGGTGCGCGATCCACAAAAGCCCGAGTCGCAAAGCCTTGCCTCGGACAAAGTCGAGCTGCATGCCTTTGACGCCTTGAACGCCGACGATGCGGCGCGAGCTGCTGCTGTGGCCGGCTCGTTCGCTGTCGTCTCCACGCTGCAAGGCGGCCCCGAGATCATCGTCGAGGCCCAACTCGCCCTACTGCGTGCAGCCAAAGCCGCGGGGGCGCGCCGCTTCATCCCGTCGGACTTCTCGCACAACCTGTTCGGGCTGGCCGAGGGTGTGAACCTCAACTCCGATTGGCGACGCAAGTTGGCCGAGCTGGCACACGCTGAGATCGACGCGCGGTTTGACGTCGTTCACGTATTGATGGGCATCTTCGCCAGCCGCGAGGTGCTCGGCTTCATGGGGCTACTCGACCCAGCCGCGGGCAGGCTCAGCTACTGGGGAGACGGCCAAACCCCGATCGATTGGACCAGCTGGGAGGATACAGCGCGCTTCACTGCAGCCGCGGCGCTCGACGAACGACCCGTGCCGGAGCGGCTGTTCGTCGCGGGCGATCGGATGAACGTCCTCGAGTTCGCCAAAGTCTGGGAGCGCACCCACGGCAACCCGTTAATGCTCGAACGGCTCGGCTCGGTGCAAGAGCT
>CAITIQ010000564.1 GCA_903892415.1 uncultured delta proteobacterium | reverse complement strand
CCGAGAGCAGCATGAGTTTTCTACCAATCGACCAGACCATTAGGTGCTTCCTTTGTATTTGGTGTCGAACTCGACGTGCACTACGAGTGCGCGAACTCGAACGAACCGTAGGCTGAGCGCTCTGCACCCGCCTGTTGCCTGAAGCCGTCGACGGAGAACTCAGCCAGCTGGCCACGGAGCTCCTTCGACATGCGAGAGAGCTCAGCCGCGGTGTGCTGAAGGGCAGCTGCGTTGCGGGCTGTTTGCTGAGCTGCCTCCGCAACGCCCGAGATGTTGGCCGAGATATTCTCGGTGTTGCCGGCAGCCTCACTGGCGCTCCGCGACATCTCTTGCGTCGTTTCGCTCTGCGCGTCCACCGCACGAACCACGGCAGACTGCACGCCACTGATGCGCTCGACGATGTCGGAGATGGTCTCGATCGCCGACACCACGCTGCCTGCGTCGTGCTGGATGGCGCCGATTCGACGACGGATATCCTCGGTGGCGCGCGCCGTCTCCTTGGCGAGGTCCTTCACTTCGTTGGCCACCACCGCGAAGCCCTTGCCGGCGTCTCCTGCACGGGCCGCCTCGATGCTGGCGTTCAACGCCAAGAGGTTGGTCTGCTCCGCGACCGCCGTGATCAGCCCAAGGACCTGTCCGATCTCGGTGCTCGACTCACGAAGACGCAACACCATCTCATTCGCACCCTTGGCGTCATCGACGGCTTGTTGCGCAACCGCTGCCGCCTGATTGGTGTTGTCCGCGATCTCGCGAATCCGTGCGCCGAGTTCCTCCGTACCAATCGAAACACTCTTGACGTTCCCCGCGACCTGCTCGGATGCGTTGGACACGTTGCCCGCCTGAATCGAGGTCTCCTCGGCTGCGGCGCCCAGCGATTGACTCACGTTCGCCAGTTCTTCGGCCTGCTTGGTCAGGCCCGACGCGCTGGCGCCGATGGCCGTCACTTTTGCCCGAAGGAAGGCCAGCAGCCGGTTCTGCGCGGCGGCGATGCGGTTCAACTCGTCATCGCCATTGACCTCCACTTCGACCGTAAGGTCGCCGTGCGCAGCCTTCTCGAGTGCCTCGAGGATGCGGGCGATGGGGGCGAAGATCTTGGCACCGACGCGCCAACCGATCAGAACGATGGCTGCGCCGAGGGCGAGGGCCATTGCGATTTGGATGGTGAAGGCCCGTTGAACCGCTGCTGCCGCGACGGCGTCAGTGGCTGCATTCGCATCCGCCGATAGTGAGACCACGCGATCGATCGCCTTACGATGGTCCGCATAGCGGTCCGAGAGTTCCCCCGTCAGCAGCGCACGTGCGGTGGCGCTGTCGCCTCGACGCACGGCTGGGATGAACTGGGAATCCCGAATCCGGAAGTAGTCTTCAGCTGGGTTGGCCGCGTCGCGAATCAATGACTCGCGCAACACTCCGTCGGGTAACGCCTTCTCCCAAAAGATCTTCCTTTGATCGAACTCGCGACGCAGCTTGCCGCTGCGTTCAATCAAGCTCTCGATCCTCGCAGGGTCGGTCGTGTTCGCAAGCTCATGAGCCACCAAGTGCGACTCGATGATGTACGACGGAGGAGGCAGCACATCGGCTACGAGATCCTTCCCTTGTAGGATCTGCACGTAGGCTTCTCCGCCAATCTTGGCGTCGGAGGTCGTGCCCTGGCTTACTGCGGCGAACGCCGCCAAACTCAGCGCGCCCACCCCTACCAGCAACCGGAGCTGTGTCTTGACGCTCATGCTCTTTCCACCCGACATGCTTCCCTCCACCCTTTGGCACCTTCTTCACGGCCTGGAATTGCTGAGAGCCTCATCCGAAGCTCTTCCGCCAACCCGTTCAACGGCAGTACGGCAGCTGCGAGCCCCGCGCCCACAACCCCGCCCGGCATTCCCCATGCCGCGCTCGTCTTTTGATCCTGAACAATGACTTCAGCCCCTGCGTCCACCAGCTGGCGTGCGCCAGCGAGCCCGTCGGACCCCATTCCGGTCAGCACGATGGCGAGCGCGCGCGGACCAAACGTTTGCGCGGCGCTCGCGAAAAGCTTGTCGGCGGCTGGCTTGGCTCCGGCAACAGGCGGGGTATCGTCAACGAGACACACGACCTGCGCGCCATCACGACGAACCGTGAGGTGCTTCCAACCGGGACAAAGTGTGATCTCGCCAGGCCGTGCTACCGCGTTGTGGTCTGCGACGCGGACCGGCAGACTCGTGGCACGCTCGATGCGCGTCTTGAGAGCCTCGGTCAAACTGGCCGGCATATGTTGAACGACACAAATCGGTACGGAGGCCTGGCTGAGTGTTGAGAAGAACACCGGCAAGGCATCCGGTCCCCCCATCGACGAGGCGACCAGCACGACATCCGGGCGAATGAGCGGGCGCCCCTGAGCATTGCGCACAGCTGCTGGGCGCTGCGCCGGCCGCGCTGGCACTGCGGGACCTGCCGCTGGTTGAATCGCGCTCGGCTTTGCTAAGAGCTCCCGCGGAACCGCGGGAGCCCGAAGACCGCTGAGCTTCGGGAGAGCGCCCGTGGCTGGGGTCAGCGTCCGCGCGGCGCCAACGGCGGGTGACATTCCGGCCACCGGCGTCGGACCGCGACCGGTTGACGGCATCACCGTTCGAACCGCTGATGGCATCACGGTTCGGTGCTCGGCCGGGGCGCCGGTACGAGAACGCGGCGCCGTCATGCCGGTGCGTTGTTGTTGAGCGCGACCGTACGTGCGCAGCTTCTTGAGCAAGTCTGCACCCATGTCGCTCCACTTGGTGTTGCCATCCCCAGTGGACGGCTTGGCCACGTAGTCGTTGGCGCCAGAGCCGATGCACTCGAGCGTGGTGGCCTGACCACGCTTGGTCAACGTCGAGAACATGATGATGGGCACCTTGCAGCCAAGCTCGCGGATACCAGCGACGGCACCGCGACCATCGAGTTCCGGCATCTCCACGTCCAGAACGAGCACGTCGGGTGCAGGGTTGGTGCGAAGGTAGTCGACGATCTGCTTACCGTTGGTGAAGCTGCAGACGATACGAAACTCTTTGTCCTGACTGATCGTCGCCTGCAGGAACCGACGGACCGCGACCGAATCATCGACAAAGATGACGTCGACTGGTCGAGTCGGTTTAGAAGCAGCAGCTGCGCTCACTCGGCCCCCATATGGAAGGAGTTCTCTCCACCGGGCAGCTCGGAAGAAACCGCGATCTGCTCGAGATTGAGGATCGTCATCAGCCGTGACTCAAGCTTGCAACTGCGCTCAAACAGCGTTCGGTTCGCACGCAAGGTGCAGGGCAGCGGCTCGAAGGCAGTGTCATTGACATCGATAACGTCACCGACGTTGTCGGCCAAAAGCGCTACAAGCTCACCTTTGACGTGAACCACTACAAACATCGCGACGCCAGCTCCTGTCAGTGGAGGCAAACCGAAGCGATTGCGAAGATCGATCACGGCCACCACCTGGCCCCGCAGATTGAGCAGCCCATGAATCCAGGCTGGCGCGAGGGGAACTAGCGTCGTCTTCTGGGCGCGTAACAGCTCCTGGACCCGCGCGACGGGGAGCCCAAACAGCTCACCGGCTACATAGAAGGTGCAATAGCGTTGTCGGCGTTCCACTGGGCTTCTCCAAGATTAGGTTCAGGTACGTCGGGCAACAGCCCGGCTCGTCTAACGATCGCATCGAGATCGACGATGTCCGTCACGCGACCGTCCACCACTGATTGACCGCGACCTTCCGCAAACTCGACGTTCACCACATCGACGATTTCTTCGATCACCAACCCGATCTGTCGCGTGCCTTTGCCGTAGACGATCAGCGGGATGCGCTTGGTTTCTTCGCCTAGATCGGGCAGTTCATGGATGCCGGTTGCTCCGAGCAAAGACACGGGAAGCACCGCACCTCGGTACTGCAGAACCATCCCCTGCGCCGTGCGTTCGATCGCCTGCGACGGAATCTTCTCCAGTCGATCGACTTGCTCGAAGGGCACGGCAATACGCGCGCCTTCCCAGGTCGCTGCCAAGACGAAGCTATTGCTGTTGGACCATGAAGCGCCCAAGTCGACGGCCTTTGCCTCGCGAACGGCCGTGGCCGTTCTGCCGATCCCGGCGCGCATTGCGAGACTCACAGCGTCGAGGATCAGTGCGACATCGCCATCGCCTAGGATCGTCGTACCCGAGAAGATCGAGAGCCCAGCCAAGAGTGGCCCCAGCGGCTTGACCACGATCTCTTCCGAGTTCGTAATCTCGTCCACCACGATGCCCCAATCGGTGTTCTCGACCCGCAGCGTGACCACGTGGACGACATGACGGTCTTTGGTGCCTTCGAGGGCCAGCTCGCTATCTAGCCAAACCAAAGGAAGTAGCGCTCCCCGCCGGCGCAATACAGCGGCGCCTTGCAACTCTTCGACTCCGAGCAGCTTGCCCTCCTTGTCGCGACCGACTCGGATGATCTCCTGCACGCCCATCTGCGGAATCGCAAAACGCTGGTTACCCGAGGCGACGATGATGGCTGGCGCGATCGCTAGGGTTAGCGGGATCCGAATGCGGAAGGTGGTTCCTAAGCCTAGTTGGGTCACCACGTCGATAGCGCCACCGAGACGATCGATGTTCGAGCGAACGACATCCATGCCGACGCCGCGGCCGGAGATATTGCTCACGGCTTCGGCGGTAGAAAAGCCGGGAGCGAAGATCAGATTGACCGCGTCCCGATCGCTCATCTCGTCGAGCACATCCTTCGGGAACATCCCTTTCTCGAGAGCTTTGGTGCGCAGCCGATTCGCGTCGATACCGCCACCGTCGTCACTGATCTCGAGCATCACCTGCCCGTTGTCGTGAAAAGCGCGCAGGCACAGCACGCCCTCGGCGGGCTTGCCTACTTCGACGCGCCGCTCGGGCTTCTCCACGCCGTGGTCGATGCAGTTTCGAATCAGATGGGACAATGGCTCGCTGATCGCCTCGATCACGGTCTTGTCGAGCTCGGTGTCACCACCAAGGAGCTCCACGCGGACCTTCTTGTGACACTGTTGAGCGACATCGCGAGCCGCGCGCGGAACGCGATTCCAAAGCTGATTGATCGGCTGCATCCGCGTACGGGTCACGTTCTGCTGCAGCTGCGTGACGATATGGTCGATGCGCTGGGAAGTACCAGCGAGCGTGGTGCGGCGCTCATTCGAGATGAGCTCCAGCAGCCGATTGCGCGCGAGCACGAGCTCCCCGACCAGCGTCATCAGCTGATCGAGCAGCTCCACGTCGACGCGGATGGTCTTGCGCTCAGGCCCGGTGGTGCGTTCCTCCGATGGGGCTTTTGCTGCTGCCTGCGGCGGAATCGGCGCGGGAGCAGGAGCCTGAGCGGGAGCAGGCGGCAGTCCGGGCTCCACGAACTGAGGCAGCGCGGGTGAACCGATAGCGATCGGAGGCATCGAGAACAGCGGCTTGGCGAGCCCTACGTCGGTTGGGCGACGTGCTGGAGCGGGCAACTCAACCTTGGGCTTTGCCCTTGTCTTCCCCTTGCCCTTCGCCTTACGCACCGGCTTGTCGCCTTCTTCAGTGGCGGCGCTCGCCTCCTGTGCTTCGGCCTTCTGCGGCACCACCAGTTGGCCCTTGGCGATCAGCAAGGCATCGGCGATGCGCGCCAGCATGTCTTGGTTGTCGGTGCCCTCGTCGGAGGTGGTGGCCTCGACCCGCGCCAAGATCTTGCGCACACGATCGATCAAGGCGAGCAGCACGTCGGGCACGGGAGGGGTGTAGCTGGCTTTGCCGTCACGCAGCTCCGACAGCAGACTCTCTCCGATGTGGGTGAGCTTCTCGAGCGAGCCCAGCCCCAAGAAGCCGCACGTACCCTTGATGGTGTGAATCGCCCGAAAGATCGTGCCGATCTGCGACTTGTCGGTGGCATCACGCTCTAGCGCCAGCAGCGCCTGCTCTGCCTTATCGAGATTTTCCGCGCTCTCGAGGAGAAACTCGCCGCGCAGTTCTGCCAGTTCGTCGTTCATACGGCCTTTCTGCTGGTCGCTCGCTGTACGTCCACAGCCCCGACGCCAGACTTCGCTGAACTCTGCAGCGTGCGTCGCTCGTAACAGCCTGGAAATATCGCCTTTATCGTGCCGGGAAGAGACTCAGTGCTGCCGAGTACGAGCAGCCCTTCGGGGCACGCGGCCTGCGTCAGACGCTCGACAATTTTTCGGCGATCGATCTCGTTGAAGTAGATGAGCACGTTGCGGCACAGCACCAGGTCCATGTCAGAGAACGGGCTCGGCTCCTTGAGGTTGTGCACCGAGAAGCGAAGTCGGGAGCGAATCGTTTCCTTGACCCGGACGCCGGTACTTACGCGGTCGAAGTGGCGCGCCATGCGCGAGGTGTCGATGCCGCGCGCCGCGTCGTGCATCGAATAGAGACCTTGCCGAGCCGTTGCGACCGCAGCCTCTGACACGTCGCTCGCATAGATCTGCGTCTTGGATGCAACTTGCGGAAAACGCTCCTCGAGCAGCATCGAGAGCGAATACGCCTCCTGCCCCGTCGAGCAGCCAGCCGACCAGATTCGAAGCCCGCGTTTGCCGGAGAACTTGGCGATTGCTGTGGGCAGAATGTTCTGAGAGAGCTCCGCCCAGAATTTTGCGTCACGGAAGAACTGGGTCTCGTGCGTCGTCATGGCGTCAACGATCGCGCGGCCTAGCGCCAGATTTTTGCCGTGGTACGCATCGGCTACCATGCGCTCCATCGAGTCGTAGCCGTACTGCTTCATCAGCGGATCGAGTCGCGCTGGCAGCAGGTAGACCTGGTCTTCCTTGAGCACGTTCGCCGCCTTCTCGAACATGAAAAGCTTGAGCGTCGCAAACGTTGTATCTGACGGCATTGTTGCCCCCTTAGCAGGCCGCGTGCCACGCGGAGCAGGCGCAAGAAGCTGGCGTACCGGGAGCCAACGCTGCTCACTTTTGTAAGTGGTCTCATCACGCTGGGTGCCGCCGGACGTGCGACCTTCATCGCGTGAGCGCCGCGCCTCGCCAGTCTCACAACGAGACCCGCTGATCGACGCAACCTTGACTCCCAACGGGAGCAGTCGGTCGCTCCAAACCTTCAACACAGTCGAAGGAAGCTGTGAACAAAGTCTGCAGATGTGGTTGCGACTTGCGGTTGCTTTGAAGGGAATGCGCGCGACGCGCGCCGACCTTGGACAAGTGGCGGACTCAACCGTCTCAATCGGAGACCACTCGACTGCCTAAGCGTCGCCGTCAGAGAGCAGCGCGCCGGCGCTAGAGCCAGCTCTCTCCGAGCTCGACCTGGAGCGCGCGCGCAAGCACCTCGGCGGCGCGCACTCCAGCAAACTGAGCTTCCTCGAACAAGCCCATCGCGGATTGATCGACGTGGCCCCAAGTCACTCGCTCGCTCAAGCGCACCTGGGGTTGCAGCGCCGAAGCGAGAAAACCTGGTGAGGGTCGCGGCATCGCATGGCCCCAAACCATAAGCTCGATTCGCTCCAGATCATCGCTGATATGAGGCTGCGCTATGCGGAGATCCGCCAGCACGGAGCTGGCCAAATCATAGCCGCTAGCCGTGAGCAGAGCTTTGCGCGCGAGAGCGACATCAGCTTCTCCGTAGGCGCGGAAGTAGGTGAGCACGGTTCGCTCGGTTGGCTCGGTTAGTTGGTGAGAAGCGTCCACGTAGCCTAGGCCGTTGGCACCGTGAATGACCGAATCCCAGGCCTCACTCTGCGCGAGCGTCCGTCGGACGTGCAGGTTCGCCACCAGCCAAGGAGAGCTTACGCGCGAGGGCAACGAAGCCTCAATTAGCCTCTGCGCGATGAACGCAGGCACGGCCAGTACGACTCCGCGAGCGTTGATCTCCAGCACTTCCTTTGCTCCGGGCTTCAGGTAGCCAACGGCGACGCCGTCCTTGGTTGAGTCGAGCGAGACGCCGAGCGAGCCCGTCTCGATCTGCGCCGACAGCCGGGCAAGCAGCGCCTTCACGAGCGCGCCGTTGCCCTCAGGCCACACCAGGTAGTGACTGCCTGTCGTCTCCTCGCTGCGGTGTTTGCGCGCCGCAAAGTAATGCAGGCCAGCCCACGCCGAAACTTGCTCGGGATCGGCGCCGAAGTCATCGAGCGTCGCGTAGCGAACGAACCAGCGCAAGAACGGTGAGTTGAGACCTTGCGCGGAGAGCCAGTCGGACATCGACCCTGCATCCAGCTCGAGCGACGTCGAATCGGCCGAGGAGAGGCTGACGGGAATGTTGTAGAGCGACCTCCCATCTTTGCCGCGCGCTGCCGTCGCCACCTCGGCCAAACGTAAGAAGGTATCGAGCTCGCTGAGCTCCTGACCGCTGAGAGCGTCGAAAGGGATCAGCCCAGGGTGCCAAGCGCCTTGGTAGAAGATGCGCTCATCGGGCGCGTGCACCAACCTGCGCGGATCGAGCTTGGGTTGACCAAGCGCATCGAAGCCGGTGACGACGCCCATCTCCGAAAGCAATCGCACGGTTGCGCGTGCTTCAGGGTTAGGGACCGGTAAGTAGTGCGCCCCCCAAGGATGCGGCACAACGCCGTCTTCTCCAAAGGTGCTGGTGCCGCCGACCGCGTCCTCGAGATCAAGCAACCGAACATCGAGCGAGCTCTGCGACAAACGCCATGCAGCCGACAAGCCGCTGACGCCCCCACCGAGCACGACCACATCGGCGCGCCCGACGTTGCGGCGCGGCAACGCCGCCAAGCGAGCTGGGTCTCGCAGCAGATGGCCGAAGTCGGCGGCCGCTCCAACCCGCGCCGCAGACGGGTTCGCGAAGCTGCCTGACGCTGCGACCAAGCCGGCGGCGGTACAAAGCAGCACCTCGCGTCGCGTGGTCATCCGAGAACGCGCCTCACAGCCGACAGTCGACCCAGGAGATGAAGGCGCTGCGGTTGATCGCCTCTTCATTGCACGGCTTGTCGGGCCGCGAGTGCTTCCATGAGCCGCAGTAGTCCTTCGGCAGCTGGGCATACTCACTACCGAGCCAGAGCATGCCGACCATCGAGCTGAGCTCGTCACCCTTCTCGGCGACTTCTTCGAGCGCGAACATCACGCTGTTGGCTCGCCGCTGCGACAGCTGGCGGTTGTACTCGGCTCCCCCCTTCTTCGAGGCCCGCGCCACGATGAAGAAGTAGCGAGCGCCTTTGCGCTCCTCCCACTTCTGCAGCAGGAGCTTCTTGGCCGCTGGGTCCAGCTTGTCGGAGTTGTCGTCGAACATCAGGATCCCACCGCGGCTCTCCAACGGATCGAACAGCGCGTTGAAATCGGTGTCCGAAATGCTGGCGAAGCTCTTCACGTCGACTGGCTCGCAACCGCGGCGAGCGTCTTGACCGGAGAGCCCGCAGGCATCCACCACACGCGAAAGAACCTCGCGAAACTTTGGCGTGCAGTATTCAGCGTCTGTGTGATCGGCCACTGCGACCTGCGCCTTCGCCACCTCCTCCTTGGCCTTCTCCGGATGGAGCAGGACCTCTTTGGAGGCGGCGACCTGCTGCTCGACGTAAATGGCGCCTCCCAGCGAGAGGGCGACGAACACCAACCCAGAAACAAGTGCCGGCACTTTCATGGCTTCACCTTGGGGGCCAACAACGTGAGGGCATAGGTCAATCCGAGATCGGTATCTTCATCACACATGCGCTGGTCGCCGAGGAACAGCTGAGGCGTAGATATACGCAGCTTGTTGGCAACCGCGAAGTGGAGCACGTGGTCGAGGCGCTTCTTGGTGTCAGCCGAGTCAATGCAGGTCTCCACGCTAGCGAAGCGCCCCACGACCTTGGCCCTTACCTTGTCCACCCCAGACTTTCCTAGCGCGGTGAGTTCTTCCTGATTCTCGTAGGACCACTCAAGGATTTCTCGCGCATTGCCGGCCTTGTCTCCACAAAGGAAGGCGCGAGCAAGCACACATGCGCCAGGGTGCATGGGCCGAGACAGCAGCCAGTTGCACTCACTATCCAGCGGGAAGATCGCCACCGTTACGTCGAGCTGATCATACACGCCGTCCTCAACCAACCGCTCATGAAAGGCCTTGCAGGTTGGGCACAGCGGGTCTTCAAAAAACAACGCCGGCTGCACTGGCTTCTTGGTTGGGATTTTGACGAGCGCGTCATGCTTCTCGGTCAGGGTGGTCAGGCTGCCGCAGCTCTTGATGATCGGCTTGTAGTCGGGCAGTGAAGCCGCATAGACGCCTCCGGGCAGGGCGCACGAGAGGCCGAGCAAAAGCGGCAAACCAAGCAGCGAAAGCACGCTGCCTCGCGGCGGCTCTAGCGCGCGCGACTTCTCGTCGACGCCTCGCAGAACGTTGCGCGGATCTGCCTTCGTCGCTTGGTGCCAGGGCTGCGGGTCCGCTTGCGTAGCGTCCGCATCGACTGTGCGCGGCGGGGCGGGCGGCGGCTGGCCTGGAATGGCACCCACCACACCGAAGGATTTCTGCGCGCCAATCATGCCGAGGATGCCGGCCCCCAACAGCGCGAAGCTCGACACGTAGATACCAACACAGAGCTTGCACACGTCTCCCAACTTGGTGAGGCTGATCACCAGCATCAGCACCGAGGCGAGCACCGGGCCGACCGTGCACAGCAAGTATCCCAGCCGAAAACGCTTGGAGGCCGTTTCACGAGCGAGCAAGAGGTAGAGACTGAAGGCGAAGAAAAACAGGAAGGCCCCGAGCCCGAACAAGCTGATTGGAATGCCGCCCCAGAAGACTTCCTTCAGCACCGCTGAGTAGGGCTGTACATCGCCTTGGTGCAGGCGTTGTCTGCGCTGGCCTCGGCTAGGCCAGGAATGAAGGAGCAATGCGTTCCGTGCAGCTGTCGATCGAGGTGGCTCGCGTAGTCGTGGGTGGACAGGGCCGCAAACGTGACGCCCGCCACGCTGGCAAGCGAGCCAAGGATTCCTGGGGCGAATGAACGAGGGTGCATGAGACCGGCTGGTCTTATGCACCCGAACGGCGATGCAGCAACAAGAATCATCGTCTCGAGCCGGCGAACCCCTCATCCCGCTCTGGCCAATCTTGGGCTTAGGAACGAAAATCTGTCCATGTTTGCCGCAGCCTCACGACTACTTAAGTGGAGGCTCCATGCGTGCTAACGTTTTCTCTCCCATCATGACTGATCCCGCGAGCGACGAAGAGCTAGCTGCGCAGCTGGTGAACGAGGCCTTGGCTGGCTTCGAGGCGACCGTCAGCCCCAACGAACTCGAGGCCATGCGCGAGGAACTGCTGGATCGGCTACTGATTACCAAGGCCGGCCAACAGCTCCTTCGC
Organism: uncultured delta proteobacterium; assembly: GCA_903892415.1. Taxonomy (GTDB): domain Bacteria; phylum Myxococcota_A; class Polyangia; order Polyangiales; family Polyangiaceae; genus Xiheicaenibacterium. The sequence continues at coordinate 16,397 of CAITIQ010000564.1, read as the reverse complement.
CAAGTTCGCTCGGACCCAGCTCCCGGTCGCAGCGAAGACCTCGTTGCCCCCGGTCAGGAAGCTTCGGTGGGGCTTCGCAACATCCTCGGTATCGCCAAGAAGTCATGAGTCAAGGTACGCCCCTAACGGAGCGCGAGCGACGGCTCGTGCAAGCAGCTGCGCACTTGGTGGAGGGCTTGGCCGCTTCCATGGCACGCCGCTTTCGAACGATTCCGCTCGAGGACTTCGTTTCGGTGGGCTCGGCTGCCGCGGTGGAGGCCGCGCGAAATTTTGATCCCGAGCGGGGCAGCACCTTCGAGAGCTTTGCCTACCAACGCATTCGCGGCTCGATGCTGCGCGATACCACGCGCGAGGCTTACGGTTCGGTGCACAACGCGATCAACCGAGGGCTGCGCGAGTACGACATTGACGCGACCCCACCAAGCGACCTCACGCTCGAGGAGGCGCTCGAGGATTCGCCGGAGAACGCGCGCCAGCGCGCGATCGCTTGGTTGCGTCGCCAAGCCGCAGAGATGGCGGTCGGCACGCTGCTCAACCAGCGTACCGAGTACGTCCCCTCCCCTCACGAGCAACTCGAGCGAGAGAACGGCAAGCAGGCCCTTCAAGCTGCGATCGCTGAGCTCGATGATGAGGAGCGCTACTTCGTCCGCCGCTACTACGTTGATGATGCCACGCTCGATGAGATCGCCGTAGAGCTCAAGGTGGTCAAGCGCACCGCCTCGCGCATCCATGAGCGCGTTAAGGGCAAGCTCGAAAAGAAGCTGCGCAAAGCCGACGCGCATTAGCGAGCGTCAGCGGATCGCGGCGCTCAGTCTGGGTCTTTGCAGCAACGTGCACCGGTCGAGTAGTCGGAGTACGCGCGCACATGGGAGCTGACGCGCGCGCGGCAACCAGCGCGCGAACCGCGCGAGTAGAAACCACCAAGGAAGACGCCGTCACCGTCGGCGACCCATTCATCGAGATTGCCAACCATGTCGATCACGGCGTCATCACCCCAGCGACTGGCGCAGCTCGAGTTCTCGTTGGTCGGCTGCAGAAAGGGGCGCGTGGCGATCTCGACCAAGTGGTTGCGAGGGTCATCGTGAAAGCGGGAAGCATCATTGTGGAGCAACGCCGACGGGTGGCTCTCGCGATACACGTTGCAGGTCCCGCGCTCGTACTTATCGCCGTAGGGGAAGTCGCGCTGGGCTTCGCCGCGGCACGCGGTGAGCCACTCGGCTTCGCTGCACAGGCGCTTGCCAGCAGCGCTGCAGGCTGCCTCGGCCTGCACTGCAGAAAGGTAGCCCTGAGGCAGTACGCCGCTTTGCGACCGCGCAACCGGTACCAACGCAGCGCGCGGGGGTTCAGGAAGAGGTGGTGCGTTCTCGAGTAGCGTCGGCGGCGCCTCGGGACTCGTGTAGAAGTCGAACACGCTCCGGGCGCGTACTGGGTCTGGTGTGTAGAAGGGCGACCACGCGTCGCCACTTGCCGCGTCGACGATGCTCATCTCGAAGCGGTCAACACAGACACGACCCGCCACTGCCACCATGTCGGAAGGACACGAGATGACTCGTGGGAGTAGCAAGAGCGGGGCGATGGAGCGGTTGGATGGCCGAGTGTTTGGCGACGCTGACTCGGCCGCCTTGTGTTTGCCTGCTCGCTTTCGAGCCGGAGCTGCGCTCGCTTTGGCTCGCCGGACAGGCTCTACCCGCTTTTTGTTTGGCGCGCGCTTCGACTCCGCGACACTTGCTGCGCGGGCTTTACCTTTTTTTGACGCTGCTTCACCGAACGAAGGCCCAGGGGTGAGCACGAGCGCAAGCCCGAGCGGTAGGCCGAGCAGGAACCGCGTGAGCGCTGCCATCGGGGGTCGTTACACCGGCGCAGCGCCGAGCGGCAAGTTCCCGTCCTCGTTAGGGGTTCAAACTCTCGGCCAGGTGATTGTCGATGAAAGCGTCCAACGTCTGGTCGGCGCTGAGACCAGCATCCTTTGCTGCCGCTTCAATTCGCTGGATATGCGCGGGCGAAAGATAAACCGACTGATCCGCGTAGTGGCCGATGAGCTGCGTGGAGAACGACTGACCCTTCTCTTGAAGCTCGACGACGCAGTTGAACGCGTGCTCGCCGGCCTGCGCGCTCGGGCGGCCACGTGGCTTTGTAATTTCTCCGGGTAGGACCTCTGGCAGACGCGCGCGCGGATGATCGAGGATGCGTTCGATCACGAGGCCCATCGGTCTGTCGGATGCGCGCGCCAGCGCGGCTAACGTCTCCCGATAGCCGAGCGCCATGCGAAACGTCACCAACACGCGCCCCGAGGCGCTGGCCCCTTCGATGCTGGGTCGACGCGAGGCAAGCGACTGGGTGATTCGCCAGCTCTCGGGAGGATCAGCATCATCGATCTCTTGTCGCGGAAACCGAACTCGGGCGCCTTTGGGAATGTGGAGCACGTCGCTCATACGGGAACGAGTTTAACCGCTGAGCCACAAATTGTTTAGCTCCGTGGCTGCTCGCCCGCACAAGACCGCGCCGATGACTGTGCTCCCTACACCGACCTTTTGGATTGCACAGTCACAGCAGAGTTCGTCGGCATCACCGACCTCGCACTACCCGAGGAGTCGGGAGCTCGGCAGCCGTAGCGCTGTTCGCTGCGCTTGAGCCGCATGGGCAGCGCAGGTACGGTCGAGCAGATGAACCGTCGCGTCTGGCTGGTCGGGTTGCTGCTGGGTCTCGTAGTCGGCTGCGGCGACGACGCAGCTGGAGGCAGCGGAGGCGGTGGTGCAGCAGGCGGGTCGGCGGGCTCGAGCAGCGACGGTGGCTCAGCCGGGAGCGGCGGCACTGAAGCCACTGGTGGTGCAGGTGTTGGCGCAGCCAACGCGGCAGGCGGCTCGAGCGGGGAAGGAGGCAGCCAGCCCGGACCAGGGTCGGCCGGCTGTGGCACGTCTCACGAGCCTGGCTTCACCTGCTTTGACGAGACCTTCGAGGGCAACGCGCGCAGCTTCTGTGTGGAGGTTCCCCAAAGCTTCGATCCTTCGGTTCAACGTCGAATCGTGCTCGGCCTCCATGGCTGCGGCGGCTCGCCACAAGGCGCTCGCTCCAACACAGCGCCGCAGGTAACCGCTGGTGAGAGCGACTTGCTGTTCGTCTACCCGAAGGCGCTAGCTAGCTGTTGGGACTACAATATGACGGCGATCGACGTCAGCTACGTTCAGCATGTGCTGGACCGAATTGCCGGCGAGTACTGCATCGACGAGTCGCGCAGCACCCGGTTTGGCTCTACGGCGGGACGGCCGACGAGTACTACGCCAGCTACATATTGCCCGGCCGCGACGGTTGGATCGCGGCCAACGGCTGCTCGAACGAAACGGTGCCCCTGCCGGAAGGGCCTTGCGTCGAGTATCAAGGCTGCAGCGAACGAACCATCTGGTGCAGTGACGACCGCGGCCACGTTTGGCCCACCGACCCGTGGACGACGCAAATCGTCGATTTTTTCCGAACGCTGTGAGCTTGCCGACCACCTGCCTGCCTTAGGATCCCCTCCGTGAAGAGTCGAAAGTTGCTGGTGACTGGGGCGGCGGGGTTCATCGGCGCTGCGCTCAGCGAGCGGCTTGTCGAGCTCGGCTTCGACGTGGTCGGCCTCGACAGCTTCACGCCCTACTACGATCGATCAATCAAGGAGCAGAACCTCGCGCGGCTACGCGCGGGCCCTCGTTTCACCTTGATCGAGGCGGACTTGTGCACCGCTCCTCTCGCACCCGTGCTCACGGACGTCAGCGGAGTGCTTCATCTCGCTGGCCAACCTGGCGTTACCCAGAGTTGGGGCGCCGCTTTCAGGGACTTCGCCGACAACAACGTCGTTGCCACTCAGCGACTCGTCGAAGCTTGTGTGACGCAAGGGATCGAACGCTTCGTGTATGCCTCGTCGTCCTCGGTCTACGGCAATGAGGCGCCCCTCCCTACGGGAGAGCAGGCTCGCTGTGCGCCGCATTCCCCGTACGGCGTTACCAAGCTCGCAGGCGAACATCTGGTTGAGCTCTACCGGGCAAACCACGGTCTCTCCACAGTGACGCTGCGCTATTTTACTGCCTACGGTCCGCGGCAGCGTCCGGACATGGCGTGGCACAAGATGATCCGGGCCGCGCGCAGAGGAGACGAGCTGCTGGTGCGAGGAGACGGTAAGCAAACGCGTGACTTCACGTTCGTTGACGACATTGTCCAGGCCAACGTCCTCGCACTCGGCTCCGACGCAACTGGGCCGATCAACGTCGGCGGCGGGGCACGTGTCACCGTGCTCGAGGCGCTCGCCATGATCGAGCGCATCCTTGGGACACCGCTACAGCTGCGCCATGTTGCGGCCTTGAAGGGCGATGTCGACCACACCCACGCTGACACTTCGCGCGCGAGAGAGCTGCTTGGCTACAGCCCCAAGACCGCCCTCGAGGACGGGCTTCGCGCTCAGGTTGCCTGGCATTTGCACGCGCATGAGACGCCATGATTGGGCGAGTCCGTGCGTCGGCGGGCATGATCGCGCTGGTCTTGTTGGCGCTCGTGCCTTTGCTTGTCGCCCTATTCGGCGTTCCGGTAGTGCCTAGCCATGACGGACCAAAGAACCTGTACGCCTCCCACGTCTTTGCTCACGCAGCCGACGAGGCCTTCCGCCAAGATTTCGCGCGCTCGACGCCTGTAACCGCACTTGGATTCGCCTTGGTCTACGGGGCACTCGAGCTTGTGCTCCCATGGCGAACGGCCTACGCGGCAGCCACGCTGCTCGGTGTGCTCATGATGCCGCTCGGGCTGACCTTGATCGCTCGCGCGCTCGATCCTCGGCGAGCTGCAATTGGCTTGGTCGCGCTTGGAGCGGCCTGGCAGTGGACGAGCCACATGGGCTTCGTCAACTACACAGGCAGCGTTGGTCTTGGCTTCATCGCGATCGGGTTATCGCTTACGAACGGAGCGCGCTGGTCGCCGCGTCGCGAACTTTCGATCTACGCATGCATTCTGGCAGCCTGCGTTTACCACCCTTTCGGTGCGCAGTTTGCGTCGGTCGCGGTGTTCGCCCAGCGCCTGCTTCACACCTCTCGCAAGCAGATCGCTCGCGAGGTTGGCGCCGTGGTGCTTGGTTGTTCTCCTGGCGTGCTCGTGACCCTGGTAGCCCAGGTCAATCTCGAAGACGCAGCGCTCAAGTCGCCCGCGCAGTCCGCTCGCGATCTTTCGTTTCTTGAGCGGCTCGAAGGCTTCGGGCGATGGTTCCTCGCGGGACCGCTGGCCCGCAGCGCCTTTGTGGTCGCACTTGCGACGGTTGGCCTCCTCGCCACTGTATGGATGCTCGTGACAGGTCCACGCGACCGCCGCGTCGCAGCCCTCTTGGCGGTGTCACTGGTTGGTCTACTCGGGGTCGCCCTAACGCCAATGCACTCAGGCCTGTGGCAATACTTCCAGCCGCGCTTCACGCCAATCGCTGTACTTGCCCTCCTTCCGCTCGTGCCGCTGGAGCGACTCGCTAACGGCGCGCGCACCGGCGCAGCGGTGGTGTTCACGTTGTTTGCAGCCGCATCCAACGGCTGGGTGGCCCACCACCACCTCGAGCATGCCGCGCACGAAGCAGCTCTTTACGCACAGCTTGGAAAGAACAGAGCAGCTCTGGGTCGCACGCTGCTGCCCATCATCGCGCGCGTGGAGATCTCCGCAGAGTATCAGCAGCGTCGTGATTCCTCCGTTCCTTCGGCGGCCTACATCATGAACGTTGGCCACCTTTACGCCATCGATCGTGCAGCAATCACCCCCTACGGCTTTGACTCCTTGCCCAACGTGCACCTCGTTACGCGACGAGCCGACCATCCATTTCCCATCACCCCCGTCCGCGACTACGGGACCTACTTCGACCAAGGCTCTGATGACGAGGTACGGGCTCGAGAGCTCGCGCGACTAGCCTCCTTTGCGCCCAACTTCGACGACTTCTTGTACTACGGGGAAGAGCGTGACGTCGCTGCGCTCCTCCGCCACGGCTTCGAGGTCGAGTGGCGGGATCGCGGTTTGCTGATCGCGAGCTTCACAGGTTGCAAGGCGCAGATCACCCTGCGCGGAACACCTGGGCACGGAGAGATTCATGTCGGCTTCCTTGGCGCAGACCGTTTTGGTCGAGTGCTGCCACTGCCCGAGGTGCTCCCGGCCATACTCCCGCTCGAGCGCAGCTCGTGTATGGGATTGCGTGCGGTGGTTGCCGCCGAGACGGACGCCGGGCAAGCGCTCCGATGCAAGCCCCCCGCCGTCCATGAGGTCAGCCTGTTCGCGACCGCCATCGAGAGCAGTGAGGAGAGTCTCGATCTGGTGTGCGAATTGGAACTTGCGACCTCAGCCGCGAAGCCGCACGAGGAAACAGCAGCGGACCGGCGCGATCCGTGATGGAGCATGGGATTCCTGCTCGATCCGAAATCGCTGCTCGAGCAAGCTGCGCATCTCCGCCAGCGACCACACGTGAAAATGATAGTGGTCGCCACCCCACTCAATCCGACGCAGCGGCCCAACGCGTGCCAGACCTGAGCGCCGAATGAGCGTTTTGGCCGCATTGATCAGGCGGTCATTGGGAAAGGTGATCACGGCCTTGCCGTTCGGCGCAAGCAAACGGGCAATCTCGGCCAGCACGTGGTTCGGATCGACAACGTGCTCGAGCACCTCGGTGCAGACAATCCCGTCGAAGGAGCGATCCGCAAGGCCGTGCTGCGCGACGTCCCCCTTGAGCAGCGTTGCATCCAAGCCCGCCAAATTGCGTCGTGCTTTTTCCAACATCTCGCCCGACACGTCGACGCCAGTAAGTTGCTGCTCGGGGAACATGCGCAGCACATGCCCGCCGCCACATCCGATCTCGAGCAGCCTGGCCCCACGCGGAAGGCTCATGAAGCGTCGAATGGTCGCAAGCCGGCGCCCTTCGATGAAGCGAATGATGGGGCTGGATTCGGCGTAGTAGGCGTCAATGTCATGCGTTCGCGCGAACGTATCGTTGAGCGCCTCGACCTCGGCCGCGTCCTTCGGGAGCGGCGCCGTCACGATGCGCTCCCGAGCAGGCTCTTCATGCACTCAGCCGTGAGGAACGAGTTCCACACTTTTCGATCGAAGCTGGGCCGACCTTGCAGCCACTCGTTGATCGGAGTGGGTAAGCCGTGCTTGACCTTGCGCTCGAGAGCCAACGCTCCCTTGGGCAATAGTCGCTCGGCGGCCTTGCGCACCAACCACTTCCCTCGGCCATCGTTGATGCGCAACGAGTCGTCCAACGTGAAGGCGAACTCGACCAGGCGGTAGTCGAGAAATGGGTTCCGCGCCTCGAGCGAGACCGCCATGGTCATGCGATCCGCCATCTGCAAGAGCGGCTGAAGGAAGAGGCGCGTTTCGATCGCCGCCACATTCTCGATCGCCGACTTGTGACCGCTCCAGTGCTGCATCAAGTAGCCCTTCATCAGCGCAGCACCCGCGAGCCCCGTACGTGAAGCCATGCGACAAAAGCGGTCTAGCGGGGAGCCCTCGAACCGTTCCAACATCGAGCGATAGCTTGCGACCTTGGGGTCTGACTCGTCGAGCGCCTTGCGCGCCAAGAGTTCATTGCGAACATAGCCCCCGAACAGCTCGTCTGAGCCCTCCCCCGAGAGGGTAACGACAAACCCCGCTTCCCGGGCCGCTTTGGCCAGCCGATAGAGCGGAAAGACGCTGAAGGACCCGGTTGGCTGCTCGAGGTGCCAAGCCAACTTTGGCAGGTCCTCCATGAACTGCTGGCGAGTCGGACGAACCACGGTCAGCTCGATGCCCACGCGGTCTGCGAAGTCGCGCGCGTACAGCTCCTCATCGATGGTCTGCTTGAACTCGTCGAACTGGCAGGTGAAGGCCGACTTCACGTTGGCGAGCACCGCGATCAGCGTCGAGTCGAGCCCTCCAGAGAGGAAGGCGGTGATCGGAACGTCGGCGTTCATACGCAAGCGCACGCTGTCGCCGAGCAACTCGACGAACCGATCGACAGCCTCTTCCGGGTCGCGAAGTCGCTTCCCGACTGAAAGCGGAAGGCTCCAGTAGGCCCGCCGCTCCAGCGTGTCCCGGCCCGGCTCGAAGAGCAACACGTGGCCCGGCGGGAGACTGTAGATGTCGCGAAAGAGCGTGTGCTCATCGGGGCAGAACTCGAACAGGTCGAAGACCTCATTGCCTTCGAAGACCAAGTCAGTGAACGACTTGATCTCGCTCGCGAACTCGAAGCGCCCTCCCACCAAACGATAAAAGAAGGGCTTCTTGCCCAGTCGATCGCGCGCGCAGAAGAAGCGAGTGCCATCCCAAATCGCCAGCGCGAACATGCCGTTGAAGCGCTTGAGACATGCCTCGCCCCAGGCGAAATAGGCTGCCAAGGCGACCTCGGTGTCGGTCTCGGTCTGGAAGGCGAAGCCCTCCTGCTCGAGCTCAGCGCGAAGCTCGCGCCAGTTGTAGATCTCGCCGTTGAATAAGATGGTGGCAGAGCGATCGCCACGGCTTATCGAGATCGGTAAGGGGACGTCGCGACGGTCCACGATCGACAGGCGCACCTGTCCGAGGGTGAGCATCCGGTCGCCCACGACGCGGGTCGTAAAGTCGAGCTGATCGGGGCCGCGATGGGAAAGCCGCTTTAGGCTCGCGAGGGTCATGCGAGTGTCCACCCCGCCGACGAAGCCGCACATCAGCGCTTCCTCGCGCGACAGGAAATGCCTGCTTCTTGCTCGTCCCAAGCCAGGATGTCCCAATCCTGAAACCAGGCGCGAAACTCCTCCGGGGTGAAGCGGTGGCAGTGCACCGGGTGATACCAGTCGGCGTTCACGACGTTGTTGGTGAAGAAGTCGAACGTCGGATTCCAGAAGCACTTGAGCACGTGCCAATGGAGGAAGCGCTGCACGTCGTATTCGCCCTTCTCAATACCGAGCACCGTCAGATCTTCCTCGATGCGGACGCGCTGGTTCAGCTCAGCAAACGCCTTTCCGAGCTTGGTGATCGCTGAGGTCACCGCGAGTGCGTCCTCGAAGGAGCCATGCTTGATCCGCTCGCGGACGTAATCATCCGTGAACTCCCGAATCACCGACTTCTTGCGATAGACATAGACGGCGATCTCCCCGCCGACGCGCAGCTTGCGTGCCAAGGCCTCAAAGGCAACGCGCGGCTCCGGCGTGTGGTGGATCACCTGGTCACAGTTGATGAAGTCGAAGCTGCCGTCTGCGAACGGTAAGCGATGAATATCTGCGTGGACCAACCGTGCCTGTGGCTTTGTGCCCTCTTCTCGGCGCGCGTTGCGTGCGCTGGTAACGAGCGCATGCCAGGCTGTATCGATGCCGAAAACGCGGCTGGCCGGTGCAAGCTCGACAAAGTTCGCAGCGTCGCGACCGGCGCCGGTACCCGCATCGAGGATCAGCTTCTTGTCCTCGAGAAAGCGGCTGAGTCCCGCGCGGTCACCGAAGCCAAAGCGCGCCAGGTACCAATCCGTGTAGAACGCCCGGGTTTCCTCGCGGTACGTCTTGTGTTTCTCCCACTTCTCGTCGAAGGAGCGGACGGTCTGCTCGTCCATCGTCTCCTTTGCAACGAAGCTGGGAATCCCTTCGCGGATCTCGTAGCGCTGGCCGGCTGCGGCGACCAACCACCCTTCCCCGACTGAGCCGTTAGCGTCCTCGAGCTCGACAATGAGGGGGCTATTGGTCTCTGGCTCGACGAGAAATTCGAGATCGGCTCGGTCCATGGGCGCGATACTACTCCGAGCCTCGCTTGCGCAGGGTGTGGATCCTGTACCGCAGAACCTCCGCTAGAACGCGCGCTGAGACCCTGATGGGGTAGCGACCGAGAAACGAAGTACCAGCCTGGCGCCGGTCGAACTGCGTTTGCACCTCGTGAAAGCGCAGAGCACGCACTCCCGCTGCGGCACCGAGCAGACTCTGGAAATAGCGAAAGCCCTGGGCGTCTTGCAGCAGCTCGAGCAACGTGGAGCGGCGAGTCAGGATGAAGCCGCTCTTGTTGTCTGCAAGGTTCATGCCGAATGACGCGTTGAGGATCAGGTTGAGGCCGCGAGAGAATACCGAGCGGACCTCATTGGGCTGCGGGTTTCGTACGGCTTGAACAATGTCTGGGGCGTGCTCGAGCCAGGCCTGCATCAAGCGCGGAATGTCCTCGGGCCGGTTTTGCAGGTCGGAGTCAATCAGGCACACAAGGTCGTAACGAGCTAGCTCGAGGCCCGTCTTCCAACCGCCGACGATGCCGCGATTTCGCACGTGGCGCCCGCCGCGTACGGCAGCGTTTTGCGCACTTACCTGCTCGATTGCCTTCCAGGTTCCATCGCTGGATCCGTCGTCGATGAGCAACAACTCGGCCGGGATCGGCAGAGATTGAAACGCCGCCAGCGACCGCTCTGACAGCACAGCCACGTTGGCTTCCTCGTTGAAACACGGGGCGATGACGCTCAAGCCCGCGGGTGGGAGATCGCGCATAGAGGTTGCGAAGCTACCAGAGTTCCCGCCGGAGCTTGTCGCTCGAGCGCTGTCGTCAGCGACTGGGACCAGAACTACATCGTTGCCAAGAGCCGCGTGAGTCGAGCCGGCGACACCGGCAACAGGCTCTTTGGCCCGGTCGGGGCCTGGGGGCTCTCGAGCCACGCGGCCAGCCGCTCATCCACCGTTTGATGCGCAGGGACGTTGAGCAGCGCCGCCCGCACGAGGGGCCATGGGCCTTCGATCGCCACCGACTCGAATACGCCATGCCCGAACACCAGGGCGGAGAGTGGAAGCGGAGGCTCTTCGGCGGACTCGCTCGTGGCCCAGAGCGTGAGCGCAGAAGCGGTGTCGGCGTTCCCAGCGGACGAGGCCTCCGCGCCGTGCAGCAGCAGCACGCCGCCCTCGTCCAGAACGGCCACAGCGTCATGCGCAGGTGTGCGCCGACCGACGATGCCCGCGGCGCTGGCCTGCTCAATCAATCGACTTTGCAGCGCGTGCACCGCGAGCTTGGCCTTGGGAAAGGCGGCCCATACGAGGGCGTTCATGAAGTCGTGCCAGGAACCTTCACGCGTAGGCACGATGCCGGAGAGGATCGCGCGGTCGTAAGGCACGGCCAGACGGCGCTCTTTGCGCGTGAGTTGCGGCTGCGATACGAAATTCACGCCGGCCAGTGCGCTGAGCTGCTGATCGATCATCGCGACGCTCGGAAACTCGGCGCAGCCAAAGAAGCGGGAGACGAAAGGCAGCAGCGGCGCAAACAGGGAATGGCGCTCGAACAGACTCGGGTCCCAGCGCGCCATGCGGCGTTTTTCTTTGGTGGCGCTCGCGGTCACGCGCCACGCTACCGCAGGTGCAGGCCCAGTGAAAAGCAGCCACCGAGGGCGGTCCGCTGTGCGCGCCGGCACAAACGCGTAGCCGAGCTTGTGCTACCAGGAGCTGTGCGTTTCGCCGTCACCACCGCGCTCTTCACCTTGCCGCTGCTCGCTTGTGATCCGCCCTGCCCCAGCTATTGGCAGTTCCGTTGCGAGAGCTGCGGCCCTGAGAGCCCAGCCTGTGAGCACGCCAAGTTCGCGGCGAAGAACGAGCTTTCAGAGAGCGGTCAGTGTGAAAAGCTGAGCAACCTGGCGAAGGGGGAGAGCAGCTTCTCGCAGGCGCGCTATTGCGAGTTGCACAAGAACGAGACGCGCTCCCTCGACGAGCTGCGCGGCCCCTGGAGCTGCGGGCTGTTCAAGCTCGATTTCAAGGGGCCGGCCAGCGAGTCCAAGGACTCGCTCGATCCGCAGCAGCTGGTGGTTGATGGCAAAGCGACCAAGATCTGGAACGTACGTACCTCCAGTTTTCAGATCGATGGCAGCAGCTCCTGTCACTACTGGCTTTTGCCGCACGAAGAATCCGACGGAAAAACGGCGCTTGCCGTCAGCTGCCCCAAGGGGGCGGCCGGGCTGACCGGAGAGATGTTGCGTTGTGCGCGGCAATAGCCAAGCATTCGCGAAGCCGCTTGGTCCAACCAGGGTGCGCGAGAGGGGATTTGTGAGGCGACCAACAAACTTCGTCACGAATGTTGAGCTGACGGCTACTCGCTCGTACCCGTGGCCATCTCGCTCACCGCAAACCTTGCCCTAGCTCTGGAAGAGGACACCGAGAGCATGGAGCAAATGGGTGATTACCTCGTTCGCCGCCTGATTGGCGAAGGCGGAATGGGTAAGGTCTACGAGGGGGAGGAGCGGCTCAGCAAGCGTCGGGTGGCCCTCAAGGTGCTGCACTCGGAGCTATCCAAGAGCGAGCAGGCTCGTCGCCTGTTCCTGAACGAGATGCAAATCCTCGCTCGCGTGGAGCACCCCAACATCGTGCGCAGCCTGTCGAGCCTGGAGGTCGGCGGCGAGCTGGTGATGGTGCTCGAGTACCTCGACGGTAAAACGCTGCGCGGGGTCATCTCCGATCGCGGCCGACTCAGCTGGCCCGACGCCGTCGCGGTGATCGCTGCTACCGCAGACGCTTTGGCGGCAGCCCACGGGCAACAGCCGCCGGTGATTCATCGGGACCTCAAGCCGGAGAACATCATGGTGACCAGCGACGGCACCATCAAGGTGATGGACTTCGGCATCGCGAAGGTGATCGAGGCGATGAACCAGACCAACACGCAGAGCGTGGGCACGCTGCAGTACATGAGCCCCGAGCAGATCGACGCCACCACCATCGATCATCGCTCCGACCTCTATTGCCTCGGCCTCATCCTGTATGAGCTGCTCGAAGGGCGCCCACCCTTCGTTTCGAGTTCGCCGCGGCAGCTGCTCAACCTTCAGTGCACGGCCGAGCCACCCGAGCTCTCGGCCGAGGTGCGTGCGGGTTTGCCGCAAGGGGTGGAAAACCTGCTTTTCCGTTTGCTCGAAAAGGCGCCGGAAGACCGCCCGTATCTCGCGCTCGACATCGTGCAAGAGCTCGAGCCCTTCATCCCATCGGGCGGGTCTTCCTTAGGGACGACGAAGAGCAGCCCGCAGAGCCCGCGTGGCCGCGAACGCAGCCGCGCAACCATGGTCTCCCCTCGCCTCTCGCTGGGCGGCGCCGTCTCCGACGCTGATCGTCCGGTCTCCTCACCACGGGCCGCGGACAAGCCTGCCTCGTCACCGCGCAGTGCAGATGCGGCGCCTTTTCGGGCTGACGCCGGTAGCGCCGTGCGCTCGGGCGCGCCCCCGAGCGACGTGGCAGCGCCCGCCCCGCAGCCAGCACCGCGCGCCGATACGATCGCGCTCTTGGATCGCAAAGAGAGCCCGCGCGAGATCCCACGCGGGCTGGCGATCGCCATTATCGTCGTTCTTTCGTTGCTCTCCGGCGCAATTGCCTACGCTGTTCGCGCGAGCGTCAGTAAGGCCAAGGCTCCAACCCCTGCGCTCTCCGCCGAGCGCTCCGCCAAACCGCTCAAGGGCCGATGATTCGCCAGGCCGTTGCGAAGGCCAGCATCGGCCCGCATGAGCCCGTTGGTCGCGCTCGCGTGAGCTCGGTCGAGGGCGGCGAACGGCTCTATCGCCTCGCGGTCGAACACAGCGACCTCGCGTCGAAGCTGCACGCGCTCGCGCACCATCGGCGCGGAGGCTTCCTCGAGGTCGGGCGCGATAGCGAGGGCGTTTGGCTCACTCGCATCGCAGCCGACCGCACCCTCAGCGCGCTGCAAAAGAGCCAGCAACCGACACTGGAGCAGGCGCTGCGGCTCGCTCTCGACGTGGCCGAGGCCTTGGCGCAACCGGGCTTTCCCGGGCCGCTCGCGCCGGACAACGTGCTGGTGGACGAAGGCCGAGCGCAGCTCGCCTGCGAGGCGCAGATTCGCCAGCTGCTGGGCGCCGAGCCGCGCCTTGAGAGCCCACCGCCGCTCTATTGCCCCCCGGATCAGGCCGACGGCGCGCCCTTCGACGAGTTAGCAAATCTGTACGTGTTGGGGCTGATTCTGTACAAAATGTTGACTGGCTCCCATCCTTTTGGCGGCGCTGGTTTGCGCCGCGCGATGGAGGCCGCACGCGGAGCTCCCCCGCCCTTCCCCGAGGCGGTCGCGGCCCAATTGCCCCCGGGCCTGCAGGCGCTCACGCTGCGGCTTTTGTCGCCAAACCCCGCCGATCGGCCGGCCAGCGCCGAGGAGGTCGCGGATGCGCTCGCCCGCTTCGTACACGGTGGGGACTTCGGCATAGCGCCGCGCAAGCGCGAGCCGAGCGCTGTTGCAACGCGAGAGCTTGCTGCTCGAGAAGCCGCTGTTCGGGTCCCAGCCGAAGCAGCGGCACCGCAAGCAGGAGCCGCGCCGACGGTCAAATCCGAAGCCAAAGCAGCGGTGAAGTGGAAGCGCTGGCAGCGCCTGTGGCCGCTACCGCTGGCCCTCGCGGCCACCTCGCTGGCCTTAGCGCAGCTTGAACCGGCGCCCAAACCCAACGCACCGCTCGCGCAGGCCGGGCAGGAACAAGAGAACCTAAAGCCGACCGAGTTCACCGCCAACGACTGCGCCTCGTGCCACGCGCGCCAAGCCAACGAATGGCGCCGCAGCGTCATGGGCCACGCGGCCAAGAGCCCGCTCTTCAATTCGCTCGAGTCGCTGATTCAGGAGCAGTTCGGCCGCGACTTCGCCTGCCCCAACGGCGCCGGTGCGCTGCGCAAAGCCGATCCACGCACAGCCTGCCGCAACGAACAAACTGGCTTTCAAACCACCGGCACCGGCGGTGAACATTGGTGCGTCAACTGCCACGCGCCGCTCGAGAGCCAGGAGAACCGAATACCCGCGTGGCAAGGTCGCGGCGGGGATGCTCGCTCCCTGCACCCCGTGCGCGACCTGCTCGGCCCTGGCGGTCTCGACGGCATCGGCTGCGGCTCCTGTCACCAAACGCACGGCCCGGTAGATCCTTCGCGCCGCGGTTACCAGGGCAACCCCAGCTGGACCTCGTTCGTCACTGGCCGCGTATTCGAGGCCCGGCCCGAAGATCGTCGGCGCGTGTTCGGCATCGGTAACAGCGGCTATGACCTGCGCAGCGAGGAGCTGTTCTTGGGCCGCCGGGAAGGCGGGCCGAGTTCCGCAGACGGCGTCGATATCCCGCATCGTTTGCATGACGAGTCCACCAAGGCCTACCTCAAATCGAGCGAGTTCTGCGGCAGCTGCCACGACGTGCGGCTGTTCGGCACCGACGTCGTGGGCCGCACCAAAGGCGAAAACTTCAAGCGTCTACGCAACGGCTACACCGAATGGACCGAATGGGCGACGCTGCAAAAGCGCAAAGGTCGCGAAGCTGCAACCTGCCAAGACTGTCACATGTCGGCCTTCCCCGGCGTATGCGCAGAAGCGCCGGGGGACGAGGGAGACAAGCTTTGTGGAGACGGCTTTCGTTTTGAAAAGCGCGCACCCGGCGTCTACCCCGAGGGTCGTATCGCGCTCGGCTCGAGCAAGAAGACCGCGGTGACGACACACTTCTTCAGCGGCGTCGATCTGCCGCTCTCGCGCGAATACCCGCGCGATTTATTGGACGAGGCGGCCCATGACCTGGCGCAGATCCCGATCTCGGCCAAGGCCCGTCGGGACGCCTTGCTGCGCGCCACCTTCCGCTTCGAACTGCAAAAGCCCACGCGCAGCGGGCGCGAGATCGTGATCCCGATTGAGCTGGAGAATATTGGTGCAGGCCACCGAGCCCCAGCCGGATTCAGCCAAGAGCGCGAGATCTGGGTGCACCTCGAGGTCAAAGATGCGCGCGGTCGCACGGTGTACGAAGTGGGTCGGGTCGATCGCAACGACGAAGATCTGCGCGACAAGGTCTTCGCTCGCATCAACACCGACCCGAACCTCCTCGACGGCCAAGGCCGGCCGATCGGCTTGTTTGGCGCCGATATTCGCAACGGGCCCGACAACCCAGAATGGTCGCCACCACCCGAACTCGGCGGCACGCGCTTCAGCGGCAAGGGCCTCATCAACCTACAAAACGGCTTTCTTCGCTGCGTGACCTGCATCGGCGTGATCGCCGCAGACGGTTCGTGCCAGCCGGGGCCGGGCCAAGGGCTGTTGCGCTCAGACCGCTTCACCGACGGCAACTACGATCTCGACACCGGGGTTTGCAGCTCCAATCTCGACGATCGGCACAACCTGTTCGAGACGTATTTTCCGGTGGGCTCGCTGGACGCTTCGCGCGGCCAACTCAAAGCCCCGGACGCCATCATCGATACCCGTTCGGCGCCGCCGGAAGTGCCGCTGCGCTACACCTACGTGCTCGATCCGGGCGCTGCGGTGTTTCCGCTCACCGTGCGCGCGCGGCTGATGTTTCGCGCGTTCCCGCCGTTTTTGATTCGCGCCTTCATCGAATACGAGCGGCAAATGGCGCGGCTTGGACGCAGACCGTCGGGTCCGCGGATGGGTGGTTCGATGTGGCAGCGCATCGAGCTCGTCGAGCTCGACGCGCGCGAGGCCGAGCTCGCGCGATGAGGTCGGCGGTG
>CAITIQ010000563.1 GCA_903892415.1 uncultured delta proteobacterium | reverse complement strand
GGCCGGGACGCCGCGGCGCCACCGCATTGGAGGCTTGCCAAGTTGGACCATCCTCGAGCGGCTCTGCAGGTGTTACCGGCACCGTGGCTACAGCCGCCGAGCCAAGAGCTATCGTTTGAGTCAGTCGAAAGCGCTCTCCGCGCGGAAGCATTGACAGTTCCGAGCCAATCGCTTCGAGAGCTTGCGCCATGTGTTTGGCAGAGGCGAATCTTTCGCCAGGTGTCTTCGCCAGTGCCTTTGCGACGATCTTCTCGAGGTCGGGGTGGACCGGAAGCAATGAACTCAAGGCTGGAGGAGGATCGTTGACGTGCATTCCAAGCGTTTGCATTGCGGTCTTCCCAACAAACGGTTGCCTTCCGGTGAGCAGCTCGAACAGCAGCACCCCAGCTGAATAGAGGTCATGCGGCCAATCAATGACCTCGGCACGCCCTTGTTCGGGCGACATGTAGGCTGGGCTTCCGACAACCTTGCCAACTCTCGTTAGACCACTGCGTAGGTTCGTTTCATCGCTCGAGGAAAGCGCGTCGTCGTCGACCAGGTCGAAGACCTGCGCCAGTCCAAAACCTCCAACCTTCACCTGAGAGCGAAGCGGGTCGTGTCGACTGCGGATCACCGTGACGCTCTCCGGTGCTAGGCCTCCGTGGATTATCCCGCACTCGTGTGCGTACCCCAGGGCGTGACAAACCTCGGCTACGATCCTAGCTGCGTCTCGTTCCGGCACCCCTCCGCCAACACGGATAGGCGTAAGAAGGTCCTCACCCAAGACTAGCTCCGTCACGATGTAGAGAAGGCCATCTTCTGAGCCAGCGCCGAACGTTCGAATGATGTTCGGATGGATAAGCTCAGCAACGCTCCGGTTCCGCCGAAGAAATCGTTCGACCAGCTTAGGGTTCGAACTCAGCGTCGGATGGAATATCCGTGCGGCGACATGAGTGGACTCGTCCACTTGAGAGCAGCAGTACACGCTGGACATACCGAGTTGATGGATGAACGCGGCGACTTGATAACGCCCACCGAGCATTCGTCCAATAAGCTCGTTGTGTTTCATTGCTGAGGTCCGGTGTAGGCTGTGTATCGCAATGGGTTCGATGGTGGGAAAGATTCTCGAAGGGCGCTACGCCATCGAGTCTTTGCTCCGAAGTGGGGGAATGGCGAGCATCTACGTCGCGACGCAATCGGACTCGCCGAACCTCGTAGCCGTCAAGGTGCTTCTGCCCTCCCTCAGCGGCGACCCAATCTTCATCCGACGCTTCCGCAGGGAAATTGAAGCCGTTCGGAGATTCGACCACCCTCATATTGTCCGGACGATCGGCGCGGGGGAGCAAGACGGTCAGCACTACTTCGTGATGGAACTAGTCGACGGCGAGAACCTTGCTGCGCTGTTGCGCCGCGAGGGCCGGGTGGCCGAGCCCAAAGCACTCGAGATCATCCTACAGGTCGTCTCGGCTCTCGCGCACGCTCACGAGCGCGGCGTGATCCATCGTGACCTGAAGCCAGAGAACATCATGATCGAGCGCCATCCAGGGCCCGAAGTGCGCGTCAAGGTGGTCGACTTCGGTATTGCGCGAGTCGAGCCTCAGGCAAACAACTCGGAGACGACGGGCAACACGCGACTCACGAAAGCTGGGACCATCCTCGGCACTCCGGCCTACGTTTCTCCGGAACAGGGTGGCGCTGAGCCGATCGACCATCGGCACGATATCTACGCCACAGGGGTTCTGCTTTACGAGTTGCTTACCGGCAAGCCCCCGTTTCATGGGGGCCCCGCCCTTCAAGTTGTCATGCGGCACGTGAACGAAGCGCCTCGACCGCCGAGTGAGTTCATGGATGTTTCCCCTGCACTCGAGCGGATATTGCTCAAGACCTTAGCGAAAAAGCCGTCTGAGCGGCAGCCCAGTGCGCGCGCGCTCGAGGATGATCTCCGCGGGCTTACGCAGCCTGAACGGTCCGAGCCGGAGGACGCGAAGACCACCGAAATACGACTCAGCACATCGCCGCCGCTGCAACCGCAAGTGACTCTCGTGCTCCCCGCGCCAATTGACGCGACGAACCAAACCAGGTCGGAGGAGCGCAGGCGCAACGCTGGACCCACCCTGTCGGCGCCAACGTTCGGGGAACCTCCTCGACGAAGCCTGCACGACGAGGCCCCGGCGCTGCACGAGACGAATCTGCAGACTAGTGAACCGTCCGCCGCTTTGCTTCAAGCGAAGGAGTTGAACCGGATGGCCACCGTCGCGGCACTAACGCTAGGCGTTGTCGTGACGGTCCTCATTGTGCTGCTGGTGGTTGCGGCGTCGCGCTAAGCCAATGGCATCGATGTTGCTCAGGGAGATTGGATGACTGACAAGAATCCTTTGCTGTGGTCCGTCGGCCCGCTAAGAGTCGGTTCGTTTGGCGGACCCGATCGCAGTCGGCTGCTTGTTGTCAAAGGTACTTTCGCCCTCACGCCTGGCACCCTCGCGCTTGAGCACAGTGCTCCGCAGCCGATCTGTGCGGCGGACTTGCTCGAGGCTGGGCGAGTGATCCGTCCGCGAGATGTGATTGGTACTGCAGAGCCCGCTGTTGTGCACGTGACTGGACACTTTAACGGTTTGAACCGGTATGGCGGCGTAGCACGTGTGCGGGTTACCGCCTGCGGCGCCGAACTTGAGGCCGAGGTGCGTGAAGGGGCGCTAGGCGAGACCGTCCGATTGCGAGCCGAGTTGGCCAAGCTTTCGCTAGGTTCGCCGCTATCAATCGAAGGGCTTACTAGCAATACTCGCTACTTTGCGTCGCGCCTACCAGCGATAGCTCCAAGCGCATTGCTCGTACGGCGCCGCATCCCGCTGACCCCCAAACTGTTTTGGATAGATACCGACCAATTGGTGGCAACCCTCACCTGGACGGGTTGGCTGGGACCGCTCGAGCATGGGGACATCCAGGTAGAGCTGGAGGACTCTTCGCCAGAAAGTGACGTTCGAGCCGACCAACATACGATGGAAATCCAACTCGAGCGTGCAGAAAACCTTCTGCACAACGAACGAACGGCTTTGCCATTTCACGGCCAGCCGAGCCCCTTCCCATCTCAGCCCGGTCCACCGCCCCCCCCACCGCTGGCACCGAGTTTGGCTACTTCACAGCCGCTCCAGTACCCCTCGACCGACGCAATTCCTCGCAGGGTGCCAACGTTCGCGGGAGCAGTTGCTTCGCCAGTTGTTCAGCCCGTGCAAATGGCCGCATCACCCTACCAACAAGAGACGAGCGCGTCGCGTTTACCTACCTACCTATTGGACGCGCCACAGGAACCCGCCCGCATTCCACTCGCTCGCGTTGCCGCACCCGAGGGCGCTGCAGCGTCTTCCGATGCCGCCCTCAGCGCGCAGCCTGCCCCAGCTCAGAGCACGACTGCCGAGGAAAGCGGCGAGGAGATCCCAGTAAGGGTCATTGGGCCTGTTCCTGCTGAGATCAACGAAATCTGCCTTTGGCCGCTTTGGGTACCATTCGCGCCACCCAAACCCGCTCCGGTCGAGCCGGCCAAACCCAAACGCGGACAACCGCCCGAGCCTCCACCCCCTATCGACTTAGAGAGCGATGATCGGCAAAAGCGTAGTCACCTACTCAACATTCTCCAAACCGCACCCGCGTCGTCGAGCACCCGAGAGGCAAGCCGTGCCCCCAGCGTCGGCCCAGCGACGCCACTCTTGCTCATTGAAGGCATGTTGCGGCTCCCCTTTCAGGACCTCGAGGAGCTGCGAGCGACAGCCGAATTGTTGGATGCTTTGAACGTTCAGGACAAGAAGCTGAAAGAACTGGTCGACTACGCTAAAGAACTTCTCAAGCTCCCTTTGGCAGGGTCGCCTCAATTCGTCCGTCAGATAATTGTCCAATTGGAGGAGACCTGGGCGAAAACGATGCGCAGTTTTCCAACGGCCTTTGTCTCCAACAACGTTCGCCGACAGTTACTCGAGAAGCGTGCCTACGCGAAACGTGAAGTCTTTGGGGGGAGCCATCTGCGTGGCTATCTGGAGCTAGCCGGCGGGGACGTTCCTATTTATCTATCGGATAGTTTATCAAAGGACCTACCGCTGGTTAGCCGCTTTCGAGTGAGAGTGATTGCCGAGGTCCACCCAATACAAGACCACCAGGAAAGTTGTGGCCACGCACTGCGCAGTCTGGTGGCCGCCCGAGTGGTTTCTGAGTCAACGCCCGCTGACCAAACCCCTTGAGATGCCTTTCGCAACACTTCCCTTGGCGATTCCCTTTGTTCTGAAACCAGAGGGAGACCACCGCTCCCTCATCCTCGCCAAATTGACCTTCAATCTGGAGAATGACCGCTTCCAGATTGCCGAGACCCAGGAACCTATCGCAGATAGACCATTGGCCGAGGGGGGGCGCTTATTGCGACCTAGCGATATTCCTACCGCGAATGAAGTAGCGGAGCTTTTCGTGGTAGGGACCCCCAATCGAGGCGTAAGGACAGTGTCCGTCTCACTAGGTACCCAGACCGAGCGACTCAACACCAACGGAGACCTCGCGGTAGTGCGCTTTCGCTTGGCCTTGAACGGAGTTGAGCCGGGTACCACGCTCGGTATCGAGGGTTTGGTCCCAGGGCTCGACAGCGCAGTATGGAGAATTCCCGAGTGGGTGCTCTATGTGAGAGGTCAGTCAGCCAAAGGTTCGAAGCCTATTGTGCTACGACCACACTGTCTGCATATCCGCACCGTCCAACGGGTGGGCACCATGACCTTTGTCGGCTCCGTACCGACTAATTCCGAGGTGCAGCTGGAGCTGGCAGTGGCCGACCGCCGTCTGCCCCAACGGCCGACATCGACGGATCCCACGACGCTCGAAGAAGGTTCCACCAAGGGTGACGGTCGCCCGATTGCCCAGGGACGCGCCCGGATAAGTGCGCAATCGGAGCAAGTACCGCCGGCTGCTTGGCCCGCTCCTTCGTCGCGCGAGACGGTGCGCCGCGACGCTAAGGGGATTCACCTATTGTTTCTTGACGGTGGGAAGCTCGAGGATGCTGCAGCGCCGAATCGCAAGCGAAGCTCGGAACGCGAGCAGGATCGGCGAAAGCAGGCGCTTCGGATGTTGGATGAGATCGACCATCCGATATCGATGGCTGAGATTGTCAAAGCCGGCTCGCAGTCAGTGCGTGGGCAGCCAACACACCTTTCGTTCGCCTCGACGTTGGTCCCGCAGCTTTCGCTGGTGGCCCGGCTTTCAGCAATGGTTGAATTCGGCCGTACCCTTGGCGTCTTCGACGCGGCGTGGGATGAACTCCTTGCGCGAGTGGATCGAACCTGTTCCTCGTCACTTGGCGCATCTCTGCCTGCGTGTCGCACGTATCTCAATATTGTTGAACGGCACCTGGCATTGCTTCCTGATGCCGTCGACGGTCCTGCCATCGTCGCGACGGCGCTGCTTCAGGCGCGAGCGTTCGAGGAACGAGTGATTCTCGGACGCCCCTGTATCTTGTTGCGATTGGCTGGCGACGAGTTCGACGTGCCGGTCTATCTGCCTAAGGAAGCCGGGGTAATGTTACCCATGCTCGCTTCATTTCAAGTCAAAGCGATTGTGGCTGTTCACCCGCGTCAAGACCTTGCGGAGGTATCCGATACTGCCTTGCTGGTGACCGCACTCGCCAGGCTTGCTTGACTGGCAGTGTCCAGGCGTGTTCGACGTCTACGACGCGCTGTAGTAGTTCCTGCGGCGGATGAGCAGAGCGTCGAGCACAAAGCCCAAGGTGGACTCCCTCGGTGAGCTGGAGAACAGCGTGCTCGAGGTGTTGTGGGGCGCGGCTGGCCCGCTTTCGGTGCGAGAGGTCGCGGCTGGCCTTCATCGCCGGGTGCTGGCCTACACCACCGTGCTGACCGTGCTCGACCGGCTACACGACAAAGGTTTTGTGGTGCGTGAGAAAGATGGGCGCGCCTTTCTCTATCGTCCGCGCATCGGCCGTGAGGCTCTGATGGGTGAGCGAGCCGTGTCGGCGCTCAGCAAGAAGGGCGCACCGGAGAGCGCGGTGCTGATGGCCTTCCTCGACTCGGCGGAGTCGCGTGATCCGCGCATGCTTGATGAACTTGCTGCGTTGATCGCTGCGCGGAGGGCCGGCAAGTGAACACGCTGCTGTTAGCCGGGTTCATTCTCGCGTGCTTTCTGCTGACCGTGCGTTTGGGCGGGCTCGTATGCGCCTACGCGGGTCGCTGCTGGGAGCAATCGCTCGCGCGCTCGAGCAAGCGTAGCGCCGCGCTCGCGCTGCTGCCGCTCGCCTTGGGCGTTGCTATCGCACTATCGATCGTGCCGATATCGGCGCTGGTCGGCGCCTGTCACTGCCTTAGCCACCCGCATCATCTGCATCTCTGCTTTGAGCACGCTGGTTTCTCCTGGTCGCTGGTGGCGGTGGTGCTGGCCGGCCTACTGGCGCTCTCCTTCGCCCTGGTCGAGCTGGCCGTACTGTTTTCGCAGTTCGTGCGGACCCATCGTTGGCTGCAGGCCGCAGCAGGCCCCAGCGTGCAGCGCGCCGGCATTGCGGTGGTGCTGGCCGATCGCTTGGGTATGCGCGCGGTCACGGTGGGGCTCGTAAAACCTCGGGTGGTGATCGGAGAAGCGCTGTGGGCCAAGCTCAGCGCAGACCAACGCGAGGCGGTGGTTGCGCATGAACACGCGCATGCTGTGCGGCGGGACCCGATGACGCTGCTCGTGCTCAGCGTCGTTGCGTGTTTGATGCCGAAGAGCGCTGGCAGTTTGGTAACGGCGTGGCGTCGGGCGGCCGAGCTCGCCTGTGATGCTGAAGCCGCCGACGCCATCGGTGATCGCTTCACCCTCGCTGATGCGCTCGTCAGGTGACCTGCTGCGAGCCAGCGCTGCTTTGCTGTTGGTCGTGCTCTTGACGAGCCTTGTGGTAGGGCCAGCGGCTCACCACACGATTGAAACGCTGCTTGAATGGACGGTTTGATGAAGCTCGCTACCTCGGTATCCGCGCGTGCTCGCGCGAGCTCAATTACTACAATCGGTAGTATTCTAGTGGGCGCGTTCATAGCCGTTGCCAGCCCCGCTCCGGCGCAGGCGCAAGAAGCTGTTCGGCCCAACGACGAGGCCGCGCTGATTCAACGTTATTGTGCCGCGGGCCCAGCGCGCGCGCAGGCCCAGAGCGCGCTCGCGCGAGGGCGCGCCGCGGTCACCAGCGCCGGCGTTCTGCCCAATCCCAGCGTATCGCTCGAGCACAACCGCAGCCTCACCGGCCCAGAGGACAGCGAGACGATCGTCGGCGTGGGCTTTCCACTCGGCATCGGCGGTCGTCGGTTTTTGCTCGAGGAAGCCGCGGAAGAACGGCTGACAGAACGCTCGGCCCACGCCGACGCGATCCTGCTCGAGGGCGCGCTCTCGCTGCGCGCGGCCTTGGTACGCGCGGTCGCCGAGCAACGGCGACTCGAGCTGCTAAAGACGCACGTGGCTTCTCTCGAGGCGCTGGGCGCGACCATCCGCTCGTTGCAAAAAGGAGGGGAGAGTTCGCAGCGAGACCTGCTGCGTCATGAGCTCGAGCTTGGGCTCCAGCGCTCCAAGCTCGGCCTCCAGTCGAGCGCAGCGGTGAGCGCGCGAGCGCTGCTACGCGCCTATCTTGCCGCCGACGATATCGAGCTGAGCGGCCTCGAACTCGATGCGTTGGCCGCTAGCGCGACGCCGGAAAAGCCGCCCACGCACCCGGAGTTGCGCAGCCTCGCGGCCGCGACGCGGGCCTCCGAGGTCGAGGCCGACGCAGCGAATCGTCGATGGGTTCCGGATCTGGATCTGTTCTTCGGCTATCGCCAGGTGACGGCGTTGCAGACCGACGTCGGGCATGGCTTCACCTTCCGCATCGCGATGCCGCTCACCTTCCTCGACTTCGGTCAGGGCGATGCGGCGGTCGCCGACGCTGACGCTGCGAGTGTGCGCGCGGAGCAGGCTGCGCTCGAGAGCCGCATGCAGGCCGAACGCGAGGTCGCTGACGCCGCGCTCGCCGAACTCGAACCGGCGTCGCCGCAGGCGAACGACGCGCAGCTTGGTATCGCCAAGTTGCTCGAGCAAACGCAGCAGCTCTATCTCGCCGATGAAGCGTCGATGGCCGAGCTGCTCGACGTTACCTCGCTGGCCCAAGACTCCGCGCAGGCGAGCGTCGATCAGGCGGAGCGTCGCGCGCTCATCCGCATCAGCAGGATGCGAACCATTGGCTCGCTGTTCGATCCGGAGCTCGACCGCGCTTGCAAAGGTGCCCAATGAAGACGCTGGTTGCGCTGGTCCTGACGTTCCTCCTCGCTTGTCATTCGCATGAAGCGGGGCATGCTCATGACCAAGAAGAAGGTGGTTCGGCCGCTGAGCCCGAGCCGATCGCGCTCACCCGCTGGACCGAGCGCTACGAGCTCTTCGTCGAATTGCCACCGCCGGTGAACGGCAAGCCGATCGCGTACCACGCGCACGTCACGCGGCTCTCCGACTTCTACGCGGTGCGAGAGGGTCGCTTCGTCGTGCGCTACAAACGAGCCGACGGCAGCGTCGTGCGTGAGCACGCGCAAGTCGGTGCCAAGCGGCCGGGCATCTTTGTGTTCGAAGGCGAGGGGCTACCGACTGGTGAGTACGCCACCGAGATGGCCTATGAACATGAAGGGGCGACCGATGTCTGGGATTGCGGCCTGATCGAAGTGCTGGCCGCAGAGCCGCCGCCCGCGCCGGAGAGCGCGGATACAAGCATCACCTTTCTGAAGGAGACCCAGTGGAAGATCGCCTTCCGCACCGCTTGGTCGGAGGAGCGCGCCGTTCGTCAGCAGCTGGAGATGACCGCGATCGTCGAGCCTGCCGGCGACGACCAACTCAGCCTCGGGGCGCCGACGAGCGGCCGCTTTCTGCACGATCCAAAGCGCGTCCTCGCCGTCGGTACCCGGGTATCCAAAGGCGACACGCTGGGTTCGATCGTTCCCAACGTCGCTGACGAAGACTACGCCAAGCTGCTGTTTGCAGCGGACGAAGCCGCGATCGCCAAGAAGCAGAACGACGAGGAGATCGAGCGCATCAAGCCGCTGGTGAAGGACGGCGCGCTGCGGGCAAAACGGCTCGTCTTGCTCGAGAACGAGGCTGAGTTGCTGGCGAGCCGAGCGCGCCTCGCCCAACAGCGTTTGGGCGCGCTGTCCGGAGTTGGTCGAGGTTTGCCGGTCAAAGCCGGAATGGACGGCGTGATCTCCGAGCTGTTGGTGCGAAACGGTGAAAGCGTTGAGCCCGGCGCAACACTGGTGCGGCTCGGCGGCTCAACGCGCCTTTGGGTACGCGCCAAGACCTTCTCGCGTGGGCCTTTCGATCAGGCGGCTCCATCGGCTTTGCGAGTGGGTATCAGTGACCCGCTCGACTTGAGCGCGCGCTCGGCTCGCTTCCTGACACCTACGCCGGTGATCGATCCCGAGACCCGCGTCGGAACGTGGTTGCTCGATCTGGGCGACGCGACCTTGCCCGCGGCGGTTCGGCCGGGAGCTTCTGCCGTGGTCACGGCACGGGTTGGCGCCGCGGAGACGAGCGTGGTCGTTCCACAGGGCGCTGTGGTCGAGATCGACACGCGACCGTTTGTGTTCGTCCAGATCGACGGTGAACACTTCGAGAAGCGGGCCGTTGTCGTTGGGCCGCAAGACGCTGGGTACATCCCCATTCTTCGCGGTGTCGCCAAAGGCGAACGCGTGGTCACCCAGGGCGGCTTCGACATCCACCTGGCGGCCGTGATGGGCACCGTCGAGTCCCATCGCCATTGAGCGCTAGGCGAGGGTTAAACGTGTTTGATGCCATCATCCGATTCAGTCTGAAGCAGGCGTGGTTCGTCGTCGCGGCGGGCCTCTTGCTGCTCGGCTATGGCGTATATGCCGCGCGCAGTCTGCCCGTGGACGTGCTCCCCGAGATCGCTGTGCCCTCGGTCACCATCGTCACCGAAGCCAATGCCATGGCGCCGGAAGAGGTCGAACGGCTCGTTACTTTGCCGATCGAGCAGTCGCTGCAAGGCAGTCCTGGCTTGCGTCGGCTGCGCTCCAGCTCCGCTATTGGCATATCCCTGGTATGGGCCGAATTCGATTGGGACGTATCAACCACGCAGGCGCGGCAGATCGTCACCGAGAAGTTAGCGACAGCGCGTTCCGCCCTGCCCGACGGGATCGACCCGGTGCTGGCGCCGGCCTCGAGCGTGATGGGCGAGATCATGTTCGTTGGCGTGCAGAGCGACGGCTCGGTCGACGAGGGCGAACTGCGTGAGGTCGCAGAGTGGTCGGTCCGGCGGCGGCTGCTCGCTGTGGAGGGCATCGCGCAGGTGGTGCCGATCGGCGGGGCGGTGCGACGGGTCGAGATCGTGATCGATCCGGCGTCCCTGGTTGAATACCGCTTGTCGCTGGACGAGGTGCTGCAGGTGTTGCGCGGCGCGATGTCGAGCTCTCCCGGCGGCTTCGTTTCTGCGGGTTCCCAAGAGTATTTGGTGCGCGGCGTTGGCCAGCCGCGCTCGCTCGACGACATCCGCGGAACTCGGGTCGCGGAGCGCGCAGGCGTGCCGGTCACGGTTGGTGATGTCGCGACGGTATCGCTCGCTGCCGCTCCTCGGCGAGGCGACGCAGCCGTCGGCGGGAACGCTGCGGTGGTGTTGAAGGTGCAAAAGCAACCGCAGGCCAACACGCTCGAGCTGACCGCGCGCGTCGACCAAGCGATGGACCAACTTGCGACGACGCTACCTCCGGGCGTAACGCTCTATCGCAAGGGCTTTCGTCAGGCTGATTTCATCCGCGTAGCGCTCGACAACGTCAGCACGGTCCTTCGCGATGGGGCCATCCTCGTCACCATCGTCTTGGCGATGTTCCTGTTGAGCTGGCGCACCACGCTGATCAGCCTGCTGGCCTTGCCGCTCTCGCTCTGTGCCGGGCTCGCGGTGCTCCACATCTCGGGTGCGTCGATCAACACCATGACGCTGGGCGGCTTTGCGATCGCGATCGGTGAGCTTGTGGACGACGCCATCGTCGACGTGGAGAACGTGCATCGACGTTTGCGCGAGAACGCGCTGCTGCCGCTCGCCGATCGACGAACGAGCTTCGAGGTGGTGTTCACCGCGTCGAAGGAGATTCGTAGCTCGGTCGTGTTTGCGACGCTGATCATCGTGCTGGTATTTGCGCCGCTGTTCTTCTTGTCGGGGATCGAGGGCAAGCTGTTGCGACCGCTTGGAGTCGCCTACGTCGCCAGCATCGGCGCGTCGCTCTTCGTCGCGCTCACCGTGACCCCGGTGCTTTGTTTGCTCCTGCTCGGTCGCGGCGGGCAAGCGCAACATGCTGCCAAAGAGAGCCCGCTCGTACGGCTGCTCAAGCGTTGTTATAGGCCGGTGCTCGAGCAAACGCTGCGAGCTCCGATCGTCGTGGGCGGCGTCTCGCTCGCAGGTGCGGCAGCGGCGATCGTCGCGTTGAACCTCTTTGGCCGCAGCTTCCTGCCCGAATTCAACGAAGGTTCACTCAACATCGCAGCGGCCACTGCGCCCGGGACCTCGCTCGAAACTTCGAATCAAACGGTACAGCGGCTCGAGAAGTACCTGGTCGAGCATGAAGCGGTGACCTCGGTCATTCGCAGCACCGGGCGCGCGGAGCGCGATGAACACGCGATGGACGTCAACTTCTCCGAGCTGGAGGTCGGGCTCGATATGAAGGGGCGCGATCGCGAGCAGCTGCTGGCGGAGATTCGCGAACACTCAGCGACCATCCCCGGCTTGGTCGTGACCGTCGGCCAGCCTATCAGCCATCGCATCGAGCATCTCGTGAGCGGCGTGCGAGCTAGCCTGGTGCTCAAGATCTACGGGGATGATCTGGACCAACTGCGCGGTCTCGCACGGCAGGTCGAGGCGGCGATGAAAACTGTGCCCGGCCTGGTCGACATTGCGGTCGAGCAGCAGACCGAGATCCCGGAGCTGGTCGTACTGCCGATGCGCAGCGAGACGGCCTCTTTCGGGCGGACGCCGAACGAGCTCGCGGGCTTCGTCGAGACGGCGCTGGCAGGCTCGAGCGTGGGCACCTACTACGAGCGCGGGCGCGTCTACGACATCGTGGCGCGGCTACCGCGACACTACGCCGCCGCTCCTGACAAGGTCGCGCTGGTGCCGGTCGACGCCGGTGGGAACCGCTTTGCAGAGCTTGGTTCGCTCGCCCAAATCACCAAGACGCTCGGTCCGAATCTGATCAACCACGAGAACGGCCAGCGGCGTATCTACGTTACGGCGAACGTGACAGGGCGGGATCTTCGCGGCGCAGCGGAAGAAGTCCTCAGCGCGGTAAACAAGCAAGTGCCTGTGCCGCAGGGCTACCGTACCGAGCTCGGCGGGCAATTCGAGAGTGAGGCCTCCGCTCGGCGCACGATCTTAATCCTCTCCGGCGCAGCCATCATCGGCGTCGTCGTGCTGCTGATCGTCGCCTTCAAGAGCGCGCGGGATGCAGCGATCGTCCTCTTCAATTTACCGCTTGGCCTCGTCGGTGGCGCTGTCGCGGTGCAGCTCGGCGGCGGCGTTCTCAGCATCGCTTCGCTGGTCGGCTTTATTACGCTGTTCGGCATCGCGACGCGCAATGGGATTATGATGGTAACGCACTATCGGCAGCTGCTCGAACAAGGCGCTGTGCGGCGAGATGCCGTGATTCAAGGCAGCCTCGACCGCTTGGTCCCGATCTTGATGACCGCACTGACCGCGGCGATTGCGCTGATCCCAATCGTGCTTGCGGCAGGCCAACCCGGCAACGAGATCCAAGCGCCGATGGCGGCGGTGATCCTCGGCGGGCTGGTCTCGAGCACGTTGCTCAACCTCGTGGTCATCCCTCCGCTGTTCGCTCGTTTCGGTAGCGGCGGTTCAAGCTAGCTTCGTCAGCACGCCGGGGAGGGAAGGCGCCGGCCCTTGCCCCGGCCCTTGCCCCGGCCCAAGCCCGGGGCGAAGATGCTGCTATGCGCTTGGTCTTTGCCTCCTTCTTGCTCAGTGGTTGCGTGCTGCTGCGCGCCGGTGATTGTGGCGGCTCCGCGCAAACAGGCGGTGGAGGCTCCGGCGGTGCAGTGAACAGCGGCGGGCTGGGAGGAGGAGGCGCAGGTGCGGGGGGGAGTGGCGCAGGGCCGTCCCAGGTGTGCTAAGCGGCCTGCAACGACAAGTCGAGCTGCGAGTGCGTGGGTTATCAAGGAACCCCGGCACTGTGCGGCATCGAAGTCGTCGAGCTCCAAAACGTAGCGGGACTGGGAGCCATTACCGTTTCAGGGGACGAGGTAGCGTGGCTGGCGCTCTCCGACACGACGTTGGGCATCGGTCGCAGGTCGGCCGTGTTGGCGAAGGAGGAATGGCAATCGGAATTCGCGGGCTACGAGTCCGTCGGGGATTCCCCGCTTAACAGCAATATCGGTACTCTCGCGGGAGGTGGTTTCTTTTTCCGAAGCCCCACCGTCAAGCAGAGCTTCTTGTGTTGGCCGGGCGCGCCTTGTGAAACGGTTGCGGCCGGCCTCGAGATTCGCCACTTGCGCGCCCGGCTGGGGCGTTTGGCCGTGGCCGCCGGTCCCATGTTCTGCAATCTTGAACTTGTAGGCAATGACCTTCAAGCCGAACTCAAGAGCACACTAGAAGCGCTTAGTTCCGAGAGCACTGGCTGCGAGTCGGTGTCGGCGAACGCATCAAACGAGGCCGAACGGGTTGACTTTGCTGATGCTGATTCCGCTCGTGTTTGGCTCACCACCTCATCCGAAGTGTTGGTAACAGGCCCAGATGGGGCACTGAGCGCTACGCCTATCGGATTTGAGGTTCGCGCCACCGCTGCGGCTCTTGCGTGCGATGAGAATCCACGCGTGCTGCTGTTCAAGCAATGTCCACCACCGGAAATGTGCACACTCAACGTGGTGGATGCGCCTACTGGTGCCTCGCAGCCTCCCTCGCCCAGTCCCGTTGACGCAGGCCCGATCCCGGTCGACTCGGTGATAGCGGCGGATCGCGACTACTTCTACTACTCGACCAAAGACCTTATCAACGTTGTCACCCGACCGGGAGGCTCCGTCCGCAAGGTCGAACTCAACGGCTCGTCCCGGATCACATCCATGGACGCTTCTCACGAGGACTACCTCTTCTTCACCTACGAAGAGACCATCGGCCCACTCAAGAAATACTTCCTCGGCCGCTGGCTCAAACAAAAGCTCACTCCCGCCGCCACTCCCTAACCGCCAATGCTCCTCAGTGGCTCACGGCGCGCGCAAAGTCGAGCGGCGTGACCACTCCCACCACGTGCCGGTGCTCAATCACCAATACGCGGCGCGCACGGGAACTCGCCGCTAGCGAGGCTGCACGATAGAGCGGTACCTGGCCGTGCAGGCACACTAACGCATAGCTCATTGCGTCCTCCACCGAGGATTCGCCTGGGAGGTGGCTCGCGGCGAGTGCCTCTCGTTGGGAGAACAGGCCCACCGGCCAGCCCTCTTCATCGACGATGCAAAGGCCCGATACATGGGCGTGCGCCAATCGGTCGGTGGCGTGCGCCACGGTGGAGGCTACCGGCAGCGTGAACGCTGGCTTCGACATCACCTCGGCGAGCTGCAACTCCACCCGCGAATGCGCGATAGCGCGCAGCAAGTCCAGCGTTGAAAACACGCCTACGAGCTTGCCCTCCTGCGCGACGAAGACCCGGTGAATGCGCCGCTCGACCATCATCCCGGCCACGTGCATCAAGCTCTCTCCGGGCGTAACTACCACCGCCGGTCGCGTCGCTACCTCGCCCGCGCTGCGAGCCGGCAGCGGCGCCAGCGGAGCCCCGTGCCCTGCGCCCTCGCGCCGACCCAGCCGCAACAAATCCGTCCGTGAGACCACGCCCACGATGTGCTCGCCTTCCAGCACTGGCACGCTCGAGAATGACTCGGGCCGCCTTCGAACGTCGGTCGGGGCCTTCGGCGAGTTTTCTCCGGAAAGGCCCGAGTCATTATGTTTGCTGCATCCGCCTTCGGCGGAATTGTGCCGGTCGAGCAACGCCGAAACCTCGCGCAGCGGTGTCTCGAGCGAAACCGACATCACGTTGGATTGCATGAAGCTCTCGATCGAGCCTTGGAGATGAGATCGATGGACGGTCATGGCAGCCGCCTCAGCAAGCCTCGGGCCGTAGCCATCCCGGCTGCAATTCCGGCGTGCGCAGCGAAGGTGCCCGGCGCTAAACGAATTATTAGCGTCTAATGCGCAGAACCTGCGCCTCCCTCGACGCCCGCCGGTTGCGACAAAAGGCATTCGCTCCTAGCGTTGTGCGCGCAGAAAGCGAGCTCACGATGAGTCTTCCTCCCGGCCCGAGTGAACTACCGATCGTCCAGGCGATGAAGTTTGGCGCCGACCCGTATGGCTTTTTAGAGCAGTGCTCGGAGCGCTTCGGGGACAGCTTTACCTTGCAGCTACCGTTTGATCCACCGCGCGTGGTGACGAGCAATCCGGCGCTCGTGCGGCAGATCTTCGCGCTCAAGGCCGAGGACTACGAGCAGGCTCAGCAGGCCTTCCCAGCCAACATTGGTGAGCGCTCGCTCTTGTTCTTGGACGGCGAGGAGCACAAGCGCGACCGTCAGCTGCTGATGCCGCCGCTGCACGGCGAGCGGTTGCGCAGCTATGCGCTTGGTATCCAAGAGATCACCGCGCGCGAGGCGAAGAGGTTGCGTCCGGGGGATACGCTCGAGGTGCACGAGCTATTGCAGACCATCACGCTCGATGTGGTGTTGCAGTGCATCTTCGGTATGCGGTTAGGCGCTGAATCGGAGCAGGTGCGCGAGCCGCTGGTGCGTTGGCTCAACGGCGTTATGCAGCCGCTTACCTTTTTTGCGGCGAGCGCGCTCAAATCAACGCGAGTGCGCGCTTTTTTGGATGGTGTGGCGTCAAGGCGGCTCAATAGTAGCAGACCAGCACTCTTGCCTTGGGAACGCTGGGCCGACGCCAAGAACGAGGTGATCGCTGTGTTGCGCTCCAAAGTGGAGCACGCGCGCACTCACGGAACAGAAGGCCGCGAGGACGTGCTCGCGCTCTTGGCCACGGCTCGTTATGAAGACGGCACGTCGATGGAAATCGATGGCATCGTCGATGAGTTGGTGACGCTCTTGATCGGCGGGCACGAGACCACGGCCAATACGCTGACCTGGACGCTCGCCCATTTGCTCGCCAATCGCCCGGCGCATCAGCGCGTGCTCGACGAGATCCATCGCGTGTTCGGCGGCGGTCCAGTCGTCGCAACGCGCGCCCAAGAGCTCGTCTACACCGAGGCCGCGATCAAAGAGGCGATGCGCCTAACGCCGATTGCGCCAGCGGTCGGTAGGCACTTGCGCCGCCCGGTGGAACTCGGCGATTGGAGCTTACCGCCGGGAACCATCGTCTGGCCGTGTGTCGCCTTGGCCCATCGCCGCGCCGATTCTTGGCCCAACCCCGAGCAATACCGACCAGAGCGCTTCCTCGAGGATAGCTCGCCCTCAACCAATACCTTCTTCCCCTTTGGCGGCGGACGACGAACGTGCATCGGCGTTGCCTTTGCCACCTTCGAGATGCGTATCGTATTAGCCGAGCTGCTGCGTCGCTTGGACCTGACCCTCGCCGAGGGCGCAAAGGTAGAAGGCGAGTTTCGCGGTATCACGATAGCGCCCAAGAAGGAGTTTCGCGTGAAGGTCGGAGCGGTACGTAATGGGTAATGGGGGGATAGTTAAGTAAGAGCGGGCACGGGCACGGGCACGGGCACGTGGGAGAGCGGGGAAAGAGAGGAGAGAGGAGAACGGGCCGCGAACGGATTCGATTGATTGGGTCTGTTATTTTGCCAGTTGCTAACTGTCGATTCCTCTGTATGCTCAATTGAGCCCACGGCTTCTGGCAAAATCACCTTCCTTAAGGCGGCTTATCCATGAAGACCACACGGACGTTTGCAGCGTTGCTGCTCGCCTTGGCCGCCTGCGGCGACTCGGCTACTGAAACCAAAGATCAGCCGTTGGTCGAGTGTGAGGACGGGTTTTCGCCGACCATCTTGGTTGGCGTTCGCCAGCTTGCTAAGGGCGATTGCCTTGATACCGAAGAGTCTGTGGTACTTGAGCTGTGCTCCTCGGGTGACGACTTCGATATACCGTTATTGGCTTGCGTTCAAAACGAAGGCGGAGAGCGCTATTGGGTACGCAATCACGATCAAAACCTTGGTGAGACGCCCGGCTTTACGCCTTGCTCCGAAGCAGAAGAGGTTCCGCCGCCTCCTTGTTTCGTCGGGAACTGCGGCCCCAACCGGACCGACTCGCCTAACTCCAACTGCTCTCAAGAGGAGACCGAAGCGGTGTTGCGCTGTGGCGAGTCGGACTCCCCATGGGACGAGAACTGTTGTCTCCGCCCACTCTGCGTCGACGGTGCATGTGACCCGGGCTTCGTTTGCACTCCAGTAGCGGGCTTGGAGGCCTGGACCTATCCGTACGCAACAACAAACTCGGAAGGAGCCATTGTTTGTGAAAACTATGGGCAGTGGGGCGGTGGATTTTTTGGATGTTTTCCGGAATGAGCATTAGCTCGCTCCCGCGTAGCGCTGCCTCATAATTTACTTAGCATCGTTGAGGTCCAACCGCGCGGTAGCTCCGCTGGGAACTTCGGTTCGGTACCGCTGTCTCTGCGGGATGCGCGCTGTGCGAAGTCTTGCTTGGGTTGGGTTGGTTGCGGCTGGTTGTGCGGCGGGGCCGCGGGCGGAGCCGAACGTGGAGGTCGCGGCGTCAGACGACGGAACGCGGGAGCCGCGGACGAGCTCGCTTGCGCGTCATCCAGCGGCGGACGCTAGGTGCCCATTGCAATGGCCGGCGCGTGACGTGAGCAGCGGAGTGCACCTAACCGCGGCGGCGATGCAGCCGCCGATGGCTTCGGCGTTGCGCGCTGTATGCGCCTGCACGCTGCCGGGTGAGGTGACCAAGGTCTACGCCGATATAGACTTTGCGGTGGGAACGGTGGACGTTCGCGCGCCCAGCGAGCCCGTCGTCGATGGCTGTCTGCGCGAGCTCAATCCGACCTTCCCGGCGAACGCTGCCGTTGCCGGCCCCGATTGCATCGACTGCGGGCCGAAGCACTATGGGGTATTGCCCGGGAGCCAGCCCGTGGACGCTGCGGCCCCTGCCTCGGTGCGCATCCGCTACCCGATGCGGGTCGATCGATCTGGGGAGGAGCGTCGGTAGGAGAGGGACGCAGCCTCGTTAGGAGAACGGGCCCGTCGTCGAGCAAGCCCTCAGGCTGTGCTACAATGCCATTATGCGTGCCGGGAAAACCAAAACCACGAGCTTCTCCCTCGACGAAGCCACGCTGAGAGACCTCAAGGCGCTCGCATCACGCAGGCATCAAGGCAATGTGTCTGCGTTCTTGGCAGAGGTTGCCGCGCGCGAGGTGAAGTTCGTCGCGGCGGAAGCGTTCTTTCGGCACTGCGGCGCGCCGCCTCTCACCGACGAGGTCATCGCCAGCATCGAAGCCGAGTGGCGAGGAGAGCCAGCTCTCTCTCCCAACGCGGGAGGGCGCAAAACGCGGCGGCGCGCAGCGTGACCTTCATCTTCGACACGGGAATGCTAATCGCTCTTGAACGACGCAAGCGACGAGCGCTAGAGGCGTTTCAGAATATTGTTCGACGTGGATTCTTGCCGATCGTTCCGGCCGTGGTTTACGTCGAGTGGTGGCGCGGTCGCACCGATATGCGGGAACAGATTCTCGCTGCGGTAGTTGTGGAAGAGATGCCCCCGCTCCTATGTCGCGCTGCCGGAGAAGCGCTCGGCGCTATCAAAGGGTCGACCCTCGCCGACGCCGTCGTGATGGCTTCGGCGGCTTTGCGTGGCGGTGGCATCGTCTACACCTCGGACTTAGCGGACCTTACCCGGTTGCAACGCCACTTCCCGACCGTCCGCGTCCTCGAGGTCTGATCGGTTGGACGAAGCAGCTTCTCGACGGGAAGTTGAATAGGCTGCGGCGGTACATCGACGGAACGAGGTCCACCGTATGCTGAAGGCTTTCTTTTGGTTCCAGGTCGCACTGCTCGCGACTTTGCTCACGGGGTGCGCGACGAGCTACCCCTGGGTCGTCATCGAGCAGGCCGAACCCAATCCTTTTGTCGGCAAAAACCGCTTCTACATTACGCCCATCGACTACACGGATCTGCGCATCGGGTCGAAGACCGAGGATGAGTACGTAGCCGACAAGGATGATGAGTCGGCGGCCAGCTTCGATGAGGACAAGGAGGCGGTCGGGGATCGCTTCCACCAGAATCTGGTGCGAGCGGCCCGTCAGAGCGGTCTGAAGGTGAAGGCCAAGAAGAAGAAGCAGGCCGCGGGGGCCAGCCTGTTTCGCGAGTTAGCGCTCGGCAAGAGTGTCGCGCCGCCGCTCCGGCACCGAGCCTTCTTGGGCGACGTCGCGGTGGAGCCCGAGCCGAAGAGCGAGCCGCCGACCGATGCGAAAAAGCCTGAGCCGGCCCCACGCAAGTTGTCGGCAGAGGAAGAGTTCGACGAAGGGGTGGATGATGCTGACGTGGCCGAGGGGCCCTTCGTGATCAAGCCTCACATCACCTTCATGGAGCCCGGCTACTACGCGTGGATCGCCAAGAGCGCGAGCGTGATCACCATGGCCGTACAGATCACAGACAGTCGAGGCAAGCTGCTCGACGAGATCGAAATCACCTACAGCTGGGGCGCTTCGATGGTCGATGCGGCCTCCGGTACCCGGTACCGCAAGATCTCCGACCAACTAGGGCGAATCGTTGCGCAGTACCTCGACCACCGCACCAACCCGCCCCCCGATTGATCGGTTGCTCAGCTGCGGCGGCGCAAGCGACGTGCGCCGCTTAGCGTGAGCGCGAGGCCGGCCAATAGCAGCGCGCCGCTGCGTGAGGCCGGCGGCGCTGCGAGGGCGCAATCACAGCCCTCCTCCGAACCACCGTCGTCATCAACGTTGCCGCCAGCGCCTTGCCCGCCGCTATTGCCGCCGGCGCCGCTGCCACTGCCCCCACTCCCGCCTGCACCGGAGCCGCCGACCTCATAGCTGAGCGGCTCGGAGCAGGCGGCGTTGTTTTGTCGATCGGTGGCGCACACCACGTAGCTAACCGTCGTGCCCAGCGCGGCAGCGGGCAGCTCGGCGCGATAGAGGTCGCCACCGACGAAGCGGGCCGGCACGTCTTGCTCCTCGCCGGAGATGGTGACGCGCACGAAGGCCTCGCTGAGGCGCGGTCCTTCGTCGGTGGTGGCGTTGTCCACCACGGCAAAACGCAGCGCGGGCTCTTGCTCTGCGACCACGCCGCTCAAAGCCTCGATCAAGCGGAAGCTCGGTGCGACGGTGTCTACTGCGGTGTTGGTGGTCCCGGTGTAGAGCCGATCGAGCGAGCTCGATTCGCCTTGCGCTGTCGCGCAATCAAGCCGTCCATCGCCGTCGATGTCGCCGAACTCGAACCACAAGGTGCCGTCGCCGATGTTGGGGAAGGAGTCGGGCTCGAGGGTGAAGTTGCCGCTGCCGTCGTTGATCAGCACGCGTTCGGTGGCGGAGAGCGAGCCGATGGCCGCGTCGAAGTCGCCGTCGCCGTCGATATCGATGCAGGCGACGATGTTGTCGTCGGCGCCGTTGACGTTGCCGCTCACGCGCGCGGCGGTCTCGTCGGTGAAGACGCCTGCGCCGTCGTTGATCAGCAGTGCTTCGGTGTAGTTGGGCCCGGCGTTGTCGGTCCAAACGTCGAGGTCTCCGTCGCCGTCAACGTCGCAGGCGACGGGCCCATACTTGAGACCGCTCTGTGCGGGGTAGGCGGCCTCGCTGAAGGTGCCGGCTCCATCGTTGAGCCAAAAGAGCGCGCTTTCACCGTGCATATCGACGAGCAGGTCCAGATCGAAGTCTCCGTCGGCATCGAACAAATCGAGGTCGATCGGCTCGCCGCTGGCCGCTCCGCTGGGCAGCGTGTTGGCCTCCGTGAAGTGGCCGCTGCCGTCGTTCAGGTAGAGGTGCACCGGCTGGGTGGCAGGCATCGCCCAGCCCTCGGTGACGAGCAGATCAAGATCGCCGTCGTTGTCGACGTCGCCGAAGCGGGTGGCGCCGGCGAAGGATTGCAGGCCGGGCAAGTGGGTCGCGGCGTTGTCGATGAAGGTGCCGTTGTCGTTGAGCAGCAACACGTCGGCGTCGCCCCACGCCGCGGGGATGTAGAGGTCCACGTCGTTGTCCCCGTCCACGTCGCCGACAGCGATTTGCCGGACGTAGCCGGTGTAAAGCCCGACGATCGCGTTGGAGCCGTCGCTGAAGTTGCCAACGCCGTCATTGAGGTAGACGGCAAACGGCTGAGGCTCGCCCTTATCGAAGTAGCCGTCAGCGTTGGGCAGCAAAAGGTCGAGATCGCCGTCGCCGTCGATGTCGGTCATGCGCAGGTAGTTCGTCCAGCAGCCCTCTTGCGTATCCGCGCACAGCTGCGTACCGAACGGGTTGCCGACCTCCTTGAAGAAGGGCGCGGCCGAAACCGAACTGGCCGAGGTGAGAAGGACGAGGGTGAAGCCGGTGAGAGAAGCGCGCATGCGCGCCACGCTAGCAAAGCCGGTCCCCCGCGGGGGGAGGCTACGCTCTCTCTTCAGCGCTGGTACACGAGGAGGGACTTGAACCCCCACGCCTTGCGGCGCCGGAACCTAAATCCGGTGCGTCTGCCAATTCCGCCACTCGTGCGAGGCCGCGGACCCTACCACGAGTCAGGACGGGCGAGCCCTCGGAAAATGACGAAGCTCAGTTATCGAGCGCGCCGCCACAAATCCAGGCTTCGATCAGCGCGGTCTCGGTCTCGGTCCAGGGTGGAGCGGAGGCACCCACTGGCAGCGTTCGCGGCATCTTCTTGCTGTTGACGCCGCCACACATGTCTTCACCGCGCAGCTTATTGATGAGGTAGCTGTCCTCGGGCGCGCCGGGCACGACCAGGGTGCGCGCGCCGCCACATTGCGCCGTCGCCACGTTGACCAGCTCGTCGTAGACGTTGCCGTCGGTGAGGTCCAGGTTGGCGTCGGGCATGGCGCCACCGTGGCAAGAGGAGAAGGCGCAACCCTCGACCAACAAGGGCTGGATGTCGTTGGCGAAGGAGACCGCGGGAGCGCCAGCGCAAGGCGAGCTGCCGCCGGTGCTGGAGTTACCGCCGGTGCTGGAGTTGCCGCCAGCTGCGGAGCCGCCTGTGCCGGGATTGCTCGCGCCGGAACCGGAGCCTCCGGTGGCTTGACTGCCGGCGCTTGCGCCGGTGCCGTCGTTGCCGCCGCTGCCGCCGTTGGCGGAAGAGCTTCCGCTATCACCACATCCGGCGAGCGCGAGCAAAATCAACGATGCCCCCAAGCGGACGGGACGGGCCTAAGCAGGGGAGGAGCTTCTCGATCATTACGGAACAGCCTAGTTCAGGCGCGCTGCGCTGACGTAAGGAAGTTCCGAAGACTGCCATTCGGCGAAGCCGAACAGTGGGACAGGCTTTGTCTTTGCTTAACGACTACTCGATCCCCCACCTTCGGCTCCCATCGATTGCTAGAAATTCGCCCACGCACTTACTTGAGTCGACACTGAGGGAATGAAGCGAAGCGCGATTCTCTGGTCCCTGCTTGTGATGAGTATTTCCCCGGCGGTGTACGCCGACGTGCCGAATGAGCCTTGCGACGGCAAAGAGGAGGGCGACGTCTGCGATATGAACGATGGCGGTGCCGGCGTGTGCGACGCCGACGGCCAATGCGTATCGGAGGACGAGGCAGGTGGTTGTTCTGTGAACGGCTTGGGCACCAAGGTCGCGGCGGGCTCGCTGTCCCTCGCGGCTCTGGCCGGGTTGGCGATGGTCGCTCGTCGGCGCCGCGCGTAGCAAACGTGGAGGCGCTGCTAACTCCGCTCGATGGCCTCCGGCGCGCAGCCTATGCGACGCTGGGACCGTTCGCGGGCAGGTGGGCTCGGCATCGTGAGGTGCGGGTCCTTCTGCTGGGGGTTCTGGGGCTAGCGATCTCGCTCGCCTGCGCCCTGGGCGCGCCTTTTTGGTCCCTGGCGATCGGGCCGATTCTGTTTGGCGTGCCCCATGTTCTAGCGGATCTTCGTTACCTCGTACTTCGCCCAGGGCTGCATCGGCGCTGGCCGCTTTTGGTTTGTGGCGTGCCCCTGCTGGCCCTCGGTACGTGGAGGAACGAGGTCGCCTGGGGCGTGTTGGCGGCGCTCGCCTGCGTCATCGTCAGCCGCGGCCCATGGGCGAAGAAGCTTGCGTGTGGGCTGCTGCTCGCACCGTTGGCCCTCAGCTGCTTCGCCTGGCCACGCGTGGCGGCGCTCGTTTTTGCGCACGCCCACAACCTGATTGCGATGCTGTTGTTCGTCGCTTGGCGAAAGCACTCGTCATTGGCGCCGCGCGCGCTAGGCCTGCTAGGCGCTGCCGTCGCTTTGGGCTTCCTCACGGGCGTCTTTGACTCGGCGCTCCGTGCAGCTCCGGCTAGTCCGAGCGGCATCGCAGGGTTGCGTTATCACCTGGCCGTCTTGGCGCCGGGAGTTGCTTCGCCATGGGGCCTGCGTCTCGTCGGGCTTTTTGCCTTCGCGCAAGCCGCTCACTACGCGCTGTGGTTGCGCGTGATCCCCGAGCAAGCTCGAGAGCGCGGGCCACGATCGTTTGTAAGTAGCTATCGCGCCATGATTGCGGAATGCGGCGTCCTCGTCGTGTGGCTCTCGCTGATTTTTGCCGCAGTCGTGATGGTGTGGGCGCTTGCCGATCTCGGAGACGCTCGCTCCGGCTATCTCAGAGCGGCCGTCTTTCACGGACATATTGAGCTGATCGCCTGTGCGCTGCTGCTCGTCGAAGGGCGCGCCGTGCTCGGGGCGATCGAGCAGCCGAGGTTGGGGGGCCCATGCGTTGGCTCGTAGCCTTTGGCCTCACGCAGGCGATCGAGGCGCCGCTCTATTGGCTCGCCATCAAGCGAAGCGCAGCCACGCCTCTATCGCTTGGTGAACGTGCGTTTGCAGCGTTGGGACCGAGCGCGCTCACCCATCCCGTCGTGTGGTTCGTGGTTCCGTGGTTGCTCCCTGACGCCGGCATCCTTGTGCGGCTGGCCGTGGCGGAGAGCTTCGCGATCCTCGCGGAAGCCTTGTTTCTGCGCGCCTTCGCCGTGCGCCGGGCGTTGCTCTTGAGTTTGGTGGTGAACGGGCTGAGCGCGAGCGTTGGGATGGCGTTGGCTCGCGCGGGCGTTCTCTGATGGGGAGCGCAAGCTTGGGCGGGCGAGTGCAAGAAAAATCAACGAGGTGTGCGCGTAAGGGACGACCCCAGGAGTAAAGAGCACCCGGAAACAGCGTGATTCCTGCGCGCCGCGCTGATGTGACTTCGGTCCGCAGTCTGCCATTCGGCGAAGCCGAATCCTGGGGCTGCCTCAAGCGGCGATCGCCTGGTATCGTCGCTCTCCCTTATGGCCGCCTGCGACGCCTGTGGAGCCGCCGTCGACTACGGAGCCAGATTTTGCGGCTCTTGTGGCGCAGTCGTTCCTGCCCGCACCGAGGAGTGGGTCTCCGATCGCAACAAGGCTAAGGTTGTCACCGCCAAGCAACGCGTACCCAAGCGCAAGGCCGCAGCGAAAGACGGAGAGCTGCGCTCGACCATACGCGGCGTGTCCGGCTCGACGGCGCACTCGGCGGTCGCCGTTCCGCCCGCGGCAGAGAGCAGCGAGAGCAGCAGCCCGCCGCCCGAGCCGAAGGAGGCGAGCGAAGAGCGGGACCCCACCAACGACACCATTCGTCCGCCTCCTCCTCCAACCGAGATCACCGAGCTCGACGCTGGTCCGCGCTCCGAGTTTCAGCGCTTGCTCGATGAGGTGGAGACAGGCTTTGACGCCATTCTTGTGACCGGCGAACCCACGCCGGCACCGGCGAATCAGACGGCGTCGCAAGATACCAGCAAGAACGTCTTCGACGAGGCGCAGGCCAAAGGGCTGTTCGACGATCTCGTGGTCGCCAATGCGCAGCCAATCCGCGACTTCATGATCGAGGTGCGGCTCGGTGAACCGCATGGCGCTTGGGTGGACAGCTGTCGTCCGGCGATGCGGGCGATCCTGCGCTCGGCGCAGGGCATGGGCTACAGCGAGTTGGTCGGCAAGCTACAACGCTTCGTCGACGCGCTCGATGCCGCCAAGCCGGAGGGGGACAAGCAGGAGGCGGTGCGCGGTGAACGGCGCGAGCGTTTGATCGACGGCTACAGCGAGCTGATCGCCTTCTTCCCGGAGGCCTTCGCGCTGGAGACCGAGAGCAATCAACGAGAGGCGCTTTTGGTGCGCGCGCTGCTATCGAAGGTGGAGGGGCTCAACCGGCTCGCGCTCGACCGCATTTACGAGACCGGCATGGCTTCGCTGGGGCTGTTCTACGTATCGCGCGACAAGGACATCGCGGAGTTTGCAAACATTCCCCTCGCGATCGCCGGGCGCATCGTGGCTCGATTTCGTGAGTACCGGCAGCTCGTGTCGGAGACCTCGCCGGAGCGCGGTCGCACCATTGAACGCAAGCGGCTGCGCACGCTCACCGAGGAGCTGATGCGGCTGAGCCAAGCCTACGACGCGAGCAGCGCCGGCACGGCGACGCGTCGCGAGCTGCGGCGGGCGCGCGGGCTCGTGGTGGCCGACATCAATTTGGTTTTGGCGCGCCTCGGGCAAGTCGAGCGCGCCAACGAGTTCGAGAAGCTTGCATTTCATCAGCGTGTACAGGCCCTGCTCTCCTTCCTCGAAGAGGCGGAGCGCAAGGCGTTGGCAGAGCAAGCAGTCAGGTAGAGAGGAGGACCTTTATCCATGGCCGATTTGACGCGTGACGATGTTGTCCGCTTAGCGAAACAAGGAGGCAAGCTGTCGCAGCGAGACCTGCGTGGTCTCGATCTTTCGCAGCTCAC
This sequence comes from uncultured delta proteobacterium, assembly GCA_903892415.1. Taxonomy (GTDB): domain Bacteria; phylum Myxococcota_A; class Polyangia; order Polyangiales; family Polyangiaceae; genus Xiheicaenibacterium. The sequence goes on along the minus strand of CAITIQ010000563.1, from coordinate 1,681 downwards.
GCTCGAAGGGGTGGACTTCTCGCGCTCGGATCTTACCGGCTGCAACCTCGCGCAAACCAAGCTGCGCGGGTCGGTGTTGCGCAACGCGAGCCTGCGTGAGGCCTACCTGGTCGACGCCGATTTGCGCGACACCAACCTCGACAAAGCCGAGCTCGATTCGGCCAAGCTCGACCGCGCGAACCTCACTGGCGCCAACCTCACGCGCGCCAACCTCGAGGGAGCTTCGGCGCAAGACGCGATCTTCGACGGTGCTCGTCTGACCAACGCCGAGCTGGATTCGGTCAACTTCGCCAAGGCGGATTTGTCGAACGCCAATATGGCTCACGCCGATCTCAGTGAGGCCTACCTCGGTGGCGCCAAACTCTCGCGAGCCGATGCTCGCGGCGCGAACTTCGCCGGGGCCAACCTCGAGCGCGCCCAGCTCGACGAGGCGACCTTCGATGGGGCCGACATGACCGGCGTATTGGCGGAGTCGGTCTCCTTCGTCGGGTCGAGCTTGAGCCAGGTCAACTTCACCGGCGCCTTCCTCAAAGGCGCCAACCTCTCGCGCACGGATCTGCGTCGCGCCATCTGCACCGAGTCCAATTTGACCGAGGCCGATCTCTCGCGGGCCAAGGTTTGGGGCGCCATCTGGCAGCAGGCGATCTTGCTGAATACGCGAGTGGATTCGCTCGATGTCGGCCAGCAGGGAGAAGGCCAACCGAGCCTTACCGGCGCAGAGGCGCTCACCTTCCTCAGCGGCGGCAAGATCGATCCAATCGCCACCACCCGGCGTTACTTCGGTCGCGGCGATACGCTGCGCAACGCCACGCTCGAGTTTAACTCAGGCAGCGTGGTGGTGATCGAGAGTCAGTTCGAGAACTGCTCGATCACCCTGGGGGAAGGTACTGAGCTCACCGTCGGCGCACCAGGCAGGCTGCACGGCTGCAAGGTGCGCGGCCCCGGAAACATCATCGTTGAGGGCGGCATCTTCGAGCGTGAAGCGCCCACCATCGCGGGCGCTGCGCGGCTGATCGTCTGCAACGGCGGCGCCATCTCTGGCACCGTCGAACAACACCCCAGCAAGACAGTCTTCGCCATCGAGCGCGGTAGCAAACTGCGTGTCTCGATCACGCAGTCCAAGTAACTCGACATCAACCTTAGCGAACGAACGGAAGCACCATGAGCTCAACCAAAGATGGCGGCACGAAGGTTACGGTTGTCGAGGACGGCACGGAGTTTCGCGGGTCGATGTTCTCGAGCTGCGCTGTGCTCGTGCGCGGCAGAATCGCTGGGGACGTCTCCAGCCCCTCGCTAGCGGTGACCCAAACCGGCTTCGTCTCCGGGCGGATCAAGGTGGCGACGCTCACCTCCGACGGCGAGCTGGCCGGTGAAATTGACGCCGATACAGTCACCCTTGCCGGCCGCGTCAGCGACGGCACGTTGATTCGCGCCAAGACGCTCGAGGCCAAGCTCTCGTCCGAAGGCGGCATGACGGTGACGTTTGGTGACGCCCGACTCGAAGTCGGAGATGACCCCACCACTCCGCCGTGAGCGCGTGAACTTTCGCGTAAGGGCCTCCGGCATCCACCTCCGGTGGAATGACTCGAGCCAGTCGAAGCTTCATCGGGGCCTTCGGCGGGTTCTTTGGCAGAGGGCTCGAGTCATTCTTGTTGATGCATCCACCTCCGGTGGAATGACT